>JAVVEA010000010.1:0-123273 GCA_032250835.1 bacterium
AAAAACCAGCCCCCAGGTGGCTCGCCGCTAAGACCCCGTACGCCAAACTACGCTAAAAGCCAAAACTCGCCCTCGCTGCGCTCGAAGCTCGAACAGTTGGCTTTCTTAACGCTTCGTTTGGCTACGGGCTCTAAGCGCCTCACCAACGGGGGTACCAAAAAAGACCTGTACCCGCCAAGGAGCTTCGAGGCCGTAGGCCGAGGGCGACGGGCGTAGCGAGGCGAGCACTGCGAGCGTTGCCCATATAAAGCATCGGCGCAGCCGATTCCCCATAGGGACTTTAAGACAAAACGTAGTCCAGCAAGGATGGCCGTAATTCCAGATTCTATGTTCTGGGTTCTGGGGAGCACGAAGCTTTGGCTGGATAACAGCTTTGGGACTACTTTTTTTGGCTCATTAAGGAGCTTCGAGGCCGTAGGCCGAGGGTGACGGGCGTAGCGAGGCGAGCACTGCGAGCGTTGCCCATATATAGCCATGCGCAGCCGACTCCCCATAGAGGCTTTAAAGCGAAACTCAACCCAGCAAGGGGGGGAGTTCCAAGTTCTGGGGAAGTGCACGGTTATTGTTGGCCATTAGCCATGTTTGAGGATGTACCCCGGTCAAGTCTGGGGGCCTTGACTAGAAAGCGCTTGCTAGGCCCTGCGAGGTCGCCTATAATGAGGAAAATTTTCTCTAGGAGCGCTATGAAACGCATCTTTGCTAGCCTTGCCGCATCCACCTTGCCGGTGCAACTCTTTGCCTGTTCCGTCTGCTTTTCGGGTAAAGAAGATTTTTTAGAGGCCTTTTACCTCACCACCGCTTTGTTGATTGTGTTGCCGCCAAGCATCTTGGGCACCGTGATCTACTTGATTCGACGCGCGGTCAAGCGCGCTCAGGCAGAACAGGCACAGGCCCAGGGTTAAGTACACTAGCGGTCAGAGTTTAAAAAAAGGGGGGGCTCCGGCTTTTGTATTCAAAAGCCTGGGCCCCTTTTTTATTGCCCGCCTGCAGAAGGGACCGCAGAGCTTCTTGACAAAGCCCTGTGCCCCGCAGACAATCCGACCAACCCCTTTAGGCAACGGTAAATAGGAGAACCTAGATGAGCGGTGGAGATTGGATCATGACATTGCCCGCGATCAACGCGGGCCTAAACGGGACCGCAGCGGTGCTGCTGGTCGCCGGTGCAGTGGCGATCAAGCAGAAAAACGAGGCTTTCCATAAGCTGATGATGGCAACCGCATTTGTGGTGTCGGCTGTCTTTTTGGTGTTCTACCTGATCTACCACGCCCAGGTGGGGCATGTGGAGTATGAAGGCACTGGCTTGTCTAGGGTCATATATTTTGCGGTTTTGATCCCTCACATCATCTTGGCCATGGTGCAGGTCCCCTTGATCTTGGCCACTATGTACCACGCGATCAAGGACAACCGGGAAAAGCACAAGCGTTTCGCCCGCTGGACTTTGCCGATTTGGTTATATGTTTCGGTTACCGGGGTCATTGTTTACCTGATGGTATTCCATCTTGATCCTAACTGATGACCCAGGCTTTGTTGGAGGTCCAGGGGCTTTGCTTTCTGGACTACCAGCCAGTTGATCTTTTCTTAAATCCCGGAGAAATCCTGGGCCTTGAAGGGGCCTCAGGTGCCGGGAAATCCCTGTTATTTAAAGCCTTGGTTGATCTGATTCCCTGCCGGGGTGAAGTGCGCTTGGCGGGGCGTAGTCGTTCCTTGATGCCAGCGGCTCATTGGCGGCGTCAGGTCGGCTATTTAAGCGCCGAGAGCGCTTGGTGGGCCGACCGGGTAGGGGAGCATTTCAAAGGGGATGTTAGCGCGCAGCTGCAATCCTTAGGCTTGCCGCTCGAATCGCTGGACTGGCCAGTGGCGCAGTGTTCCACCGGCGAGCGCCAAAGGTTGGCTTTAGTCAGACTACTGGAAAACCAGCCTAAGGTATTGCTGCTCGACGAGCCCAGCGCAGCGCTGGACCCCGGCAACGTGGGGAAGTTAGAGCAATTGATCTTTGATTTTGTGCGCCAGCCGGGCCAAGCGGTGGTCTTAACTAGCCATGACCCGAGCCAGCTTGAGCGGATGGTTGGACGGCGCTACCGGGTGGCTCAAAAGCGCATAGAGGCCCTTTGATTCTGTTGGGTTACCCTGAATTAGCTTCGGTGGCTTTGTTGGTGCTGGCCTTAGCTGGAACCAGTTGGGCCATGAACCTGGGCGTTGGGCGTCGCGTCTTGATTGCAGCCCTACGCACGGTGATCCAGCTGGGCCTGATCGGTTTGGTCGTTAAGTCGCTCTTCGAGTTGCGCCAGCCTTGGCTGGTGGCCTTGGTTGCGCTGGGGATGCTGGCGGCGGCGGGGCGTGAAGTGGTGGCGCGTCAAAAAAGGCGGCTCAAGGGGCCTTGGGGCTTCGGAGTCGGAGCTGGGGCGATGTTTGTTTCGAGCTTTACGGTCACCCTCTTTGGGCTTTTGGTGGTGCTTAAGCCCGATCCTTGGTGGCACCCCCAATACGCTATTCCAGTAGCGGGGATGCTGTTGGGTAACACCATGAACGGGGTTTCCTTGGCGATGGGGCAGGTTACCGAGGCGGCCTTTAAGGAGCGCCCGGTGATCGAAGCTAGGTTGTTGTTGGGCCAAACGGCCCGCGAGGCGATGGGCGACATCCGGCGCGAGGCGATGAGAGTGGGGTTGATGCCCATTATCAACACCATGGCCGCCGCCGGATTGGTGAGCCTGCCGGGGATGATGACCGGGCAAATCCTGGCCGGAGGCGACCCCTTAGAGGCTTCAAAATACCAGATCATGATTATCTTTATGATTGCTGCCGGGACCGGTTTCGGGGTGGTTGCCGCCGTTTGGGTCAGTGCGGCGCGGCTTTTTGACGAGCGGGATCGATTGCGCCCCGAGCGGTTGACCTCCTCGGGACGATAAAAAAACTTTTACGACCTACCGAAAAAACGTTGACTTAGCAGAGGAATCGGCATAGTGATTATAGATTCCTTTACCTATGGCCCAATCTCCATCTGCGCTGAGTCATGAACCGACCCTCCCGCTGGCAACGTTTCCATGCCAATTTTAGCCCTTCCGTGGCTTCTCAGACGACCCTCTATCAGATCAAAGTTCAAAGCGTAGTGTACCCGGTGATGTGGGCATAGTCACCCTTGCAGAGTTAAAGGAATCCCAGGTCCAATCCCTGCGGCAAATCAACCATTTCCAAATGGCTAGAACATGACGAAAATCCCGCAAACCCAAAGGCTCCGCGTCGATTTCGGTAAAATCGAATCGGTGCTGAATCCGCCTGAATTGTTGCAGATCCAAAAGGAGTCCTACGCGTGGTTCCTGCAAAAGGATACCCCTCCTGAGCAGCGCGCCGAGCAGGGCCTTGAATCTGTCTTCAAATCGGTATTCCCGATTTCGGACTTTGGGGGCACCTGTACCCTTGAGTACGTGTCTTACCGATTAGGCGAACCTAAATACGACGAAAACGAATGCAAGATCAGAGGCGTCACTTTTGCTGCGCCGATCCGCGTTTCTTTGCGCCTGATCATCTGGGAGATGGATGAAAAAAGCGACCAACGCCGCATCCACGACATCAAAGAACAGGAAATCTACCTGGGCGAATTCCCGCTGATGACCGACACGGGCTCGTTCATTATCAACGGTACCGAGCGGGTGATCGTCAGCCAGCTGCACAAGTCCAGCGGCGTGTTCTTCAGCCACGACAAGGGCAAAAGCCACTCTTCAGGCAAGCTGCTTTACTCTGCGGGGATCATCCCCCAGCGCGGCTCTTGGGTGGACTTCGAGTTCGACGCCAAGGACCTTCTGTATGTCCGCATCGACCGCCGCCGCAAGTTTTTGGCCACCATCCTGCTTAAGGCTTTGGGCTATTCGGCCGCCGAACTGCTGGCCCGTTTCTACCCTGTAGAGCGGATCAAGCTGAAGGGTGCGCATAATTCTGACCCCGGCAAGCGCGTGTTCACCAAGTATTTTGATGCCACCAGCGCCCAAAACCAGCGCAGCATCGAAGACATTGTGGACCCTAAAGACGCCAGCAAGGTGATCTTAGCTAAGGGCAAGAAGATCAGCCGCGCCACGATCCGCAAAATCGTTGAAGCCGGCGTGGAAGAAATCCCCTCTAGCCTCGAAGACATCTTGGGCCGCTATAGCCTCAAAGACGTCAAGGGTTCTGACGGTGAATTGATCATCGAATGCAACCAGCCCTTGAGCGAAGAGGTCTTAGAGAAGTTGATCGAAGAGAAGATCGAAGAGATCGACTTGCTCTTTATGGGCAACAAGACCATCGGTGCTTCTTTCCGCAACACGCTGGCAGCGGATAAGGTCAACACCGCCAACGAGGCGATGATTGAGATTTACAAGAAGATGAAGCCCGGCGACCCGCCGACTTTAGAAGTGGCCAAGAGCCTGCTGCAAAATATGTTCTTCAACGCCGAACGTTACAACCTGTCGAACGTTGGCCGGATGAAGTTGAACAAGAAGCTGCACCTCAATGAGCCCTTGGAAAAGACGGTCTTGACCAACGACGACATCATGGCGGTGGTCGAATATCTGTTGCGCCTTAAAGATGGGGCGGGCGGAGATATCGACGACATCGACCACTTGGGCAACCGCCGGGTCCGCTCGGTAGGTGAGTTGTTGGAAAACCAAGTACGCATCGGTTTGGTCCGGATGGAACGCGCCATCAAAGAGCGCATGAGCCTCCAAGAGACCGAAACCATGATGTTGCACGACATCATCAACAGCAAGCCGGTTAGCGCGGTCATCAATGAGTTCTTTGGCTCGAGCCAGTTGAGCCAGTTTATGGACCAGACCAACCCCTTGAGCGAGATCACCCACAAGCGCCGCTTGAGTGCTCTGGGGCCAGGTGGTTTGACCCGTGAACGCGCTGGCTTCGAAGTCCGCGACGTACACACCAGCCACTATGGTCGGATCTGCCCGGTAGAAACCCCGGAAGGCCCGAACATTGGTTTGATTTCCTCGGTGGCGACCTATGCGCGCCTCAACGAGTTTGGCTTTATCGAGACGCCTTACCGTAAAGTGTCCGAGACCCACGTAACCGAAGAGATTGTGTTCCTTTCGGCCATCGATGAGGGACACTACAAGATCGCTCAGGCCAACGCGCTCTTAGACGATGACTCGAAGCTGGTACGTGATTACGTACAAGCGCGGGTAGGCGGCGAATTCAAGAACGTGCGTAAAGAAGACATCGACTTCATGGACGTCAGTCCCAAGCAGTTGGTCTCTATTGCCGCTTCCTTGATTCCCTTCTTGGAGCACGACGACGCGAACCGCGCCCTGATGGGGAGCAACATGCAGCGTCAGGCGGTACCGGTAGTTAAGCCCCAGGCCCCCTTCGTGGGGACCGGTATGGAATACCAAGTGGCCCACGATTCCGGCTCTTGTGTGGTCGCCCGCCGTAGTGGTGTGGTGGACCGGGTCGATGCCGAGCGCATCGTGATCAAGGCGGACCTGGACCTTTCGGCTGAAGCCAGCGCGGTGGAGCCGAACGTAGATATTTACCACCTACGAAAGTACCAGCGCAGCAACCAGAACACCTGTGTCAACCAGCGCCCCTTAGTTAAAGTGGGCGACCGGATCGACGCGGGCCAGATCATGGCCGATGGCGGTTCTTGCGAGTCCGGCGAATTGGCGCTGGGTCAGAACATGCTGATCGCGTTCATGCCCTGGAACGGTTACAACTACGAAGACTCGATCCTCGTAAGCGAGCGGGTATTGCACCAAGACCGCTTCACTTCGGTTCACATCGAAGAGTTAGAAGTCTTGGCTCGTGACACCAAGCTAGGCAAAGAGATGATCTCCCGCGACATCCCCAACGTTAGCGAGCACGCGCTCCGCAACCTGGACGAGTCCGGCATCATCCGCATCGGTTCTTATGTTAAGTCCGGCGATATTTTGGTCGGTAAGACCACGCCTAAGGGCGAAACGCAGCTGAACCCCGAGGAGAAGCTGCTCCGCGCTATCTTCGGCGAAAAGGCCGGCGACGTTCGCGATACCTCACTGCGCGTGCCCCAGGGCATCGAAGGGGTGGTGATCGACGTAAAGGTCTTTAACCGCCGCGGCGTAGAGAAAGACGAGCGCACCTTGGCCATTGAAGATGGCATCATGGAGCGCTTAGAAGAAGACTTCATGGACGAGCTTCGGATCGTTAAAAAGGGCTTTTACGAGACTGTCTCGGGTATGCTGGTGGACCAGCCCCTGGGCATTGACCTAGTGATCCCCGCTACCGGTGAGAAGATCCTCAAGAAGGGCCACAAGCTCAGCGCCGAGGAACTGCAAGAACTACCCACCGAAGCATGGTTGGGCTTAGGTTTGGCGGACAAAGACGAAAACTCCCGCCTACAAACCTTTGCCAAGAACGCCGCCAGCCAGGTGGAACTGTTGCACCAGGTTTATGAGTCCAAGAAGGAACGCGAGTTCCGCACCGACGACTTACAGCCCGGGGTGATCCGCGCCATCAAGATTTATGTCGCCATGAAGCGCCGCTTGAGCGTCGGGGACAAGATGGCTGGTCGCCACGGTAACAAGGGTGTGATCTCTCGGGTGATCCCGGTAGAGGAAATGCCTTACAACGAAAAAGGCCACTCTATCGACATCGTCTTAAACCCCTTGGGCGTACCTTCGCGTATGAACGTGGGGCAGGTGTTAGAGACCCACTTGGGTCTGGCCGCCAAGGCTTTGGGCGACAAGCTCAACGACATGGTCCAGGCCAAACACCCGGTCAACCAAGTCCGCGAGATGATCTGCCGGGTTTACGAGAACAAGTACGTCCGCCAGCATTTAGAAAGCATCTCTGATGAGGAGATGATGACCTTCGCCCAGAAGCAGCGTGAAGGCTTCTACTTCGCCACCCCGGTTTTCGACGGTGCTGAAGAGAACAAGATCCAAGACCTGCTTGAGTACTGCGACCTGAACCGCACCGGTCAGATGGTGTTGTTTGATGGCCGCACGGGCGAGAAATTCGACCAGAAGATCACGGTCGGTTATCTCTACATGCTTAAGCTGCACCACTTGGTTGATGACAAGTTACACGCACGTTCCATCGGTCCCTACTCTTTGGTGACCCAGCAGCCCTTGGGCGGTAAGGCCCAATTCGGTGGCCAGCGCTTCGGCGAGATGGAGGTTTGGGCCCTAGAAGCATACGGGGCTGCTTACACGCTGCGCGAGTTGTTGACCGTTAAGTCTGACGACATCCAAGGACGTAACAAGATTTATGAATCCATCGTCAAGGGGAACCACGACATTAAAACCGGAATCCCCGAGTCCTTTAAGGTCCTGATCAATGAGCTTAAGTCGCTTTGTCTCGACTTCCAGCTGATCCGTGACGGCGGTTTCTTCGAGGCAGAAGAATAGGACCCTATAAAGACTCGAGTGGATTATGACGAACTTATTGAACGTACCCCAAACTAGGAGGTGGTTTTGAATCAACTTGCCTATAACGAAACGGTTGACCCCTTGGACTACTATGCAGTCCAGATTTCATTGGCGTCTTCCGAGCAGATTTTGTCTTGGAGCCACGGCGAGATCAAGACATCCGAGACCATCAACTACCGGACTTTTAAGCCCGAGCGTGATGGCCTCTTCTGCGGCAAGATCTTTGGTCCTGTTAACGATTACGAGTGTATCTGCGGCAAATATAAGCGCATGAAACACCGCGGCATCACCTGCGAAAAGTGTGGTGTTGAAGTGATCCAGTCTAAGGTTCGGCGCGAGCGCCTGGGCCACATCAAGTTGGCTTGTCCGGTGAGCCATGTTTGGTTCTTAAAGGGCCTGCCCTCACGCTTGGCCAATATCTTAGACATGACCCTGCGCGACTTAGAGCGGGTGCTCTATTTTGACGCATACATTGTCTTGGACACTGGCGGTGCCGAAGTGGAACAGTACGCAGTCTTAGACGAGACCCAGTACCGCGAGATGAGCGAGCAGTTCATCGACTTCCGCGCCGTTATGGGTGCCGAAGCGATCAAAGAAATCTTAGAAGACATGGACGTAGTCCAGATCTCCTTTGACCTGCGCAACGACCTGCGTGAAGCCACTTCGGAGGCAAAACGCAAGAAGATCATCAAGCGTTTGAAGATTGTTGAGGCCTTTAAAGAGTCGGGCTTAAACCCGGCCAATATGGTCTTAGAAGTGATCCCCGTGATCAGCCCCGAGTTGCGCCCCTTGGTTCCCTTAGAGGGCGGTCGTTTCGCTACCAGCGACTTAAACGACCTCTACCGCCGGGTGATCCACCGCAACAACCGGCTCAAGCGGTTGATGGACCTCAACGCACCCGAAATCATTGTCAAAAACGAGAAGCGCATGCTGCAAGAAGCAGTGGACGCCTTGTTTGACAACGGCCGCCGTGGTCGCCCCATCTTGGGCACCAACAAGCGCCCCTTGAAGTCTCTTTCGGACAGCCTCAAGGGTAAGACCGGTCGCTTCCGCCAGAACCTTTTAGGTAAACGGGTGGACTACTCGGGTCGTACCGTTATCGTGGTGGGTCCTGACTTGAAGTTAAACCAATGTGGTCTGCCTAAGCAGATGGCTTTGGAATTGTTCAAGCCCTTCATCTTCAACTTCCTGATCGAACATGGGAAGGCTGCTACCATCAAGGTAGCTAAGAAGATGGTGGAAAATGCGGACCCAGAAATTTGGCCCGCTTTGGACGCCGTGATCGTGGACCACCCGATCATGCTTAACCGGGCACCAACACTGCACCGTTTGGGTATCCAGGCCTTTATGCCTAAGTTGATCGAGGGCAAGGCCGTGACCCTGCACCCCTTGGTTTGTTCTGCCTTCAACGCGGACTTCGACGGTGACCAGATGGCGGTACACCTACCTTTATCGGTAGAAGCCCAGATGGAAGCCAAAGTCTTGATGATGGCGACCAACAACATCTTAAGCCCCGCTACCGGCAAGCCCGCCATGACCCCGACCCAGGATATGGTGTTGGGCATCTACTGGGTGACCCGCTCTTGCGCTGGTGCCAAAGGGGAAGGCAAGACCTTCTCGGGCCCTGTGGAAGTCTTGGGTGCCTACGACCATGGCTTGGTCCACTTGCAGGCCCAGATTAAGGTCCGCATGTCTGACGGTAAAATCTACGACACCACCTGTGGTCGGGTTTTGCTTTATGACGGTATCCCCACCGAGATCCCCTTTGCGGAGGTCAACCACCTCTTCAAGAAGAAGGACTTGGAAGCCTTGATCGACAATAGCTACCGGGTTGCCGGTAACGTCAAGACCGTCGAAATGCTCGACTGGCTCAAGGCGATGGGCTTCGGCCACGCGGCGCGCGCCGGTTTCTCGATCAGCATGTCTGATATGGTGATCCCCGAAGAGAAAGACGCGCTGATCCAAAAGGGCTTCAAGGAAGTTGAAGAGATCCAAGGTCAGCACGAAAACGGCATCATCACCGATGGTGAGCGGTACAACAAGGTCATCGACATTTGGTCGAAGATCACCGCAGAAGTGGGTGAAGCGATGAAGAAATCAATGTCCAGGGAGTTCTTGGACGAGCGCGGACTTTCGGTACCCAACGCCATCTTCGTGATGGCTGACTCGGGTGCGCGGGGTTCAGAGCACCAGTCACGCCAGTTGGGCGGGATGCGGGGCTTGATGGCCAAACCTACCGGTGAGATCATCGAGACGCCCATTACCGCTAACTTCCGCGAGGGCTTGAACGTAGCTCAGTACTTTATTTCTACCCACGGTGCCCGTAAAGGTTTGGCGGATACAGCGCTCAAGACGGCTAACTCCGGTTACCTGACCCGTCGTTTGGTGGACGTCGCTCAAGACAGCGTGATCACCTCCTACGACTGCGGGACCACCGAAGGCATCCTGATGGAGCCTTTGATGGAAAACGGTGAGATCATCGTTAAGCTCTCTGAGCGGATTTTGGGTCGGATCACCTTAGAAGACATCATTGATCCCTACACCCACGAAGTGCTGATCCCCAAGTCGGGCATGATCACCGAGCGTAATGTCGAGATGATCGACAAAAACGGCATCGAGAAGGTGATGATCCGCAGCGTGTTGACCTGTGACAACAAAGAGGGCATCTGCTCGCTTTGTTATGGTCGGGACTTGGCCCGCGGCGAGCAAGTTAGTGTCGGTGAGGCGGTCGGTGTGATCGCCGCACAGTCGATTGGTGAGCCCGGTACTCAGTTGACCATGCGTACCTTCCACATCGGTGGTACGGCGTCACGGAAGGTGGAAGCCACCTTCTGGGAAGCCCGTAACGAAGGTACCCTGCAGTTCCACGACGCCAAAACGGTAACGAACCGCGAAGGCAAGTGTATCTTGCAGTCACGCAAGTCGGAAATCAGTATCATCGACGACTTGGGCCGCGAAGTGGACCGCCACTTGCTGCCCGTTGGTGCTACCCTGTTCTTCGACAATGGCGGCAAAATCGGCAAAGGCGATAAGATCGCCGAATGGGATCCATTCTCGATGCCGATCATCTGTGACGTCGAAGGTAAGGTTAAGTTTGAAGACATCGACGAAGGCAAGTCGCTGAAGGTTCAGCGGGCCGAGGATACGGGTTATGAGCGTAAGGTGATCACCGAAGCGCCGGACCACAACCTCAAGCCTCGTCTGTTGTTGAAAAACGCTAAGACCGGCAAGGACGTAAAGCGGGACGATGGCCGGGCACACCCGGGCTTCTACCTGCCCAACAAGGCCGAGTTGATGATCAACGAGGGCGACGAAGTCCGCCCTGGTGACGTGATGGCTCGGGTTCCCCGCGAGACCACCAAAAACAAGGACATCACCGGGGGTCTTCCCCGGGTGGCGGAATTGTTTGAGGCCCGCTCGCCCAAGGACCCCAGTCAGATTTCGGATATCGACGGCGTGGTTGAGTTCGGTGAGGACCTGCGCCGCAAGCGCCGGATCATCATCCGTCCCGACGTCGGCGAGCCCAAGGAATACTTGGTGCCCAAAGGCAAGCACGTGGTGGTCGTTGAAGGCGACTATGTGCGTACCGGTGAGCCCTTGACCGACGGTTCGGCGAACCCGCACGACATCTTGCGGGTTAAAGGCGTCAACGAGCTCCAGAAGTTCTTGGTCGACGAGGTCCAGGAAGTTTACCGACTCCAGGGTGTTAAGATCAACGACAAGCACATTGAGGTGATCACTCGCCAGATGTTGCGTAAGGTCAAGATCGTAGACCCCGGTGATTCACACTTCTTGGTCGGCGAAGCGGTCAGCAAGCCGAACCTGGATACAGCCAACCAGAAGTTGTTAGGCGAAGGCTTACGCCCCGCCAAGTTCGAGCCCTTGCTTTTGGGTATCACCAAAGCAGCCCTCTCGACGGACAGCTTCATCTCGGCGGCTAGTTTCCAAGAGACCACCAAGGTACTTACCGAAGCGGCGATCAACGCCAAATTGGATACCTTCAAAGGCCTCAAGGAAAACGTTATCATCGGTCGGTTGATCCCGGCGGGTACCGGCTTCCCTCGCAATAAAAACTTCGGTTATACCGTCGAAGGCGATTTGGAAGACGCTCCGGCTCCTGTGATGGAACCGGTGGTCGTGTATGATGACAACGATGGCGACGAAGCCGAGACCTTGGCCCCTGAGGAGTAGGCTTCTATGAGCCAGTCCTCCAAGGTGTCCAAGTTGGAGATGACCGGGGCCAAGGCCCTGGTCAAGCTACTCGAAAACCGGGGTGTCGAAGTGATCTTCGGCTACCCCGGTGGCGCCAACCTGCCGATATACGACGAACTTAGAGACTCCAAAATCCAGCACATCTTAACCCGGCACGAACAAGGCGCGGCCCATATGGCCGAGGGCTATGCGCGGGTAAAGGGCAGTGCCGGCGTTTGTCTGGCCACCAGCGGTCCCGGAGCGACCAATTTGGTGACCGGTCTGGCCGACGCATTTTTGGACAGCATCCCCCTAGTGGCCATTACCGGCCAAATCCCGCGCAGTTTGATCGGATCAGACGCCTTTCAGGAGGTGGACTGCATCAACATCACCATGCCGGTGACCAAACACAACGAGTTGGTCAACAAAGAATCCGAATTGGTCCGCGCCGTAGACGCAGCCTTTTATATCGCCAATTCAGGGCGTAAAGGGCCGGTGTTGTTGGACTTCCCTAGGGATGTCTTAGACAGCCCTTACCCCTACGACCTCCGCCAAAAATGCGATCTGCCCGGTTATAAGCCGACCGTTAAGGGGAACGTGGGACAGATCAAACGCGCCCTAAAGGCCATTGACCGCGCAACCCGCCCGGTGGTGTTGGTGGGCGGTGGTGTGGAGGCCTCTGGTGCGGTGAACGAAGTGTTGAGCTTTGTGCGTAAATGTAAATTGCCGGTGGTGCGGACGTTGATGGCCACAGGCACCATATCGGCGGACGACGAGCTGTATCTGGGCCTGATCGGTACCCATGGAAACGCCATGGCGAACCACGTGGTCAACCAAGAGGCGGACTTGATTTTGGTGGTCGGCGCTAAGATGAGCAACCGCAGCCTGATGCGTCCGGACCTATTTACCAAGGGGAGCAAGATCATCCAGGTGGACATTGATCCCGCCGAGATCGGCAAAAACGTTCCGGTAGACATCCCCATTGTGGGGGACATCAAAGAAGTGTTCCGGGAGATGAACCGGCGCGTTGCAGACAAGCCGATCCGTGCGGACCAAGAAATCTGGGACCACCAAGCCCACCAAAAGTCTAAGACCATGTTGCCCAAGGCCGATGCGGCCGAGGCGATGGAATTGGTTTTTGATGCGCTTTCGATGGTCAACCGCAAGCTCAACGTCAGTACCGACGTGGGCCGCCACCAGATGTGGGCGAACCACCATATGACCAACCCGGACCATCTCCCGCTGATCACTTCTGGCGGTTTGGGGACTATGGGTTTTGGGTTGCCTGCCGCCATTGGTGCTTGGTTCGCGGACCGCGAAACACCGGTGGTCAACGTTTCGGGTGACGGAAGCTTTATGATGAACATGCAAGAGTTCATCGTCGCCGTCGAGCATCAGGTGCCTTTGACGGTGATTATCGTCAACGATTACCGCTTGGGCATGATCCGCGAGTTACAGGATATAAAGTACGGCAAACGCCACACCACCCACAGCTTCAACCGCGAGCCCGACTTTGCCGCCTTTGCTAAAGCCATGGGCGGCGTGGGGCGTAACGTGAGCCGCCCCGAACAACTCGAAAAGGTCTTCACCGAGGCGATCAACTCTCTTAAGGCCAATATTGTGGTGGTGGATCTGGAAATGCTCTTTAAGAATTCCAACCTTAAAGCCACCGAAAGGGCCAGCTAATGAGCGAAGAACGGCATGTAATCGCGCTGGAAGTAGAGGACAAGCCCGGCGTCTTGACGCGCATTTCCTCGCTTTTTTCGCGCCGCGGCTTCAACGTAGAATCCCTGACTGTGGGCCACACCCACCAGACCGGGATCAGCCGCTTCACGATCGTGGTCAAGGGGCAAGAAAACGACCTAGAGCAAATCCGCAAACAAAGCCAAAAGCTGATCCATGTGCTCAAAACCTACCATGTGATCGACCGCGAAGAGGTCTTAGACGCAGAAAAGCCCGTTGCTGCGGGCAAACATGTAGAACATGCGGTGATGCGTGAATTGGCGATTGTGAAGGTGCATTATGATGAATCTTCGTCGAAGGCGATCAACCATATTGTGGAGGTCTTCTCTGCGCGTATGTTGCACTGGTCCGGCGAAGATTTGGTGTTAGAATTTTCGGGAACCGAATCTAAGGTAGATGCTGTGTTTGAGGAATTGAAGCATGTCACCGTGCTGGAGTCGGTCCGTACCGGCAAGATCGCCATGAGCATAGAAGGCAAATAAAGGAATATGAGCTTCAATAAAGACGTCCAGTCGAAGATCCGAAACTTTTGTATTATCGCCCATATTGACCACGGCAAATCCACGCTGGCCGACCGGATTCTGGATTTTACCGGAGCGGTAGACGCGCGCAACAAGAAGGCGCAGTTCCTTGATAGCATGGATATTGAGCGCGAGCGCGGGATCACCATTAAGTCCCAGACCGTCTCGATCAAGTACCAAGCTAAAGACGGGATCACCTACCAATTCAACCTGATCGACACCCCCGGCCATGTGGATTTCACCTATGAAGTGAGCCGCAGTATTGCCGCTTGTGAAGGGGCTTTGTTGGTGGTGGACGCCGCTCAAGGGGTCGAGGCGCAGACGCTGGCGAACGTCTATCTGGCGGTGGAGCATGACCTGGAGATCATTCCGGTCTTGAACAAAATCGACCTGCCCGCCGCCGACCCGGACCGGGTGGCCCAGGAGATTGAAGAGGTGATCGGCATCGACGCCTCCGACGCGGTCCGGGCAAGCGCCAAGGCGGGTATCGGCATCGAAGAAATTTTAGAGCAGGTGGTCGCCAAGGTCCCGGCACCCGTCGGAGATTTGGATGCGCCCTTAAAGGCGCTGATCTTTGACTCCTGGTTTGATCCCTATCTGGGGGTGGTGGCGTTGTTTAGGGTGATGGAAGGCCGCCTCAAGCGCAATAGCATGATCCGCTTTATGGTGACCGGTAAGGATTACTTGATCACCTCCTTGGGCAAGTTTACGCCCTATAAGTTGGAAGTCGACGAGCTGTGCGCCGGTGAGGTGGGGTTTATGTCGGCGAGCATCAAGAACATCAAGGATGTTAAGATCGGCGACACCATCACCCTCAAAGACCGCCCCGCCAAGTCTAAGCTGCAAGGCTACCACGAAGCCAAGCCGATGGTCTTTTCGGGTATCTATCCAGTAGACAGCAACGATTATGAAGACCTCAAAGAGGCGCTAGACAAATTGATCCTCAACGATTCGGCCATTACCTTCGAACCCGAAAGCTCGGTGGCCTTGGGTTTTGGCTATCGTTGCGGTTTCTTGGGCATGCTGCACATGGAAATTGTGCAAGAGCGCCTGGAACGGGAATTTGACTTAAACCTGCTGGTCACCTCGCCCACCGTTGTCTACAAGGTGCATTTGGTTAAAGGGGAAGTCGTTGAGATCGAAAACCCCAGCGAACTGCCCGACCCTACCTTAATCGACCACATCGAGGAACCCTTTGTGTTGGGCAACGTGATTGTACCTTCGGAATATGTTGGTACGGTGATGAAGCTTTGCTTGGAGAAGCGGGGCGTCCAGCGGTCTTTGGATTATATCGGCGAGAAGCGGGTGAGCATCAAGTTTGAGTTGCCTTTAAACGAGATCGTGTACAACTTCTACGACCAGCTCAAATCCCTGACCCAAGGCTACGCTAGCTTTGATTACGACATCTTGGACTACCGCGCGGCGTTGTTGGTTAAGATGGATATTCTGCTCAATGGGGATGCCGTCGATGCCTTGTCGATTGTGATCCACAAGGATAAGGCCTACGCCCGCGGACGTGAGCTAGCCAAAAAGCTAAAGGAACTGATCCCCCGCCAGATGTTTGAGATCGCCATCCAGGCAGCCATTGGGGCTAAGGTGATCGCCCGCGAGTCCATCGGGGCGATGCGCAAAAACGTAACCGCCAAGTGTTACGGCGGCGACATCAGCCGCAAACGCAAGCTGCTGGACAAACAAAAAAAGGGCAAAAAGCGGATGAAGCAGTTAGGCAACGTGGAGGTGCCCCAAGAAGCCTTCTTGGCGATTTTGAAGTTAGGCGACGAATAGCCCCGTCCCTACCCAATCCAGTAGGCTTAACAACCGGTTCTTGCCTCTTTGGGCTAGGCTGGGGTATGCAAAGGGGGAGTTACCACCCCAATGCAATCCTCGATGAGCTTATCAAACCACCAAATCCAGTTTAAAGGGGTTGTGAAAGGTTACCTGAAAAAGGAACCGATCTTGAGCAACCTCAATCTTAGCGTCGCTTGCGGCGAGTTTTTGTACCTCACCGGGGCCTCTGGTGCGGGCAAGACCACGCTGTTTAAGCTGCTCATGGGCTTAGAGCTGCCCGACGCCGGGGAGGTCTATTTTGAAGGGCACTCGGTCACCGCGCTAAAGCCTAAGGCCATGCCGGCCCACCGGCGGCAGTTCGGCATGATTTTCCAGGACTATAAACTACTGGAAAAAAAGACTGCCCGAGACAACATCTCCCTGCCGTTGTTGATCAGCGGACTGGACTTAGAGGAAACGCGGCGGCGCATCGACGACATCGCCCTCAAGCTGGATATGGACCATATCTTGGACCAGCCGGTCCAAAGCCTTTCGGGCGGGGAGCAGCAGTTGGTGGCCATCGCCCGAGCCTCGGTACACAATCCTTCGGTCATCCTTGCCGACGAGCCCACCGCCAACCTAGATCAAGAAACGGCCCAGCGGATCTATGAGATTTTGGTCAAACTCAACCAAGGGGGAACCACGGTGATCCTGGCGACCCACAACCTTTCGCTGATCAAGAAGCATCCTCAGCGGACCTTGCTGATCAGGGAAGGGCGATTGTTAGAGGTACAGCGATGAACCGAAAGGTCCTGATCCATCAGGTTAATGACAATATCCGTGCCCATTGGGGCACGACTTTAACGGGTGTGGCCACGACCACCATCTCGCTGGTGATCTTGGGCACCTTCTTTTTGGTTTACCAAAACCTGATCCACATCACCGAAATCTTCTTCAACCAAAGCCACTATTCGGTCTTTTTGAGCGAAAGGCCCAGCGAGGCGGATCGTCAGAACGTGATCAACCGCCTCAGCCGAGTGCCCGGCGTACACGACATCCACGTGGTTTCGCCCGATCAAGCCCGTGCGGAACTGCTCGACGCCTTTAAAGAAGCGCGGCCGGTCTTAGAGAAGGTCAACTTCACGCGGCTGCCTTGGGTGATAGACTTTTCCTTAACCAGAGAAGGGGGGCTGTCCGAGGCCGAGATTGCCCAGATCGAGAGCATCCCTAAGGTGGACGAACTCTACTTTGGCCGCGAAACCAAAGATCAGGTCGAAACCTTCTTTGGCCTGGCCAACTTTGTGGGGCTCTTCCTGGTGGCGTTGTTGGTGGTTTCGATCCTGTTCATCATCAAAAATACCATCCAGATTGGGGTGCGTATGCGGTTTCAGGAAATCGAAATCCTGAGCCACCTTGGGGCCACTAGGCGCTTCATCGGGCTGCCCTTCTTGATCGAAGGGGGACTGATCGGCGCTAGCGCGGCGGCTGCGGCCTTAGGGGTGGTCTATTTTTTGTACCAATTTGTACTCGCCGGGGTGACCTTTAACCAAGCGACCTACGGGCTTCCTTTGGTGGTTCGTTTTTACTCGGTTGGCCAGGCTGTTGGGTTGATTTTGGGGCTCTTCGTGATAGGTCTGTTGTCGTCGCATTTGGCTACGGGACGAATCCTCAAATCCTTCCAACACTAATCCCATGCGCTGGTTCCTGCTTTGCCTCCTGTGCTTTCTGGGCTCGTCTCTTCTGGGGGCGAGCACCGAGGAGTGGACCCACAAAAGGATCCAGGTCCAGCGGGAACGCCAAGACTTGACCGACTTAATCGAGCAGTCCAAGGACAAAGAATGGGGCGTTTTGGAGACGCTCAAGGCGCTGGATAAAAATCTGGGTAAGAAGAAGCGGGAGTTGAAGATCCTGCTGGATTCGGTGAGGGAGTTAGAAACCAGCATCAAGCTAATAGAGAAGCAGCTCAAAACCCGCCAGCGTCTTTTGATCAAAGATGCCGACCGGCTCAACCAACAGCTTACGGCGCTTTTTCACATCCAAAAGGTACGCCATCTGACCCTGTTTCCGGGCCTTTCTTCTTATGAGGACTACTTCCGCAACCAACGGCTGTTGCAGAAGTTGTCTACCGTAGACGCTCAGCTGGTCTTCCAATTGGCCGAACAGTTGGGGCAGCAACAGAAACAAAGAGAGGAATTGACCAAGAAGAAAGAGCGGCTTCAGGCGTTGCTGGCCGAACAAGACCGGCAACGTTTGTCTTTGGCTACAGAACTCCACCAGCAAAAAAGCTACCTAAAACAGTTACGTCGAGACCGTAGTTTACGCCGAAGATTGCTCAAGGAAGCAGGGCGCGAGTTGGAGCGAATCAACGGCTTGATCGAATCCGCAAAAAAACAGCCGCCGCCGACAACCGAAGCCTCAGAACTTGACCCCAGACCGGTGGGATTGCCTCAGGTGGAACCCTACTCCGGCTTGCGCCAGCTCAAGGGCCTTCTGGACCCGCCGGTTGTCGGCGGATTGGTCTTGAAATTCAAGGAATCCCGTCCTTTTAGTGGACTTTACAAAAAGGGGGTTTTGGTCCGCACCGACGAATCGGCCCAAGCCAAAGCAGTGTGGTTGGGTCGGGTGGTTTTTGCCGGGGGCTTTCGGGGCTTTGGGGAAATGGTGATCTTAGACCACGGGCGCGGTAGCTTCACGGTCTATGGTAACTTAGAAGAAGCCCGGGTGGCACAAGATCAAGAGGTGGCCGCCGGAACGGACCTGGGTCAGGTCGCCTATACCAGCGGCGACGAAGAAGGCTATTTGTTGTATTTTGAAGTGCGCTACCACAAACGCTCTGAAGACCCTATCACCTGGCTAAAAGACAATACATGGAAGCATTAAAAGCAATTGAGTCCCTAGGGCAAAAACACTTTGGCGGCGCGGTAGCCGTGGCCCCCCTGTTGGGTGATGGCTCGGACAGGCGGTTGTTTCGGGTGATCCGAGCCGAGGAACGGGCGGTGGGCGTCTGGAATCGAGATCTGCAGGAGAACCAAGACTTCTTGGTGATTACCGAGGCCATGCACCGCCTGGGTATTCCGGTGCCGCAGGTTTATTGCGCCAACGAAGACCAATCGGCCTATCTGCTCGAAGACTTGGGTGAAGAAAACCTCGCCCAAATGTTGGTGCGGTGGCAGACCGCCGGGGATCAAGCCGCTATTCTGGGAGCCTATACCCAAGCACTGGACTGGCTACCACGCATCCAGACCGGCTTGGCCAAGTTGTTGGGGCCTAGGCTGAAGGACCGCCAAATGGACCGTGCTGCGTTGTTGGCCGACTTAGACTACTTTGAGCAACATTTTGTCCAACTCTTCGGCCATCAGGCAGCCTACCGGCCCCAGCTGCGCGCCGAATTGGAACGGGAATTGGTTGGTCCGGTAGCGGCGTTGCCCGTTGAGGTCTTTGTGTGCCGCGACTTTCAGGCCCGCAACTTCATGTACCCCCAAGGTAAAATCCACTTCCTAGACTACCAATCGGCGATGCTGGGCAACAAATATTATGACTTGGCCAGCATGCTCTACGCCTCCAAGGCGTTTCTGACGGACAGACACCGAAAACTCCTGCTCTACCACGCCTACCAAAAGCTCAAGGACGAGGGCGAGAGCAAAGATCTATTTGAGGACCGCTTCACCCGCGTGTTGCTGCTGCGCCGCCTCCGCAGCCTGGGGAGTTATGGCTACTTGGGCGCAGTCAAAAAGAAGCGCGGCTTCTTGGAGTCCCTCTCGCCCGCCAAAGACGAAATCCTCACCCTAGCCGAATCCCGCCGCGGCACCCTACCCGAACTGATCGCTTTCTTGCGGGGGTTGGGGTGAATGGCTCACGGGCTTTGATTCTTATGGGGCAGGATTTGGTTCTGACCCAACGGAAGCCCTTCACAAGTTCAGCTTCACCCTTCCCAAGGCGTATTGATGCACCAAAGCGCTGATTAACGTTTGGTAAGGGATACCGTCCAGGGCCGCTTTCTGGCGGATGGCATCAAAATCGTGGTCCGAAAGCCGGAAGGTTACGGTCTTGGTCTTCTTTTGAGAGTCCTTCGCCGCTTGGCGGATAGATTGTTTGAGAGCCTCATCAGTCGAAGGTTTCCAAGCCTCTGTCTCAAGAGAGCGCATCCAATCTTGTTCTTCAACGTCTAGCGGCGCGTAGAGGTCTTTTTGTTTACCCATCTTGGTAACGCTTTTTGTACTTCCGGCTGGGGAAGGCAGTTTTAAGAAACAGTGAACCATCGGGTTCCAACAAACAGGGCACGGCATAAACGTAGTTGTTGATTTGGACCAACAGCATTTTTTGGTGCTCCCGAGTCGGGTGGTCCAGTAGCTCTAAGAAACCATCGGTGGCAATCACTTGCTCAATCACCTCAAAGGTGATGCCGCGCTCTTCGAGTAGCTTTAGATTCTTCACCGGATTCCACTTTAGTTTCATGGCCCCATTTTACCTCTTTGTATTGGCATATGCAATACAAGAAAGCAGTGGTGGGATTATCAGCTCAATGGGCAGTCGGGACAAATATTAAATCGAAAACAAATTGAGCAGCGGATTGTGGATTCCGCAGTGGGTTTTAGGGCGACTTCCGTGTTAGGAGGGCGTCGAATCAGTCCCGGCTTAAACTGGCTCAATCACCGCAAACAAGGCTTTGGGGAAGGGGTCGTGGTTGCCGAAGAAGTGGGTTTCGGTGAGGGATGCGATGGTGAGGCCTGCGGGTTCGAAGGCGGCCTTGAGGTCCTCCGGGTGGATGCGGTTGGGCCCTTCGGTGCCTGGTTGTTGGTAGGAAAAACACTTGAGCAGCAGACGACCGGCCCTGGATGACCTAGCCCTCCACTTTGCAGGCAGAGGTGGCCCTTTTCGCCGGGTCGAAGTCGTGCCGACAACCCAACCCAGTCCAGAAGAAGCGATTCTCCCAATTTTTCTTAGACCAGAACAAACTGTCTAGGCAGCGGCACCTCAGCAACTTGGCGGCCATTTTGGGTTCAGCGTTTCCATTGGTAACACTAAACCTCTTGTATTCAAGGAAATTCCAACATACCTTTAAGAGACTGAGTAAAAGACGAACCAAGTCCTGCCGATTCCTCCCGTCTGTGTGGTTGGACCAGGGGAAACCAAAAAACCCAGAAAGAATGTCGTAAAGCAATCTTTTGAGACATCGCGTTAGAAAAAGACTTGACCCTGTACTAGGGTAGCGGGTTTAGACTGAGGGCGAAGGAGGTGAAGATGGAAAGAAAAATTGGCCAAATGGCCGCAGGCATGGGCATCAACCGGCAAACCCTGCTCTATTATGAAAGAATGGGGTTGTTGAATGCGGAAAGCCGTTCCGCTTCCGGTTATCGCTATTACGGTGAAGCCAGCCAACTTAGGTTGCGCTTCATTCTCAAGGCCAAGGGGCTGGGGTTTTCACTTCAGGAAATTCGAGAACTCTTGAATCTTAGAGCAGAAGCTCAGGCCAATTGTGATTCTATCCGCACCAAAGCGGAACAAAAACTTGCCGAGATTGAAGGTAAGGTGGCTTTTTTGATTAGAATGCAAAACAGTCTTGCGCGTTTGGTACAGGACTGTGAGCACCGAAAATCCAGCGACCCTTGCCCCATTCTCGCCACATTGGAGGAAAACGAAGATGAAACAATTTAAACTGATATATTTCACTGGCTGCCCCAATGCTAAGCCCACGAAGCGGCTTCTAGCTCAAGCCGGTGCCGAGATGATCGAGGAAATCTTGCAGGACAACCTGCCCCAAGGGCATGTGTATAAAGAATATTCTTCGCCTACCGTGGTGTTGGACGAAGAGGTTTTGTTTGGGGCCCAAAGCACGGGAGGAAACGGTGGGTGCAGTCTTGCACTGCCCGACCTTGAGCGCGCTCAATCCTGGGTGGCTCTGGCTCGATCATGAAACGCAATCTTGCTCGGATTGGCTTGCTGGGGGTAGTGCTCACGGGCATGTGCTGCATAACCCCCTTGGCGGTGGTTTCCCTAGCTTCAATCGGTTTTTCGGGCATTACAGTCTATTTAGATTTGGTGCTGGTTCCGCTATTTTTCCTATGCATGGGCCTCTTTGGGCTGGGAGTAGTTCTTAATCGGAAAAAGTGCCGCATTGACAAGAGTCAAAGTATAGAAAAAGGAGGTTAAGTTTTCCGTCACCAGCCCGAAGCCTGAAGGGTACAAAAGACATGGAGGAAACTCTGGTCGGTAGGCCTCTTTCCTATTGCGGGCGGCCTGCCGGGCCTTGGGCGGATGGGTCATTCTTTGTAGATCACCTTCAAGATTTCCACCTCCACGTCGCCTTTGGGCACCTTGAGGACGACTTCGTCGCCTTCGGATTTGCCGATCAGGGCGCGGGCGATGGGGCTTTTAAAGGATATCTTGCGGGCGTTGATGTCCGACTCGTCGTCGCCCACCAGCTGCCAAGTGGTTTCTTCGTCGGTGTCTAGATCCAAATAGGTGACCGTCGCGCCAAAGCGGATGACTGGGCCGGACTGGCCGTCGATCTTGATCACCTCGGAATTGGCGATGATGTGGTTGAGCCGCTCGATCCGGCCTTCGATGAAGCTTTGTTTTTCTCGGGCGGCGTGGTACTCGGCGTTTTCCTTTAGGTCGCCGTGCGAGCGGGCCTCGTCGATGGCTTCGATGATCTTAGGGCGTTCGACCTTGATCAATTGTTTGTGTTCTTCTTGCAGCTTACGATAGCCCGTATCGGTAATCGGTTGTTTTTCCATGAAACTATAAGGTCGGTTGGGGGGTTACAAGGCAAACAGATCGTTCAGATCGTCTAGGTTGAGCATGTCTTCTAGGGACTCTGAATTGCCTACGATATTATCGGCCAAGGCCTGTTTCTTCTCTTGCAGATCAAGGATCTTCTCTTCGATGGAGTTGCGGGTGATCAACTTGTAGACGAACAAATGGTTCTTCTGGCCGATCCGGTAAGCCCGGTCGGTGGCCTGGGCCTCAGCCGCAGGGTTCCACCAGGGGTCATAATGGATCACATAATCGGCCGCCGTTAGGTTGATGCCCGTACCGCCCGCTTTAAGGCTGATCAAAAAGACCGGGTAGTCGTCGCTTTGTTGGAACTTGTTGACCAACTCCTCGCGGTTTTTGCTGGTGCCGTCCAGTTGTAAGAAGGGAATCCCTTCTTTGTTGAGGTCCTCATGCATCAAATTGAGCATCTTGACGAACTGACTAAACACCAGGACACGATGGCCTTCACCCACGATTTCCGTCAAGGTCTCCATGAACAGCTTGTACTTGGCCGAAGGCGGTGGATTCTCCCCTGCCAGCGGGCTTAAGCGGGGATCACAGCAGATTTGGCGTAGCTTCAAGAGGGCGTCGAAGATGGCGATTTTGGCTCCGTTAACGCCGCCGGCACTGATCTTCTCTTTGACCTGCTGGCGTACGATCTCCATCACCGACATATAAAGCTTTTTCTGCTGTTCGCCCATCTCGCTGTAAAGCGTTTGCTGGGTTTTCGGCGGCAGCTCCTTGGCCACGTTTTGTTTGAGTCGGCGCAGAATAAAGGGTTTGGTCTGGCGGCGGAGCAGGCCGTGGTCGGTGCGTTTCTTTTTGCCGCCCACTTTTTTCTTGGGCTTCACAAAATCCCGTTCAAATTCCTTAAGCGGCCCGAAGAAGCCGGGCATCAAGAAGTTGAATTGGCTCCAAAGCTCCATCACACTGTTTTCGATGGGCGTGCCGGTCAAGGTGATCCGTCGGTCCCCGCGCAATTGCATCACCGCTTGGCTGGTTTTGCTGCGCGCGTTTTTGATATTTTGTGCCTCGTCTAAGATGACCACATGGAATTCTTGGGAGGTCAGCCACTCCAAATCGCGCTGTAACAGGCCATAGGTAGTGATCACCAGATCCGCCTTCTCGGCCGCTTCGAAGTGGTCTTTGCGTTTCTGGCCATGCAGCAAAACGGCGTTGAAGTGGGGTACAAACTTCTTCACTTCCGCTAGCCAGTTGGTCACCACTGAGGTCGGCGCGATCACCAAACTGGGGCGCTTGTTGCGGGTCTTTTTCTTTAAGATTGCCAGATAGGTCAGGGTTTGCAGGGTCTTGCCCAGACCCATGTCGTCGGCCAAGATCCCGCCGAAGCCGTATTCGTATAAGAAACAAAGCCAATTGACGCCTTCGCGCTGGTAGTCGCGCAATTTGGCTTGGACTTCCTTGGGGATGCGCTGGTTACGGATGCCTTTGAAGTTGGTTAACTTCTGTTGGATCGCTTCCCATTCTTCGTCGTGGTCGCGTTGGCTGGCAATGGCTTCCAATTCGGTGAGCAGGCCCACTTGGTATTTGTCGACCTGGAGCGCTTCGGGTTGGATGTCGATCTCTTCGATCAGTTCTTCTAACCCTTTTTTACCTTTACCGGTGCGGCTTCGGGTCGTTTGGATCAGACGGTTGAGGATCGGCGCGTACTTCTCGATCCAACCCGAATCGATCACCGCAATGCCCTCACCGGCCTTCAATTCCACGGCCTCTTCGTTATTCTTCCACATATTGACCAGCTTTTTTAGGTCAAAAAGCTGGCCGTCGATGGTCATGGTCACCGAAACATCAAACCAATCGATGCCCGACTGGATGGTGGTGGCGATTTCGGGCACCAATTTCTTGGTTTTCCAGCGCTTGAGCTTGGTGCCGCCGAAATAGGTGACTAAGGATTCCGGGTCTTTGTTGGGCAAGGTTTCGAGCACGAAGACCATGGCCATGTCTTCACGCATGCTGTATTCGTCTTCACCTTCGCCGACCCAGCCAGTCGCGTATAGTTGGTCTTTAAGGGCCTGTTCCTGAGCAATGTCCTTAGGGATCTTGTAGGTCTTTTTATCTAAGGTCTGCTCAAACTCGTCGGCATTGAGTTCTAAGGGGTAAGGCATCTCGCCGATGCCGGTGACCATTACGGTTTCTAGGCGGCCCATCAACACGCCGCCGACTTCCCAGATGGTCATCTTGCCGTGTAACTTATAGTTAAACAGCGCCGAGACCCGCAGCACCCCTTGGGGGTCGTGGATCTCGATGTTGCGTTGTTTTAAGTAAGGCAACGCCGCGGCGTAAAAGTCGCTGATTTCGCTCTCTTCGACCACCACACCGGCCATGGTGTCGTTGATTAAACGGCCCGAGAGCATGCTGCCCACCCGCTTGAGTTGGTCTTCTTCAAGCAAGAAGGCCGGGGCCATGCCCACCGCCTTGGGCATGATGCCCTCTTTCTTGCCGATCCGCTCAAATTGGCTTTTCCCTTTTTTGTCTAAGACAAAGCGTCCGATTTCACCCTTGAGCAGGTACTGATTTTCGTTTTCCGGGTTGCGGGTGACCACCACGCGGAAGTCGAGCCGCTCTGGGTTGATCATGTGCTGGTTGCCCGCATAGCTATAGGCGTAGGGGTATTCTTCAGCTAAGATCAACATCTGACTGGCTTGGTGGCGCTCTAGCGTATAAAACCCGTCGGTCATTTTGGAGGTGAAGATGGCCCGGAAGACCTGCATCAGCTTGGCCGCCTTGGGGCTCATCGCGGGGTTGTAAAGGGTGCAGGTGTTGCCGTCCCAATCTTCGCTTAAGGTGACCGCCAGCTTGTTGGTGTTAAAATGTTTGGTCTCTTCGTGCAGCCGGATTTCGATCACATCGGTGTCTTCGGCGAAGATCTCCACTTTCGCTTCGGGCTTCGAAAGCCAGTATTGCCAGCTGCGGACCTCTCGGGCCTTGAAGTTAGGCGTTTCCGCTTCGTTGGGGGTGCAGAGGTGCAGTTGTTTTTCGGGATACCATTGTTGCCAACGGTCGCTAAAATCCTTCCACTCGTCGTTGGGGATTAAGATGCCCTTAAAACTGTCGCGGATCATCTTCGCCGGAATCGGCGTAGGTAATATCTCAAAATACTTGTTTTCATACAAAATGGCCTTAGGCAGGCCAAAAAGCATGATGCCCGTTTCGGCGAAGTCGTCGGTAACAATCGGCTTTTTGGTGCCGTCGTTTTCGTAGTGGTAGAAGACGCCGGCCAAGATGCGGTGGTTGTTCAGCTCAAAGACGTTGAGGTCAAACTCGACCTTCTTGAAGCTATTGCGGACCGGGCTAAGCGAGTCTTCGTAATACAAAAAGGGATGGCCCAACAGCAAGAACAGGAGGCTGTGCGTGTCGCGGCTCGAAAGAACCAAGGGGTTGGGGATTTCTCCATCGCCGCGCAGCTCGTGTTCCTCATCGGTCAACAGGCGGTTTTCGTCTAAAAAGGTTTTAACGACCCAGCCGGGGTTGTTGTTGTTATCGAGTAAGGACTTATTGATTGATTTTATGGGTTTTTCATTGCCCCAGCCTCGAATCCCGTAGCGGGAACGGTTAAAAGACCAATGGAATTTGGCTTCGCGCTCAGCGGTGTAGACCTGACGGAACCGGATGATGGTGTGGATGTCGCCCACCTCCACCGGAACGGTGTCAAAGCCGTGCTCTTGTTTCCAGTCCTTAAAGCCAAACTGGGGGTAGTCGTGGATCGAGGTACTGGTTGGTTTGTTCGGGTCCGGCGGCGGGGGGATCACTTGGTCGAACTCGGGGTCTTCAAAGCCCACTTCCTTGGTGGGTTTCTTCCAGTCTGCCTGATCCGCGAGCGGCACCCCCAATAGGGCCTCGATGATCGATTCGATCTCGTCGCCTTTGTCTTCAAGTAGGTAGAGCGCTTGCGCTTCCCAGTCCTCAAAGTCCTTCAAGAACTGCAAAAATTCTTTCTGCAAGTCCTTGGACAAAGCTTTGGCGCGTTTAAGCGCCCTCACGATTGGGTGCGAAGCAGGGAAGGCGGCCAATAGTTTTGTTGGAAACTCTAGCTTTGTTAGCGTCAACCTCGGTGCCTTATGCTCACGAGGTATCCGAAATGAGACATAGAATTATAAACTAAACTTGAGGCTTTCTTGCAAGGGCTTTTTCGCTCGACTTCACTGCCTTTTGTGGATGTCACGGGCAGAGCGGCCTATTCGGCGCTGCACAAGGGAGCTAGAATTTTTTACCTTGATATTCGGGTAACTGAAAAACACTGTTATGCAGGCCGAATTTGTGAACCTGCATGGCCCGGTAAACAGTGCTTAAGCCGGTTTTTTTATAGCTGATCGTTGCCTAACCAGTAACACTCGGTTATGGTAATCAAGTTCGACTCCCGAAGCCAGGAGAGGACCTACTCAACAATAAGGGCGCCATGCTGGAAAAGTTTAACAAGTTTTTCTCGAACGATATCGCAATTGACTTGGGCACTGCCAATACCCTGGTTTTTTTGGCCGGTCACGGCATCGTGATCCGCGAACCCAGTGTGGTTGCCGTCAAAAAAAGCCCCAACGGCGAATTAAAGGTTTTGGCCGTCGGCAACGAAGCCAAGCTGATGCTGGGCCGTACTCCCGGTTCGATCCAGGCCATCCGCCCGATGAAAGACGGCGTGATCGCTAATTTCGATGTCACCGCTGAAATGATCCGTCACTTCATCAAAAAAGTGCAGAAGACCTCCAGCCTGATCAAATTCCGCCCCCGGGTGATCGTTGGCGTCCCTTCGGGGATCACCCAAGTAGAGAAGCGGGCCGTCAAGGAATCGGCCGAGTCGGCCGGTGCACGCGAGGTTTATTTGGTCGAAGAACCCATGGCCGCAGCCATCGGCGCGGGACTGCCGATCACCGAGGCGAACGGCAACATGATCCTCGACATCGGCGGCGGCACCACCGAAGTCGCGGTGATCAGCTTGGCCGGGGTGGTCTACTCTAACTCCACGCGAGTCGGTGGGGATATTATGGATGAAACCATTATCCAATACATCAAAAAGCGTTACAACCTTTTGATTGGCGAGCGTACCGCCGAACAAATCAAGATCACCATCGGCAGCGCTTACCCGGTAGACGAGAACAAGACCATGGACGTCAAGGGCCGAGACCTTTTGACCGGCATCCCCAAGACGCTGATCCTCTCGAACGAGGAAATCCGCGAGTCCCTGGCCGATGTTTGCGACCAAATCGTGTTAGCGACCAAAAACGCGCTAGAAGACACCCCTCCCGAACTGGCGGCGGATATTGTCGATAAAGGTATTGTGCTGGCTGGTGGTGGGTCCTTGTTAAAGGGACTCGACATCCTGCTGCGCGAGCGTACCGGACTGCCGATCATCTACGCCGAAGACCCGCTTTCTTGCGTGGCCTTAGGGGTCGGTGCGATGCTCGACAATATCAGCCTGCTCAAAAGCGTCGCTGTGGACTAAGCCGAAATGCCCAACTTTCTCAAGCGATACCGCTTCCGCATCTCCATCGGGTTCATCCTGGTGGTGCTGCTGCTGGTGATTCTGAGTCAGCTCGAAGAACGGCGCAGGGAAAACTGGTTCAGCCATCTGGTCCAAACGGTCAGTCATCCTTTCTTGTCCCTTTCAAACAGCGTCTACACGGGATCAAAGGACCTATGGTTAGGTTATCTTTGGCTAGTAGACGTACGTTCTGAAAACTTGCGCCTCAAAACCGAACTGCGGAGCCTTAAAGAGGAGGTGGCCCGCAACCAAGAGATCATCACCGCCTTCGAGCGCCAGCGTAAGTTACTGGAATTCGCCGAAACCAACGATGACGATAAGGTCTTTGCTGAGGTGATCGGCGAGGTCCAGCGCGGCTTCTCGCGCCTTTTGGTGCTGAATAAGGGTGCCCAGGCGGGCATCAAAAAGAACTTCGCCGTAGTCACCCCCGAAGGAGTGGTGGGTAAGATCCAGTCGGTCACGCCCTACCAGTCGGTGGTCCAACTGGTAACCGACCCCAACAGCCAGTTCCCGGTCTTAATCCAGCGGACCCGCTCTAAGGCGATGATCCAAGGCAGCCTCGACGGCGACCTGACGATCACCAATTTCCCGCGCCGTCAGGTGCTCGATAAAGGGGACTTAGTGATCACCTCCGGCTTAGCTGGAATCCTGCCAAAAGGGTTTAGTGTGGGCCGGGTCTCTAGGGTTGAGAAAAAGGAATTTGGTCTCTTCCAGACCATCACCTTGAACTCTACGGTAGACTTAAACAAACTCGAAGAGGTGGCGGTGATCCTCTTTTCGAGGTCTAATATCCACCAACCGCTCTTTTCCGAGTGATGCGCGTCACTACGGCCCTGGTGGTCTTCTCCTTATTGTCTTTGTGGGCCGAAACTTATCTACTCGGCTTGCTCACCTGGTTTGGTCCCAATCTTTTTTTGTTGAGCGCCTTGGTGTTTATTCTGCACTGGAGGGGCCCGGAGGTGCATTTTGTGGCGCTGTTGTTTGGTCTGTTGGCGGACAGCTATAGCTCCATCCCCTTCGGGTTATATGCTATGGCCATGTTGATCCTTTCCTTTCCGGCCCGCTGGTATGCCATCAAAATTTTCCAAGAAGCGCTGATCACCCTTCCGGTATTGGCTGGAGTCTTTTCTTTGGCTTGCAATGGGTTGATCTATCTTTTACTCTACCTGCTGGTAGACGAAAATCGGTTCAGTCTGTTTTGGCTCAACGATTTGTTTGGCCGTGACGCTTTGCCGCTGGCTGCCTTGTCCATCCCCTTTTACCTCCTGCTCCTCTTCTTGGAGGACCGACTCGACATCCGCTTGGCCGAAAGGAAATTTTGAAAGAAGAACAACTTTCAAATGACGAGCTCCAACTTTTCAAGCGCCGGGACCTGATCATCAAAGGGGCTCTGGCGGTGCCGGTGGGGGGCATTCTTTGGCGGCTCTGGGATCTTCAGATCAAACAGGGCGAAAAATATAAGGAGTTAGCCAAGGGTAACCGGATCCGGCTGAACTCTGTAGCCGCGCCGCGGGGGATCATCTACGACGTGAACGGCGTGATCTTAGCCAAAAATATCCCCAGCTTTAACCTGATGCTGGTTAAAGAAGACACACCCGACAAAGAAGCGGTCTTGGCCAAGTTGTCGCGGGCCCTAAAAATACCCGTTTCGATCATGCAGCGGGCCTTGGAATCTAAGGCTAGGGTCGCCAAGTACCAACCGCTGATGATATACAAGGACCTGACTTGGTACCAAATGGCCCTGGTTTCGGCCTATCAAGAAGAGTTTCCTGGGATCAGCATTGAGGTCAGTCCACGGCGGTTCTTTCCGCTGGTGAAGTCTGGCGCTCATGTGATCGGATACATGAACCAGATCACCAAAGCGCAGTTACGTAAACTGCCGGAGAAGCAACTCATGAGTGCGCGGGTGATCGGCCAAGAAGGGGTCGAGCGGATTTATAACGACGTCTTGATCGGAACCGACGGCGGCGAGCAGGTAGAGGTGGATAGTACGGGCCGGGTGATCCGCCGGATGGACAGTATCGACCCCTTGCCGGGCAAAGATTTACAGCTCAACGTCGATAGCCGTTTGCAGCGTAAGATTGAGGAGCTTCTAGGCGACAAAAACGGCTCCATCGTGATGATGGACCCCCAGAACGGCACGGTCAAGGCGATGGTCAGTAAGCCTGCCTTTGACCCCAACGTATTTAGCCAGGGTATTTCTTCGGAAAGGTGGAACGAGTTGATCAACGACCCGGACCATGTGCTGCACAATAAATGTATTCAAGGCATTTATTCTCCGGGCTCTACCTTTAAAATGGCCGTTGCCGCAGCGGGCTTGGAATCCGGCGTGATCGATGAAAGCACCGAGATCCTTTGCGAAGGACATTACCGTTACGGGCGGACCTTGGTGCATTGCTGGAACCGGGCGGGGCATGGGCCGTTAAATGTCTTTGGAGCCATTGAAAACAGCTGCAACGTGTTCTTTTATAAGATGGCCATGGAAGTGGGCGTCGATAAAATCAACGAATATGCGCGTCGTTTTGGCTTTGCGCGACAAACCGGCATCGACCTGCACAATGAGCAAGCTGGTTTGATTCCTTCAAAAGCCTGGAAGCAGAGACGCTTTGGTGAACCATGGTATCCTGGCGAAACCTTACCGGTTTCGATCGGTCAGGGTTTTGTTTCGGTAACGCCGCTGCAAATGGCCCGCTATGCCAGTGCCATCGGCAACGGCGGATGGTTGGTGAAGCCCCGTTTGGCTTTGCGCGTGTTGGGTACTAACGGTGAAGAAGACACTCGCTTCCAACTGGAACGCGAAAAAATCGACATTTCCGACCTGACCATCAAAACGCTGCAAAGGGGTATGTTCCGCAACGTACACGGAGCAAAAGGAACTGGGCGCGCCGCTCGGTCGGTTTACTACAAAACTGCAGGCAAGACCGGCACCACCCAGGTGGTTAGCCATAAAACGCGCGCTAGGTTGCGCGCTGAAGAGGGCGAAGTGGACAGCCGGTATTTTAACCATGCTTGGTTTGTGGGTTATGCGCCATACGACAACCCTAAAGTGGCCGTTTCGTTCCTTTTAGAAAACGGACGCTCCGGCACCCATGCGGCGGCTATGGCCCGCGAAGTGTTAGAATATTATTTTTCCGAAATTGACCCCTTGCCCAGCATGAACCCGGAGCAAGACGAATCCTTTATCGAACCTATTTGATGTTCCAACAGGAAAAACCTATCCTGCTGGCTTCTGGCTCACCTCGACGTCGTGAATATCTCGAACGTTATGGGTTGGAGTTTGAGGTCCGCACCGCACAAATCGACGAGACGCCCTTACCGGGCGAAGACCCCATCACCTACGTCCGGCGCATGGTGGTAGGCAAGGCCGAGCCCTTTGCGCAAAAGGCTTCCAACGGAAGCTTGGTGATCACCGCAGATACCTTGGTGTTATTGCATGGGGAAATCATTGGAAAGCCTGAAGGGGCCGGGGCGGTTTTGCCTATGTTAAAAAAACTCAACGGCCAAGCCCACCAAGTGATTACCGGTTACGGGTTTTGGTTGGGTGAGCGCCGCTTGGTGCGTGAGGTGGCTAGCCGGGTCTATTTTCGAAAATCCAGTGACGCTCTTTTGGCGGCCTACGCCCGGGAAAAGGAACCCTTAGACAAAGCGGGAGCCTATTCGATCCAAGGATTGGGGACTTGCTTGGTCGAGTCCATTGAAGGCTCCTACAACAACGTGGTGGGGCTCCCGATCGAAGAATTATTAGCTGACCTGATTACCTGGGGCGTGATCCGCCCTGTCCTTTAGGAGTGTTATGACCCGTCTGTTTGTCTTGGTGAGCCTTTTTGTTTGGGGTACCGCCAATCTTTGGGCCCAAGAAATGGAGTTTGTGCCCGCTGGTGTGGTGCGGTTTAAGGTCCACCAAGAAACCCATAGCTATGACCGGATGTCTCAGCATGTACGCACCACCCGTAGTTTACTGAGCGACGAATTGGCTTTTCAGGATTTAGAAGACGCGGCGGTCAGTGGGGACATGACTCAGAGTGAAACCCGCCAAGTTGTCGACTTATCTTATGGTTGGTCCGATTTTCTCAACGTTGGTTTGGTGGTGCCTCAGGTGAGCCGTCAACGAAAATCAAACTTGAGTTATGACCCCAACGACAGCCAAGCCGCTGCCTTTGCTGCCAGCCGCCCGGATGCCCAATCTAGCGGACTAGGGGACGTTGAATTGTACAGTTGGTTGCGCCATTGGCATAACGACTACAACCTTTTTGAGACCGGCTTCTTTTACCGGCACAACACCGGCGCTGCCCACTACGATGACGCTAGCCAGTTAGCTTTGGGTTATGGTCTGCCGCAGGTTGGCGCACGTTTAGCCTGGGATGCGTATCTTGGCGGGTCCCGGATCATGTTCCGCACCCGAATCCAAATGGGTTATTATATTTCCCAAAAGACTCAAAATGAAGCGGGCCAAGAGGTGACCGCCGCCAAGGCCAACCAAAACTGGGTCAAATCGGGAATCAACCAACAATGGGGTCCTACCCATTGGGGCTTAGAAATGCAGTATGACGAAGTCTCTGAAACCAGCTTAGATAACATAGGCTTGGGTGATAACCGCCACGGGGCCAGCCTACGGTTTTATCTTGGCGCGGGTAGTTTGAGGGCCCTTGAAAGTGACCCCTCGACCTTCCCTTGGATGGTTGAGGCCGGGGTGACCCAAGCCTATTGGGGCACTAACCTGCCGATGGGCAACCAGCTGGATTTCTCAATGGTGCTCTACTTCTAGGGGCACTTGACCTCTGCCCCTGTGGCATCGTCAAAGCCCCGGTAGGCCATCAAAATGGCCTGCCACTTGATCCGGCCGTCAGGCCGTCGGCGCAGCACCATGTTACACCAATAACTTTGTTCTTGGCCGTTGGCGGTTCTGAGGATAACCAACCGGTGGCGCAGCCTCCCTTCGCCCGCCTCAGGGTTCCATTGCTCCAGCAGCTCAAGCAATAGGGCCTCTCGGTCCAAAGGGTCCGGCCAAAACCGCACCGGCAAAACCGGTTCTGACAATAAGACCTCCAAGGGTTCGCCTAGGTGGCGGTTGCTACTGTCCGAGAGCATCTCGGGGTGTGCCCGCTTTAGACTGGCGAGGTCGACTTTTTTTAAAAAAGACAACAGGATCAAGGGCTCTGCATCGGAGATGAAGTCGTGTTCGGCGCGGCGTTGGTTGATGCGTTTGGCGATGCGGGTGATGAAAAAGGGCGGAATAAAGGGCACCAACCAACTGAGCCAGCCAAAGCGCGGGTCATATTGGCGCAACGCCCCGATCAACTGCAACAGCGCCAGGATGCTAGCGCCCACCGTTAGCGTCGCCAAGGGGGGCCGAGAGACAATATATTCTAAGAGAGCCGTTAAAGCAGGGGGTCTTCGCCGGGTCATGAAAACTCCTTTAGCTCAGTAGAATCCAGTGTTTTTTCTTTAAGAATACCAGAAATCTCAAATTATAGCATATAAGTTATTGAAATCCAAGAACGAAAATATTTCTGGCGGCGGACCGCAAGCCGCGTTATAGTGAGCGATTGATATAAACACTTGTTCCTTCGAGTCCCATGATCAACGAAAAAATTCGCAGTATCGCCATCATCGCCCACGTAGACCACGGCAAGACCACTTTGGTAGACCAACTCTTTCGCCAGTGCGGCCTGTTCCGCGAAGGGCAAGATGTGGACGACCGGATCATGGATAGCATGGATCTGGAGCGCGAACGTGGCATCACCATCGCCGCCAAGAACTGCGCCATCGAATACGACGGCGTCAAGATCAACATCATCGACACTCCGGGCCACGCCGACTTCGGCGGCGAGGTGGAACGCAGTTTGAGCATGGCCGATGGGGCCATTCTTCTGGTGGACTCCTCTGAAGGCCCGCTGCCCCAAACCCGCTTCGTTTTAGAAAAGACCCTGAACCTGGGGCTTAAGGTGATGGTGGTGATCAACAAGATCGACCGGGCGGACTCACGCATCGAAGAAATCACCAACGAGATCTACGACCTCTTCATCGACCTCGGTGCCGATGATACCCAATTGGAATTCCCGCTGCTTTACGCCATTGGCCGTGACGGGATCGCTAAGTTGGCTTTGGAAGACGAAGGCGTCAACCTGCGGCCCCTTTTGGACACGGTGCTTAAGACCGTGGACCCGCCGAAGTGCGACGACGCCAAACCGGCCCAAATGTTGGTTTCGGATTTGGGCTACTCTGATTATTTAGGCCGTTTGGCGATCGGCAAGATCCACAACGGCAAGATCAGCGCTACCGACAAGCTAGTTTGCATCGGTGAAAACGGCCAGCCCCGCCCCTTGAAAATCACCAAACTTCAGGTTTACAAGGGCCTGGGCTTTGAAGAAGTCAAATCAGCCGAAGGCGGTGAGATTGTGGTGCTTTCGGGTATCGAAGAAGTCAAGATCGGTGACACCATCACCTTGGCTGAAAACCCCAAAGCGCTCAAGCGGATCACCGTGGATGAGCCCACCGTGGCCATGCGTTTCGGCATCAACTCCGGCCCGCTCTCGGGTAAAGAAGGCAAGTTGGTCCAGTCTTCGAAGATCAAAGAACGGCTCGACAAAGAATGCCTTTCGAACGTGGCGCTTAAAGTTGAGCAGGGCGACGACCGCGACAGCTTCTTGGTCAAAGGCCGCGGTGAGTTCCAGATGGCGATCCTGATCGAGCAGATGCGCCGTGAGGGTTTTGAACTCTGCGTTGGCCGCCCTGAGGTGATCTACAAGCGCGACGAAAACAATAAGCTGTTGGAGCCTATCGAACACTTGTTTGTGGACTGCGAAGAGGCTTATGTGGGCGTGGTGACCGAAAAACTGTCGCTGCGCAAAGGGAAGATGATCAACCTGACCAACCACAACACCGGTCGGGTCCGCGTTGAGTTCAGCCTGCCCAGCCGCTCGTTGATCGGTTACCGTGACGAATTTTTGACGGACACCAAGGGCACGGGCTTGATGAACAGTTATCTGGCCGGTTACGAGCCCCACCGCGGTGAGTTCCCGGTGCGCCATACCGGCAGTTTGGTGTCGGACCGCTCCGGCAATGCGGTGGCCTATGCGCTCTTTAACTTAGAACCCCGTGGTACTTTGTTTGTGAAGCCCGGCGACCCGATTTACGAAGGGATGGTGATCGGCGAACACAACCGCGATGGTGATTTGGACGTCAACCCGGCTAAAGAAAAGAAGCTGTCTAACGTCCGTGCTTCGGGCAAAGACGACGCGGTGACTCTGTCACCGGTGCGGCCGATGACTTTAGAAGCTGCGATCAACTTCCTCAACGATGATGAGCAAGTTGAAGCAACGCCCAAATCGGTCCGCATCCGCAAGATCTACCTGTCCCACCAAGAACGCGCTATTGCCGCAAAACGCAAGAAACAGTAAGGGCTAGCCCCTAAAGCTTCTACCGGAGCCTATTGGGCCTCCGGTAGGGCGACTGCATCGGTTAGAACTACTAGTCTTTTTTTTTCTTCTCTCTCCTGTTACGCTCGGGCGAACGGTAAAGGGACCTACCCAAAGGGGTGGGTTTTTTGCTGCCGCATCGCTTGAGGGGGCCTATGCACGACACCATGATTCATTGGGGCTCAGAGTACGAGCTAGGGATTAGCCAGATAGACCAGCAGCACCGCCAACTGGCTATGCTGATCAATGGGCTGCGCGCTGCTATGTCTTACGGCGATGCCCGGCCTATTTTGGGGGGGATGTTAGAAAAACTAATCCGCCACGCCACCCTGCACTTCCAAATCGAACAGCGCTTACTCAAGGAAGTAGATTACCCTGAACTAGAGGATCACCTCTCCCAGCATGCCGAGTTGGTCGGGCGGGTCCATGATTTACACAACCGCTTCAAGGAAAAACCCGACTTTTTGATCTGCGTGGAAATCCACCAGTTGTTGAAAAACTGGTTGCTTGACCATGACCTCAAGGAAGACCGAAGATTTGTGCAATTCTTGAAGTCACGTCCCGAAACCTGACGGAGCGGCGTCTCAGCCCTTCGTTAAACTTCCCAGCAAAGCCATCAATATTTTAGCCTCGAGCCGCTGCGCGTCCGTTGCCTGTGCCTGGATCGCCACCCCGGCGGTGTCACTTAAAAGAGCGCAATAGAAGGCTCGGTAGTCGTCGGTACGGTTAGCGCTGGCCCAATAAACATCAAGGCCCTGTGGGTTGGTTTTCCAGCCCGCTAGGCCCAGTTCGAAGTCCTGGTCGCGGGCCAACAAGGCGACCTGATACCGGCAGGCCGTATCGGCTCGGCCCAGGCTCTTGGCGGCGGTCACCTGGAGCGCGCCAGACTCGGCACTTAAGATCACCCGCAAGCCGTCGCTGGCGTCGGAGGCCTGATAAAGGGGGGTGAATTGCTGGCTATCGTATTCAAAATGGCCGACCGTCTTGCCTAGGCTGTCGGTTACGGTGACTTGGGTGACTTGCGAGCTAACGTCGGTTCCGTAGCTACCGGTGCCTAAGGCGGACTTGGGTTGCTCTTCCGGTCCGCTCACCGCTCCGCACCCAGCCAAAACCCAAAGGGCAGAGGCTGCGAGCCACCAGGATAAGATCGTTTTAGAAGGCATGGTCGATGGTTAAATGGGTTTGGGGCCCCTCTTCACTAAAGCCCAAGTCCAGCCGCAACACGATGGCGTCGATCAAAGCCCGTACCCCGGCACCGTAGGAGCGGTGGATATCTTGTGTGAGTCGCTCATCATCCTGTGGCGAGACCTGTCCTTCTTCATAAAATCCGGCCAGTTGCAGTCCCTCTAACTTGCCGTGAACCAGTAGCCAGTCCATGTCCAGGTTGGTGGGGATACTGTAGCGCAGTTCGGCGATTTTGGTTTGAGCGAACCGATCAGACCACCGCCCGCCAGGGTAGCCGCGCAGGCGCAAAAATCCACAGGTGATCACCTGATCGCTCTCTTCTAACCCTTGGGCGCTACACCATTCCCGATACAAGGCTAAGGTAGTTTGTTCGCCCCAGGGAAGGTAAAGCCCCAGGTTGTATTGATGGGTCTTGACCTGTTCCGAGCGGGGGTCCTCTTCGGTATTGGAAGTGCCTAGGATGGACTTTTTGGGTGCCCGGAGGTTCGTGCTGTAGGTCATCCTCAGCCCTTTGTGCGGGTCTACCCAGTCGTCGGTAAAGTCCAACTTAATTTGTCCCGAGGCGGCGTGGGAGGCCTGGAGCACTTCTTGGCCCGCGCTGTTGATCTCATATCCTTTAAAGAACACCAGGTTGTAGCTGAGTTCAAAACGGCGCTCCCAAAGCCGGTAGGAGGGGCGCAAGAAATAGTAATTGAACTCTCCGGTATAAGGGATCAAGTAGTTGGGTGAATCCCGACCGGGCAGATAGCTGTAATAGTCGTTGAATTTGATGTCGCCAAACCAATATTCGAAGGTTAAGCCCGGAATTAGCAGCGGAACTTCCCGCAGGGCGTAGGCGCGGATATGGATGTCCGATCCGGTCCCGTCTGAGTTACCCACCGTTTGGGCCTCGGTTACGGCGGCGTCGACACCGCTACCCCAAAGGTTTGAAAAACTGCCCAGCACACCGACAAATACCCCCACACCGGGCATCGAAGCCAGCGCTGGAATCACCATGTAGACATTTTCGTCGCGGTCTTCGTAAAGTCTTCTTCGGTCGGGGATCCATGCGGAGGCATCGTTGATGAAAAGGGTGAGGGCCAAGAGGCTTAAGAGTAATTTTTTGGACATCATAAGCAATGAGAGTTGGGTAGCTGCGATAAAATTATATCTTGGTGGGGTTTCTGCCAACCTGCGAATGCTCAATCTTTATAGAAAAATCAAGGCTTTACTTCGGTGAACTGGGGCTGCCGTTGCCAGTTGGCCCCAAAGCGGCTAGCCTAACCCAGAACCCCTTAGCTTTAGGTGCCGCCCATGTTTTTGGAGTCTCATTCGCTCTACCTGCCCGGCCTTGAACCTGGGCAATCCTTGTCTGATTGGGGCGGCCCGGTAGACGATGCGGGTCCTCTCTTGGCGTTTTTAGAGGCCAAACAGCGCAGGCGGCTTTCTAAGCTAGACCGGTTGGTGCTTCAGGTGGCCCACCAGATCGGCCCCCCCGAAGTTTTGGCCGAGCGGGTGATCCTTTTTGCCAGTCGCCACGGAGAAATCGGCACCACCCTAAAACTTTTGCACCAATGGACCCAGGGTGAATCCTTGAGCCCCGCCGGGTTTAGCCACTCGGTCCACAATGCCCCGGCGGGGCGGCTCTCTATTTTAACGCACAACCACCAACCAGCCAGCACCGTTTCCATGGGTTGTGACAGCCTGCAAGCGGGACTGATTGAGGCCGCCTCGCTCTTGGCCCGATACCCGGAGCGCCGGGTTTTGCTGCTTTTGGCCGACGAGCCTTTGGCCGCACCTCTGGACCTTTTAGGGATTGAGCCCATCTGGCCTAGCGCTTTAGCCTTGGACTTGAGTGCTCGGGTTGGCTGGCGGCTTAAGGTGCTACCGGGGACGGGAGCTGAGCCCGAGTCTGCCATGCTCCGTTTGGTTCGGTGGATTGAGCAAGGGGGCAGCGAACTGAAGCTAGAGGGCGAGCAGTTGGGCCTGCTGCTGCAAAAGGCGAACTAAGGGTTGCCTAAATAGCGCAAAACAGCGAAAATCGGCCCTATTTGTCTTAGGTGGCCTTTGTCCCCTTTGTTGACCACCAGCCAACCTTCCCTTGCGCTTGCTGATGAATGCCTTCACTGAACTGGAATTGGAGCTGAAACGATTGATCATCCAAACCTTGGATTTGGAGGATCTCAGCCCCGAAGATATTGATAGCCAGGAATCTTTGTTCGGAGAGGGCCTTGGGTTAGACAGCATCGATGCGCTGGAACTGGGCATTGCCCTACAAAAGTCTTATGGCCTGAAGCTTTCGGGTGACTCTGAAGAAAACCGCCGCCACTTCTTCTCGATTTCTAGTCTTGCCCAGTTGGTGGCGGCCCACCAGACTAGCTGATGCCTCGCTCCGGCTGGATTCGCTTAGAGCGCTTGCTGAATGAACCGCTCGCCGGGCGTTGCCTTTGTTTTTGGAAAGACCAATCGATCCACTCTGAACAACTAGCCCCGCTGCTGGGTCCTTTGGTCGAAAAGCTGCGGGACTCCGCTCCGGGCGGTTGGCTACTCTTCGCCCAAGATAGCTGGCACTTCACCTTAGGCCTACTGGCGCTTTGGGCTGATGGCCGGCCAGCGCTGTTGCCGCCGAATGACCAGCCCGAAACACTAGCTTTGTGGGCCTCTGAAGCGGTTGGATTTTTGGGCGAAAGGGACCCAGGCTTGGGTTTGCCTTGGATTGACTTAGGGAGCTGCAAGCCCGGACCGGCCTTGAGTCCCCGCTTGCTGGACCCCCAGAGGCTGGCCCTGCGCCTCTTCACTTCGGGCACCACCGGCGAGCCCAAAGGGGTGGATAAAAAGCTGAGCCAACTAGCCGACGAGGTCGCCGCCCAGGAATCAGTTTTTGGGGACCAAGGAGGCAACGGCGCGGTTTTTTCGACCGTCTCCCACCAGCATATTTACGGCTTGCTCTTTCGTCTGCTTTGGCCGCTCTGCGCCGGTCGGCCTTTTGCCCGAAAGGCTCATTTTTACCCCGAAGAACTGATCGCTGATTTAAGCCCCGGTGCTCTGTTAATCAGCGGTCCGGCCCACCTCAAGCGCATCCCGCAGCTAATTGAATGGTCGGACTTGGCGGCGGTTGATCCGTTGATCTTTAGCAGCGGCGGGCCCCTACCGAGCGAAAGGGCCGAACAGTATCGGTCTAAATTAGGGCGCGCGCCCATTGAAATGTTCGGCAGTACCGAAACGGGCGGCGTCGCTTGGCGTCAAGTCCAAGCTGAAGACCCAGAACCACTCTGGACCCCTCTGCCGCAGGTGGAGACTCAGTTGGATTCGGCCGGGATGTTAGTGGTTCGGTCGCCCTATGTTAGCTTAGAACCGGGGCAAACATGGTTGGTTATGGGTGACCGCGCCGAAATCACCCCTATGGGCTTACGTCTCTTGGGCCGAGGGGACCGGATCGTCAAAATTGAAGAAAAGCGTTTGAGTCTGCCGGAGATGGAAGCGCGGCTCGAAGCTTGTGTTTGGGTGGAACGGGCTTGGCTGGTCCCCCTTGAAGGCTCCCGCCTGCGTTTGGGCGCGGCTCTGGTCGCCAGTGAAGCCGCCGCAAAACGCTTGGCGGCAGGTGAAGAGAAAGCCCTCATTGGGGAGTTAAAAGAATATCTGGCTGGTTACTATGAGGCGATTCTGAGGCCCCGCACTTGGATTTGGCTGGAGCAATTCCCGCTAGACCCGCAGGGCAAAATCGACCGCTTGGCTTTGTTGGGGCACTTCAATCAGCCCCAGATGCCCGTTGAACACCAACGCTTGGCCCAGGCGGACCGTTTGCGTCTGCGTTTGGAGGTGCCCGCTCAATTGCGCTGGTGCCAGGGGCATTTTGAGGGGGACCCCTTGGTCCCCGGCGTGGCCTCACTGGATTGGGCCCAACGATACCTAGAAGAACACTTGGGCGAGCCCGCAGCGCTCAAGGAAGCCCAAAAAATCAAATTTGGGGCCCCGCTGAAACCGGGTCAGGTCTTTTGGTTGGAGCTAAGACGTCAAGGTGAACAGAGCTGGGCTTTTAGCTTAACCGAAGGGGGCCTGTCCTTTGGTTCGGGCCTTTTGGTGGTGGAGGCCTGATGCGTTTTTGTGTCGTTATCCCCAACCACAACCACAAAGACCCTATCCGGGGGGTGATCGAAGCGCTTAAGCCCTTTGGCTTCCCGGTGGTGTTGGTGGATGATGGGTCCGATGCGGCGAGCAAAGAGGTCTTCGCACAGATTGTTCAAGATCACCCCGAGGTTACGTTGGTTACTCGGTCCGAAAACGGCGGCAAGGGGGCGGCGGTCAAGGATGGCTTGCGCAAAGCCCGCCAATTGGGCTTTACCCACGCCGTCCAGGTGGACGCAGACGGGCAACATGACTTAGCCGATTTCCCCAAATTTATCGAAGCCGCCCGGGCCAACCCCCGTGCTGTGATTCTGGGCCAGCCGGTCTTTGACCATACCGCCCCGAAAGCCCGGCTCTTCGGGCGTAAGGTGACCCGTTCCGTGATCTGGCTGCAATGCCTCTCCAGGGCGATCAAAGATGGGCTTTGCGGTTACCGTTGTTATCCCCTAGGCCCTACGGTGCGGGTTTTAGAACGCCGCCACGCAGGCAACCGGATGGACTTTGACCCCGAAATTGCGGTCTTTTTGTTTTGGGAAGGCCTCAAGGTGGTCAATATCCCCACTAAGGTTCGATACATCGAAGGCAACCTGTCTAATTACCGCTATTGGGCCGACAACTTATTGGTAGCTCGTTCCCATACCTTGTTGGGCTTGCGGTCCTTGGCGCTGGCTCCTTATACCTTGCTTAAACGGCTCTTTGGCCCCAAGGGTGGGCCGGACTGGTATGAGCGCCAGGAGCGCACCAACGATTTTTGGATTAACCTGGCACTGATTCTGTTGACCAACGTCGGCTCAGGCTTGACCCGGTTGATGATGTATCCGGTGATCCTCTATTTTTATCTCTCCGACCGACGCGGGCGCGACGCCATCACAGAGTTTTTGAGCCAAGTCCAGTTGGACCCGCGTGCCGCCGAGAAGTTGCCTAAAAAGCCCGGAGCCTGGGCGAGCTACCTGCAATACTGGCATTTTGGGGATCTTCTGCTGGAGCGCTTTGAGATTTGGCGGCATAAAGGCGGCGATTATCAGGTGGAAATCGAAGGGCAAAAATGGGTCGATGAGATTGACCAGAACCCTAAAGGGGCTCTGTTCATCAGCGGGCACTTTGGCGGGCCGGACCTACTCAAAGCGCTGAGCTTGAGTCAAGGACAGCGGCCAGTGCACAGCATCATGTTTAATAAAAACGCCCAATCGGTGATGAACCTCTTAAAAAAAATCGACCCCGACTCTAACGATCATATTGTCGAGCTATCGCGCATCGATCCGGGGTCCATCTTTGAATTGCAGGCGGCTTTGGAGCGTGGCGAGTTGGTGGGGGTGCTGGCCGACCGCCTGACCTACGGCGCTGAATCCCGCTATAGCCTGCGCCCCTTTTTCGGACGTCCCGCCCCGATGCCCCACGGTCCCTGGATTTTGGCCAGCCTGTTGGAATGTCCGGTCTATGTGGTGTTTGCCGTAAAAGAGGGCCGCCGCCAGTTCCGTTTCCGGTTCGTCAAGTTGGCCGATCAAGTCCATTTAGACCGCAAAAGACGGGTCGAGCAGATCGACCAACTGATCGACCGCTATCTGGCCGAATACGAAGCCATGATCTGCCGTTATCCACAGCAATGGACCAACTTCTATCCCTTCTGGGAGGAGCCGTGAAGCCCTTTGAGTTGAGTTGGCGGATATTCTTGGGGGGCGAGGTGTTGGCTTTGGCTTTCCGCAATCTGGCTTGGTACCCCTGGGTGGCCGGTCTCTTGGCTGGTTGGTTTGCGCTGGTGTTTGTACGGGGTCTTTTTGATCCTAGGGCAAAGTTTTTTATCGATATTTTTAATGGCGGCGGCAGCGAGCCCGTGCTTTATCTGACCTTTGATGACGGCCCCGATCCCGACGAAACGCCCGCCCTGCTCGAATGGTTGGCTCAAGAAGGAATTAGGGCCGGTTTTTTTGTGACCGGCGAGCGCGCCGAAGCCTACCCGCAGTTGTTGGCTCAAATCGCCGAAGCAGGCCACCAGATTGGCAACCACAGCTTCAGCCACGCAAAGAGCGTGGCTTTTTCCAGCGCCAAGGCCTGGCGGCTTGAGCTAGAGCGAACGGACCGGGCCATTGAAGCGGCGACGGGTAAAAAACCCCGGCTCTTCCGCCCGCCGGTGGGGATCACCACGCCTTCGTTAGCCTCGGCTATAGAAGACAGTGGGCGCGTGGTGGTGGGTTGGAGCCTGCGGAGCTTAGATTGGTTCACGCCCGACCCCAACCGGGTGGCCCAGCGGATCTTGGACCGGTTAGAGCCAGGGGCCCTCTTTTTGTTGCATGACGTGCCCCATCCTGGGGCTTCGGCCTTGGAGGTTTTGGCCCAGGTAGTGCCCCAGGCCAGGGAGCGGGGCTACCGATTCGCCTTGTTGCCATTCTAGGGAGCATCGCCTAGGATGGGCCATTGAACCTATCTTAGAGTGCCGATGAACCACGCGCCCACCCGACTTCTGTTGACCGAACATCCGGTCAGCCTCCTTGAGTTTCTTGCGGCCTTACAGCCCAAGGGCCAAGTGGGTCTATCACCAGACCCTACTTACCGAGGCAAACTAGAAAAATCAGCCCAGTTTGTGGCCGATTCGTGGAAGCAAAACCGCGAGATATACGGGGTGACCACAGGCTACGGGGCCAGTGTGGGACGGGCGGTGGACCCGGCGTTGATCGAGGAATTACCGCTGCACCTGACCCGCTTTCATGGCTGCGGTACTGGGCGTTACTTTGAGGAGCTACCGGCCCGGGCGATCGTTCTGGCCCGCTTGATCAGTCTGGCCAAGGGCTGGTCTGGGGTGCGGGTGGAGTTGTTGGAGCGGCTAGCGGAGCTGTTCAACCGCAATCTCTTACCGCGCATCCCCGAAGAAGGGTCTGTGGGCGCGAGCGGCGATTTGACCCCCCTGTCTTATCTGGCCGCTCTGTTACTGGGTGAGCGTGAAGCGCTGGTGGAAGGTCAGGTGGTGAGTGCGGCCGAAGCCCTGGCCCAGGCGGGCTTGACTCCGCTCAAGCTGGTGCCTAAAGAGGCCCTTTCGATGATGAATGGCACCTCGGTGATGACCGCTTTGACGGCTTTGGCATGGGAGCGGGCCGAACGGTTGCAGCGCGTCGCCTGCCGCATTACGGCCATGAATGTGATCGCCTATCGGGGGAACCCGGCCCACTTCGACGCCCGCATCTTTGAGGCCAAACCCCACCCAGGCCAAGCCCGCGCCGCCGCCTGGATCGCCCAAGACTTGGATTACCATCAAGGTGAGCCTTTAAGCGGGCCCAAGCGTCTGCAAGACCCCTATTCGCTACGTTGTGCGCCCCATGTGATCGGCGTCTTGGGGGATGCCTTAGATCAGTTTGTCTCTTGGATTGAGGTAGAGATCAATAGCGCCAACGACAACCCTTTGGTGGATGCCGAGGCGGGTGAGTTTTTGCATGGCGGTAACTTTTACGGGGGCCATATGGCCTTTGTGGCCGATGGCCTGAAAAACGCAGTGGCCAACTTGGCTGATTTGTTAGACCGGCAAATGGCCCTGCTGGTTGACGAACGATTCAACCACGGCCTACCGGCCAATCTCTCGGGCGCAACGCCCGAGCGGGCGAGCATCAACCACGGCTTTAAGGCGCTACAAATCGCCGTCTCTGCCTGGACCGCCGAAGCCCTCAAATTGACCATGCCCGCTTCGGTCTTCTCGCGCAGCACCGAATGCCACAACCAAGACAAGGTCAGCATGGGCACCATCGCCGCCCGGGATTGCCTACGCATTCTAGAATTGACCGAACAGGTCGCCGCGGCAGTGATGATGGCCGCCCAGCAGGGCCTACGGCTACGCCAGCGGGCCGGAGACCTAGGGGACGGTGAGCTAGGGGCCTTAAGCCGCTTTATGGACCAATTGAGCCCCTGTACCGCCTTTGTGGACGAAGACCGCCCCTTAGAAGCCGAAATCCGCTGTCTCACGGCCGCGTTGGCCGATGGGACCATCGACCCCTACCGGGAGGATTAAATGGTGGGCTGGCAGGCTGGTGTCACCGGCGAGGTGCCCTTCCATGACGTGGACTCGATGTCCATCGTCTGGCATGGGCATTATTTTAAGTACTTTGAATTGGCCCGCACGGCCTTGATGCGCCAACTAAATTACGACACCCCCGAAATGATTGCCTCCGGCTATAGCTGGCCAGTGGTGGAAAGCCATTGCCAATACCGCCATCCCCTCCGCCTGGGCCAATCCTTTGAGGTCCGTGCCGAAGTCTCGGGCTATGAGAGCCGCCTGGAAATCAGCTACCAAATCCATTCAGCAGGCCAGTTGGTGGCCAAGGGTTTTACCGCCCAAGCCGCCGTGGCCATGCCCGCTGCCGAACTTTGTTTGGTTACACCCGAGGTGTTGCGCCGTGCCCTTGGGGTGTTGTGAAGGGCTGGTACCTCCTAGCGGGGTTGCTTTGGTTCACCCCCTTGGCCTGGGCCGAACTCCCCCCACCGGTGGATTTTGAGGTCAAGCCGATCACCGCTGGGGAACTGCCCAAGGAACTCCGCGAAGTGGTGGGCCTGATGTCGCCGGAAAATGCCTTCCGGGCCAACTTCTTGATGTCTACCTACTCGAAGGGGAGCACCCGCCCGGTCAACCAAAAGGGCCGCTTCACCTTCGACAATGCGCAGGGGATGTTGGTCCAAACCATCGAGCCTGAAAAAGAGGCTTTGCTGATCAGCCAAGAAGGCGTCTTTTCGTTAGATACCCAGGGCAAACACCATCTGGCCGAAGACCCGGGCATCTTCCCGAAGCTACGCGAGTTTTTTGAGGGGCGTTTTGAACAGCTGGCCTCTGAGGCGAAACTGCGCTTCGGCACCCAGGATTACCAATGGGAATTGATCATCGAACCCGAGAGCGGCACCTTAGCGGGCCGGGTTACACAGATGCGGCTGCGGGGCGAACGGGGTGCCTTGTTGTGGGTGCGTATCGCCGAAAAGGACCTAACCGTTACTTCGATCAGGCTTTACAGTTTCCAACGATTTAAACACCCGCTGGGCGAAACGGAGTTTTTTTATCTTGCACCGGTTCAAGACTTTATCCCTTAGCCTTTTGCTGCTCTTAGCCGCCTTTTACCTGTCCTGGCGGGTAGTCGGTGGAGATTTCTTAGAAACCCGCCTGGGGGCTTTGATGCCCTTGGAGGCCGGTGGCGCTGAGTTGTCGCAGCTGTTAGAACAGTTTGGAGAACAATCAGGTAGCCGCCTTTTTTTTCTGCTAGAAGGCCCGAACCCGACCGAACTGGTGACTGCGGGGCAAGCACTACACCGCGCATTGTTGGACAGTGGACGCTTTGAGCCGGCGCCGCAACCGGCAGATTGGCTGGATTTTTTAACCCAGTCGCCTTGGACGCACCTGCCCCAAGCCCACCAACAAGCCTTAAACTCGCCCGATCCGGTGGCCGCCTTGACTTCGCTGGGTGAGGCGGCTTTGGCTTCACCCTTCGGCCCCTTGGGCGACCCTGCCCAGGACCCTTTTTTGACGATTCCGGCCCGTGCCGCCCAGTGGTCTCAGGCAATACCGCCCGGTGAGGTCTTGGGGCCCTTGCGTTTACTGCCCGGTCCGGCGCTGGTCTTTGAGCTCAGCATAACCCATTCCGCCTTTGATTACGCCGCCACCCGTCTTGATGCCCAGGTGATCGAGAAGCAGCTGGCAAAACTGCAATCCCAAGCTTCGGGGCTGAGCTTGCGTTGGATTGGCCTGTCTCGCTACGCTGATCGCTCAGCAGCGCTGGCGCGCTCGGAAATGAACTGGATCGGTGGTTTTTCGTTGCTGGGGATCTTGGCCTTAGTTTATGGGTCCTTCGGCTCTTTGAGGTTGTTGGGTTTGGCCCTATTGGCCTTGGGTAGTGGCCTGTTGTTGGCTTTGGCCGGTTCGCTTTGGGTTTTTGGCAGCTTGCATGTGATCACCCTGGTCTTCGGGGCCAGTTTGACTGGGGTGGCCATCGACTATGCCTTCCATAGCTTCACCCAGAGCCAAGTGGAGCCCAGGGGGACCTTGCGGGGCATCCGCTCGGCGTTGTTGCTGGGGATGGGCTCTAGCGTGCTGGCCTATTTGGCCTTGGGGTTGGCTCCCTTTGCGGGCCTGCGCCAGGTGGCGCTGTTTTCGGCTTTAGGCCTGTTGGGGTCGATGGCCGCCGTCTTTTGGCTGTTACCGGGCTTGATGCCGCAATCTCCAGGGTTGGTCGACCCGCTCCCCCAGCGTTTGGGGCGGTGGTGGTTGGCTCGATTTGAAGGTTGGCGGCCTCGTTGGGTCGCCGCGGCGATCTTGCTGCTCGCTGCCCCTGGCTGGCTGATGCTGCAAAGCAACGACGATGTGGCCCTCTTGGCCCCGAGACCTGCCGACTTGGTGGCTGATGAGGCCGCAATGGCGCAGAAGATCCCGCAACTCCACTTAGGTTCCTTCTTTATGGTCCAGGCCCCAGACCCCCAAAGTCTTTCGGACCGGTTAGGAGCCCTGCAGGCAAAAGTGCCGGGGCGTTCGCTGCATGATTTTTGGTTAGGGCCCCAAAGGCAAGAAGGGGATTTGCGGCGGTTGCGCAGTGCCTGGAATAGCGGTTACCGTGCCCAACTAGCCCATTGGGGTTGGGAGCCTGAACTTTTAGAGCGCTACCAACAGCACTTGGCCCAGGCCCAACCGGTAGGCTTGGACCAGCTGCCGCAAAAGGGCCTGTGGATCAAATTTAAAGGACAATTTTACGCCCCGCTGCTCCCTAGCCAGCCCCCTACAGACGAAGATTTGGCAGCGGTACGGCAGCTAGCGGGGGTGAATTGGGTAGATCAGCGGGGCCAAGCCAGCCGCCTGCTCCAACGTTACCGCGAAGAGGGGACATGGTTGTTGTTGGGGGCCTATAGCCTGATTGCTGGATTGCTGGTGGTTCGTTATGGTTGGCGTCGTGGTCTTTGGGTCATCATGCCCCCCTTGGTCGCTGCGGGGAGTCTCTTGGGCTTGATGGGTTGGCTGGGATTTCCCCTAAATTTGTTCCACCTTTTGGGCTTGGTTTTGGTCTTAGGTGTGGGGATCGACCACAGCCTCTTTTTTGCCGAGGCACAAGAGCAGCCAGAAAAGGTTTGGATGGCCGTGATGTTGTCTGCGGCAACCAGCCTGCTGGCCTTTGGTTTGCTCTCTTTTAGTCAGACCGGTGCTCTGTCTGCCTTGGGCTTGGTGACCGGTTGGGGCGTCGCCTTGGCGCTGATTTTTTCTCCCCTTGCTGGGCAAAGGAGTTGAAAATATGTATATGTTCGCATATACTTTCCCCAAATAAACTCTTGGTTCCAACCCCTCTTTGGAGACGTGATGAAAAGCCTGTGGATTCCCTTATTGATCAGCTTTGCCGCCGCTTGCACGCCTGCGGCCCAAGAACCTGCCCAGAAGGCCCCGGTACAGATAGACCAAGCCGCTCAGGTTGGTGAAGCGCGCATGAAGATCAAAGAATTTGCCACCGCATTGGGCGGCCACATGAAAAAAGGCATGATGGAAGGCGGCCCCACAGCGGCCATTGGCGTTTGCAACGAAAAGGCTCCCGAAGTTGCCGTTCAGGTCTCCGAGGGCCCTTGGAACGTCGGTCGAACGGCGCTGAAATACCGCAACGCGGCCAATAAACCCGACGCTTGGGAAGAAAAAGTGTTGATGGATTTTGAAGCCCAGAAGGCCGCCGGAACGCCTATTGCCGACTTGGATTATAGCGAGGTGGTGGTCGTCAATGGCCAGCAGACCTTCCGCTACATGAAAGCCATCCCGACCCAGGCGATGTGTTTGAAATGCCATGCTACCGACCTAGACCCCGCCATCGAAGCGAAGCTCAAGGAGTTATACCCCGATGACCGCGCCCGTGGCTTTGTCGAAGGGGACATCCGCGGCGCTTTTACCTTATCGAAGCCCCTCTAAAAGGATTGTCCAGGGGCCGGCAAAATGAACAAAACTTCACTGGTCCCGCCCCTGTGCTTCCCGTTATATAGGGTTATAACTTAGACCCTATGAGGGAGGTAACATGATTTATCTTTTGGTGATGATGGGCGTCGTCGGGTTTCTTTTCACCACCGACGGCGGCCAAAATATTGAAGTGCTGGTCACCCCGCCCCAGGCTCAGGTGGTCACCCTGGATGCGGACCAAGGACTCCAAAAAGCCAGCTGGTTGGCTAGCCCGGAAGACCCGGATTTGGGGGTCTTTCGGGTGGCTTTGCAAGATGGCCGACAATGCCTCTTAAGCCGCACCAAACAGGCCCTGGCCTGCTCCGCTGGGCCCGTGTCCGGTTGGAGTGAGAAGATGACCTCTTTTGTTCAAGAAGCGGCCGAGCCCCCGGCTCCTCGGATTTACCATCTCCAGCTAGAAGACGGCCTGGAATGCATCGGCAACCGTGCCTACACGGCGCTTGCTTGCCGTTGGGAGGCGAAGTCTAAGCCCAAGGTGTTAGATCGCATCGTCGCGCTCGGCGGGAGTGAAAAGGATGCGCAGGCATTGCGCCTTTACCGGGTTGACTTCACCGACGGAACCCGCTGCTATCTACCCCACGCAAAGAACTCGATTCAATGCAACTGGGCCCCCTAGCCTTTTTGGTCCGGAACCCTTAGGCTGGAGCTAAATCCTTCAGCCTAAAGGTCTATGGAACCCTATTTGCCCCTTTTAGACAATATATCTCAGACGTTCATCTTGGTGGTCGGTGCCGCTGCAATTTGGCTGGTCGGGCGTCGTGAAGCTTGGAAGCGGTGGGGTTATATTTTCGGCATGATCACCCAGCCTTTTTGGTTTTACACCACCATCCGGGCCGAACAATGGGGATTGTTCGCCCTTAGTCTGTGGTATACCTATTCTTGGGGGCAGGGGATCTATAACTACTGGTTCAAGGCGCAACCAGAAGACTAGAAGCCGAACTCGGCCAGCATCTTGTCGATGTCCGCCTGTTTCTTGAGGTCTTCGGGGTTGTTGTCCTGGGGGCCTTCGAGCATCAAGCCATCGCGTTCGGTGCCCCGGAGCGGGGTGTTGTGGTCTTCTTCGGCTGAAGCCGAGGCAGCCGGAGCGGGGGCCGGGGTAGGCGCTCCACTGGCAGGCATCTTGCCGCTGTACTTTTGGATGATGCTGAGCAGGTTGAATTCCAACTGCTCGATGAAGGAAATGATCTTCTTGAGTGTTTGGCCTGTTAAGTCCTGGAAGGACTGGTTGCCAATGATCTCAAAATAGATGGCCTCATTTTCGCTGTATACCTTTTCGGTACCCAACAATTCTTCTTTAACGCCGTTGTGTAACTTCTCGCTCAGCCCGTGCAGCTGATCGGCCAAGGCCGGATTGGCTTCGGCTAGGGCCAGAAGCTCTTCTTCGACCCCACCGCAGACCTCTAACATCTTAGCCGTCTTGTCGCGGTTTGCGGCGTTGTTGTCGAGCAAGCTTTCGGCTTGGTCTAAGGTCGAGTTGGCCGCCGATTCCATCCGCTGGATCACCAAGTTTAACTTGTCGATGGCGTCGGGCATGTCGTCCATCAAGCTGGGGTCCAGCTTGTCGGTGGGCACTCCTTCGGAGAAGTCTTGGAGGCTGTTGTGGATGCCGCGCACCATCCGCCCGATCTCGTTGATCAAGAAGAAGCTTTCGCGGTTTGCCGTAAGGTGGTGCAGGTGGTTTAGGCTGGTTTCGATGTCCTCAAAATCCTTGCGGACCACTGCTTTGAAGAAGCTGGCGATGGCCTTTAAGATCAGGCGCAGCTTTTCAATGTTTTTGGGCGGTAAGAGGCGGGTGATGTAAAAGATCTTTTCTTGGATCTCCCCTAAATCCGCTTCGACTTCTTCGATGCGGTTGGACAATTCCGCATAGCCATCGTTGGTCTTAAAGTAGTCGTCGTCGGGGTCTTGGGGGAGGTAGAAGTTGAGCTTTTCGCCCTGGTAATGGTCGAGCGTAGAGCGCAGATAAGCGCCCAACATCTCCATGGCGCGGACGTTGAGTCCGGCGAACTGCATTCCGTTGATGCGTTCTTGCAAGGCCGCCTGAACCCTGTTGGGGTCCAGGCGGTCTTGACCTGAGAATTCGGTAAGCAGCCCCTCGTAATCCTTGATCGCGTGGTAAAGCTGAACGAAGGATTCGAGGAATTCCTCTTTGCTGACCGAGCAGCGGTTGTTGCTGTCTACGAACATGCGCCCATGTTGTTATTCCTGTGCGGCAATCAGTTTTTCTCGCAGTTGCTCGATAGACTTCAAGACGTCAGGACTGCCGGTGAAGGTTTCTGCTCGATCCAATTGGTCGAGCAGTGTCTTGGCACTGGAGCCGCCAAAGTTGGGCTGCTTCAATCGACCTTCGATGAGTTCCATCGTAAGGGTGATGACATTTTCCCGTAGTTGGTTGCGTTTCGTCAAGGCGTTGTACAGCTGTGCGTCCGATTCTGCGTAAAGCGCGGACTCTTCGAACTGGCGGATCGCCTCGAGCATCTTCTCGATGCGGGCCTGTTCGTCTTTGATGGTTAACGCCATCTTTTGGGTTTCTAAACCGGCAATGAAGGCCCGACCATAATCGGAGTCGGACTTGATGGCCTTTTGAACCCGAATGGTGCGGTAGGTCTTGCGCTCTTCGGACTCACGCTCTTTTTCTTCGAGCAACATACCCCGGCTGATCACCGTTTGGTCGATTAAAGCGAAGAAGTTGACGTAAACGCTGGTGTCGGAGTTCTTATAGACCACCGGCGGGATGTCCAATACCTTGGGGTTAAAGGAAGCCCGCAGGAAGGTCCGCTTTGGATACTTGCTGTTGTTGACCACTTCAATGTTGTTTAGGTACTCCAAGCTGGGCACCGGGCGGATCAGATTGGTTTTCTCCGAGTTGGGGATGGTGATGTCCATCACAAACTCTTTGGTGTATTGTTTGGTCCGCTTGTTATACAACTTGCGCTCGTAAATCTCGATGGGGAAGTTCTCCCCTTGTAGTGCAATGTTTTGGTCAAATTGGATCTCCACGCCGAACTGAGCAACGCCGTCTTCAACCATCCCTTTGGGGTTGGCGACGATTTTGTTGACGCCATAAGCCCGGCCCATCACGTCCTCGCCTAATTCCTTCGAAGCCAAGAGATGGTTGCTTTTGAGCAGCTTGTAAGCCGTTTCATAGGTAACCAATTCACTGGTGCCGTTCATCAGGTCGATGATGTAGCGGAACTTAGAGCCCGTCTCGTCGCGCCCGAAGGCCGTTTCGTGGGGGCTGATCAAGTTAAAGGACTTGATCTGGTACTTAAAGTTCTGCCCTTCCAAGGGATCGGCAGGGCCATATTCTTTGATGTACACGTTGGCCTGAAGCGCCTGGCGGTGGAAGACGTTTTTGTCGAGCACCACAAAACGGGTATCCATAGGGTCTAAAAACAACAGGCTGCGGTTGTCTGAAAGCAACAGCATGTCGTCTCTGGTCCACTTATAGATCTGGTCCATATACCATTTGTGAGAACTTCCGTCCGAGAGGATTACCGAAATAAAGTAATCCTTTGGAGAGGCATTCTGCACGTAGGTAGAGGCCACGGTGTAGCGCCCTAAAGTACCTTTGTCCAAGACCCGGGCGAGGGCCATGGCATTTTCCTTATCGGTGTACTTAGGCATACCCAAGGCTTGGGTGATGCTTAAGGCCAACAGGGCGATAGTGGTTAACCAGGTTTTCGGCTTCATGGCTGATCCTTTCATTGGGGGGGGAGTCCCGCTTAAAACTTACTTGTAGTCCTTGCCGAGGTAGATCTCAATATCTACGCCGACCCGTTCGGTCTGATCCAGCATCGGGACAACCCTTTGCTCACCGTCGATCAGTGTGGCCAGGGTCAACGCTGATTTGAGGTAATTTTCCCGGTAATAGATGGTGGTATCAACGGGGCGCTCACTCGGAGCGTTGGAGATATTGACAATATCCAACTTCATGCCCAAGGCTTCTTCAATATTGCGTTTCTGCAAGTTGCCTAAGAACACGCTTAGCTGGTAGGCCCGCTTTGAGTAGCCGGTGCCGTTGAGCAGCGAGATTTGCATGACCGTGGGTTTGCGGTATTGCTTGATGATCTCGCGGGCGTCTTTTTGTAATTTTTCCGAAGAAGCCTGCTTTTGGGCTTCTAGTTCCTTTAGGCGCTCTTTGGTGAAGCGCTCTTGGCGGCGGCGGTTGCGGGCCGAGTCGGGCGAGGCTTTTTGTTGTAACTCAGCCATGACCTTCTCATAGTCGCGTAATAAGACACGTACCAAGGTTTCGCTGATCGGCTTTTGGACTTCCGGCTTTAAAGATTTTTTGCCTTCCACCACCAAGTCGAGGTTAAAGGATACGTCGGATTCGCCGACTTCCTCTACCGTTTCAACGAGCTTGATGTTTTCTACCGGAACTTCTTCGCCGAAGGTGATGAAGCCCGAGGGCATTTGCTCGGGGTCCACCAAAGTGGCGGGTAGTTCTAGCGTCAATTTGTTGCTGTTGGGCTTCTGGCGCACCCGGATATTCTCTAATTCGGCGACATTTAAGATGCCCCGGATTTGGAGGATATAGTCTTCGCCCTGAGGGGTGAGGGTGATGGACTTGATGATGCTGCCTTTATCTACCTGGGCAAAAGCCGGGGCAGGCAGGGCAAAGGCCAGGGCGATGGCCAGCCAGATCCAGTTTTGGCCGATCCGTTTTAAATGAGTCATGTCGCCACTCCAAGGGAGGTCCGAGTGTTTTTAGTTGAGCCAAAAGCTCTTTTCGTGACCTCCTCAATGCAGGAACGGGGCCTTTTTTTTTAGGCCCCATTTTTTGTTCCATTTTCGGTGCTTTCTCTATAGGCGTATCAGCCTGTTAGGCTTGGGAGCAACCTATTTTACCCAGAAGTACCGGGCAATGAAGGGAAAAATCAATCGGCAATTGATTTTGTTGCCCGGCTCCGGTAATGCTTGCCTAAGGGGATGATTCCCGAGGGATTCCAACGGCTCAAGCGGATTTATGCAAGCAACTTGCGAACATTGTGGTAAGAACATCAAAGTTGACGAGGCCTCATTAGCTGGCGGCTCGGGCTTTGTGCGCTGTCCCCATTGCGCTAAGGTGACCGCTACCGAAGGGGCCAGCGGGGCTCAAGAGGTGAGCTGCGACTCCTGCGGCACCCACTACGCCATTGCCAAAGAAAAATTTTCCGCCCCTAGGATTAGCGTCAAGTGCGCCAAGTGCGGTAACCACTTCGAAGTGACCGCCGCCGGGGCCTCGGCGGACTCCGACTTGGCCCAAGACCCCTTGGACTTAGACGACTCTGAGTTAGGTGACGCCGAATTGAGCGAAGATTTTGGCGACGATCTGGGCGACGACGCCATGGACCTGAACGGGGACGGGCTATCGGACTTAGACGAAGAAGACGACTTCGCCAGCTTGGACGACGACTTCACCGGCGGCATAGAACCGGAGGGTGAGGCCGAACCCGAAGATGACTTCGCTTCTTTAGACGCCGGGCTAGACGACAGCGACATGGCTGAGCCCAGCGCTGACTTTGATTTAGGCGAAGACGAACCAGATTTTGACTCAGGCCTACCCGACGAGCCGGATTTAGAAGGGCTTGAAGAAGCCGAGGAATTTGGCGAGATGGAAGACGAGATCACCGCCGAAGAACGCAATCTCTTTTTAGGCAGTGAACTGGCCGAAACGGGCCCGGCGCTTTCCAGTAAAAAAACGAAAAGAAAAAAAGGCAGCCGCGCGCCTTTTTGGTCTTTTATGGGCCTCTTGATGGTGGTGGGCTTGGTGGCCGGCGGGCTGTATTTAAACAAAAACCCGCAATTTCTTCTTGAGCAAGACTGGGTCCAAATACCCCAAGGCCTGCTAGAATCTAAACCTCAGGTAATGCTTAGCCTCCAAACGCCCTTGAAGGGTCGTTGGGTTGAGAACCGACAGGTTGGGCGGATTTTTGTTTTAGAAGGCCAGATCAAGAATTATTACCCGGCGGACCGGCCGGTCCATTGGATTCAGATCACGGGCATGTTGCAGGGGGTCGATGGGGAGCCGATGGCCAAGGCCCACAACCTAGCTGGTCGGGCCTTAAAGGATATTCGGCTGAGCCAGTGGAACCGCGTGAAACTAGAGGCCTACGCCAAGCTAGACCCTACGGCGGCACCGAGCTTGAACACCGAGGCGTTGATCCCCTTCCAGATCCTTTTCTTCGACGTAAACGCACCAATCGGCCAGTTGGTCGCTGAGATCAGCGGGCTTTCGGCTGGTGACGAAGCGCATTAATAGCCGCGGTTGGCGGCTAGGTTAAGGTGCCGCTCAATGGTCTGGCGCAGGTCATCGCTACGGGCCGGTTTGCTGAGGTAATCGTCCATCCCCACCGAAAGACAGTATTCCCGATCCTCGCTTAAAGCCCGCGCCGTCAGGGCTACAATCGGCAGATGCCGGCCTTTGGCCAGGCCGCGGATTGCGCGGGTCGCCGTATAGCCATCCATTTGAGGCATTAGGCAATCCATTAAGACCAAATCAAAGTCCTCATTCTCTATGCGAGCCAAGGCCTGCAATCCGTCCGAGGCAATCTGGACCCGGTAGCCCATTTTTTCTAGCAACTTGGAAGTAACCAACTGGTTGATCTCTTCGTCTTCAACCAGCAGGATATTGGCGTTGTTTTTCCGGGCTGCTGGGTTGGGCCTTTGCGGCTGAGCCGGGCTTAAGGCCGCAGGGGCAACCGGTAATTCTAATTCGAACCAGAATCGGCTTCCTTTACCGGGGGTGCTTTCGAGAGAAAGTTCACCCCCCATCAAGCGCACTAACCGCTGGGCAATCGAAAGACCCAATCCCGCGCCGCCAAAGTCTCGGGTGCTGCTGCTATCGGCTTGAGTGAAGGGCTCGAAGATCTCTGCCTGTTTGTCTTGGTCAATACCGATGCCGGTGTCGGCGATCTCAAAACGAAGCTTCTGGGCGGTGCCTTGGTCCTCAACCAGCGAAAGGTTTAATTCCACCGCGCCTTGAGCGGTGAATTTGATGGCGTTGCCCATTAAGTTAGAAAGGGTTTCCTCAATTAGGCGGGCGTCGCCCAGCAGGCTATCGCTCAGTCCACCTTGGATGTGGTTGTGCAGCTTGAGGCCTTTGATTGTCGCTGCACCGCTAAAGAGGCGGGTCACCCGCCGCACCATTTCGCTGGGCGAGAAGACTTGAGGTTGGGGCTTGATCTTGCTGGCCTCGATCCTCGAGATGTCCAGCACTTCGTTGAGTACCTGTAAGAGTGCGGTGCTCGAATGACTGACCATCTGTAACAACTCCCGCTTTTCCTCATCTTTTTCTTGGGACAGCAACAATTCGGTTAAGCCCAAAATCCCGTTCATCGGGGTGCGGAGTTCGTGACTCATGGTCGCGAGGAAGTTGCTTTTCGCGAGGTTGGCCCGTTCGGCCAATTCGCGCGCGGCGATCAATTCGCCCTCAAAACGCTTGTGCTCGGTCACATCCTGCACGGTACCGTCAAATTCAACGGCTTCGCCCTGGGCGTCGAAGATAACCTGGCCCTGTTCGTGAACCGTCCGGACTTCTCCATGGGGCAGGATAATGCGGTGGTCCACCTTATACTCCTCAAGCTTTTTGATTGCCCGGCTCACTCCCTCGGACACCAGATGCCGGTCTTCGGGATGGACCCGGTCTAAGAACGCTTGGTAGGTCGCTTTAAAGGCCTGGGGCTCTAAGCCGAAGATCCGGTATATTTGGTTAGACCAAGTTAATGCCCCGGTGCGGATGTCCCAGTGCCAATGGCCGAGTTGACCAATTTCCTGGGCCTTTTCCAGGCGGCTTTCGCTCTGCCGCAGGGCGATTTCGCGTTGTTCTTGTTCGGTAATATCTGAAATGAAGGCCGCCACCTGAGCATAGGGGACCCCGTGGTCTGGTAAGACCGACCAGTGAACATCCACGTAGCGGGTGATGCCGTCAAAGCCTAGCACTTCGGAGCGGAAGCGGTCTTGTTTTTTGCCTTCAAAGACAATCTGTAGCTCCCTGCGGAAGGCGGGCAGCCGCTCAGGGCAGGGAAAGGCCCGAAAACGTTGGATCAGTTGCTCTGGGTCTTGGGCGCCGAAGAGTTTTAGGGCCGGTGGGTTTAATTGCAAGATCCGGGGGAGGCCCACCAACCGTTCTAGTTGGTCGGGATGTTGGTCTAGATAGCGATCTAAATCAACCACGCCCGCCTGTTTGAGTTGGGTCAACTCTAGCTGGACTGTTGAAAAATCTTGAATGAACACCGCCAAAGGGGCGAATTCAATCAAAGAAAGATTGGGCGTGGTCATAGAGCCGTCCTATTTAATCAGCGCGTCGTTAGGTTAATGATAACCTATCCGACGCCCTCAAACAATAGGGGGGTTTTCTAGGGGTACAATAAAGGGATCACCTCAATGGCCGGGCTTTGGTAGGGATGGTTGGCGCAGATTAACTCAACCATTTCGGGCCAACGTTCGTCGGGGCATTGGAATTCTAGGCGGCGGTTGGCCACCTGGGTGCGTTGGCCGATGACCCCCTCGTGGGGCTCGGCTCCGGGGAGGGGGCGGAAGGTCTCGGTCACCGGCGAGGCTAGAGACCAGGAGTCATAAACCCCCAACTGACCCAGGCCCGCCTCGGCCAGGACCGATAAAAGCTGTTCCTGGGCCTCGGGCGGACAAATGACGATCAACTTGACCAAAGCTTACTGCGCCGCCGGGGCCGGCTCGCTGGTCGGTGCGGGGGGAGTCGCTGCCGGTGCTTCTGGGGCCGCTGGTTCAGCTGACATGGGCTGGGTCATCGGGGCGATCGGCTGGTTCTGTTCGATTTGATCGATCACGCTGGACTGTTTGCCCGCACTGGTTTGCCAAGTCAAAAAGGCGCTGGTCAGCATAAAGAGGATGGCCATCACGGTGGTGAACTTAGCCATCACCGTTTGCTGGCTTCGGGCCGACTGAGATTGGCCCATGCTGCCGAAGGCGGCACCAAGTTCCGCACCCTTGCCGACTTGCAATAGCACCGCGAAGATGATGAAAAAACAGGTGAGGATGTGGATGGCGATCAAAAAACCGTTCATATACGAGACTCCTAGTATGCTTGGATAATCGAGATAAATTCGTCGGCCTTGAGGCTCGCGCCGCCGACCAACAGGCCGTCAATGTCCGTTTGGCCCAAGATGTCGGCCGCGTTGGCCCCCTTGACGCTGCCACCGTATAAGATGGGCGTGGCTTGGGACATCTGGATGCCTTGGATTTCCTCTAGCAGGTTGCGGATCATTTTGTGGATCTCTTCAGCCTGTTCGGGGGAAGCGGTTTTGCCGGTGCCGATGGCCCAGATGGGCTCATAGGCCAAGACGATCTCTCCCCAAAGGGAAGGCTCGACGGCTGTGTAGACCGCTTTGATTTGGTTTTGGATCTTTTCGATATGTTGACCCGACTCGCGCTCGGCCAAGGTCTCGCCGACGCAAACGATGGAGCGCATGCCCGCTTCGATTTGGGCCTTTGCCTGGGCGGCTACTTCCGCGTCGCTTTCGTGGTGGTCTTGGCGGCGCTCCGAATGGCCCGCTAGAGCGTAGCGGCAGCCTAAGGCCTGCAAAAGTTCCGGCGACAGGTCCCCGGTGTGGGCTCCTTCGCGGTGGCCCGAGCTGGTCTGGGCCCCAAAGGTTAGGCCGCTTTCGGCGGTCCATTCGGCTAAGAAGGTCAACAGAGGCGCTTGGGGTAGTAAGACCACCTCCAAACCGGGCTTCATTTTGAGTTCGTGCTTGAGCTCGTCTACTAAGTCAAAGGCTTGATCGGGCAATAGGTTCATTTTCCAGTTGCCCGCGATGATGCATTTACGTCCCATCACTTCTTCTCCGCCAAAGCCTCTACCCCAGGCAAACGGTTCCCTTGCATGAATTCCAAGGAAGCGCCGCCGCCGGTCGAGATGTGAGAAATCTTGTCGGCCAATCCGGCCATGTTGATCGCGGTGACCGAATCGCCCCCTCCGATCACCGTAACTCCGGGATTATTGGCCACCACGTCGGCGATAGCCATGGTCCCGGTCTTAAATGTTTCCCATTCGAAGACGCCCATCGGCCCGTTCCAGAACAGACTGCCCGCTTCAGCGGCGATTTTGGAAAACTGCGTGATCGTTTGGGGGCCAATGTCGAGGCCCATCCAACCGGCGTCAATGTCTCCGGTGAAACTCTTAGGGGCGCTGTCTTCGGCAAATTCTTGGGCGCAGATGTGGTCCACCGGAAGGTGGATGCCCTTGCCTAGCTTTTCGGCCTTGGCGAGGATACGCTCGGCGAGGTCCAACTTATCTTTTTCGACCCGAGAGCTACCGACCTGGACGCCCTTAACCTTCAAGAAGCTGTAGGCCATGGCCCCGCCAATTAAGATATGGTCGGCCAGATCCAGCAGGTTGTTGAGCAGTTCTACTTTGTCGGAAACCTTAGAACCGCCGGTGATGGTCACAAAAGGCCGTTTTGGGTTGGTCAATAATTGGCCCAGGTATTCTAATTCCCGCTGCATCAGGTAGCCGCAGGCAGCGTCCGGGAAGTGTTTGGCCACGCCGAAGGTGCTGGCGTGGGCCCGGTGGCAGGTACCGAAGGCGTCCATCACAAACTGGTCGGCCAAGCTGGCCAACTCGCGAGCAAACTGGGGGTCGTTGTCGGTTTCTTCGGGGTAAAAACGCAGGTTTTCCAGCAGGATGCAGTGGCCTTCTTTAAGGCAGTCAATCGCACTTTCGGCGACTGCACCGAGCAGGTCTGGCGAGAAGGAGACGGGCTTGCCTAAGAGGCGCTCTAAATCAGCGGCAACGGGGCGCAGGCTGTATTCTTCGGCCCGTTGTCCCTTAGGACGGCCCAGATGACTGACTAGGATCAGGCGCGCACCATGGTCTAGTAGATACCGGATGGTGGGCAAGGCGGCTTTGATGCGGGTGTCATCGGCAACTTTGCCGTCCTTTAGCGGCACGTTGAAGTCAACGCGCAGCAACACCTTTTTGCCTTTAACCTCTAGATCCTCAATGGTCAGCTTATTCATGGCTCCCCGTCCAAATGATTTGCAAAAGAGTCCAATTTTGTCTGGCTTAGGGGCATGCTGTCAAGGCTTCTTCGAGGGGGGCTAGAAGCCGATAAATTGAGGGCTGCGACCATATTGTCGAGTCAACTTCCAAGAGGGGGCTGAAGTCGCCGAAATGGTCGATTTTTAGCTGGGGGTATAATAGGTTACTATGTTGTAATCTAATATAAAACTGCTTGGGCATAGCCTATGCAGTAGCATCCCCAGATTAATTCAAACCTGTTCGTCTTGACTTGAAGGAGGGAGAGATGAGAACGCGAATCAACCGCCGCAGAAAGAACGCAAAAAACTTCAACCCTGGGCACGCCGAATTAGCTAGCGCCGTTCAGGAATTCATGAACCACGGCGGGCAGATCCACAAGATCGCTGCCACCGATGACAACCTCAACGTCTTTTTAGAGAAAAAGGACGAACGTGCCGTCGACGAATTTTTGCTTGGCGGTGTGGTAGAGTCTTCTCGCTGGTAGGCCTAGGCTTACCCTCTTTGGTGCAGACGGATACAAGTGGGGGCAACGGGCCGCTGGTCGATAGGTGCTAGGCGCTCGCTGCATACATGCCTTGGGCCCTTAGGGGCCTCAAGCCCCAGTCTGGGCCCACTAGGCATCCGCTTTAGCGGCAAAAAACACGTCGCTCAACCGGGTCGCTAAGGCCAGTTCCCCACGAACCTTCAGCTTGCCGCTCAAGACCGCCTTGTAGCCCGGCAAAATCCCCTTGAACATTTTCAGCAGATCCCGGTCGCGCACTTCTAAGATGCAGTCTGCCGGTTTTTCTTCAAAACTCACCCCTGGTTGGTCTTTAAGGTCTAAGTGGAAGAATCCGCCTTGGGGCCCGGAGACTTTAAAGAGAAATACGGCGTTGATTTGGGCTACCTTTTGGGGGTCCCGCTCGATCCCACGGGCCACCTTTTCAAAGAGCTCGCGGATCGTTAGTTCAGCTTCGCTCATCGCCCTACCCTAGCCAAGAAAGGTCTCCCGCCCCTTCACGGATCACTTGCGGCGGGTCAACCGAAAAGTCGATCATCGTTGATTCCTGGATCAACAGATCTCCACCATCGACGATCAGATCCACCTGATTGCCGTATTCTTCTTCAATCGACCAAGGGTAAAAATGGGTCTGGTCGGGCTCACGGGGCAAACTGCTGGTGACGATCGGGCGGTTCATGGCTTCGGCTAACGCCAAGGCAATGGGGGCCTTGGGTAACTTGACGCCGATGGTCGAGCGCTTGGTCCAAAGCACTTTAGGGATCAGCTTAGAGGCCTCAAAAATAAAGCAATAGGGGCCGGGGACCAGGGATTTAATCTGGCGGTAGAGCGGCGTGGGGATGCCTTTGGTGTATTGGGCAAATTGGCCGGGATCAGAACAGACGAAGGTGAAGGGCTTGGTCCGGTCGATTTGTTTGATCATTTCGATCCGTTTCATCGCCTTTTTTGATTCAATGGCGCAGCCAAAAACATAGGCCGAGGCGGTCGGGAAGATCACCAAACCATCATTTTCCATCGCCTCGGCGACCTGCGCGATCAGGCGCGGCTGAGGGGATTGGGGGTGGATCGTTAACATCATGGGGACTCGTCCAGTTTTCCGGTTTGTCGGAGCGCCTCGTATAATACCAGAGCGCAACAGTTACTCAAATTCAGGCTCCGCACCTTTGGGTTAAACTGCGGTATTCTTAGGCTTTTAAAGCGTGAGAGGTAAGCCTGCGGCAGCCCCCGGGTCTCGGGACCAAAAACCAGCCAGTCACCGGGCTTAAATTGGGCCTGATGATAGGGGACTGGGGCCTTAGTGCTCAAGAGAAAGACCCGCTCGGGGTCAAGTTCGTCCATATAGGCGGCGCTTTCTTCAAAGCGGCGCAGATTGACCTGATCCCAATAGTCCAAACCAGCCCGGCGTACCGCTTTGTCGGAGATGTCAAAACCCAAAGGGCCGACGAGGTCCAGGCGGGTGCCGGTGGCGGCGCAAAGCCGGGCGATATTGCCGGTGTTCGGCGGGATTTCGGGCTCAATCAGCGCGATGGTAAAGGCTTTAGAATCCATGTTGTTGCGCCGCGACTAAGGCTTTGTACTCCAACCCATTACCCCCAAAGAGGTCCAGAGCGCTACCGACGGTAAAGTCAATGTTCCCTGCGCCGGCTTCTTTGATTAGGGCCAGGTCTTCAAAGTTGCGCACCCCTCCGGCGTAGGTCATCGGGTGCCCGGCCCAGCGGCCTAAGATCTCCAAAAGTCCCTGGTCGATGCCCAGTCCCTTGCCCTCTACATCCACCGCATGGATCAAAAATTCCGCGCAAGATTGGGCCAATAGGTCTAACTGGAAGGGCTCAATCGCCACCTCGGTAAAGTTTCTCCAAAGGTCCGTGACCACCCAATAAGTTCCACCTTTCTGGCGGCAGCTTAAATCCAAAACCAAGCGCTCGCGGCCCACGGCCTTTACTAGCTCCTTGAGGCGGTCTTGGTCTAACTTACCGTCTCGGAAGACATAAGAAGTGACGATTACCGACTCAGCCCCGGCGTCTATCCATTGGCCCGCATTCGCCGCAGTCACCCCACCGCCGAGCTGCATCCCGCCGGGCCAAGCCTTTAGCGCTTCTTCGGCGGCGGCTTGGTTGCCCGGCCCTAGTTGGATCACGTGACCGCCGGTCAATCCGTCTTCTCGGTAGAGGGCGGCGTACCAAGCTGGGGGGTGTTGGGCTTCAAAATTGGTGACCAACTGGTCAGCAAAACTGGAACCAACCACTTGCTTCACTTGGCCTTGATGTAAATCAATACAAGGGCGAAAACGCATGGGGCTTTTCAGAGCAATTTAAAAGGCGTTAGATTATCTGATCTTCCAGCCAGCCTAGCGGCTTTGTGATGCCAGATAAAGCCGCAATTCTAAATGCTGGGCTAAATTGTTGGAACTATTATGTTTGTTCGGCTATTAGGGCTCCAGCCTCTCGGGTTTGTGGTGGCCGCTTTTTTGGTTTTTGGCGGCGCGTTGCAGCACGGGCTGATCCTTGGGTTGTTAGGATTCGATCAGCGTAATTGGGAACAACTCAAGCTGGGACTGGGGTACGACCTTATGCATGGTTGTATGCTCGCCGGGCTCACCATGCTCTTGTTGCCCTGGGTGACCCGCAGCCCCCGCGGGGTCCGGCGCGTCCTCTGGGTTTGGCTGGGCTCGTTCTATTTTTTCCTCTTTGTTGACTATACCTACGTCACCCAATTCGGCACCCACCTGCCCTATTCGACGATCGAATACTTAGATCAATTGGGCGAGTTTGGTAGTACCATGAACGCCGCCTTTGGTGGGGCTGGGTTTTGGCTTTTGTTCTTACTGCCTCTTGGGCTTTGGAGCGCATACCTCTTCTTCCTGCGCCAGACTTGGCCCCAATGGTACCTGCTCCATGCCAGTTGGCGGGACTTCGTTTTTTGGATGTTTTTAGGGGCATTAGCGGGGATCGCGCCCAACTCCAGGGTGGACAAAAACCTCAACGAGCCCTTGACCTCAAACAGTTTGGTCTATTTTTACTGGTCTCGGAATTTTGAACGAGATGCACAGATCGCCAAACCCGAAGCGGCCCTTCTGACCGTTGCCCAATCCTTGAGTGGAACGGCCCCCAAAGAGCCGGGCTTTGAAGATTATCCTCTGGTGCGCGACCACCTTGCGCGCGGTTGCCGCGAGCAAACCCGACTCGCCTGGGCGCTTTGCGGCAAGCGGCAGCCAAACATATTGTTTGTTTTGATGGAGTCCTACCGCGCCGCAGACAACACTAGCTTCGGAAGCCCCTTGAATTTGACACCGGGCTTCGAAAAGTTACGACGCGAGGGGGTTTTATTCCGCAACTTTTTTGCCAACGGCTTCCAGACGAGGCATGGGCAGGTGGCTACCTTCTGTTCTCTGGTGCCCAACTATGGTGCTCCGGTGATGAAAAATTACCTGAGCAACCATTATCTTTGTCTACCAGAGATGCTCAACCAAGCAGGCTACCAGACCTCGATCCTCTTCGGCACGAGTGCTTCTTTTGACAACCAAGCCCGCTTTTTACCGGTCATGGGCTTTAACCAGGTTTTAGATTCCTTGGAATTTAATGAGCGGACCGAGATGTTAGGTTGGGGCGCTTCGGATCGTTCGGTCTTTAACCGGTGGCTGGACCATTTGAGCCAAGCCCAGGAGCCCTTCTTTTCGGCTATGATGAGTATCACCAACCACCACCCCTTTGAGGTGCCGGAATCCTTTCGGGTATACGGCGCAAAGGACGGGCAGAGCCGATATTTTGAGGCCCTCCGTTACAGCGACCAGATGTTGTATGAATTTGTGCAGAAGGCCAAAACCCAGTCTTGGTGGGATAATACCTTGATCTTCGTACTCGCTGACACTTCAAACTACCAACCTGCCCAAATCGAACCCAAAGATTTTCCTGAGTTTGTGCGGCTGCGTTCGCAAATCCCGCTGCTGATTTTGGGCGGAGCCCTGCGCGGGGGGTCTTATGAAGAAAGGGCTTACCATGACCAAATCGACTTGGCCCCGACGGTGTTGGACCTATTGCGTACGCCCTACCGGGCCGCCTTCGCCGGGGAAAGCCTGATGTCTTTGCGCCCCGGCATAGCCCAAACCAACCGACCTGGTAATTATTGGGCCGTGATGAGCGAAGAGGGAGCGGTTTATTGGGAAAATGGCCGCTATCCCCATGTGTCGGAAAACATGCCGCCAAGCCTAGCCGAAGACTACAACCAATTGGGGAGGTCATGGAATCTAGCCCAACAGTGGATGTTGCAAGAAGATAAAATCTGGAAGGAGTTTCCATGAAACGGCTCGCCATCAGTTTTCTGCTGCTCTGGTTGCCCTTTGGCCTAGCGCGCTGGGCCCTGTTGCTGATCTATCCCCAGTCCTTTGATGCCATGGGATTTGACCAGCTAACCGGAGCCTTTTTGCGGGGGTTAGTTTTTGATTTCTCCAGCATTGCCGTTTTCGGCGCGGTGCCCTTTTTGGCCTATTTTCTCCCCGGTTTGTCGCGGTACAAATCCTGGAGCGCCCTGTGGCACCTGGTCTTGGCCGCGGGCTCGGTGGCTCTTTGGGCCCTATTGGTGATCGATTTGGTTTATTTTGGGCGGGTGCAGCGCCACTTGACCTTTGAACTGGGCTTACTTGAAGGAGACTGGGGGTTGATGGCCCGGATGGTCGGTCAGGGCTTCAGGTTACAGGCCCTCTTTTTTGCTCTGCTCGTCGCCAGTTGGCTTTATGCTTGGTGGCGGCTTTGGCAGGTTCCCTTGCGTCCCTTTGGTTGGAAGCGCTGGGGCGCCCTGCTGTTGCTCCTTATCTTTTTGGGCCGGGGCGGATGGGGGAGCAAGCCCTTGGCGGTGATCGACGCCTACCAGGGAGGCGACTCCCAGTCGGCCAATCTGGTTTTAAACGGTCTATTCACCACCAGTCATGCGTTGCTGATGGCTTCTGAGGCGAACCATAATCATTTTGAGCCCGCCCAAGCCTTTGCCCAAGCCTTTCCTGAGGCAGACCGCCAAGCGAAATTCCCGCTGCTCCGGCAGGGGCAGGGGCCCCGCAAAGGCCTCAACTTGGTTTTTATCTTGGTCGAGAGCTTAAGCTCTTATTACATCGACGCCCTTGGGGAGCCGCAATTTGGGGTCACCCCTTTCTTGGACGACTTAATCTCACGCTCCTTGGTTTATACCGAGTTTTACGCTTCCGGGCAGCGCAGCTTGGAGGGGATCCAAATTTCCTTGACCGGCGTGCCTAGCCTGGAAGGGCAGCCCAATATTGGGCAGGGATTCCAGACCCGTTTCCAGGGGCTAGGTCATTTGGCTAAAATCAACGGCTACCAAACGCTCTATGTTCAGGCCATGATGCGCCAAAGCTTCCGGGGTGAAAGCATTGCTGGGGCGACGGGTTTTGAACATTATTACGGGCAAGAGGACATCCCCCTGCTGCTCGATTACCCTGACCCTAGTGGGGCCCCTTTCGGCTGGGATTATGAGACCCTACAATTCTCTTTAGAGAAGATGAAGGACCTGCAAAAGCCCTTTGCCGCCTATTTGGTCACTTCCACCACCCACGAGCCCTACCCAAGGCTACAGAAGCGGTTCGAGAAATACCCGCCCAGCAGCAATGAAGAGTCGGGCTTCTTAAACAGTTTGGCTTATGCCGATTGGTCTTTAAAGCGTTTCTTTGAGGAAGCTTCCAAAGAGCCCTGGTACGGAAATACGCTGTTTGTGATCACCGCCGACCACGGCTTGGCGCTTTACAACAACAAGCAGTTTTTAGAATATTTCAGGACCCCGTTGATCCTTTTCCAGCCCGGCGTGACGCAGCCCGAGCGGCGCACCAATTTGGGTTCCCAGCTGGACCTGATCCCCACTTTGGTGGAGGCGATGGGTTGGACGGGCCCCTACGCCACCATGGGCCAAAGCTTACTAGGTCCCGGTCCGGGGTACGCGATGGCCAAGATGGGGGATATGATGGTGCTGATCAACAAAGAAGGTTATATCCGCCATAACCTTGACCGGGTGGTCGAGTCAAGCGCTAGGCCCGAAGGTTCGGCTCCATTGGCCTTAGAGACCCAGGCGGCCATGGAGACCCAGTTGCTGTCCTTAGACCAGACGGTTTTTGATCTTTTGCAAGAAAACCGCTGGTTTCCATGAGGCCAGCCAACCTGCGCCTCAAAAAGGATTAGCTCTCGATCAGACTTTCGGCGAAGAGGTGTGCGTCAAAGGCTTGCAGGTCCGCAACCCGCTCACCAACACCAATGAAATAAACGGGCAGTTCAAATTCGTTGACGATCCCGATCACCACTCCGCCCTTGGCCGTGCCGTCCAGTTTGGTGACGATCAAACCATCGAGTTCCACGACCGCCGTAAATTCCTTGGTTTGGACAATGGCATTTTGCCCCGTGTTGGCATCGATGACCAACAAAGAGGCATGGGGAGCGGTGGGTAGGACCTTTTGCAGGCTGCGCTTCATCTTGCCTAACTCGTCCATCAAGTGCTTTTTGTTGTGCAAACGCCCGGAGGTGTCGCAGAGCAAAACGTCGTAGCCTTCCTCTTTGGCGCGTACGGCGGCCTCGTACATGGTGGCCGAAGGGTCTGAGTTTTGGTCTTTGGCGATGTAATCCACGCCGACCTGCTCACACCAATGCACCAATTGTTCGATGGCCGCGGCGCGGAAGGTGTCCCCAGCGGCGACCAGCACCTTTTTCCCCTGCTCCTTGAGTTGGGCGGCGAGCTTGCCGATGCTGGTGGTTTTGCCCACCCCGTTGACGCCCACAAAGAGATACACTGTGGGCCCGGCCTGGGCCTGGGGCAACTCTTTGGTGCCGATGTCCATGATCTGGGTGATCACTTGCTTAACCTGGGCGATGGCTTCGGATTGGCTGCGCGCTTTGCCTGCGTCCACCTGGGCTTGGACAAACTCCACGATCTTCATGGCCGTCGCGACGCCGAGGTCCGCTGAGAGCAGCCGTTCTTCTAGTTCCTCTAAAAACTCCTCGTCCACCGCCTCGTCGCTGGCCATGGCCAAGATCGAGCCGTTGAAGATGCTGCGGGTCTTCGCTAGGCCCTTTTTCAGGCCCGCCATAAAGCCTTGCTGGGGGGCCTCGACGCCGCGCAATCCCTTGGTCAGCAGGCCTTCTTCGGCACGGCGTTGGGCCTCGGCCTCGCTGATCTGCTGGCCCAATTCCCGGGCTTTCGCCTGTTCGGCCTGGACTTCTTCCTTGAGGCGTTTCTTGGCCTCCCGCTTTTGTTTGTTGAACAGCATGGTTCCTCATATGGGTTTAATAGTTCCTAGCCTATTGGAGCCCAATGGATCAAGGGCCGGGTGCACTTGACAAAATTGACAAACCCTCGATAGGGTGAGGGCGGTTGGACAACGGACTTTTAAGGAGCACATGTCATTAGATTTATTTAATCAGATCAGTAAAGTACTTAATTCGAACTCTGATTTGATCCGCAGTGTCAACGTGGTTTTGATGCTGCTTCAGGATTATCTCGCCGTACGAAACCCCTGTCTGCTGATCCGCGACAACGTGATCAACAAGTTCTTCATCGACATAGCACCCGAAATCGATGAACTGGATAAAAATCGCTGGAACCAGCGGATTGCGTCTGGATTGGGTGTTTTACAGGGCCTTAAATTACAGCACGAAAGCCTGCTCTATCCAGGCGACCAAGATTTTCTGGACCTACCTATGCCCGAAGACTTGGTCGGCAAGCCGGTGGTGCATTTGATCCAGCCGGTGATCTACCGCCAGCAAAACCTACCTCTGGGCCTGTTGAGCGCGTACATCACCGAGTTTGATCAGGTCAACTTGGTCCAAAAGACCTTTAAGTTTTTATCCGACTTTTTGGCGTTATCGATGGTCGCCAAAGGCTTTCCGGTGCCTGAGATCACCGACGCCGAACCGGAGCGCGAAAAAATCCCCACCATTTTAGAAGGGATCGTCGGGCAATCGGATTCCTTAAAAGAAGTGGCCATGATCGTCAAAAAAGTGGCGGCCTCCAAGGCCACCGTGTTGATCCGAGGCGAATCGGGCACCGGTAAAGAACTATTTGCCCAAGCGATCCATAACTACAGCCTGCACAAAAAGGCTCCCTTTGTGGGCGTTAACTGCGCGGCCCTTTCAGATTCGCTTTTAGAGTCCGAACTCTTTGGGCATGAAAAGGGTGCCTTTACCGGTGCCACCCAAACCCGGAAAGGGCGCTTTGAATTAGCCGACGGCGGCACCCTGTTTTTAGACGAGATCGGCGACACCAGCTTGGGCTTCCAGGCAAAAATCTTAAGGGTGCTTCAAGAAGGCCAGTTTGAACGGCTTGGCGGTACCAAGACCCTACATGTAGATGTGCGGATTCTCTGCGCCACGAACGTCGATCTTGAAGCGGTTATCGCCGAGGGGACCTTCCGTGAAGACCTCTATTACCGCCTCAACGTGATCACGCTGGATATCCCCCCGCTGCGTGAACGGCGCGACGATGTGCAGCTACTGGTGCAGTTTTTCTTAGACCGCTTCAACCGGCGCGATGGCACCCATGTCCGCATCCGCGAAGAAGACATGTTGTACCTTTGTGGCCTAGACTGGCCTGGGAACGTGCGGGAGTTAGAAAACCTGGTTCAGTCCGGCTTTTTGATGGAAAAAAACGGTTGGTTCAACCTCCCCAGCTCTAAACGCCCTAAGGCCCCACGACCTCGCGCACCGGCCTTTGCGCCGCTGAGTGCCAACCACGCGGTGGTCGAAGGCCCGCGTAATGGGGTGGTCAAAGAAGAGATTGTGGCTATAGAAGACGCGCTGCGTGCCGCTCGTGGCGTGCAGGTCAAGGCCGCCAAGACGCTGGGCATCTCTCTGCGTCAGTTGAGGTATCGAATCCAGAAATACAACCTGACGGTACGAAAGATCCACCTTTAACCGGCGACGACCCCGAGGTTGTCAGTTTTCTTAAAGAGTCCATGTATTTTAACTCACCCTTGTTTTGGGTCTTGATGGGTTTGGTGGTGGTCGTGATGGCGCTACGCAACCGCTCCAAAGCCCGCCCGGTTGAAAAGCCCGACCCAGGTGTTAGTATGGAAGCGGTCCAGCTTTTTTCCCCCTTGAATCGGCAAACTCCGCTGGCTTGTTTGATGTCCGATGGCGTGAAATACGGCGTGCTTTTTGAAGAAAAAGAACCGCCGGACTTGCCGCACGCCCCTGGCTGCCAATGCATCAGCGTCCCCTTTAAGGCCACTTTAAATGCTCTATACCGGGGCAAGGGCCCGGACGAAACGCCCTCCATCAGCGAGCTAGGCGAATTGAGCGGTAGCCCAAAACGTTACTACAAATGCCGTCTGATCGCTCGCCACCCAGACGCAAGCCCCGCCCAAAGGGCCGAATATTCGCAACTGGCCCTAGAAATGCGGGTCGCAGAAGATTTTAGAACCCAAGTGGACCAACTATTCGAAGGAGAGACATGATTGTTGTTACCGGCGGCGCGGGCTTTATTGGCAGCCGCATCATCAACGGATTAAACCAGCGGGGCATCACCGATATTTTGGTGGTCGACCATATGGGCACCCAAGACAAATACAAAAACTTGATTGGCCTGCGCTACGCCGACTATCTGGAAAAAGACCGGTTCTTGGATTTGATTGAATATGAAGAGTTCCACGCCCCCGTCTCGGCCATCATCCACATGGGTGCTTGTTCGGCGACCACCGAATTAGACGGAAGTTTTCTGATGGAAAACAACCTCCGTTATAGCCAAGTATTGGCGCGTTTCTGCCGGGAACAGGGGGCTAGGTTTATCTATGCTTCGAGTGCGGCCACCTATGGCGACGGGGACCAGGGCTACTCGGATCAATCGGACCTGTTGGGCTTTAAGCCTTTAAACCCCTACGGCTTTTCTAAGTACGCCTTTGACCTCTGGGCAGAGCGCGAAGGCCTGTTGGATCAGATCGTGGGGTTGAAGTTCTTTAATGTCTACGGCCCCAACGAACGCCACAAAGGCGATATGCGTAGCGTGGTCAGCAAGGCCTTCGACCAGATCCAAGAAACGGGCTTGGTTAAGCTGTTTAAGTCCCACCGCCCGGACTTTGAAGACGGACAACAATTACGCGATTTTGTTTACGTCGAAGATGCCGTCAAGATGGTACTCTTCTTTCTGGAACACCCCGCAGTGGGCGGCGTCTTTAACGTCGGCACCGGCGAGGCCCGCAGCTTTAAGGATCTGGTCAGCGCCACTTTCCGTGCCTTGGGCAAGGAGCCAAACATAGAGTTCATCCCCATGCCCGAGCACTTGCGCGAGCGCTACCAGTACTACACCCAAGCGGCCATGGACAAAGCGCGGGCCGCTGGCTACCAAGAGCCCATGACCTCCTTGGAAGTTGGGGTGAGCGACTATGTACAAAACTACTTGTTGAAAGGCAATTAGCCATAGGAGAGCCTATGTCGGTCTTGATGGAATTTTCTATGACCCCTTTAGATCAAGGGGAAAGCGTCTCCAAATATGTGGCCCGCAGCTTAGACATCATCGATGCCTCGGGCCTGCCCTACCGCCTGGGCCCCATGGGCACCACCGTCGAGGGGGAGTGGGATGAGGTGATGGCACTGGCCAAGGCTTGTTACCTGCGCATGTCCGCCGATTGCGCGCGCATCACCTGCAGCATCAAGATCGACGCCCGCCAAGGTTCGGGCGGCCGCCTAAACTCCAAGACCGACAAGCTACAAGCAGTATTGGGAAGGGAATTAAAACAGTAAAACCAGATGCCAAGCGGCGAGCGGCCTAAACAGACCGGCGGACCCGCTGGATCAGGCCGTTTTTGTTGCCCTTCCAAGAGACCCCTTGATTGCACCAGGAAATCAAGCGGGCGAAGAGGTCGGACTCAAAGCCGCAGAGGTCGGACAGCTCTTTTAACATGGTCTGTTCGCTGTAGCTGATTGATTCGTCGGCGCTAACGATTTGGATCACGTTGACGAAAATCAAGATCAACAGGTCTCTGGGGAAATCGGGCGGGGAGCTCAGGGGAGGCGACATCTTATTTTTGACGTAGCCCATCAGCTTCATCTTCAGCGGCTTTTCTTGGACAAAACCCACCGCCATCTTCATAAACTGCAACTCCATTTCATCTAGACGCCCATCGAGCATGATGGTGGAAATCAGCAGTTGGGCATACCAGTAGCGCTGCTCTGAGGAAAACTGGTCAATCGGCACCTGACCGATGGTGAATCCCGACGAAGGGGGTAACAACTCGCTCTGGGCTCGCTTCCAGCGTAGGCCGTCTTCGAGCCAATTCATCAGCATCTTCAAGTACGCCGGGGTAAAAGACATCACCCCCGCCACTTCCTCTAAAAAAGTGCGCTCTTCGACGGCAAAATCCACGTCGGCGATACAGATTAAGATCAACTCGGTAAAGATAGCCGCTAAAATTTGGTCGGGGATGGCACTAGGAGGCTCGTGGACTGGTGGGGGCTGCTTGGCTTCGATGTGGGCCAGTAGCGCTTGGCGGGCAACCGGTTCTTTGACCACGCCGATCACGCCGCGTAAAAATTCCACTTCCGAGGCGTCAATCTCGCCGTCCGCCAAGATGGCGGCAACCACCAATTGGGCATACCAGAATCGCTGGTCCGGTTTGAGTAGATTGACAGGAACGGACATAAGTTACGCCAACTTTCTTGCGACCAGCAATCCGTCGCCTAGAGCCAAGAATTGAGCCCTAAATCCAGGATGTTCCAAAATATTGGCGTTGAAGGCTTTCATCGCCGCCACATTGGCGCTGTATTTTTTGGTGAGCTCTTGCGGAGGCTGGAGGACCTTGCCGGAATAAAAGACATTATCCACCACCAGCAAACCGTCGATAGCTAGGGCTTTATAGCAGGATGCCAAAAGATTTGCATAGTCCTTTTTAGTGGAGTCCATGAAGATAAAGTCAAAGCTCTCAGCGATTTGAGCCCCTTGTCGGTCAAAATATTCTTCAATCCATTGTTCGCGCAACTCAACCTGCGCCAAGAAGCCAGAGCCCGCCAAAAAAGCGCGGCTCAACACCACCCGGTCAGCGTTGCAGTCTAAGGCGACCAAATGGGCGCTCGGTGCTCCTAAGAGCATCCAATGGGTTGAATAGCTGATCCCGCTGCCTAACTCCAAGATCCGCTTGGGTGTCTTGAGCGAGGTGAGCAATTGCAGGAAGGCACCCACCTCATCACTGACAATAGGCACCCGCTCACTTAAGCCATACTCTTTGATTTGCATCAAGTAGTCGGGCAGGGCGGGCTCTAGGCTTTCTAGGTAGCGGGTCGATTCGGGATGCAGGCTCATGGATCAGGCGGCACCTGAAGTGGCCGAGGATTCAGCCGCAGGGTTCTCTGGGGCCACCTGGCCTAATAGGTTGACCAGCTTACTCGGGAGTGAATAATCCTCAAGGTTGCTGTTGATCGGTGCGGCGTACTTGCGCAGCGTGTTTAGGTTTTCGATCAACTCGGGCGTGGTTTCGGCCGGGCTCGGGTAGGGGATGAAGAAGAGAATGCAAGACTCGGGGCTGAGTCCGCGCAAACGTTTGGCTAGTTCCTTAAAACTAGACAGGTTGGATTTAGTGTCGTCGCCTAAAATCATCAATAAATGGGGCCGCTTGCCCTGCTCGGCAATTTCGGCTTCCATGCGGCCCATGCCCAACTCTTCATATTTAACGGTCGTACCGAAGTATGACTTGATGGCCGGTTCAAAGGCCTTTTGTAGTTCCATGGTGTCCAACATCCCGTCACCACTCACCACAATGTGCTTGATCGCCTTCTTGCCGCCCTTGACCCGAGCCAACTTATCCAACTCAGCGATGATCTGGTTTTGGGCGGTGGTGGAGATCACCTCGACGCTGTCTTTAACATTTTTGACGACCATCAATTGCGCAAGTTCCTTGTTGATTTCGTCCAAGGTGTTTGAAAGCCCCGCAGCCATCTCTTTGGCTTGGGCGGTGATGGTCTCGGTGGTCGATTTACCGGCGCTGATCGCTTCGGTGATCGCCGATTTGGCGGATTTAAACTTCCCGTCCACCAAGGCAAACTTCTCGTCTAATGTTTCCTTTTCGGTTTTTAAAAAGGCCAGTTTTTGTTGGTCTTCGGTGAGCGTCTTTTGGAACTTTTTTCGGTCTGAAACGGTTCGTTGGAGGGCTTCCTTTTTCTTTTTTAAGCTAGTCGCCATCAGCTTAAGCTTGGTCCCTTCGGTTTCCAAGAAACGCTTCAGCTTTTCTTTATATTCCGTATAGCGGATCAGGTTGGTGCGGATCTTGGCCTTTTGCGACTCATTTTGCAGCAAGGAGTTGTAAAAATCGTCGTCCGCGAAGGCCACGGTGTACTGGGGCTTGATGACCGTACTGAAGTCATATTCTTCTAGATCATTGCCGATGAAGAGTAGGTCAGGGTCGTCGGGCAGGTCGTCGAGGTTGGTGATCTGGAACAAAGTGTTGTCCAGTTTATCGATCTGCATGCAGGTGACGATAAAGCGGCGCAGCATGGCGTCTTCGGTGGCGAAAACGACCTTGCGCTTGGCAATGCGCTTGAGCTCGTCATCGGTGAATTTAAAGATCAGCCGGTGCTTGGGTGCCTGTTCGGCCAAAAAAGTCTGCTTGACCGTGTCCACCACCCGCGCGAGTGGGGCGGGCAGCGTGTGCAGCTTGCTGAGCATCAAGGGGCGGATGATCTCAAAAAAGCGCTGGCTTAGCTGTTGCTGGGTCCGGGCAACCTTTAATTTTAGCTGGTTGTAGGTGTTTAATTTGGTTTGGGCATCTTGGAACTTGGCCATGTTCGTTTGCAGGCCCTTGAGCTTTTCGTTGATCTGGTCGCCGAAGAGCTCTAGGTTGTTGTTGTCTGCTGCAAGCTTGGCTTCCATCTGCGGCAGCTTGGCCTTGAGTTGCTCGACCCGTTGGTCCAACTCCACCACCCGGTTTTCCACATTTTTCATGACCTCTTCTTTGACCTTGCCCCGCTCGTCGAGTTGCTCAAGCATCTTCGAGTCAAGCTGGCCCTTGAGTGCCGCCGAAGCCATGTTCATCATGATCATCATGGTTTCGAGCAGGTAACCCCCGACAGGGTCGTCAGCACCCTGCTCGCGCAGCTTTTTCTTGAGTTCCTCTAGCTTTTTTTCAACCTGCTTGTAATGGGAGGCATAGTCCTTCAGGTTCACCTTGCCCGCAGAAAACATCTCCAAAAGCGAGGTGTCGACGATGTCTTCGACAATCGTCAAGGTGGCGTCTTTTAAGGCATCGTTGGCGGTCAGTTGCTCGACAAAGTCTCGGCGGCAAATCAGTGCGTCATAGCCCACATTCAGCGCATCAATCTGGGCCGTCAACTTGGCAAAAATCGGCGCTCCGCGCTCCGAAGAAAGCAGCTCGCTGATCCCTTGGACCCGGTGGGCCTTTAATTTAGGGTTGCCGGTGATTTTTTTAAACAGACCGGTCTTGGACTCGACCTTGTTAAACTGCTTGAGGTGTAAAAAGAGGGTCTGTCCAAAAGCCAAGCCGTCACCAGATTTGACGAGCCCTAAGAGGTGGGTTAGGTCCAGCTTGATCATCTGGAACAGTTCGGCCTTGGCTCCTTTAAGGATCGCCCGCTTGTGTTCGGGTTTGAGCTTCGCGTTGATCTGCGCTTCACCCTTTTTGCCGACCTGATTCCAAATGATCTTGCGGAAGGCGGGGTCCAGCTGATTAAAAAAGCTTTCCGGAAAAAGCGAGATAAAGGAGGTCAAAACCAGGTCACGCTCTTCATCAGTGAAGACGGTGGCCCATTCGGCGTAAGAGAGCAGCTTGTCTTTGAGCCCTTCAGAAAAAATCTCCATGCGCAGCTTGATGCCCGCCTCGTCCAACTTCCCAAATTGCTTGGCCGAGTCGTAAGCCGCATCTTGGTTGAAGTTGACGTCCTGGAACTTGGCTTTAAAGAGCTTGGTGTTGGTCAGCATGATCGAGGCCATCACCTCAACGCTCTGCGCGTTTAACACCTCTTTTTGACCCTTCGGACCGATCACGCGCCAAGCCTCCACGGCCATGGTCTTGTCGCGCAAGAACTCAACGATCAATGGTTCACGGATGTCGGGTGGGATGCGGGCCAAAAAGCTGGCTTGGGATTCGGCGGCAAGTTTGGCGGTGAGGCGCTCTAAGACCTTAGGCTCCATTGATTCGATCAACTCGGTGATCTCTTCGTCTTTAAGGTGCTTGAGGTGTTCGCCAGAGGCCTTCATCTCGTTTTCGAGATATTCCGGCAGCAACTGCCGCCCAAGGGCCGAGACCAACATCAACTCTCGCTCAGTGGCGTCTAATACCTTGTTGACCGCGTCGTAACCGGCCGTTTCTAGGTAGTCCGCCACGCCGGTGGATTTGGTTTCTTCGATGGCTTTGAGCGCCTGTTCGGGCGTTTCCCATTCAAAGACCTGTTCCATCTGGTCGAATTTAAGGCGCTGGTGCACCACCTTGGCCAGGGCTTTTTCCATCACCAAAACCATGCGCTTGGTGCGCACGAAGGCCATCTTTTCTTCCTTGACCGCCTCTTTGATCAAGTCACCCTTTTCCGAGTCGAGGGCCAACATCTTCTTCACCGAATCGTCAACGGTGAAGTCTTTGATGTAGAAGTGCCCCGCCTCTTCTTCCATGTTGACCACGCCATCAAAGGTGATGTCGCCGATGGTCAGCTGGCTGATGTTGCTGATGTCGATTTGTCCCTTTTCAGGGAAGCCACCAATCTTGGGGAGTTGGGCACTGGACTTGATCTGAACTGGCTCAAAGGCGGACTCGCGTTCGGCATCGGCAAAGAGCAGTGCCTGGACCTCAAAGCCCAGTTTGATGAAATCGCGGATGCGCTGGTTTAAGTCGCCTACAAAGATCATGCGGCGCATCTTAAAGCTGCCGCGGTTGATCATTTTGTTGAGCTCGATATAAGCACCTAAGCGCAACGTTGGATCGATCACCAACCCTTTTGAGTTGGTTTCGTCCACCATGGCGTCGTCTTTGGCGCTGTCAAAACCCTCGACTTTTCGGGTGGCGTTGAAGCCCGTTAAGACGACATCCGCCTTGGGGTTGGCGGTGAGCACTGCGTGCAGGGGCCGGTTGTCTTGGTTGGAGATGAAGACCATCTCCCGCTCTTTGGAGGGGTCCTCATTGTTCAGCCGCGTGAGCTGGTCGCTGATCTGTTCTTTAAGAACATTCTGGCGCTCCACAGCCAAATCGGCACAGACGACCTGGATGCGGATATGTTCTTTCAGTACAGCCATATAGGGGTATTCCTAGAACGGAACGACTTGAAGTTGGATAAGGGCATTTTGAGCGCCCTGAAGGCCTTAAGTCAACCGCAAAACTACGCAAGAAAAAGCCCCTGGGCCTTTGGGCCGAGGGGCTAATGCGGTTAATAACCGTCAGGTTTGACTAAGATGTCGATGCGCCGGTTCAAACGCCGCAAACTGGCGGTTTCGTTGGCTACCTTGGGGCGGGTGTCGGCGTAACCGGCGACCTCCAACCGGTTCTTTTGTATGCCGAACTCCTGTAAGAGCCGGGCCACCGAGCCAGCCCTAGCCGAAGACAGTTCCCAATTGCTCGGGAAGGTTTCGCTTTGGGTGGGGAGGTCGTCTGTGTGTCCTTCAACCACCATGGCGTTGGGGATGGCGTGCATGATGCGGCTGAATTTTTCGATCACTTCGGCTCCGCCCGGACTGATCTGGGCAGTACCGCGCTCAAAAAAGACGGCTTCAGAGAAGCTAACGGTGATGCCCCGGTCGTCTACGGTGATGTCGGCCACCTCGGCAATGGGGCTTTTAGACATCGCCGCTTCTAGGCTTTCCATAAAGGTAGGCATGCCCGCAAATTGGAAGGGCGAACCCGGTGGGCCCCCTTTAAAGCTCGCTGAAATGGCCTTGAAGAGTTCCTCTTCGGATTTTGACATAGCAAAGAGCAGGATGAAAAAACACATCAATAGCGTTACCATGTCGCCGTAGGTGTAAATCCATTCTTCGCGTTCGGCAACGTCAGGACAGGTGCATTCCTCTTCAACGGCCATTAGCTGCCTCCTTTGTCGGCGCTGAATTTCAGCTCTTCATATTTGGCTTTTAGGCTGGGCGTGAGGTAGTTCATTAAGTCTTGCTCAATGAACTCGGCCCGTTCGTTCTTCTCGATAAAGAGTACGCCATCGCGGATCATCTCGTACAGAACCGTCTCGGAACCAATGGCGTTTTTTAAGGTAGTGGCCCAAGGCATAAAGAAGCCGTTGGAGAACAACGCGCCGTAAAGCGTGGTGATCAACGCCACGGACATCTTCGGGCCGATGGTGCTGATGTCGTCCAGGGACTGGAGCATCAATACCAGACCAATCAAGGTCCCGATCATCCCAAAGGCCGGGGCGTAGGTCGCCATGATCTTGACCATCTCCGCGTCGTTTTCTTTTTTCTTGATGGCATATTTCATCTCGCTGACCATGATCTCAGTGATCAACTCCCGGTCAACCCGGTCCACGACCAACCGCAACCCGTTGCGCAAGTATTCGTTTTCGATCGAAGGCAGGCTGTCTTCGATGGCCAATACGTTTTTGCGAGCCACCTTGGCTACGTCCACAATGATCACCAGCGTCTCGATCAAGGGTACGTTTTTGCCTTTGAAGACCGCACCGATCACCCGACCCAGGGACGCAATCATTTCCATCGGGAAGGAGCCGACGGTAGCAACGATGGTACCGAAGAATACGATGATCAAGCTCGGGGCGTTCCACATGAACATGAGGTATTCCGGGTGGATTCCTCCGTTCTCGTAACTGGAACCAAAAACAAAGACTACCAAGACGCCGATGGCCCCTAGGGTTGCTGCTAAATCCATACTTTAACCCTTCTGGTTGGGTTGAAATCCGTTACAAAGGTTGCTGTATCAGCCTCTAAAGGTGATGAAAGCCATTGCGGGCAATGTAAATGCAAAAGCCAAGCCTAAGCAAAAAAAAAGTTTTGGGGCCAAAGGTTCAGTCTTTGCTTAGATCTTTTTAAAAGTCCAAAAACGTTTTTTAATGGTTTGCTAGGTTAGATATTCGGGGCAGCTGCGCCGGAGGTTCGGTTGTTGCATTTACAGGTAAAGGAACCGGGCATAAGCCCCCCAAGTCCCAACCCTATTGACTTGATCGGTTATGAAGAAGCTTTTGATCTTATTGCTCTTTGCCATGGCTATGGGCGCTTGCAGTATGGGCGGTGATGATATGCCCCGCCAACAGGTCCGCCAAGCCTGCGCCGAGCCACGTCTAGCCTCAAGCTTCAAATTCCATGACCGCGCCCTGGACTACCTTCGCACTTACTTTAAAACCCGCAAAGAAACAGACCTCTTCTTTGCTTGGTACGCTTCGGAAGACTCTTTGTATATGGCCCGCACCATCAACCGCTGCTATGACAAGCGCAACAAACACTTCCATGCGGTACGTAACGTGATCCAGAAAAATGAGGTGTTGCGCAAGCTGATCGTGCAAAACATGCGCACCGATTCGCAAGCCGAAGTCTCCGAATTATTCCTGGACGAATACCGTAAAATATTTGTCCGCGACATCCAATAGATTCCCCATGTCCCGCTTCGAAGACACCATCGTAGGTCCGGCTACCGCGCCGGGTGAAGCCGGGGTAGGTATTTTGCGCCTCTCGGGGCCGCGTGCTCTGGCGGTGGCGACGGCCATCTTCCGCCCCAAAGGCCAATTTCCCCCGCAAAGTTGGCGGTTTTATTTCGGTTGGGTCTTCGACCAAGACCGCGAGATAGACGAAGCCCTAATGGTTTATATGCAGGGCCCTAAAAGCTACACAGCCGAAGATGTGGTGGAAATCCACTGCCACGGCGGCGGGGTGATCTTAAAAAAAATCATCCAATTGACCCTCAATCAGGGAGCCCGGTTGGCGAGCCCCGGCGAGTTCACCCAACGGGCCTTTGTGAACGGGCGGATCGACCTGACCCAGGCCGAAGCGGTGGGCGACATGGTGCGCGCAAAAACCGAGCGGGCCCTAAACATGGTGGTCAATCAGCTCAAAGGCGCGCTTTACCGCCGCATCAACGAACTCAAAGAAGAGGTCGCCTGGGTGTTGGCTTTAGTCAACGCCGGCATTGATTTTCCCGAAGAAGACGTGGTCTTTAGCCACCAAGAAGAGATCACCGCTAAGTTACAGCGCGTTGAATCGGCTTTGGCCACCTTGGTGGCCAGCGCCGAAGGGGCTATGGCTTTAAAAGAAGGATTCCGGTTGGTCTTGGTCGGTAGGCCTAATGTGGGCAAGTCCAGCTTGATGAACGCCCTGTTGCAGGAAGCCCGCGCCATCGTGACCGACATCCCCGGCACCACCCGCGACAGCATCGCCGAGTCTTTGCAGATTGAAGGGGTGCCGATCCGCTTGGTGGATACCGCCGGATTGCGCGAAACCCAAGACCGGATTGAGATTGAGGGGATCGAACGCAGCTGGGCCGAGATGGAAGCGGCCGATTTGGTCCTTTGGGTGGTCGATGCCTCGGACCCCGACTTTACCCTGAGCCTGCCCGAAGCCGAACTGAGCCGGGAGATCCCTAAGCTGTTGGTGTTTAATAAAATGGACCGGGCCGCTACAGCCCCGGCGGTGCCCGCCGAGTGGGCGGCGCTAGAACGAATCGAGATGTCGGCCAAAGAAGCCGAAGATGTCGAGCGTCTGCGTGAGCGCATTTATTGTTACATCACCGGGCGCTATGGTGAATTGGCCGAAGACGCCTTATTGACCAACCTGCGCCAACAAGAAGCGGCCGCCAAGGCCGAAGCCGCCGTGGGGCATGCTTTAGAAAATGTTAGCAGCGGGACCGGCGAAGAGGTCTTAAGCCTGGATTTGGCCGAGGCCTTAGACGCCTTAGGCGAGATTGTGGGCGAAACCACGCCCGACGACATGATGAACCGAATCTTTGAAAACTTCTGCATCGGGAAGTAGCCATGAAAGATCGAATCTTAAAAGACCTAAGCCAAAAAAAGCTGGACCTGCTGCGCCAGATGGCGCGCCAGACCCGGTACCTGATTTTAGGCAGCGGGGAAAACCCCCTGAGCGCCAAGGCCCAATTGCTTGAATGGTTGGAGATCAACGACCGGGCTTTGGAAGCCCGCGAGCGCGAGGTGGGTTTTCTTGCCAAAGAACAAGAAAAAGAGTTATATATAGAAATCAAAGATCAACTCTTGGCGTTACATGAGATGACCCAGGAGGCTCAAGCGCGCGCCGCTGCTGATCAGATGGCGCTAGAGCAAGAAAAGATAGATCTGGAGGCGAGTACCCGCGTCTCGGGATATGTGCGCGGCCAAAGCGCCTATACGGACAACCGACGCATCAAAGGACAGACCAAGCGGCGCGGCTGGCAGCCTAGCTACCGCTACGCCGAGGCGCAACGCCCCTAAAGGAGGCCCATGAAAAGCCGGGAACTTTCCAGACAACTGATTTCCCCTTTCCCCGAACGCCACGGCGGCCCAAAGGAAAAGAAAAGCTTTGAGGAAAAGCGCATCGAAGACGAGCGCGACACCCGCGAGGCCGTCGCCCGCATGATCCGCGAACAGATCAAAAAAGAAGAAAACATTTCCATGGCCGTGCGCGAAGTGATCGCAGAGATCGAAGAGCGCAACCTGATGTGGCGCAACCTACGCTTTGACCGTCTCAAGAAAGACGGCAACGATTATGTAGAGATTGTGGACCGTTTGACCGGAGATGTCTTGAAGGTGCTGCCCCAGCCGGACTACAACCAGCTAGCCAACCACTTCAAGAAACACCCCGGCTTGACCCTAGACATCAACGCCTGATGAGTGACTACCGCACCGAAAAGGCGCTGCGGCGCTTGGTTCTGGTCGAGCAGAACCCCGAACCCCTCAAAGTGACCATCAGCCCCTTAGCCAAGCAAAAGGCCAACGGGAAAGAGGCGATCAGCGTTATCCGCGAATCACCCGAAGAGGAAAAAGCCCGCCTGGGCGAAGAACGAACCCGCCTCCGCGCCGAGCGCCTAGAGCAAGACGCCAACCGCCTGCTCTACAAAAAAGGCATCACCAGCCGCCCCCTATCCAAACCCAACCAAAAGGTGATGAAGCTGGTGGATGAGGACTAGGTCACACGTTTTCTTCACACCAAGCTAGATAGCGGCTCCTCTGAACTGTTTGGGCTGTTCTGGGTGCCGTTTCCCAGCCCCAACAAGCAATTTCATAATGAGGCCCCGCGTCAATAAAGCTGGCATCCAGTGAGCTGAGCAGCTCCTGATAATCTTCGTTGATGCTTTCTTTCCTATAGATCACCACCGCAAAGACAGCCCGGAGATCCCATTGGGCCTGCTTGATGTGGGTGAAGCCCCATAGATCGACAGAAGCTTGATTAACGGCTTTAACCTGATCGGCATTTTGTTTGAGTTCAATACCAACCCATGACTTTTTAGTGGAATTGTCTAGACGAAAGGCAAGATCAATGGAGTTGATTTTGCGGATAGTTTTTTTCTGGTGCCGGTCATACCGTTTCTCTAAGATTACTTTGCCTGAGTGGCTTAAAAAACTGGCCAATTCGACTTGAAACCATATTTCCCACTGGGTAATGCCGCCATCATAGATTGATTTTAGACGTTTTTTAACTGCTTTATCGCTAGCAAACTTTTTAAGAAGTTTGGTCAGTTGATTTTGTTGGGTTCCCATGCTCGCTCTTGGTTCGGGTGAAGTTCCCCCATACCAGCAAAGAAATCAGGCTTTACCCAGGACAAAAATAGGACATTCGGGGGCAAGGTAACGGGAGGCAACACACAGTTCACTCTTAGCGACCCGCTAGGGGGTTGGTGGTGGCTTCATCGCCCAAGAAAATGATTTGAAAAATAGCTAGTAAGCCACCGCCGCCGCCATCGGAACAGTCGTGCACCGAAGCCACTAAACCTTGGCTTAAGGTTTGGTGCAGGCTGCGATAGCGGGCCATGGTGCTGGCGGCGTCCACTTTGGGCACTATGCCGTAAATCAGGGGACAGTAAACTAATTTTCTCGGGATATCGGTGAAACCGGGGGATAAATTGGGTCTGAAATCTGGATTGCCGTTGATCTAAGAGGAGTGCTCTATCCGGTCGGTCGACGAGGACTCCAAGACCGTCCATGTTCTTCGCATGTGGACCCACTATGAGTAGCCGCATCCCCGTTTCAGGTCATAAACGGATTAGTCCAAACCTACTTGCTAAGATCAAGGGGCAGTAGTTTGTTTCAAGTCGGGCGTACAAAGAAGTTGGGGATTGTAAATTTCGTCAAGGTGTTGGCTAGCTTCCATGAAGGTTTTGACAGCCGAGGACCCGAACGGGAGCCCATATTTTGAGCAAGAACTATTCGGTGCCAGCCAGCGTGCTTTTGGGCGCGAAGCTCTTGGCCGAAAAGGGCAACTGGGCTGGGTGGCATAAGTTTTGACCTTTCTGTTATTGAGGGGTAGAATTTAGGGCGAGTAAACCCAGTTATATGAGAACCTCCATGAACCAGACCGTGAATATCCCGCTGACCTTTGCCGACGATACGTCAGAGGAAGAGAAAGAGGCGATAATCGGGGAGGTAAAGCGTTTTGTGGCCCGGATACGGTTGTCCCAGGGATTGCGCAAAACCCCTGATTCAGCGATTTCATTTGAAAAACAAATGGAAATCATCAACGTCGAAAAAAAGGCGGCTAGACTTGAATCGACGGGCCATGCGCCTGGTCGTTGATACCAATATTCTGGTCAGTGCGTTGGTGTTTGGTGCCAGTGCCAAAGCCTGCCTAGACCTCATCGCCCACAACCCCAATATTACCCTACTGGTAAGTGCTCCGGTGGCGCGCGAATACCTCGCCGTACTCCAGAAAAATTTGTACAGTTTCAGCCATTGGCTGTGTTAAACCAACGTCTAGATGACTACCTCGAAGGTTGTGTCTTAGTAGAGCCCCAGGTCAAGATCAAGAAATGCCGCGATCCCCATGATGACATGTTTTTGGAGCTGGCGGTCGCAGGGAATGCCCAGGTTATTTTGTCGGGAGATCAAGACCTACTAGCACTCCATTTTTTCGAGGGAATAGAAATCTTAAGCTTGTTAGCTTTTGAGGCAAAATACCAAAGACTTGGCTGATGTCCAATAGGTTACGGTCAGGAGCTTATCCACTGCCCTTTGGCCGCTCTAATTTTCCCAGGTAAAAAAAATAGGTATTCCGTCCCCTGACTTCTTGTTCTTAAATTGTTTGGGGTCCCCTTCCACTACAGGCTAGTGGGATTTTTTGTTGATCGTTAGTTGGGGCTTTTCGGCGAATTGGATTTCTAGAGCTTCGGCAATCAATTGGATGTTGTTGAAGCTGGCCGATTGATAGCCTTCGGCCTCCCAACGCTGAACTTGCTGTTCTGCTTTGTGGATTTTTTGGCCCAGTTGCTTTTGGGTCAAATGAGCCGCAATACGCGCTTTGATCAAAGCAGCCGGAAGGTCGGCCAGCGAGTTGATCTCGATGACTGCTTCTTGCTCGTTGGCCAGCGCCTCGTATTCTCGGACTTCGGCTTCCATTTGGCTTAACTGATCGGCGATATCATCGAACCGAGCCTGCCAAAGTATCGGGTCCACCTGGTCTGGTCTTTCTTCAGGTTGTTCCAACGCTTTTTTGAAGGCGACAATCTGCGCTTTGGTTGCGCCTAGTTGTTTTTGGTTCTTGATCATCTTTGCTCCTTTAGGCGGATCACCAGAATTCCTTTGGGGTTCCCGTCTCTATCTAATTGGAAAAACTCCTCGAAAGGCTTGCCTGAGCCTCCTTCAATTTGATTCGCAAAGATGTCACCCCTATATATTTCTTTACGTTCGCTTCGTTTGGAGCCGAGAAAAAGCCGGTCATCTATTTTGGCTAAATCCACGCCGTAGATATCCCAGCAAAGGTCATAGTCTCCCGGTGTCTCTTTGCTGGTCACGAAGCTACCGTCAAGCCAAACTTGGAGGCAATCTCCCTTTTTCAATTCCTCAAGCAACCTAGCGAGCCCTTCTAAAAGCCAAATCCGGCGAGCATTGCCGCCAAATCGATCTTTGACTTCTTCGAAAGTCGCCAAATGTTTGCCTGGAGGAAGATTACCGGAGGCTTCAAAATTTGGTATCATGCATTTATGTTAGAAGAATTTTACTGAGCCCATAAGCTTTTGGTTTATTCTAGCAAGAGATGAGTGAGTTCACAACATATTAGTTGTGTTGAAGCTGCGGCTTAAAATGGGGGTACAGAGGCTCGAAAGGAACTCAGGGGGACCACAATCAATTTTTTGATAAGCGGGCCTATTTAACGTCAAGCGCTAGGCTACAAAAGCCAGAGGGGTGTGTGGAGGAGGCAGCGGGGAACCAGGAGGCCCCCGCTGCTAACGCCTAGAAACGCTCTAGGTAGCTTTGCCAGCTGTCCTTTAAGGCGTAGATCGAAGCTTGCAAAAGCTTCTCGTTGCCGTTTTTGAAGGCTAGGTTGGGCTCCTGGGTCACTTCGCCCAAGAACGTACAGGCCTGACCGGCAAAGAGGGCCTCAAAGGCTGCGGTTTGCTCGGGCGCAACGGAGACCACCAAACGGCTGGCGGACTCGCTAAAGAGCAGCTCGTCGGGGCGTAGGTTTGAGGCCGCCAAGAGCGGACCCAAATCCAAAGCCAGACCCAACCGCCCGCCAATGGCCTTTTCGGCCAGAGCCACCGCCAAGCCGCCATCAGAACAATCATGCACCGAAGCCACCAGACCTTGGGTCAGGGCTTGGTGCAGGCTGCGGTAGCGGGCCATGGCGCTGGCGGCGTCTACCTTGGGCACCAAGCCGCCGGTAAGCCCCAGCTGGGCCATATACTCGCTGCCGCCCAACTCGCGCTGGGTGGTGCCGAGGAGATAAACCCGGTCGCCAGCCTGCTTGAGGTCGTGGGTAGCGCAGTCGCTTAAGCTGTCCACTACGCCCAAGGCGCTAAAGAGCAGCGTGGGCAAGATGCTGATCTTTTTGCCATCTAAGTTGGCGTCGTTTTTCATGCTGTCTTTACCGGAGATGCAGGGCACCCCGTAGGCAAGGCAGTAATCATAAATCGCCTGACAGGCCCGCACCAATTGGGCGGCCTTAAATTCGCCGTCCGGCGTCTTGGCCGATTGGACCGGATCGGGCCAACAGAAGTTGTCCAAACCGGCAATCCGGTCGGGGTTCGCGCCCACGGCCACCAAGTTACGGATCGACTCGTCGATGGCGTTAGCCGCCATATGGTAGGTGTCGATGGCTGAATATTTGGGGCAGATGCCATTGGAAAGGGCCACCGCTTGGTCCAAGCCCAATACGGGGCGCAACACGCCGCCGTCGTTGGGGCCGTCGTTGGCGGCACCGCCCATGGGCTTGATGGCCGAAGCGCCGCCGACCTCGTGGTCGTATTGGCGGACCACCTTTTCTTTCGAGCAGACGTTGGGCCGCGCCAAAACTTGGGCCAGCATTTGGCCTAGGTCCTCTGGCTCGGCAAAGTCCGGGTGCGACTCGTTGGGCGCTTGCCACTGGGCCTTGATCTTCATGGGCGGAAGGCCGTCGTGCAGGAATTCCATGCTCAGGCTGGCCACCAATTGGCCTTCATAGAAACATTCCAAGTAACCCGAATCGGTGAATTCGCCCAGGTCGCTAGACTCCACCAACATTTCGTTGGAAAGCTCAAGGAAACGGGCCACCTTCTCGGGCGGTACCGCCAAGGTCATGCGCTCTTGGGCCTCAGAGATCAGGATTTCCCAGGGCTGCAGCCCGGCATACTTGAGCGGAGCCCGGTCCAAATGCAACCGGCAACCGCCTGAGTCCTCAGACATCTCACCAATCGAACTAGAGAGCCCACCGGCCCCGTTGTCGGTGATGCAGCTGAAGAGGTTTTCGGCTTTGGCGCGCCAGAGGAAATCAAACATCCGCTTCTGGGTGATCGGGTCGCCGATCTGCACGGCCGAAACGGGGCTGGTTTCTTCTAAGGCCAAGCTAGAGAAGGTGGCCCCGTGGATTCCGTCTTTGCCGATCCGTCCGCCAACCATCAAAATATGGTCGCCAGGGCGGGCTTTTTTCTCTTCACTGGGGCGGCCTTCGTGCTGGGCGGGCATGACCGAAAGGGTCCCACAGAAAACCAAGGGCTTGCCTACGAAGGTATCGTCGAAGACCAAAGCGCCGTTAACCGTCGGGATGCCCGACTGGTTGCCGCCATGCTCAACGCCCAGCCTGACACCCTGATAGATGCGGCTGGGGTGCATCAGCTTTTTGGGTAGCGGTTGGTCATAGTCCAAGGGCCCGAAGCAGAATACATCGGTGTTGGCGATCAACTGCGCGCCCATGCCGGTGCCGAAGCTGTCGCGGTTCACCCCCACAATCCCGGTCAGCGCACCGCCGTAGGGATCTAAGGCCGAAGGGCTGTTGTGGGTTTCTACCTTAAAAGCCAAGGACCAATCGTCGGTGAACTTGACCACTCCGGCGTTGTCTTTAAAGACCGACAGGAGCCAATCTTTCTCGCCCAAGCGGCGGCGGATTTCTTTGGTGCTCGCTTGGATGAAGCTCTTGTAGAGCGACTTGATTTCTTGGGGCTGGCCGCTCTCGTCGCGGTAGTCGATCCAAGCATTAAAGATCTTGTGTTTGCAGTGCTCCGACCAAGTCTGGGCGATGCATTCTAATTCCACGTCCGTCGGGGTCGCGCCGATGCCGCGCTGTTCGCGTTCCGCCTGGACTTTGGGGTCTTGGTAATAGCGGGCGATCACCTCGGCTTCTTCAGCCGAAAGGGCCAGCAAGCGTTCCTCAGAAAGCTTAAGCACCGCTTCGCTGCTAGAACAATCCAGGCGTTCGGTGCTGACCTGGGCCATCACTTCGGCTTCGGGGAAGTAAGTCAGCTCGCCTTTGCGGGCCTCCCATTGGGCTTTGGAGATGACAATTTTCTTCTCGATCAGGCCGTTGAGCAATAGCTGATCTGCGGCAGCGTTCACTTGTTCTGCCGTAAAGTCGCCTTGCAGCAAGAAGGCCTTGGCGCTGGCCACGTCTTCACCGGGGCCAAAGGGCGGCAAGAGGAGGTTGAGGTTCTCTTTGGCCACATGCGCGGCGTTGTCGGTCACGCCGGGCTTGAAGCTGATCTCTACCCACCAGTCGAAGGGGGCGTGATCGCCCCAGAGCCCGTCGGGCGTTAGCTGATGGACCACCGGGTCCAAAAAGAGCTTTTGGTTTAAGTCGTTGAGATGATCTCGGTCCTTGATCTGACCGTTTTTGATCAAATAGACCTCAAGGTGACGCAGGCTCTTGATTTGCCCGAAACCGTGGGCGGCAAATTCTTTGGCCAGTTTGTTGCCGATGGGGTCTTCCATCTGGGGCTTAAGCCCCACCTCTAGGCGGTAGAGGGTCATGGTCGCAATTGGGGAGGGGAGGGACAAAATGGGGGGAGCGTAAGCTCCCCCCAGCGCTTAGGGGAAAGCTTACGCTTAGGCAGCGTATTCGTCCAGCTTGGAGAAGTCGAGATAGACGTAGATGTCTTTCTCCTTGCCTGCCAAGTTCTTCTGGTAGAGCTGCAAGTACTCTTCTTTGGTCGGCAAACGACCCAAGAGAGCGCACATAGCGGCCAACTCAGCGCTGGACAGGTAGACCTGAGCACCCTTGCCCAGTCGGTTGTCAAAGTTCCGCGTCGAGGTAGACACGACGGTGGCCCCGTCGGCTACGCGGGCTTGGTTACCCATGCAGAGCGAACAACCCGGCACTTCCATGCGGGCACCAGCAGTGCCAAAGAGGCTGTAATAGCCTTCTTCGATCAGCTTATCTTGGTCCATCCGGGTCGGCGGGCAAACCCACAGACGGGCCGCAGACTGGCCTTCGCCGCGCAACATTTCAGCTGCGGCGCGGAAGTGGCCGATGTTGGTCATGCAGCTGCCGATAAAGACTTCGTCCACCTTAGAACCACCAATCTCGCTGAGCGACTTAACGTCGTCCGGGTCGTTGGGGCAGGCCAAGATCGGCTCGGTGATGGCGTCTAAGTCGATTTCTACCACCGCTGCATATTCAGCGTTGGCATCGGCCTTCAGCAATTCGGGCTTGGCCAACCATTTTTCCATCTCGTTGATGCGGTTTTGGATCGTTTCGGCATGGCCGTATCCGTCGCGTAACATGGATTTGAGTAGGGCCGCGTTGCTGCGGGTAAACTCAACCACCGTCTTTTCGCCCAAGGCAATGGCGCAGGCCGCTGCACTCCGCTCGGCGGAAGCATCGGTCAGTTCAAAGGCCTGTTCGATGGTTAGGTCGGGCAGACCTTCGATCTCCAGGATGCGGCCGTTGAAGATGTTCTTCTTGCCCTTTTTTTCTACGGTCAACAGGCCCTGCTTGATCGCCTGGTAGGGGATCGCGTTGACCACATCGCGCAGGGTGATGCCGGGCTGCAATTTGCCTTTAAAACGCACCAAAACCGATTCGGGCATATCCAAAGGCATCTTGCCGGTCGCTGCCGCAAAGGCCACCAAGCCGGAACCTGCCGGGAAGCTGATGCCGATGGGGAAGCGGGTGTGTGAATCGCCCCCGGTGCCGACCGTGTCGGGCAGCAACATGCGGTTTAACCAAGAGTGGATCACGCCGTCACCGGGGCGTAGGCTGACGCCCTTGCGGTCGGTGATGAACTTAGGCAAGGTGCGGTGGGTTTTGATGTCCGCAGGCTTGGGGTACGCGGCGGTGTGGCAGAAGGACTGCAACACTAGGTCCGCCTGGAAGCCCAAGCAAGCCAGTTCCATCATCTCGTCGCGGGTCATGGGGCCGGTGGTGTCCTGGCTACCGACGGTGGTCATCTTAGGCAGCAACTTCTGGCCAGGTAAAACGCCGGGCAGTTCGCAGGCCTTGCCGACCATCTTCTGGGCCAAGCTGTAGCCGCCCTTGTGCTCCGGTGCCGCTTCGTCGGGCAGGAAGACGGGGCTAGCTCCTAGGCCGAGGGCCTTGCGGGCGCGCTCGGTCAATTCCTTGCCGATGATCAGGTTGACCCGACCGCCAGCGCGGACTTCTTCGAGCAAGCTCGGGGTGATGTCGCCGTCGGCCAATTTGTTGCCCTGAGCGTCTTTGATTTGGTTGGCCTTGATGTCCACCACAATCTCTTTGCCGGTGGTCAGTTCGCTTACGTCGCAGCGGATCGGCAAAGCGCCGGAGTCTTCGGCGGTGTTGTAAAAGATCGGGGCAATGGCGCTGCCGATCACCACGCCGCCGCGGCGCTTATTGGGGACAAAGGCGATGTCTTCGCCGGTGTACCAGATCACGCTGTTCGCCGCCGACTTGCGCGAAGAACCGGTGCCGACCACGTCACCGACATAGATCACGTTCTTGCCTTCGGCGCGCCAGCCTTCAATCATGGCGATGCCGCCGGGGAAGCGCGACTGACCCATGGACTTAGCATGCATGGGGATGTCCGGGCGGCTCCAGGCCTCAGAGGCCGGAGAGAGGTCGTCGGTGTTGGTTTCGCCGTCTACCTTGTAGACCACGCCGCTGACCGTAGCGGGAACCTCGGGCTTGTTGGTGTACCATTCGGCATCGGCCCAGGATTGCAATACGCCTTTGGCGTGGGCGTTGCCGCCGTCGGCCATGGCTTTGACTTCCGCAAAGGCGTCGGCGACCAAGATGCTGTTTTTTAACTGCTCTGCTGCCTCCGCGCCCAACTCAGCGTCCTTGAGCAGGTCCACCAGGGGCTTGATGTTATAGCCGCCCACCATGGTGCCCAGCAGGAAGACTGCCTTTTTCTTGTCAATCAGCGGGGAACTTTTTTCGCCCAGGGCCAGTTCGGTCAAAAACCCGGCCTTGACCATAGCCGCAGGGTCCACACCGGGGGACACGCGGTTGCTGATCAGGTCGAGCAAGAATTCTTCCTTGCCAGCAGGGGGGTTGACCAACAGGCCGCAAAGTTCTTCGGTCTGCTTCGGGTCTAAGGGCAGCGCGGGCACGCCCTGCTCTTCCCGTTCCTTTTGGTGTGCGAGGTAAGCTTCAATCATGTCGCTTTAGTCGTAATAAAGGGTTGAATCTAAAAGCTCCCGCAGCCGATAGCCCAGCAGGGCCCAAGGTCTGCGCGAAAAAAGTCCAGTCAAAAAACCTCGATTATTCTAACGAATCCCATCAGGTTTAGTCAATCAATGAAGGGGCAAGAAAGCGCCTTTTAAGGTGTTGTAGATTACCAAAAAAGCCGCCTTTATTTTTGGGCGCTTGGGAGCGAGCCGGAAATTAGCTTTCTTTGCTGGTGCCCAGGCCGGTGGAGCGGTAGCGGGCCATGCGGCGTTTTAAGAAGCCTAAGCGGTTGACGGAGCCTTTGGCGAAGGAGCGCAGCCGGGGGTAGGCGGCGATTACTTGCCAAGCGGTCATCAGGCCCAACTGGACCGGGTCGATTTGGCCCTTAAAGATTTGGGCCTGGAAGGTGACGTATTCGCGGAAGATGCGGCGCTTGCTAAAACCCGGCAACTTGAGGTAAACCCGGCTCCGCTCGGCGGTGGCCCCTAGGTTCTTGGGGTCCAAAAGACCCATATCCACCGAAAGCTGGTGCAGGTCCGTGCCCGGATAGGGGTAGAAGATGTTTAAGTAAGCGCGGGTGGGGTTGCAGGCTCGGGTGACGGCTTTGGTTTCGTTGAATTCCAAGGGCGTTTCGGTGGGCAGGCCAACCAAAACAAAGAGGTTCTTTTCGATGCCGTACTCGTCGGCCCAGCTAGAGAAGCGGATGATCTCTTCGTTGGTATACTTGGGGCGGCGCAGGATTTCGGCGCGGATGCGTTCGGAGCCCGACTCCAAACCGAAGTTCACAAACCGGAAGTTAGCCCGCTGCATGGACGCCAACATAGCCCGGCAGGCCTCCTCGTTGCGCACCAAGTTGCTGGTCACCGTCATGTTGATGCCGAAGCTCAGCGGCACCTCGCGCTTTAAATTAAACTGATAGAGCGCCTCGCAAAGTTCGTGGATATAATCCAAGAAGATACTGACCGTTTCAATCTCGAAATAAATATTGTCCAGCTCTGGCGTGGTGGCCACAATCTGCTCTAACTCCACCATCACGTTGGAAACGTCGCGCTTGCGTACATACTTGCCCTTGGCCAGATTTTTGAGCGCATGGTTCGAGCAATAGGTGCAGCGGTAAGGACAACCCCGACCTAACAAAATCACCGCCGAGCCCGAAGCATTGGTGATCCAAGGGGCCCAGTGGGCGCGGTTGATGAAGGGCAAGCGGTTGACGTCGTCGATGAAGCGGCTGGTGTCGTTTTTCTCCCAACCCCCGTCTGCTTGGCGAATCCAGAAGTTCGCCACCCCGCTGGGTTTTTGGGTCGCCTCGTATTGCTTGAAATACTCAGTCGCCGCTTCGTCGCCTTCGCCGATGCAAAGCGCGTCCAGGGCGCTGCACTTCATTGCGTCTTGAGGAGCCAAGGAGGCATGGTGCCCGCCCAATACCACCGGCAGTTTGGGGGCGGCGGCCTTAAAGGCCTGGGCCATTTCGCAGGCCTGAGGGAATTGGGAAGAGACGGCGGTCAGGCAGAGCGCCTCGGCCCCGAAGTCGCCCAACATCTCTTCTAACAGGTGGGGCAGGTGGGTTTCGGGGGTTTTTACCCAGGTGCGGATCTGGTGTCCTGCTGCTTCTAAACTAGCCGCCACCATGGCGATGCCAAAGGGGACCTCGGGCCAAGCGCTGAGCGGTGTGGCGACGGTAACATAATGCTCGACAGTATAAACGCAGGCGATGCGCATCGGAGGCCTCGGGGGAATGGCTTGGTTGGGGCTCTAGGATGCTCTTTTTTTGGACTTCTTGTCAAATAGAGAGCCGCAGAGGCTAGGCTTCAGCCTAATCTTCAGGCAAGGCCTCAAAAAAAACTGTATTGGGCATAACCTGAAAGTTCTTTTCGATGAAGCGGTGGATTCCCTCGACGGGCCACTTGCTGTCGCGGGCAAAGGCCTGGGCGATTTGGCGGTTGAAACGGGTGACAAATTGGTTGTATAGCTGCGGGCTGCTGCCGGCCAATTTGACGTACATGCCCATCACCGAAGCAAAAGCAAAGACCGAAGAGGCCCGTTGTAGGCTCCCTAAACGCTCCGGCGGTAGCTTGGCTTGGATCATGGGCTTGGAGTTATACAACACCGCCACCAAGACAGCGGCCAACTCGCTACGTTTGCAGTAGGGGTTCACCCAGTTGTTGGTCCAGGTGTGGTAAAGCTCAGTGGCTTTAGAGGCCAGTGATTTGACGCCCGGGCCAAAGGCCCTGGCTTCCAATTTGCCGCCCGTGGCCTCGACCAACCCCTCGGCAATCGCTTCGGCCAGCCCTTGCAGGTACAGGGTTAGGTTCTCTTCGATCAGTGTCTGATTATTCACCGGGCCCCCCGCAAGAGATTGACCACCGCCTGACGGACCAATTGGCGCACCTGCGGTGCGGCGAAGTAGTCTCGGTCAAAGGTCTGGCGGGTGTCGGAGCGGTCAAATAATTTGGCGAAAATCGAGTCGATATGTTCTAAAAAGTGGTTGAGTTCCTTGGTCAGTTGGCGGTCCACCACGGGGCCTTCCTTCTCGGAGCGTTTGCTTTCGAGCAGAGCAAAAAAGGCGCGGAACTCGGCGGCCAAGCGTAATTCTTCGTTGTCGCCCAAGGCGTGGTCGGCATTTTTGTTGGCTGGGTAGAACTTGAGCACGTCGGCGAGCAAGCCGCCGACGGTCATGGTCTGGAAGTCGTTAAAATAGATTTCGGCACGTGCCAAACCACTGGATTCTAACTCCTGCAAATATCCCTCGATGGTTTCATTAAATTTGGGCATGCGAGGATCAGCGGTTGGGTTATTCTTCGGCCTTAATGTCCTTGGTCTTGATCTTGTACCTTAAGGCCCGCTCACTGACACCTAACTCTTTAGCGGCCCGGGTTTGGACGCCGTTGTGTTTTTTTAGGGCCATTTCGATCAAGCGCTTTTCGGCTTCTTCTAAGGTCATCAACTCTAGGTAGGCTTCGCCAGATTCCGCATTGGGCTCGGACTCTTTGTGTTGGTTGTTAACGCCTACCGGAAGGTCTTTGACGCTGATCACGTCATCACGAGCGATTACGATAGCCCGCTCGATGATGTTTTCTAGCTCCCGGATGTTACCGGGATAGTCGTATTTGACCAAGATCGACTGCGCTTCTTGGGTCATACCTTGGATGTGGCGGCCATTCTCGTCGGCATATTTTTTAATGAAGTGGTCCACCAAGGGCATGATGTCTTCACGTCGGCTGCGAAGTGCCGGGATGTAAATGGGCACCACACTGAGGCGGTAAAAGAGATCCTCGCGCATCGTCTTCGACTCGACCGCTTCTTCTAAGTTGCGGTTGGTCGCGGCGATGATGCGCACGTCCACTTTGATGGTCTGGTTGCTGCCCACGCGTTCAAACTCACGCTCTTGCAAGACGCGCAGGAGCTTGGTCTGGGTGGTTAGGCTGATTTCACCGATTTCGTCTAAGAAGATGGTGCCTTTGTGGGCCTCTTCAAATTTCCCTTTGCGGTCGGCGATGGCCCCGGTGAAGGAGCCTTTGATGTGGCCGAATAACTCGGACTCAAGCAGCGTCTCGGGTAGGGCCGCGCAGTTGACCTTAATGAAGGGCTGGTCTTTACGGCTGCTGGCGAAGTGCAGCGCCTTGGCGACTAATTCCTTACCGGTGCCCGACTCGCCCCGGATCATCACCGTGGCGTTGGAGTTGGCCACCCGCTGGACCATGCTCATCACCTCGGCGAGCGCCGAAGAGCTGCCTATGATGTTTTCGAAGCGGAATTTTTCTTGGAGGATTTCTTTAAGTTGGCGGTTTTCGACAATCAACCGCTTGGTGTCGACGTTGCGGTCGATTAGGATCAACAACTCTTTAAGGTCGATGGGCTTGGTTAGGTAGTCGTTGGCCCCGGATTTGATTACCTCAACGGCCGTTTCGATGCTGCCGTAGGCGGAGATCATCACAATGGCAATGGCCGGGTCCACCTCGCGTACCGCTTTGATCAGCTCCAAGCCGTTCATCTTGGGCATGCGGTAATCGGCGATCATTAGGTCGAATTCACGTGACCGAACCAACTGTAGGCCCTCGGAGGGGTCGTTGGTGGTGGTGACGTGGAACCCTTTTTTGGTTAAAAAGCCGCTCAGCAGTTCGGTCTGGCTGGCTTCGTCATCGACAATCAGGATCTTGGCGTTCATGCCCAAACCTTGGGTTGGAATTGGATCAGTCATAGCTTTAGCCCAAAGCCTGTCGCTTTGGCAAGATGACCAAAGCCATAGTTCCGCGTTCGTTCAGGGGTTTTAGGTCGATTTGCCCCTGGTGGGCCTGGATGATTTTGCGGCAAATAAAGAGCCCAAGCCCGGTCCCGGTTGCTTTGGTGGTGTAATAGATGTCGAAGATTTGTTTGAGCTTTTCTTTGGGGATGCCCGGCCCTTGATCGATCACTTCAATGCGCCATTGATCGCCCACAAAGCGACTACGGACCCGGATTTCCCCTCCCTCGGGGCTGACGTCCAGGGCGTTTTTGAGCAGGTTGAGCAAAACCTGGGTTAGTTTTTCTTTATCCACCGAAACCTGATCGTCCCGCTCGGGCGGCTCAAATAGGACCTGAACCCCCTGCTCTTCGGCTGACTGGCGGAACAGGACGACACATTGTTGGATCGTTTCGAAGGCGGAATGGTTTTGGAACTTGGGGTCATAGGGTTTAGAAAAGCCCAAGAAATCAGTAACGATGTTGTTGATCCGTTTGACCTCTTGTTGCATCAAATCGGTCAAAAAGTTCATTTCTTCGGCATCTGCGTCTAAAACCTGCCCTTCTTCGGGCATATGCTCCAGTTGCAGGCGTTGTAGGGTAATAGAAATGCTGTTGAGCGGATTGCGGATCTCATGGGCCACCCCGGCGGCGAGGTTGCCTAAGGAAACCAATTTTTCGGACTCCGCCACCTGGGCCTGCATGGACTCAATCTTCTGGGTATAGCCCCAATGCAAACGCCAAGCGAGTGCGGCGGCGAGACTGGCAAGCAGCATCACCCAGGCCGAGAAGAGTGCGGTGTTTTCAAAGACATCGTCGTAAATTTGTTCAAATTCTTTGCTGTCTAGGCCGATCAACAGCGCCCCAAACTGGCCGTTGCCCAAAGGGAAGGGGTGTACCGCTTCGTAGAGATCGTCTTTGCGGTAATAATAGGTGGTTTGGTCCTTGAGGCTCGCTTCGATCCCTTCGTTGGATTCGATCAACCCCCGCTGGGTCGGGTCGGTGTGCGCCAAGATGCGGCGGTTGGGTCCGATGAAGGCGACATAGTCGGCAACCTTCTTTTCGCGCAGCGAATCGGCTAGCTTCTGTAGGGAGCTTTGGATTTGCAGCTCTTCTAACTTCTCTGGCCCTAAAGCCAACATCAACACCCCGCCGTGCGAGGTCCTCGGCCAAGCGACTATCGGTCCATCGGGCGGCGAGCCGCCACGGGGGCTAAAGGCCAGCGTGCGGCCTTGGTCGTCAATCAACCACAGCGCCGCTAGTTCTTCTTGCATCCGGTAAGCGTCCAGTTGGGCGAAGGCGGTGGCGCTTAAAGGTAGGTCCGGTCGGTCTAAGCTTTTGGCCAAGTCCTTTAAGTAGTCGTTGATTTCTGGGGTGGAGAGGTGGCGCGAATCCACCGCTTGGGTCGCCGATAGCGAGATGAATTCGGCGGTTTCCCCATTTTGACGCCAGAACATCTTGATGAAGTCTTTTTTGGTCTGGCGGCTGATGAAAAACATGTTCGCCACCAGGATCAACAAGATGGTGCCCAGAAAGGCCCCGCCGTATAAGACGTAGACGATGCGCTTAGAGCTGGGCAGCATGAGGTCCTTTTAGGGTTTGGTGGGTAAAGCTAAAAAGATCGGTTGGCCGTCGCGCTGCACCAACAGGCGTAACTTGCCGCGGGACTGTTCAATCGCTCGGTTGAGGTCGGTATGTTTGTTTAAGGGAATCCCGTCGGCCTCAGTTAAAATATCGCCTCGGCGCAGTCCCTTCTCGTAAGCTACCGCATTAGGGTCTACAGCGACCACCAAAAGGCCCGCGTGGTCTTCGATCTTCCACTGGCGGCGCACCTCGGCGTCGATCTCGACCGCCCGGAAGCCTAGCTCGTTGAGCTGGTCGTTGAGGTTGACCAATTCGCCCTCGGGACGGCGGCCTAAAGAGAATGCTAGGTCCAATTGCCGTCGGTCTCGGTAAATACGCATCTTAACTTGGCTACCGGGCAGAGCTTCGGCGACGAGTTGTTGCAGGCGGGTGGTTTTGTCGGTGATTTGGTCATTGAATTTGGTGATCACGTCACCTTGCTTCAAGCCGCCCTTTTCGGCGGGGCTGCCGGGGCCCACGGCGGTGACCACAACGCCCTGCAAGTCTTTGGGTAGGCCAAAGGCTTCGGCTAAGTCGGCGTTCATGTCTTGGATATTGACGCCCAGCCAGCCGCGCTCTACCTTCCCATGCAGCTTGAGCTGGCTTAAGATGTTTTTGGCCAGGTTGATGGGGATGGCAAAGCCCAGGCCTTGACCTTGGGCGATGGCGGTGTTGATCCCCACCACTTCTCCGTCTACGTTAAAGAGCGGTCCACCCGAGTTACCGGGGTTGATGGCCGCGTCGGTTTGTAAGAATTGGCCGTAGGCGGTCCCGCCAAAGATGTCGCGGCCCTTGGCGCTGATGATCCCGGCGGTGACCGTATAGTCTAGGCCCAAGGGGTTGCCGATAGCCAAAACCCAGTCGCCGACCTCCAACTTGTCCGAATCGCCCAAGTCCGCCGCTTTTAGGCGCGGGGCGTCTTCTATCTTAATCAGCGCCAGATCGGTCATGGGGTCGGTACCGATCACCAGGGCTTGGTAGGATTTGTTGTTAAACAAGGTCACTTCGATCTTTTCGGCCCGCTCAATCACATGGTTGTTGGTGACGATGTAGCCATCAGAGCTATAGACAAAACCCGAACCCAACGCGTTGCTTCTGCGCTCCGGTTGGGGCCCGAAGAAGCGCTCGATCATCGGGTCTTTATTGGCCGGTAGGGTCGAAGAGGTGGAAATATGTACCACCTTCTCCCGTTCGCTTTTGACAATCGGCGCAAAGCTTTCGTGGGCGTATAGTAACGAGGTGCTGAGCAAGAGGGCCAAGAGGGCCGGTAGGTGGCGGAACATGGGGATCAATCCTCTGTGAGATAGATGTCTTCGGCGTCCGATTCGGCTACAAAGACTTTAAAGCCTTGCTCGCGCAGCCCCCGCAACCGGGGGTCTTTCTTCTGGTTGGCGGCGCGGCATTTTTTACAGCTGCAGTCGATGTGATGGGTTTTCTGGTACTTTTTTAGTTTGATCTTGGTGAGGTCCTTACCTTCGGCCTCTAGGTCGATCAGGAGCTTCTCGATCTCCTTCATCGCGCGTTTTAAGATCAATTCACGCTGCGCCGGACTACCCCGGCGCGGGGCTTTCTTGAATAACATCTTAGCCCACCCAGCCTTCTAAAAGCAACGCGAAGAATAACAGAGCGCTGATCACGGCGTTGAGGTTGAAGAAGGCCAGATTGATCTTACCAAGCTTGCCGCCCTGGACCAAGCCATGCTCTAGCGCCAACAGAAGGCTGGCTAGCACCGCCCCGGCCCAAAAAGGCCAGCCTAGCTGTAGCAGGTAGGCTAAGGCGAACCAGGCCAAAGCGGCAATCAAATGTAGGCCCTTGGCGGTGATGAGGCTTGCGCGCACGCCTAAAGCCACGGGGATCGAGTGTAAGCCCGCCGATTGGTCAAATTCGCGGTCTTGTAGAGCGTAGAGGATGTCAAAGCCTGAAATCCAGGCCATCACCGAAGCGCCCAAAACCAACGCAGCGGGCTCTAAAGTCCCGGTGATGGCGATCCAGGCGGCAATCGGACTCGCCCCGATGGCGAGCCCCAAAAAGAGATGGCACCAGGCAGTGAAACGCTTGGTGTAAGAATAAAAGGAGACCAAAAAGATGGCCAGCGGGCTTAAGTAAAAAGCCAGTGGGTTCAGTTGGCTGGCCGCAAAAACCAAGAGCCCGTAAGAAAGCAGGATCATGCCGATCATCACGGGCGTCGAAACCTCACCGGTCACGCTGGGGCGCGCCTCTGTGCGTGGGTTAGCCGCATCGAAGCGGCGGTCCACCAAGCGGTTGAAACCCATCGCCCCAGTCCGGGCCCCGGCCATGGCCACCACCACCCAAAAGAGCAGTTCGGCGTAAAGGCTCATTTCCTGTGGGCCCCGCTGGCGAAAGCCTAGGACCGCGCCCATCAAGGCGAAGGGCAGGGCAAAGAGGGTGTGGCTAAACTTAATTAGCTCTAAAAATTTCAACAAGCCAGACAACCAGACCCCTGATTATAAGATAAAACGAGAGAGATCCCGGTCCCCGACGATGCCTTGCAGACGCTGGGAAACGTATTCTTTGGTGATTTGGATGGTCTGGCCGCTGATTTCGGGAGCCGAGAAGCTGACTTCTTCAAGTAGCTTTTCCATCACCGCATGCAAACGGCGGGCACCGATATTTTCGGTTTCCTCGTTGACCTCGGTAGCCAAGGCCGCTAATTCCTCAACTGCCTCATCGGTGAACTCTAAGGACACCCCCTCGGTCTTCATCAACTCGCTGTACTGAAGCACTAAGTTGTTTTGGGGCTCGCGCAAGATGCGGACAAAGTCTTCTTTCTTTAAAGACTCTAGCTCCACGCGGATCGGGAAGCGGCCTTGCAACTCGGGGATCAGGTCGCTGGGCTTGGCGACGTGGAAGGCACCGGCGGCAATGAAGAGGATGTGGTCGGTGTTGATGGGGCCGTATTTGGTGTTCACCCGGCTACCTTCGACGATCGGCAACAGGTCGCGTTGGACCCCTTCGCGGCTGACTTCGCCTTGGTTACCTCCGCCCGCTTTGGTGGCGATTTTGTCGATCTCGTCTAAGAACACGATGCCCGAATTTTCCACTCGGGTGACCACCTCAAAACCCAATTCCTCTTGGTTGATCAGGCGCTCTGACTCCTCGGCGGTAAAGAGCTTGCGGGCTTCTTCAACGGTGGCTTTGCGTTTTTTAGATTGCCGCGGGATCAATCGGCTCATCATGTCTTGCAGGTTCATGTCCATCGAGTCATTGCCGGTCAAGGGCATCAGCTCGATGGTTCCGCCTATAGGGCGCTCCACTTGGATTTCTAATTCCCGGTGGTCCAACTCGCCGCTCTGTAGCTTGCGGCGGAAGGATTCGCGCAGCGCCGATCCATCGCGGAACTCGCCGCCTGTCTTTTCGGGGGGGATGAATTGCTGGGGCGGTACCAATAGGTCCAAAAGGCGCTCTTCGGCGGCGGCCTCGGCCTTCTCTTTGACCCCTTCGGCCTTCTCGGTTTTGATCAGGCCCAGGGCGATTTCCGCCAAATCGCGGATGATGCTTTCCACATCTCGGCCCACATAGCCCACTTCGGTAAACTTGCTGGCTTCTACCTTGAGGAAGGGGGCCCCTTCCAACTTGGCGATGCGCCGAGCAATTTCGGTTTTGCCCACGCCGGTGGGGCCGATCATGATAATGTTTTTGGGGCTGATTTCTTCGCGCAGGTCCTCGGACACCATCATGCGCCGCCAACGGTTGCGCAGCGCAATGGCCACGCTTTTTTTGGCAGCAGCTTGACCGACAATATACCGATCTAAGAAATCAACGGTTTCGCGGGGTGTGCGTTCGGTTTTGGTGGATGTCATGTTTTGGAGTCGATTTCTTCGACCGAAAATTGGTCGTTGGTGTAGATGCAGATTTCTGACGCAATCTTGAGCGCCTCTTCGGTCACTTCGCGCGCACTCAGGTCCGAGCGCCGCATCAAGGCACGGGCGGCGGCCAAGGCATAAGCTCCGCCGGAACCGATCGACAAAATGCCGTCGTCGGGCTCGATCACGTCCCCGTTGCCCGAGATGATCAGGCTATGTTCCCCGTCGGCAACGGCCAAAAGGGCCTCTAGGTTGCGCAGCATCTTGTTGGTGCGCCAATCCTTGGCTAACTCCACCGCCGCGCGCAGGAGATTGCCGTTGTATTCTTCGAGCTTAGCGTCGAACTTTTCAAAGAGCGTGAAGGCATCGGCCGTGCTGCCCGCGAAGCCCGCCACCACTTTGCCGTGGTAGGTATTGCGGACCTTGGTCGCGCCGGATTTCATCACTTGGTTGCCTAAGGTGACTTGTCCGTCACCGGCCATCACCAGCTTGCCCTTGCGCCTAACCGATAAAATGGTCGTCATCAGCAGATTCCTCGGGTTTATGTTTGCCCAGGCCCAAGAGAAAGACTTCCTTGCTTTCTTTGCGCGAGCTTTTGGGCTTAAATGTTTTGACCTTGTTGTACTCTCTTTTCATCTGGTTGAGCAAGGGCTCGAAGGCGGGACCGTGGAAGGCCTTGATCAGACAATTGCCGCCGGTACGCAGCCAGCGCTTCGAAGCGAACAGAGCCATCTCGCAGAGCCCTAAAACACGGGCCCCGTCGGTGTGCTTGTGGCCGGTAGTTTTAGGGGCCATATCCGAAAGGACGAGATCAAAAGGAGCGCCAAATTCTTTGAGGCGCTCTAGGTCCAACTCTAAAATATCGGCATGAATAAAGGCCATGTTGGGCTTTAAGGCCAGCTGTAAGTCCTGAATATCGACCCCTAAGACCATGCCTTTGGGGCCGATCTTCTGGGCGGTGTACTGCATCCAACTGCCTGGGAAACAGCCCAGGTCTAAAACCTTAAATCCAGGGCGGAACAGGCTCTGCTTCTGGTCGATTTCTTCGAGCTTGTAGGCCGAACGGGCGGCGAAGCCCTCGGCCTTGGCTTTTTTAAAATAATGGTCTTGGACTTCTTTCACGTCTCATCCGCCTTGGCGGCCTGCCAAGCGGCCTCCATTTGGGTTAGGTCCAGACTGCGGCCTTCGGTTTGGGCGGCTTCAATAGCCGATTCGACTTGCTGGAAACGGCGGATAAATTTGTCGTTAGCGCTTTGTAGGGCTAGTTCGGGATTGACTCCGGCGTGGCGGGCTAAGCTGACCACGGCCCCTAAAAGGTCGCCGATCTCGGCTTGTAGTTTTTGGGTCTGACCGGCCTCAAACTCGGCGCGGACCTCGGCCAGTTCTTCTTGGATCTTCTCAAAAACGCCGTTGAAGTCGGGCCAATCAAAACCCAGCTTGGCGGCACGCTCGCCGATTTTTTTTGCCCGCAAGAGGGCGGGCTTGGCTTTGGGGATGTCGTCAAAAAGCTTGGGGCTGCGTTTTTCATCTGCCTTGATGCGGTCCCACTGGGCGGTTAGCTCCGCTTGGGTTTGCTGGCGGTCGGCCTCGGCAAAAACATGGGGGTGGCGGCGGAGCATCTTTTCGCTGACATGCCCAATGACGTCATCCATGCTGAAACGGCCTTCTTCTTTAGCAATTTGCGCATGCAAGACCACCTGCAACAAAAGGTCGCCCAACTCGCCCTTCAGGCCGCTGCCTAGGCGCTCTTCTTGGACCTCTTCAATCACTTCGTACGCTTCTTCGAGTAGATAGGGTAGCAGGCTCAGGTGGGTTTGGTCGCGGTCCCAGGGGCAACCCTCGGGGCTGCGAAGCTTGTCTACGATCTCGATCAGTCGTTTCATTTAGAGTCTGGCCGGAGTCTGGAGTCCTTTAGGTCCTAGTCGGTAAACCCCTATTCTGTGCCTGCGCCGCCCCTTTGTCAATCGGCCTTGCCAGCCCATTAGCGCTCGACTATGCTAGAGTGAAACTTGATTGGATGGACTCTATCATGCCTGCGTTGGTTTCGGTGATCATGCCCGCTTATAAGGCGGAGGCTTACATAAAAGAGGCGATCTCTTCGGTGATCTCCCAAACCTACCGCGATTGGGAATTGCTGGTGATCGACGATGGCTCCCCGGACCGCTCTGGCGAACTGGCGGCTTCCTTCGGGGACCCCCGGATTCAGGTTATCGCCCAAGAAAATGCGGGCGTTTCAGTGGCCCGCAACCGGGGCTTGGAACAGGCCCAAGGAGACTGGATTGCTTTCTTAGACGCCGATGATATCTGGCTACCCGAAAAATTAGAGCTACAGCTAGCAGCGGCCCAACGAGCCGACCAGCCCTCGATAGTCTATTCGGACTTTGTGGCCTTTGACGAAGCCGGAAATGAACAACGGCCCAAGTACTTGCGGCTTTTTCCCCCGGAAAAACAACAGGGTTGGGTCTTGGAGACGATGCTGCAACATAACTTCATGGGGCTCTTGACGGTTATGTTGCCCCGTGAAGCGCTCAAAAAAGTGGGGGTCTTTAGCACCAGCCTGGGGCAGGGCGAAGACTGGGACTTGTGGATTCGGCTGGCCGAGTTTTATCCTTTTGTTTATGTGCCTAAGTCTCTGGCGCGCTACCGTGAACATGCTGGCGGGCTTAGCAAGGACTACGAACCAAATGAACGGGCCCTAACTCAAGTCTACCAGACCCATCTACTAGCCAAAGGAAACACCGAACAAAAACGCTTTGGCATGTGGCTCTTTTACCGGCATATGGCCCATGGCTTTGCCCGCCAGGGGAAAGCCACCATGGCCCAAGATCGTTGGCGCAAGGCGGTGGCTTTGCGCCCCTGGGCGCTGCAAAGCTGGACTAGCTGGGTTTACCTTTGGTTACAGCGCTTTCGCTAGCCTTGTAGGGTTTCTTAGGCCCCGCTGGGAGGGCTTCGGTCCGGTTTTCTTTTTTTAGATAGGCCCCCAAATCGGTTCTTGAAATATAGGCGCTAACCGCCTGATGGCTTACGCCAAGCCACTTTGTGGCCGCCTGGGTAATGCTGCCCTCTTCTCTGGCCAGCGCTGCGATCACCAATTCCCGGCGACAGTTTTTAAGGTCTAGGTTCGTTAGGCTAATGCCCTCTTTACCTGCGTCCATCTCCTTTCGGTTTAGTTGGCACTGCTCCCAAGCGAAGTCTCGTTCCAATAGGGCCACTAAAAAATGGCGTAACTGGGAGCTTTGGTCTACCAGCCGGAAATGGGCTACTTTGGCGTTGATTTCATTTTGAGTCTTTTGGGGTAGCGCGCCCAATCGCGGCAGGCGTTTCGAAGCCGACAAAAGTCGGGTCTGCGGAAATTGCTCGATGTATTTAAGCACTAATTTAAAATCAAAGGGGTACAAAAAAAGACTACTAGGTGCAGGGTCGCCTTCTGTAAACTCGAAGGGAACCAAGCGGTCCATCAGTTTTCCCAAAGCTTCTTCTAAGGGTTGGATCGAATAATCAGGGCGGTGGATGAAGGGGATTTTATACTGTTGGGGGACTAATTTCACGGTGACCTCCAGAAATAGAGAGTGGAACTTTTTGAGTTTAAAAAATTGGATTCACTAAAGGACAAAAATTCTTGGGGCAACGTCACTCGATCCTCGGTGCTGGCGGCCCAAATCAGGGCGGTGTGCCGATGCTTTTGAGGGATCACTAGGACCCACGCGGAGGCCGAATAAAGCTGAGGCATGCGCTCGAAACCGGCTTCCCAATCGAGCCATTGCCGCGCCCGTAGGTTACCCCAATACCGCCCAGATTCCCCCCGGTGGAGCCAGGCAACGGGTCGTTCGGCTAAGGAGCGCTTAGGTTCTTTCGGTAAGGTCTTTAAAGCCCGGCGCGCTTCTTCGAGGGGCAGTTGGCGCAGAAGGCTCAACTCGCTATCTAAGAGCGCGGCGACTAACTCGCTGCCTTGGTAGATGCGCCAAAAATCCTGATCTCCCGGTTTGGACTGAGCCAAGGGGCGAAAGATCGGTGCATCTAGAGGTAAAACTTTAAAACTATTGGCCGGAGTGGCCACCCATTGGGCTAGCTTTTCGGGCCAGCGTTCAGCTTGGGTCCGGTTGAGCAGGCCTACGCAACGTCCCATCTCTTCCACCCAAGCCAAACCATCGGGCCCCATGATCTCTAGGGCGGCTTGGGCCGGCTCGCTAAAGGGCAGCCGGGGGAGGTTAAAATGGGCGAAAGAGGCGACCGAAAACATGGATAACCTGGGGGCTTAGTTGAACTTGTAGTTCAAGCTACCTTAGGCATCCTCGTTTATAGGAGGGCATAAACAGGACAATCGTCAGGTCATTGAGGACATGAACCGGACATGACCCCAGTAAAGGGAGGCTATTCGAGGATCGAGAGGATGGCGGGGTTAGCGGTTTTACGGGCCCGCTCCAGGGGACTCAGCCCGTTTGCGGTGACTTGGTCCGGTTTGGCTCCGGCTTGGATCAACCACCGACAAGCCTCGGGCTGCCTCAGTTGCACCGCCAAAGAGAGGGGGCTTTCGCCGGTAGCCTCTAGAGCATTGGGGTCTGAGGGGTGTGGGTGTTTTGGATTCAGTAGTTCCTGGGTGATTTCACCGAAATTTTGGCGTAGCGAACGGTGCAGGGGGAGTTCCCCACGGTGGTCTGGCTGATTGGTCCGAGCCCCGGCGCGCATTAAGGCACTCAGGCTGGCGGGATGGTTGTTGGCCGCCGCCCAGGTTAGGGCGCTCCAACCCGCCGAGTCCGCCTGATTGAGTTCGGGGAGTTCAGGAATCAATAGTTCGATGACCGGCAAATGGTCTCTTGCCGCCGCGCAAATCAGGGGCGTCAATCCGGCCTTTTCGGCCAAACCGGGTTTGGCCCCTTGGGTCAGTAAAAAACTGGCTACCGGGAGGGCCCCATGATGGGCGGCCCACATCAACAGGGTCCAACCTTCCTCGTTGGGGAAGTCGATAGGAAAAGGTTGGCTGGTTAATAAAGCCTTTAACCCCACTAAATTCTGTTCAATAACTAAGAAGTAGGCGCGCCGGTAGAGGTTTTTTAACGGGTCGGCCACTTGGGGGGCGCTGGCTGGGAGGCGGGCCTGTTGGCCATAGCGGCTCTTGTAATGGCCAATCGACTCGGGGTAGGCGATCAGGCTTTTAAAGTCCTCTTCACTTAAGCGCTCTTCGGTAAAGGCCCAAATTTCGGTGTTAAAAAACTGGGCGACTTCCTCTAAGCGGGTCAGGTTGACCCCTTGACGCTCCCAACGCCGCAGCGTCTTGACGTTGATCCCCGGAAAGCCGGGCTCGCCCAAGATGCTTTCTTGGGTGTAGCCGCGCAACTTGCGCGCTAAGACCAGCCGTCTGCCCGTGTCGAAATCCTCAATCATTAGATATAAATCAGGAAAAAATTGAGCTAAAATTCGGGTTCCTTTGCGCCGCCAAGATAAACCGGTGTTAAGTAGACTGGCAAGTCTTTTTTAAATCCAGGGGCTTGCCGATCCCTTAAAGGCTGCCGGAGGTATTGAGGGAAACGGGAACCCAGGGGGTAATTTTTTTTCATTCCTTCATGATTAGAACGAATTGATCAGATGGAGAAAAAAACCTCGGATCTGTCCTTTTCGCACCCGCAGGGTTGTGGAACACTGTGCGGAAACATCTACTTAGGGGTAACGTGTTTTTTAAAACTTTGCTGGGTGGGTTGCTGTTGGCCCTGATCGGCTTGGCTCCCATCGGGGCCATTGCCGAGACTAAAGGCATCGCGGTGCCCTTTCGCTACTTGATCGACGTCCAAGGACGCTACAGCGACTTCAATCCGCCGCCGCCCGAGGCGTTTTCAGCCGCTCCGGTTGAGCAAAAAGGATTCGGGTTGAGCCAGTCGGACCTGTGGCTATCCTTTCAGCTAGACCCACCCGGTCCAGGGTCTTGGACCTTATGGCAAAGCTATTGGTACCTCAACGAAGTCCGGCTCTATGCCTACTCGCAGGGCGACACGCGCTTTTTGGGATTGGGCGGCAGTACCGTCGCGCCTGCGCAGCGGGCTCACCAGAGTAGCCAGATCCTGTTCCCCCTCGAAAGGCCCGAAGGGACTTTTTTGATGATGGTCAAGGGCGGGCAGTTGTTAGACGTCCGGTTGGTCTTGCTTGATGCGGCGGGGCTACGCAACCTTGAGCGCCGCCAGAGCCTAACTGGCGGTTTGTTGCTGGGGGCCTATAGCTTGGTGGTGTTCTTTAACCTACTGTTGTGGGGGCAACTGCGGCAAAAGACCTATGTCTACCACGCGTTGGCTGTAGTTTCGCTGGCATTGGGACTGTTGCTGCATCAAGGGTTGGGTCGCGAGTTTTTGCCCTCGGTGTCCGGCCAAGTACAACATTGGATCGCCGCGAGCAACTTCATTCTTTTTGCCGCCCTATTGTCTGCCTTCGGGCGAAACCTACTGAAAACCTGGGAGGCCGCTCCTTGGCTGGATCGCTGGCTGCGACTGTTTTACTGGGGGCCGCTCGGTTGGTTGCTAGTCGGTGGGCTCTCTTTTGTGTCCTATAGCGCTTTGGCTATGGCTTTGCTGGGCGCTAGCGCCTCGACCCAACTGGTGGCGAGCTGGATCTTGGCCCGGCGCGGTTCGCCTATGGCCCGTATCTACCTGGGCGGGTGGAGTCTGTTGCTAGGCTTCATGTTGCTACGCATAGCCGCCGCTTTCGGCTGGATTTCTAACCTAGGGGGAATCAATGAGGGGATGTATCTGGGCGGGCTAGCTGGGGCGGTTTTTTCGGCGGTGGTCCTGGCCGCTCAACTGCGCTTGCACCGCCAAAGCGCCCTGGATTCCCAACGGGAGATCACCGAATTGACGCTTGAGCAAGCCCGCCGATTGGAGCAGCAGGTCCAAGAGCGTACCGCCCAGTTGGATCAAGCCCTTAAAGACAAAGACCAATTCTTGCGCGTAATCGCCCACGACCTACGCGGACCGATCCACAGCACCAAGGTTTGGCTGGATTTGTTGGAGCGCGGTGAGCTGGTTCCGGATTCCCAGACTTGGACCCTGTTGAGCCAAGGGGCTCAGGCCAGTTACGACTTGCTCGAAAGTCTGCTCCAGTGGGCCTTGAGCCAATCGGACAGTTTCCAGCCCTGTCCTGAGGAAATCGAGCCTCAGGGCCTGTGCACCGAATTAGAGCGATTGTTTAGCGGGGGCGCTCAGGCCAAGGGCATCCGCTTGGAGTTTGACTGCGCGCCGGGCTTGAGTCTTTACGGCGACAAGAAGATGTTGCTCACCTGCTTAAGGAACCTAGTGGGTAATGCGCTGAAATATACCAAACCGGGCGGGTGCGTGTCCGTTAAGCCTCGGGAACAAGCAGAGAGGGCTTTGCTAGAGGTGCGGGATACGGGCGTGGGCATGAGCGCCCAACAGTTGGAAACGCTCTTCGACCTGACCCGTCAAGCGCGCTCCACACCGGGAACGGCGCAGGAGCCTGGTAGCGGCATGGGCTTATTGATCGTCCGACAGATGGCCTGGGCCAACGGCGGGGAGTTGGAGGTTCAAAGCCACCAGGGGCAGGGAACGGTCTGCCGCCTAACCTGGCCCGCGCGTCCAGCCGGGGCTCAACAACCTGAATCCTAGCTTTTCGAAAAAGACCCGCAACAGGGACCGGTGGTTTTTTTGGCGAGCCCAGGCTTTACAAAGGACCGCCATTGGGGCCAATTGGAAAGAAACCTACTGGAGTTTAGCCACAGGAGCGCCATGAACGAAAAAATACCCCTTGAATTGGGCGAAGGCCGACGGATATGGGTGGAGTTGGCTGAAAAGCCCTTAGCTGAAACTGCGGACTTAGCGGCCAATCCGGCACCGGAATATTACCGCCGCAGCCGCGAATTGGGCGAAGCCGTTGAGGTGATCCGTCCGCTGGTCGACAAAATCACCGAACCGCTCAAAACGCTGGCTAGTAAACCCAAAGAAATCCAATTGGAGTTTGGTTTCCGCTTCAGCAGTGATGCCGAAGTGGTGCTGACGGCGTCGAAAGATGAGGCTTTGGTGAAGGTGGTGCTGACCTTTGGGCCCGAAGGGGCTCAATAGGTTTCAGTTTGCCGGACCGCCGCCCGTTGGAAGATCACCACCAAATAGGGTACGCAAAGTAGGCTCAAAACAGCCAACAGCCCGATCAAGGGCATGCCCTCCAGTTTGCCTTGGTGCAGTTCTAATAGTGGACTGCTCCAAAAACCGCCAGCGCCCATGGCGAGGTGGGACACAATCATGTTCATGCTCATCAAGCGGCCCCGCAAATGGATCGGTAGCAACTCACTTAAATTCAACTGGTGGGCCGGTACGCGCATGCTCCCGCCGAACATCATGCCTGCGATCAGGAACCCGAAGGGTGGGGCTTCGAGTAGCTCAAAGCAGGCGAGCCCTAAGAAAAAAGCCATCACCAACGAGCCCATGGTGATCAAGCCCCGGCGCATCAAGCCGCGCTCAAGTAAAAAGGAGGCCAATCGATTGCCCAAGACCGCGCCAATGCCGCCCTGCATATAGGCAAACCCGATCCCTTGGGCGCTGTAGTGGTAGTTGGTCGAAAGCCAAACCGCCAAGTTGGGCACCACCCCGAAAAGCCCCAGCATCATCACGAACTGTAAATAGAAGGCCCGCCGCACCGGCAGGTGCTTCCAAAGCCCCAAAAGCCCCCCATATTGCTCCGTGACCGTTCCGGTCGCTTCGGTGGGGATTTCTTTTAAGAATAAAAAAGCCACAAAGCCCACCAGGGCCCCCAAGGCGATCACCAAAAAGACCCCCTGCCAGCCGAACCAGTCGCCAAAGACCGCGCCAAGAGGCACGCCCAAGATGCTGGCGGCGGAGAAGGAAAGCGCTAGGTTGGTGATCAGCTTTGCTCTGGCGGGGCCCTTAAAGGCGTCCCCACAATAGGCGAAGCTGTTGGGTAAGACCGGCCCGCCGAAGACCCCCGAGAGGAAACGGAACAGAAAAATCTGCCAAACCGAGCTAGAAAGGGCCACCCCCACCGATGCCAGAGAAAACCCGGCCAGCAGCAACAATAAAGTGCGCTTGCGGCCCAGGCGGTCCGAAAAAGGGGCGCTAAAGAAACTAGAGAAGGCCGCGGCGATCGGGTAGGTAGAGAGCAAAAAGCCGGTGTGGTCTCCGGCCAGCCCCGTGCTGTGGGCGATGTCCATCACCAAAGGAACCATCGCCAAGTAGTCGGTCATCACCAGGAAGTTGAGCAGAAACAACAGCGTCCCGATAAAGAGCGGACTCCCTTTGGCAGGCATAGGGCGGATACTTGGAAAAGTGGGCAAAAAAAAAGCCGGGCCCAGGTAAGGGCCCGGCTAAAAAGCCGAAACTTAGTGGGGATTAACCTTTAGCCGCAGCCAAAGCAGCCTCGTAGTTAGGCTCCTGGGTGATTTCGGGCACCTGTTCGGTGTATTTGACCACACCATCGGCACCGACCACAACCACCGCGCGAGACAACAGACCAGCCAGGGGGCCATCGGTCATGCGCAGGCCATAAGCCTCGCCAAACCCAATCTGGCGCAGTTCGCTTAAGCTGTCTACCTTTTCGATCCCTTCAGCACCGCAGAAGCGGGCGTGGGCAAAGGGCAGGTCACGGGAGATGCACAACACGGCGGTGTTTTCTAGTTTTGATGCGTCTTGGTTGAAGTGGCGCACGCTAGAAGCGCAAACGCCGGTATCGACGCTGGGGAAGATGTTGAGCACCAGGGTTTTACCTGCGTAGCTCGCCAAGCTGACGTCCGACAGGTCGGTTTTGGTCAGTTTGAAGTCCGGGGCTTTGCTGCCTACGGCGGGGAGGTTGCCACTGGTGTTGACGGGGTTTCCTTTAAGCGCGATCTGAGCCATCGATTCTCCTAAATGGTTAGTAAACAGGGTGAAAAGCGTGATTCGTTACAGTTTAGAAGGGGCTGGTCCAAAAAACAACTAAACTTAAATGAACTTTTGATTAAAAAAGCTCAAGCCCCACCTGGAGCTTTGGACTGGCACTTTCACCTAGATTTTCAGCATAGTCCATCTTTGCTAGACTGTTGGTAAGAGTGGCTACGGCTTGTCGCCAATGAGGTGAAAAATTGACAAGCGCAGGTCTAGAAGATAGCCTAAAAGGCAGTGAGACCTGTTACCGTGGGGGTATAACAGGCGGGGGATGTTATTTACCGAGGGGACATGAAAACTGCCTACTATTGGGCTTTAGCTGCGTTGCTGTTGCCTGAATTGCTCTGGGCTCAGTCTGCCCAAACCAACCCACCAGCCCAGCCGGAACGGGCGGTCCGTAAAATTTATCAAAGCCCTATGGGCGAAGTTTACATGCACCCGCAGCAGCCCCTATACCTCTGGGTATCGGGCTCTGAGGGGAGCGAAAAGTTTCCTTTGCAAACCAAGGCGGACTGGGTCGCTAGGGTTAAAGGGCAAGCGCAGGGCAACAGCCCCTTCCGGTTCCGCGACGGTGAAGGGCGCCACACCTTGGTCCACCCTAACGGCGAGGGACATTTCTGGTCCCAACGCAAAAAGCTAGAGTCTTTGGGGGATGAAGAAATCTTCTACTTTCACCTAGACGGCCAAGCGCCCCGAAGCTGGCCTGCCTCTAGCGGGGCCCCTAAAGGTAGCGGTCCCTTGGGGCGGTATTATGGCGGCCCGGTAAAGATCTCTTTAAAAGCCCAAGACCAAGGGGCACCGCCGAAATCTAACTTTTCCGGCCTGCAATCAATTTATTACAGCCTCGATGGAGCCGCCTTCGAGGTTTACCGAAGCCCGTTGTCCTTTGAGCAAGAGCGAGCCTACCAATTGCGTTATTATGCCGTCGACCAAGTGGGCAACCAAGAAAAACTCAAAGAATTTAAATTTCATCTCGACCTGAGTCCGCCCCAGTCAAGCATACATTACCACGGGCCCAAGTCCGGTGAATTCCTTTCGGCCGAGAGCAGCCTAAGTTTTAAAGGGCAAGATTCGGGCGTTGGTCTGGCGGCCATTCATTATGAGTTCAGGGGGCCGCAAAAACTCAGCGGTAAATACGGTTCCCCGATTTCCTTAAAGAAGCTCAAAGAAGGCCGCTATGAGGTCTCTTATGAGGCGGTGGATAAGGTGCGAAACCGCCAAACTCCGGCGCAGGCGAGTTTTGTGCTCGACCAAAGCGCGCCTCGGTTGCGGCTAAATGCCGAAGGTGACGGCTACCGGAAGTCGGGTATGCTTTACGTAAGCCAGCGTAGTAAGTTGGCGTTGCAAGCCCAAGACGCTGGGGCGGGGGTGGATTGGGTGAAGTATAAATTCGGCAAATCAACCCAGACCTACCAATCCCCCTTTGAGGTACCTAAGGCCAGCGGGGAATACCTGTATAAAGCCTGGGCCCGCGACAAGGTGGGCAATCAGACCCGCTTGATGAGCTTCAAGGTCGTCCAAGACCCGCATCCGCCAACGAGCCGTTATCAGTTTAAGGGCAACCACTATATTGACACCAAGGGGCGCTTCCTTTCGCCTAAAGGACAAATCATCTTAAGTGCCTCCGACAAAGCCTCGGGTGTGGCGACTAAGTTCTATGGGGTCGACGGTGCGGCTCCGGCCGCCTATCGCCAGCCCATTGGCGGATTCAGCGGGGGCCAGCATGAATTGGTGTTTTATGCGACCGACCAAGTAGCCAACCAGGAGCGGCAGCAGCGGCTGACTTTCTTTGTAGACGACCAACCGCCGGAGGTGGCCACCCGCTTTTCTACTGGCAGTATGGGAGAATCAACCTATCCCCAGGGATCTCTGTTGTTCTTGATGGGCACCGATAAGGCCAGTGGCTTAGCCAAGATCCGCTACCGCCTCAACGGGGGGCAGGAAGTGGTCTATGACCAGCCCCTACGTCTTGACCGGCCGGGGCGCTACGACTTGGAGGTCTGGGCCAGTGACCGGGTCGGCAATCAGGCCAAAATCCGCACTGCCTATCAGGTTCGGTGATGTTATGGCGCGCTCTGGTTTTGGGTTGGGCCCTGCTGTTTACCGGGGCCGGGGCGGTGTTGGGCTTTGCCCCTCCGGATTTAGAGAAATTTAATTCCGGTGCTGCTTGCGTGGGTTGCGACTTAAGTACCCTGACCCTCAAGGGGGACCGCCGCGAAGGTCTTGATTTGAGCGGTGCTAGACTCTGGCGGGCGCACTTAGAGGAAGTCCAGTGGCCTAGGGTTAATCTGCGCGGTGCGGACCTAGAGGAGTCCTTCTGCAACGATTCTAATTTTAAGCAAGGCAACTTCCGCGCAGCCCGCCTGTACCGCGCCTATTTTAAGCGGGCCGATCTGAGTGACGCGGACATGGCTTGGGTACAGGCCGAAAAGCTCTGGGCCGATGGGGCCCGGCTGGTTGGCGCGGACCTGACCGAGGCGTTGTTGTATAAAGCGAGTTTTAATGGCGCAGACCTGCGGGAGGCCAATTTAAAGGGCGCTCTTTTAGTGGATTCCGATTTGCGGGGTGCGGACCTGCGGGGTGCCGATCTGCGCGGGGCAATGTTGGTCGATGCGCAGTTAGATGGAGCCCAGTTGGAAGGGGCCCAATTGGAGGGCGCTAGTTGGATTAACGGCTATATCTGCGCCAGCGGATCCTTGGGCCAATGTATTCAGGACCGGGTCGAGCTGCCGCCGCCTCGCTTAAAAGAGAAAGCCCACCCGTAAGACCCCTTCGCCGAAGTTGGTGCTACGTTGGTTCCGGTTGCCCGTGGCTCCTTCGATGCGGGCACAGGCCAAGTCACCGATGGCCGCCGCGTTGCAGCTTAAGATTTTTAGTTCCGGCGCTTCAAAGCCCCGAGCCAGTATAGAGATGTAAAGCCAGTCTAGGTCGGCGGTAAAGCCCGCCTGCCAATACATTTGATTGCCCGGCACATAGGTCGCCTCGACCAACTCGACCCCTTGAGAACTCAAGGTCACGTTACCTTGGGCGCTCTGGAACAGCCGCCCGCCACCGATTAAGAAATGGTCGAAGTAGATGGTCGCGCCTAGGTAGGGATTTTGGAACTTCATGTCGAAGTTATAGGTCACGTTGGTGGAGCTGGATAGGGCCTCATAGCCGCTGCCTGATTGGGGCTCAAAGCCGACTTCTACCCCGTCTTCCACCGAACCTAGGTATTGGGTCGCCGAGTTGCCCATATCCAAAGCTAAGGAAATCTTGTCGCCCCGCTTGATCACCAAGGCTAAACCGAAGCCGTTGCCGTCACGGTCGCGGATCACCTCACCGCTGCCCAGTTCAAAGTCCGATAGGGGCAACTGATTGGCGACTTCATATAGGTAATAAAGCCGGGATCGGTCACGGGCGTCTTCGGCGAAGGCAGCACCGCTGCCCAGAAGAGCCAACAGCAGACAAAGAATTTTTTTCATGAGTTCACCTTAAAAGAAAACGCCTACCTTAAAGACTCCGCCCGCAAAGGCTTGGCCCGAAAGGTTGCGGTTGCCCGTAGCCGCTTCGATCCGTTGGCAAGCCGTCTCGCCTACTGCTTCGCGGTTACAGGTATCGATTTGTAAGATCGGGCTGGTTACCAGCCTCAAGCCTAGGTCGAAAAACAAAAAGTCGTAGTTAAAGCTCCAGCCAAAACTAACATACCGCTGGATTCCTGATTGGTAGTGGGCCGTGGCGATTTCAGTGCCGTCGATCCCTTGGATGGAGACCTGTCCGCCGGTGGTTTGCTGGATCACCCCTAAGCCAAAGGTAGCAAAGCCAAAGCCCGCGCCCCGCATCTGTGCAGCAGCCCAGTCGTAGTTGGTGTAAGCAAGACCCACAAAGTGGTTGATAAACTCTAAATCCACCTCGTAGAAGATGTTGTTGCTTTGGCTTAAGGCGTCAAACCCGGCCCCGGCCTGGGGCGAGAAATCAACCGACACGCCGTCTTCGATGCGGCCCTTGTAGTGGGTGCTTGAGCTGCCTGCTTCGAGGTTCCAGAAGCTCTTAGAATCGTTGCTGGGCACATAGCCGAGGGCGAAGCCGTGGCCCTGGTAGTCACGGATGCGCTCCGTTGAGCCTAGTTGGAAATCCGAAAGGTACAGTTCATTAGAGACCTCGCGGAGGTAGTCAATATGCAGGCCGCCTTGCTGGGCCCAGGCCGGTCGAGCGCTGAATAGGGCCAAAAGCAGCCAAGAGCATAAAATGGTCCCGCGCAGTTTGGGAGCCATAGAGTTCCTTCAATAACCTGCTTTACGGCAGAGACTTTCGATTTGCTTGGACGACAGCTCGCCGATGGCACTGGCGTCGATGCCTTCTACCCAATCGTTTAGCGGTGTGTTGCCGTAAAGCAAACCATAGTTCACCGCACCCACCCCGACCACCGCCAAGAGCAACCAAAGCAAAAAACCGCGTTTGATTAGTTGGTAAGCTGCGGCCAATAAAGCGATGGTGCCCAAGCCTAAGGCGGCGTAGGCGATCCAAAGGGTATCGAAATCATTCATCGAGTTTCTTTAGGTCTTCGGTTTTGTAATATTTCTTTAAATGTTCTTGGAGGTCCTTGTGGCTTTCGTCTTCTTCTCCGGTGCGGTGCAGCTTATCGAAGTAATAACCTAGGGCCACGCGTTCTTCAACGCTCAAGGTACGCACATGGATGCCGAAGCTTTCTTTTAACAGCAAGATCAATTCGCCGGTGGGCCGCCCGGTATAAATGGTGCGGCGACGCTTCATGGGCTTGGCTTCTTTAACGGGCTCTTTTTCGGCCTTTTTTAAGATCTTTTCGCAATGTTCTTTGTTGTGCAGCACCTTGCTGATGATGAACATGGCTTGGTTTTGGTGCTCTACTTCGGCCTGACCGTCGATGATGATGAAGGCTTTGCGGTAGACGGGATCGGAGCTGAGCAGGTTCCAAAGGGGGCGTTGGTAAATCTGGATCACGCTGGTCCCTTTAGGGAGTTCTTTCCATTGGGTTTTAAAGTGCCAGATGTCTTTGTTGCCGCCGACCATCATCTTTTGTTTGATGCGCCCGTCCAATTCGCCGAAGGTGGCCATGCGCATTTTTAAGATGATTTCTAGTTCCTCAGGGATGTCTTTGCGGCCCCGGTGTATATCAATCTTCTTCTTTTGGATCAGCGTAAAGGCTCCACCCTTGGTATTGCTAGCGATAGCTACATAATACCACTTTTGCACCAGAAGATAATGCAGCGCGTCGAGCGTCGTCTCCCAATCACGCGAGCTTTCCAACTCGTGGTCAAAGGCTTGGCCCTCACTGGGGTTGTCCAGGTGAGTGATGCGCGGTTTGTTCAGGTTGATCTGTTCGGCCACAGAATCCGTCTAGTGAAAAATGGGTTATGGTCTTCGTCTCTAATCAGCTTACCCGGTACGGCCCCGTTGGGGCAAGCACCTTAAGCTGTCTTGAGGAGGACTCAGCCAGCCGAACTGATCAGGCCCCGGCGTGCTCTAGACACATGCCAGGACATCCCTTCGATAAACTCCCTCAGGTCTTTACGGCTGATCAGCAACTCACGCCGCTTTGGGATCAGCGAAAAGACATAGGTCACAAATTCTTGCATCAACGCCAGTTCGTGGGGGTTAGAAACCTCTTTGATCTGCCGCTGGATAAAGCCAGAGAGCTGTTCCCGGCTGCATTTTTGTAACACCGGAGCCAGCAAGCCTACCTGGGCCTCTAGCTCGTCGGTCATATCGCTAGGGTAAAAGCGCTTCATTAGTTTTTGGTTGAATAAAAACCGTCCCGCGATAGCTAACAGGCCTAAGCCTATCATCTCCTCAAGTCCCAGCGTAACTAAATCCATCATCGATGCGCCGATCAGGCTCACCGCCAAGATCATGGGCACCAACTGGAAGGTGACCCGGCGTTTTTCGGCTTCTACATAGCGGTTGTTGTACAGCTTGGCGTCTTTATAGAGGGTCAGACCTTGGCGGAAAGGCTTGGCGGCGTAGACCAATTCCTCGGCACTGGCTTGTTTTTCCTGTAAGGCCTTTTCTAGACTCCGCTTCTTGTCGATGCTGTCTTTGTTGATCAAGTCCTGGATCACATAACGCCGGGTGCTGCGCAGGCGGTCGGACAAGATCTGGATAAATTCGTTGGGATTGTCGGGGTTGAGGGTGCGCGCACGGAAGACGGCCCGTTCCTCGATGAAGTCGGCTAAGTCGTCGTAAAGGTGCTTGGGGTTCGCCGGGGCGGAGAACTCTTTGGCCGCTGCGGAACGCGGGTTTTTTAGGGCCTCGCGTCGGCGGCGTTCTAGGTCGTTCTCATAGCGGATACAGAAGCTATAAAGCTCACTAACCAGGTCGTAGTTGTCTGAGCCCACCTTCATCAGTTGGATGAAGCTTTCGCCTAAGGTGTGGGCATAGGCGCTGAAGATCTTGCCTGAGTCTGGGTGGCGGTAGCTGGGCATATCGCCCATGCGGTGCCCGGCGACCATCATTTCGATGATCTGCTGCCAAAATTCCTTAAAGTCCGGGTTGGAGTCTTCCCAATAGATACTGCCCATCGCCGAGGCGGCGTAGGTCTCCGTTTCCTCATCGTCAAGCAGCGTTTGCAGCATGCTTTGGAAGTACTTTACCTTGTCTTTGGCGTAGAGCTTTTCATGCAGCAACGCGGCGATCTGGGTGTAGGCCTTATCGGTCTCCATTTCGCGCTGGCTGATGAAGACAATTTTTTGGGCTAGTTTCTTGGCAATGCTCTTGACTGCCGCCGTTTCAGCTGGGGCGGGTTCTTCACGTCGCATGTTCATGGGCCTTTTCTCAGGTAACTTGGGGTTGTGGCTTTGAGCCGCGGAGTCCTGAGAAGATAGATGCAACGAGAATGCCCAGCAGCCCCCTAACCCCGCTTCTTACCCACCTCCTCAATGGTGGATTTAAGGCAACGCTCCAGCTGGTCTTTGTTGATGGCGCTGCCCTCTTTGGCGCGTAGGGTTAGCGTCATATCGGCCGGATTGACCTCGACATCCAGAGCGTCCAATTTTTTGTATTCCTTGGTGGGGCATTTGCAGTGGCCTGACTGGCAGCCTTCAAAGGTTTTTAAGAGGCGGTCTTGCTCGCCTTGTAGTTGGTCTATATGGATGGTCAATTGACGACCGATTTCGGTGATTTCGTAGCGCATGGGGCCTCCTGGGGCATGGGGTTGGCTCAGCTTCCCAGATTTTTTAGGTCGCCGCAAGCCGCCAAATCTTGACCGCTAGGCGGTGGCGATTTAGGATAGTAGTAAACCTATTTACTTTGGAGCCCCGCCATGATTGAAGCCTATTCTAGACGCCAGCTGATCGGTTTGTTTGCGGGCCCGGTGGTCTTTGTCTTGTTGTTGCTTTTGCCGGTTCCGGGTGGGCTTAAGCCAGAGGCTTACCGGGTTATGGTGGTGGCGGTATTGATGGCTACTTGGTGGGTGACCGAGGCGATCCCTATTCCGGCCACGGCGCTCCTGCCAATTGCCCTGTTCCCGACCTTGGGGGTGATGCCCTCCAATTCGGCCACGTCGCCCTACGCCAACCACTTGATCTATCTTTTTTTGGGCGGCTTTTTTATTGCCATGACCATGGAGAAGTGGAACCTGCACAAGCGCATCGCCCTTTACACCATCCGCTTAGTGGGGACCAGCCCGAACCGGATTGTGCTGGGCTTTATGCTGGCCACCGCCTTTTTGTCTATGTGGATCAGCAATACCGCCACGGCCATGATGATGGTCCCGATTGCCTTAGCGGTGATCAACCAAGCGGCGCGGACGATCCAAGAGGGCGGTGAAGACATCGACGTGCGGCCCGGTAAATTCCGCTTCGGAATGGCACTGATGCTGGGCATTGCTTACTCTGCTTCGATCGGCGGCGTGGGCACGATCATCGGAACCCCGCCGAACACCATCATGGTCGGGGTGATCGAAAAAACCTTTGGCGTGCAAGTCTCCTTCGCCGCATGGATGGCGGTAGGGGTTCCCCTTTCGGTGGTGATGCTGGTGGCAACTTGGTACTACCTGACACGCATTGCCTTTAAAATTAAGATAAAAGAACTACCGGGCGGCAGGGAGCTGATCTTGCGCCAAATCCGTGAATTGGGGCCCATGAAGCGCGAAGAAAAGTCGATCTTAGCGGTCTTTTTGTTTGTGAGCATATCCTGGATTCTGAGGGGTTTTTTGCATATCCCGGACATCGCCTTAATGCACGACAGCACCATTGCTGTGATCGGTGCGTTGATGTTGTTTGTGATCCCCTCTAATTTAGCGCAGGGCCGTTTTTTGCTCGATTGGGAGACCGCCAAAAAGGTGCCTTGGGATGTGATTTTGCTTTTTGGCGGTGGTTTGTCTTTAGCCCATGGCTTTGCCGTGACCGGTCTGGCCCAGTGGATCGGTGAGCAACTGACCAGCATTTCGGGCGCGCCGATGCTGGTGATGATTTTTGTGGTGGTCTTTGTGACCATTTTCTTGACCGAGATCACCAGCAATACGGCTACGGCCACCATGCTGATGCCGATTTTAGCCAGCACGGCGGTCGCTATGGCGATCCATCCTTATGGATTGATGGTCGGCGCGGGGATTGCCGCTTCTTATGCCTTTATGCTGCCCATCGCCACGCCGCCGAATGCGGTGGTGTTCGGTAGCGGCTATGTGACCATCCCGCAGATGGCCAAGGCCGGTTTTTGGGTCAACTTGGCCGCCTCAGTGTTGATCACCCTGTTTATCTACTTCTACCTACCTTGGGTCTGGAACCTGGACCTCGGCAATCTGCCCCTCTGGGCCCAACCTAAATAGGAAACTCATGCGGATCGAACGGTTAGATCACCTCGTGTTAACGGTGCGGGACCTGGAAGCTTCGGTTGCCTTTTATCGGGATCTGTTGGGCATGGAGGAAATCGAGTTTGGTGACGGACGGCGCGCCCTGGGTTTTGGCCCCCATAAGATCAACCTGCACCCCATTGTCTCGGACATAAATCCCCGTGCCGCCCAGCCGGTGGCGGGCAGCGGTGATTTATGTCTGGTGATTCAGGGCTCGATCAAAGCCTTAATCAGCGAATTGGACGCCCAAGGGGTCCGCATCGAGCTGGGCCCCGTGCGCCGCACCGGGGCCTTGGGCCCCTTGGTTTCGCTCTACCTGCGCGACCCCGACGAAAACTTAGTGGAATTGAGCAGCTACGAACCTGAAGACCGAGAGCTGTTGTATTAGGGCCTTAGCCCGCCCTCAATGCCCCTAACCCTAAGACTTTTCAGCAAAGACCCCGCCTTAGGGGTCTCGCGCTTGATGATGGTTTTTAACTCGCTGGTTAGTCATTGTAGTGGACCCATTTTCTGGACCCTTTCTTAGGCCCGCCTGGGCTTGAAAGGCCACTTTACCTTCCTGTGTTAAAGGCAACTAAAGACCTGGACCTGGGCTAAGATGACCAAGAGGGGGCTCAAAGGGCCAATAAACTAGGTGGACTTTCATGACCCTTTAGGGGTAGGCTGGGGCCAGGAAGGAACCTGCAAGCCTATTGTTTCAGGTGTTCTAGCCAAAGACCCAGCAGAAATCCCATGAGTAAAGTCGACAAAAAAATGGCCTTGGCCCAGCGCCTTAAAGAGCGCCAGGCCCAAATCAATGCCCGCTTTGGCCCCCCCGAAGGTAGCGGTCCGACCAACCGCCACGGCATGCCCCAATTGCCGCCGAATCAGCGCCAGGTAACCACTTGGCCGGTTTTGGATTTAGGCGATGTGCCCCAGATTGACCGGGGGCAGTGGCAGCTGGAGGTGGACGGCTTGGTGGATTGTCCTTACCAACTGGATTTTGAGGGGTTGCTTTCGCTGCCGCAGATCGAAGATATTTCGGACTTCCACTGCGTAACCGGTTGGAGCCGGATGGACAATCATTGGAAGGGTGTCAAACTGGTGGATCTGGCCGAAAGGGCGGGTGTTAAAGACACCGCGACCCACCTGCTGGTGACCGCTTACGACCATGCGCCGGGCACCAACATCCCCTACACCACCAATCTGCCCCTTGAGCAGGCCTTAGAAGAAGACGTCCTGCTGGTTTACCAATGGGAAGGCAAGCCGCTGCCGAGCGAGCACGGGGGTCCGGTAAGGATGATCACCCCTAAGTTATGGGCCTGGAAAGGGGCCAAATGGGTGCGCCGCTTGAGTTTTATTGACCGCGATCAACCGGGCTTTTGGGAAGTCCGTGGCTACTCCAACACCGCCGAGCCTTGGCATGACGACCGCTACTCCTATTAAAGCCCTCTGCCTCATCCTCGCTTTTCTCTGGGCGGCTCCTCTGTGGGCCGCTTATGAAGAGTTGCGGGTGGAGACCAACAACGAGTTCGGCGGGCGCACTATTGTCTTCCGTAACAACCTAGAGGGGATTTCGGAGGGGAAAAACTTCTACGACTCTGCCGGTAAGATCATGCGCGAAGAGCGCGATTATACCGACGATTGGGCCAACGCCCACGGCACCAAGTCATTGTTAAATGAATATCTTTTTGATATTAAGATCAAAGAAGTACGTGAATACTCTCCGGCCTACGCTGCCCGTCGGTTGATCAAGAAACAAATCAACTACTACGAACAGGCCACCGGAACGTTGGTACGGACCGAAAACCACTTTGCCCAGGCCCATTTGGGCTACAACATAGTCTATTTTGATCTAGGCACCAAAACCCGGATGGAGTGGTTTTATCCGGCCAACGAGTTGGGCTACCAAAAGGTGATCAGCACCTACGACAAAAAGGGCAAGCTGCTACAGACCGAAAGTTTCTTCACCGAAAAATCTGCGGACTATTATGGTTGTGTCCGCTCGATCTTGGTGACCGATGGCGAGAAGAAACTACGCGAAGAGTGGTTTTTTACTGAAAAGTGGGCGGCAGCAAACAACGGTGCGGTGCGCAAGGTGAAGGTTTATTTTTACAATCCCTCTTACCCGCAGGACCCAAAAATTTATTATTTTAACGGCCAAGACGAGGTGGTTCAGCCCGTTGAGCCCTTTGAGGACTAGGCTTAAGTCTCGGCCACCGGCTGGGACCGATAGAAGATATAGGCCCCGGCCAACAGGGGCAGTAACAATGAGGCGAAGCCGATCCGGCTGGCTAGATGGGCCCCGCCCACCCCTTCGGGCAACAGCGCCCGCGCACTTAAGCCCACCAGGGCAATCATCGCCGGGCCTAAGATGGTGGCGAACTTCCCTAACATATTATAAAACCCAAAAAACTCCCCGGCCTTTTCGGCGGGGATCAGGTCGGCGTAGTACGACCGACTCAGGGCCTGCACCCCGCCCTGGACCAATCCAATCAATCCGGCGAGCAAGAAAAATTCCCACTGCTCTTTGAGTCCCACCGCCCAAAGGCAAACGAAGGCGTAGACCGCTAAACAAACGAAAATCGCCCGTCGCACCCCCCACTTTTGCCCGGCCTTAGAGACCAATATGGCCGAGGGGAAGCCGATCAACTGGACCATCAACAGGGCCTTAATCAAGTCCCCGCTCTCAAAGCCCAAAGACATCCCGTAGTCCACGGCCATCACCACCAAGGTGTCCACTACGTCTATGTAGAGCCAATAGGCAATCAGAAACATCCAGACAGGCCGGTGGCAACGCAGCTCGGCCCAAAGACGCGCTAGTTCAGCCCAGCTTTGTTTAAAGGCCCAGGGCCCGCCAGTCCGCGCCGGGGGCTCGGGCACCAGACGGTAACAAATCCATGCGGCAGCGGCCCAGCAAGCAGCAGCGACCAGAAAACTAGCTTGAACCGCTTCGGCGGTACCGGAAAAGCCAAAGCTACTGGGCCATTGCACCATGGCCACGTTCAGGCCGAAGACCAGACCGCCGCTTAGGTAGCCCATGGCGTAGCCTAGGCCCGAGATCCCGTCCCGTTGCCCGCTCGGTGCTAGCCCCGGCAGGAGCGCATCATAAAATACATTCCCCCCATAAAACCCCAGTACCGCAGCCCCGTAGGCCAATACCGCCCAAGCCCAGCCCCCGGCGGGGATAAACGCCAAGAGGGCGGTCATCAGCGCCCCGAAGAGCGCAAAAGACAAGAGTAGAGGGCGCTTGAGCCCCGCTGCATCAGACAGGCTGCCCAATACCGGGGCCGCTAGTGCCACCATCAAGCTCGCGAGCGAGACGCCCAAGCCCAGCCGCGCGGTGCTCATAGCAGCGTCGGTTCCTTGGCTCCAATAGCTCTTAAAAAAAAGCGGGAAAAAGCCGGCCATTACGGTGGTCGAAAAGACCGAATTGCCCATGTCGTAACCGACCCACCCCCAGATTGATTTTTTATGTTTTGTTTTTACTGCTTCCATGCCCTTTCCTTATCCTTTCCGGGGCTAGGGGCCAAGTCTTTTCGAAAGGTTTGATTCCTGCGAACTTTTACTGTAAAGATGGGTCAACAATACGACGCCTGATGAGGTATAATGAAAAAAGCGGATTTAGCGGTGGTGTTTAGCTCGGCTATTGCCATGGCCCAGCGCGACGGTAAGTTAGACAAAAAAGAAGCCCAACTGATTCAGGAACTGCTCGATAAGGCCAAGTTAACCCTTTCGGACGTAGGCGGCCTCGATAGCAAGCCAGGAGCCAAAGACCCGGATCAGGCAGTTTTAGCCCTTAGCTCCGTTAAAGCCAAGCGCACCTATCTGTTGACCCTGGCCTGTGTGGCCTTAAGCGACGGAGAACTGGCCGATGAAGAGTTGTCTTATTTCGCCGAGAAGGCAATCAAGCTGGGTGTGGGGACCATCGATTTAAGTAATTTGACCTTTGAAAAGGCGGTGGTTACGGTTAAACGTATTTTAAATGAAGTAGTTGGGGGCGAGTCTAAATTCACTGGGGGCCAGCTAAGCGACATTGATCTTCTATAAACAGGAGTGGCGATGGTGGAAACGGACATGAACAAAATTCTGGCCATGGGCGGGCGCGCAGCCGCCGAGCTAGAAAAGGAAGCGAAAAGCGGCCAGCCCGATGACCGGCTCCGCCACCAAGATGTTTTGATCTTCGTGCAAGCAGCACTTCAGATGGCCACTAGCGACGACGACCTGCATGTCACCGAAAAAAGATTGATCAAACGCATTGTGCAGGTGGGGCATGTAACGCCCCAGGAACTCAAAGAAGTTCAAGACATGGCCCGCGAGGATATGTCCCACTTGATCCAGCGGCTTTCGGGCCGAAAAGCCCGCAAAGCTCTGTTGTTGACGCTTGTCGCCGTGGCGCTGGCCGACGATACTTTAGAAGAAAGTGAGAGGAAACTGATTGCCGACATGACCGAAAAACTGGACGTCGGCAATATTGACATCAACCAACACAGCTACGAAGAGATGGAATCTTTGGTTCTAAAGTTCGTGGCCAGTGCAAAAGTGAGCCGGTAATGGATCAAGCTTTGGGAATTGCTTCGTTGTTGATGATGGCCGGACCTTTGTTGTTCATTGCCACCATTTCGGTGGTGGGACTTTGGGTCAGTGTGGTTCAGGGGCGGCGCGACGCTAAAGAAGAAGCGCAAAAATAGATAGTGTCCCCTTTGGCCGTTAGGTTTACACTTATTTCCCACTTTAATCAGATTCGGATTAAACCCTACTCTCTGACCCAAACCAAAGCTTGACGGGTTAGATACTCCCCTTGTTGCGTGCGTCATAGAGCCTCCAGCCAAACGGAGCGTTGACGAGGCCAGTTGCCGAGCACTAAAACATAAAGAGTCGGCTGCGCCGATGCTTTAAATGGGCAACGCTCGCCGGCTCGCCTCGCTACGCCCGTCGCCCTCGGCCTGCGGCGGTCATGTTTTCTAACGGGATGTTGGCTGCGCCGATGCTTTAAATGGGCAACGCTCGCAGTGCTCGCCTCGCTACGCCCGTCGCCCTCGGCCTACGGCCTCGAAG
>JAVVEA010000011.1:0-118414 GCA_032250835.1 bacterium
TAAATCGAGGTTCGTTACCGCAATTCAGAAATAACGCCTAATTCAAATTTTGTCTGAACTTTTCGGTCCACTATAGTCCCTAAGGTAGCAATGTAAACTGTCGCTAAAGTGATTGTACGTCCCCATTTCTAGGCCCAGCCAACCTGCAATAATTTCTTGCAAATAAGTGAACTGCACAAAGTTGTGCGGGAGGCCCAAGATCAAGTCGTTACTCCGCATCACTTGGGTCCATTCTAGCTTTCCCTCGCGCACCTTGAGTAGCGAACAAAGATTGCAAGGAATATCAGCCGCACGCGGACTTCCGTCCTCGTTGGGAAAGTCCGTTTCAGGAGACCATATTTGAAGCACAAGTTGCCGAGTCTCCGGCGTTTTTTGCAGTGCACGGTAGGCCCGTTCCAATTGGTCGAAGCGGAACTGATGGCGCAACCGGTGGCCATATGCGCCATAATAGTTGGCTACGTCTCCGGCAAACTTGGGAAGGGCAGGATTCCAGTGGTTGATGATCTTCGCGTCGTCAGACCCGTTCACAATCCAAACAACCTCAGCTAGCGCAAAAGCAGGGTTGATGGCTGGGTAACGGCTAGCCGTCCAGCGTTGCCTGGGGTTCTTAACTTCAATGGCCGTGTGGAGATATTCAACCATATCACCTGCCCGACTCGGGAGCCTGGGCAAGTCATCGGCATTCATTTTTTTAGCGATTTTTTGCCAAACTTCGTTTGCGGTACGTCCTTTAAATAGCTTCATTTTTTAATTTCTTGGTTTATCCCCCATTTCGGGGGAAAGTAGTATGAAATGGGTTCATAAATCGGTGAAAACTTTCGTTTAATTCTAGTTCTAGCGTCCACCCCAAGCACCTCGGGATGCGCGACCCTAGCATATTTATCAGTTTCACAAAACAAGTTTTGGGCATCGATCAGTTTTAAGGGACGTCCCCACAATGAATTAAACTTTACGCCAAATCGGGCAAACTCCCGTTCCTGGTTCTCCGTCATAAAACTGATAATTTGTGCATTGCTTAAGCCGCCCGTATCGTAGAAACACTTTCGGATGCCGTTCTCAGCTCCTGGGCCCGCCACGACGAATTCGTTTTCGTCGAAATTTACAAGCGTACTGTAGTTTATATCAATAGCATACTGATAGGCCAAGAATTTCCCGATCGTCGGGAATGTACTCAGCAGTTCGTATAACCCTTCTAGTGAATCACAAGCAACAACTTGGCGGGTGAGCCCGGACTTCATCATACTGGCAATCAGTTCCAGGTGATTGCTGTGTTTGCGGTCATGCCCGAACGCCGATTTCCCCGAAGTCATGATGTATGCAGCAGAATAAATAGTTTCCCCCCGCTGCATAGCTTCGCTTAAAGCTCGGTTGTACCGATTAAAACTAAAGGAAGAGTATTTGATTTCCCCAAGCTTTTGCTTGAGCAGCTCCCAGGTTTCTATTTTATTAAAGGTTTTGAAAATCAGAATACGAAACAGAACTTCTTCAGGTTCTTGAGCCCCTTCATAGATCACGTTTCGGATGAGATATTGACTCACTCTGTCTGAGGCCCTGTATGCATTGGTAAACTTGTATTCTGACAAAATGGGGTCATCCGTCCATGGCGGGGCAAGCCCGGCGGCCCGTTTAAAGAACACTTCCTGTCGCTTGGCGGCGAACTCCCAATAGCTTTTGTATACTACAGTGGGCTTTAGGGGGGTTAGCTCGGGGATTTCCAACAACGGCGGGGCAGCATTGGAATCCAGAAAGCTCAACTGGCGATCCGTTCTTTTTGAAGCCTTAGGGCGGCCTCGCTTGGGTAAAATCTGGCTCAGAACTAGGTCTAAAGCCTGATTTGAGTTAGGTGGGTTCGTGATATGCTCCACCCGGCCGGTAGGTTGCCCCTTCGCCAACGCCTCGTACTCCGCAACCAAGCTTTCCCATTGACGCTGCTCTATCTCCGGCTTGAAAGGCATTGGAGAGGTGATCAAAAACACTTTTTCTGGTCTAGCTTGTCGCCAAAAAGCCTTTGATGCCGCCATGATAGCGGTCAATACTTTCGGTTCGATACCGTCTAGCTGTCCATAGATTTGCGTAGACCACCAGTACCTGTCCAACAGGACGATCTTGCCCTCTGCCAAGGCAGGCTTGATTTCTTCTTGAATACACTCGACGTGGGCCGCCAAATGAAGGCACTGGAGGCCCGCTGGCCCTGGCTTCTTAATATTCAGAGCCCCAGGATTGTGGTGCAGGCGATATACCAACTCGCCTAACGAACCTGCTTGATTACCCGGCAGAGCAACGACTTGGCAGCTTTGGTTTTTCAACTCAAGCTCGCTTTTCAGCTGCTTGATCAGCGAAGTTTTCCCAACGCCATCGGGGCCTTCGAAGGCGAATATTCGTCCATCTTTCATAAGAGCAGAGGAGGCAGATTATTTGGATCATTAACCAATCTTCCCCAATCTAAACATCATGGTCTTACTTGTCAGCTATGAAAGCCTAGAATTCAGTAATTCTGGAACATGAGCTTTAACCAAGCTATAGGGCAACCCTTGTTGGCCGACTAAACCCTCTGCCTTCATCCAGGTATCGAATGCTTGAACAAATTCTTCACTAAACTTACTTGTTTCCCCTTGTCTGGGCCAAGCCAACGCCTCTCCTGTGGGGGTATAAGGAAGAAATTCTTTAGATATAATAGGGGCATCTTGGCCATAATAGGAAAATCTATTAGATATCAAGACAAAGCTGCTGCTGGTATCTCGGCACAAGTTGGAGGTTCGGCGATGTTTTGGGTCTCGCCGATGATGCGAGATAGATTGTTGCCACTCTCCATCAGACGTCTTATGGTATATATTGTCCCCGTACCAATACATCCAACGGGCTTCAAGCATAGGCTTTTTAACTTCAAACCGAGAATCGCTCCAGTAGTCATTAAATGAGATTTTCTCTGTTACCTGCATCGCGTATATTAGACGGTCAACAAACTTAGAGTTTTTTGCCGAGGAACCTAGTCCTGCAACCCAATCACCCACCTGGGCACCGTTGCTGATTTTTTCATTTTTCCCACGGATTTTAGGTTTGCAAGTCGCTAAGGTGCAATAGCCATGAAACGGATTTGGCGCGAAACCATAGTCACGTGTAATTTGATAAATCCAGAGCTTCACTTTTCTCCCAACCTAACAATCATGAGTTTCTCCCTGCTGTGGGGGGCGATCTTTTCCAGTCTCTAGATCACGCATTTTGGGTTTAGAAGAGTTTAGCACTCCTAAGAGTCCTGCCCCACCTTCTCGAATCGGTGCCATGCCTCCACCAGCAACCTGAATCATTGGTGGTAGGTCCGCTTCTAAGACGCCCTCTCCCAGTAATTGAGGCAGCGAATCTCCTTTTCGCTGAAGGCGCAACTCAATAACCAATCCAGTAAAGGATTTGGTTTTGGGGCTCCCTTTTCGATAAAAAACACAGTATGGTCTGCCCAAAGTAAATCAGGAAATATAGAAAAAATATCCTCACAGTGAGCCATTTCGACGCCGGGTGGCAAGGGGCCCTGCACTTGAACAAGTCTCACTTCATTGCCAAGACCTTTAAGTTCTTCAACCACCTTAAGCAAAGCCGCTCCCGGAGCGAGAACGTGGACGATGCTAATCTGTTTTGCTTCCAATTTAGCCTCCTGTTATTTCTCTTTCCGTACACCCTTAAAGGGTTTGGTGCTCGATGTTTTCACATCCATGAAACGGCCAGTGGCTGAATCGCGTTTGACCCAGTGACCAGATGGGGTTTGCGTTTGAGAGCGACCACGTACCGCGCCATTGCGGTGCCCATCGCCGGTTGGGGGATTTGTTGCCATGTCTTTCTTCTCCTGCAAATTGTTTTATAAGATCAATGCAAGGTCATTCTAATAAATCATTTTGCTACCAGTCAAGAGATACTTATGAGTTACTACAGTGGCTGTTTTATCAAAACATGGTTTGCTTTTTACCCGCGAACCCCTTAGTAGTTACCCAATAACCTACAATTGCGAGCGACATGACCGAAGAAAAAAGTAAGCCCTCTAAGAAGACAGAACGGCTTTCTCATATCGACTTCTTAGCTAATTTTCTTGGTGAAGTCCGCCGCACTGAGTTGATGAAGCGTTTCGGCATTAGCCAAGCAGCGGCAACCCGTGACCTCAAAGATTATCAGGAACTCGCGCCTGATAATATCAAGATCGACGATATCAGTAAAACATATGTGAGGAGCCCGACCTTTAAGGCAAAATTCGAATTTCCGGTCGCTCAGGTATTGAAGGCGCTATCAACAGGATATGGGGACGAGCATGCCGCGCCGCGAACCGCAATGATCGATTGCGAAGCCATGCCTAAGTTGATGCTGCCTGATCCTGAAATACTTTCAGCAGTCAGCAGGGCGATTCACATGCAGAAGGTTTTGAAAGTTGAATATCACTCAATGTCTAGCGGCGGAGGAAGCCGCGAGATCATTCCTTTTGCCATTGCGGATAGTGGGCTACGGTGGCATGTCCGTGGTTTTGATCGCTTTCGAGGAGGATTTCGGGATTTTGTTCTAACTCGGTTTGCTCAAGCGGAGATTGCGAATTCGAACCATATAGAGCCGGAAGAATTGCCAAAGAACGATCACCAGTGGAACCGCATGGTTGATCTTGAGCTTATCCCTCATCCAAAGAACGTGAAGCATCCCAGGGGGATTGAATTAGACTATGGTATGAAAAACGGTATGCTCAAGATACGCGTTCGTGCGGCTTTGGCTTGGTATTTCCTGCTGTTCTGGAATGTGGACTGCTCACCAAATATGGAAGAAAGCATTAATAACCCGAAATTCCAGCTTTGGCTTCAGAACTCTCAGACCTTATATGGTGTTGAAGGAAAAGAGGAAATTGAGGGATTATGTTTGGTTCCAGGATATAAAAAAGCCTCTTCTACTAGCTAAATAACCAGCCAATTTCCCTTCCCAAAATTAGGCTCAACGCCTGAATCTCAAAATCATCGACCGACCGCTTGCGGTTTCCTAGGCGGGTCAGGGCAGATCGATCCTTTTTGATGCCGTGTTCGAGCTCTAGCAGCCCCACAACCCTTTCTTGAAACAGACCAAGGGCCGGGAGGTGATTGAGCGACCTAGCTCCGCTCCAACTCCAATTCTTTGGGCATATCCATACTCAGATATTTCTTTACCGCCCAAATAAAATCATTTGTTAGCGAAGAAGGTCTTCGCTCTTTCTCATGATGTTGAACCGTAGCCGTTGGCGCATCATTAGATTTTCCTAAATGCCGACGGCGGGCTAACGCGCACTCAACGCCGATGAAAACCTGATCCAACAACCCTATCCCCCAATGCCGTCGCCAGCCAGGGACAGCCCTGCACCGGTTTTAAAAGGGGTCTTCGTCCTCTTCGGTAAACTGGACCGGCTCAACACTGGTCGGGGTCACTCGGTCGATCAAGCCTTCTTCCAGGGCTGCATGGAGCAAGGGGCTCGGTGCGGCGGTGCTCAGGAAGGTCAATTCCTCCTTGGCGCGGGTCAAGGCGGTGTATAGGTTCCGCCTGCCTTCTACGCTGTGGGGGTAGTTCGGCTCGCTGGGCTCTAAGATATAAACCTGATCAAATTCCAATCCCTTGATTTGCCGCAAGTTGGTGATCGTCACCCCGGCAGAAAAATCGAAGGTATTGTTGTGCCCCAACCGCAGCTTGACCTGAGGCAGCCTAGCTTTGAGTTGCTCAAGGGTCAGCTTGGCTTCCGCCGGGCGGCGGCAGACCACGCAGATATGTCCCTCTGGGCGCCTGTTTACCTGCTGGCCCAATTTCTCGGCCAGCCAGTCCCAGAGGTCCGGCTCACCGGAAAGCTCTACCAAGGAAGGCTTGGCCCCCGGTCGACCGGGCGAGGGGCGTTCGTCGAGGAGCTTCGCGGCCAGCGCCATGATCGGACCGGTGGACCGGTGGCCCACGTCCAGGCGGGTCACCTGGGCCCCGGCAACGCCCAACTCAGCGACCAGGTCAACCCAACCCATAAAGTCCGCCTCAGGGACGATCTTCTGGTTGGTGTCACCCACAATAGTCACGCCCGACTTGCTGCGCACCGCCGCAAGCAGCACCTTCATCTCCAATCCGCCGAAATCCTGGGCCTCGTCGATGACTAGGTGATCGTATAGGTTCACTTGGTCTTCTTCCTGTTTGTCGACCAAGCCCCCGTTCTTGAGTTGGATCAAGCGCAGCAAGAGTGCCAAGTCGTCGAAGGCGACGCAAGGGCCGGGGCGTCTTTCTGTGCCCTTAATCCCCTGCAATTCCCTTTGGTAGGCCGCCAGTTCTTCGAGCGATTCTTCGGACTCGAAGGGCAAGTGTTTGATCAACAGTTCTTTGTCGGTAAGGAAGTAGAGTAATTCTTCTTTGTAGAGCCGCAGCCGGGTGACGCCTTTCTGGAACACGTCATAAATCTGTTCCAACCGGGCCTTTTCCAAGCCGATGGCTTGATCCCTTTGCAGCCGTGCTTTCTTTCGCAGGCTGATCATGCGCTGCACAATAGGTTCCTGGCCTGCTTTCAGCTCTGCTATCCAAGCGTTGGCCTCGTAGGGAGCCAACTTGTCTTCCATCCAACCATACATCCGGGTGGTCTGCCGTTGAACAAATTCTTCGAGCGCGTTCAACATCCCCAACCCCTTCTTGATCCGCTGGGCGGTTCTTTGGTGCGCCAGCCCTTCGGTATTGGGCTCCAGTTGGCCCACATATGACTTCTTTACTTCGTCCAAGGCCCAGGCATGGAAGGTAGAGACCTGGGCCTGCTCCAGCCCTAAATCCCCCAGGGAGTTGGAAACAAAGCTCTGAAGGGCCTTATTAAACATCACGATCAACACATTTTGCGGGTCGATCACCAAAGCATCTTTTTTAGGAAAACTGAGCCAAGACAAGCGGTAAAGCGCCACGGTCGTTTTACCCGAACCAGCCTGTCCCTGGATCACCACCGGAGAACGATCCGCCGAGGTGATGATGCGGTACTGTTCTTTCGTCAAAACCGACCTCACATCAGGCAGGCCGTCCATGAAGCGGATTCGGTCGTGGTCCAGGGGCTCTAATTCAAACCCCTCGGCGGTGGCCACATAGCTCAACGCCTCGGCTTCGGTCTTGACCAAGGCCCGCTGGATCGCCCGGTTTTTGGCGGTGATTTTGGTTTGTCTGGTGACCACCCCTTCTAAAGAGGCGTAACGTTCGCTGGAATCCTGGGCGCTCTGGTAGGCGTCCATCTCAAATTCTTGGCCCGGTTCCAGGTCGTAAAAGGCGTTGGCCAAAGGATGCCGCCAGTCGATGATGTGTAGATCCGCCTGCCGCACATCGCCGATTTTATAGGCCGCCTCGCGCTGATCGGACCGGAGCACAAAGTGCCCAAACCAAGGGGCGGGGTCCTCGGTCCGTACCGCGTCGTGTTTGAATTCTTGGTTGAGCCGACTGACAAATTGAATGGGGTCCATTTAGCTGAACTGCAAGTAGTTGATAGAACTTTGCCGCAACCTGCTTATATCCAAAAATCAAACAATCGGGCAACCAATAGGACAGACAAAAAAGGCACCGCTGCGAAGGTTGGGCCTCCGCCGGAATCAGGTGACAGTATTTATATTTTAAGGAGATCATCAAAAAATAATCTATTTGTCAGTTGGTTGCCTGCTTCCGGAAAGTTGGAAGCCCACCGGCGAGAATTTGCCTGGAAGGGTCAGTTGCTCCGGCCAGAGCGCAAAAGGTCACCTAGGCGGGACAAACAGCTTTCTGGGCGAATGATTTGCCACAATTTTTGACGCAATCGACCCTTGAAGGGTGACTTTGCCACTTGCATGTTCTGGATGGGCCGGCTGTAAAGCCTGAATTTTTGGAGCGGGAAACCGGATTCGAACCGGCGACCCTCTGCTTGGAAGGCAGATGCTCTAGCCAACTGAGCTACTCCCGCTCTTAAGGAGTGTCCTGACTGTTCCGAGATCAATTAGAGGCGGGACTCTCGGGGAGAGGATGGCTGGGCCGCGAGGATTCGAACCTCGGAATGACGGGACCAAAACCCGTTGCCTTACCGCTTGGCGACGGCCCAAACTAAGTTTTTAACGCTACCTTTAGCGTCCTTTTTGGTCAAGAATTTTCTCTTGGTCTCCGCCTAGAATTTCTAAGCCCTTTTGCCTTCGGGTCAACTAATTGATTTGTCTTGACCTACGGTAGTTGACTCCGGCCGGGACCGAAGCACATCCCAAAACGGCTGCGGGAACCAAGCTAAAAAACCAATCCTTCACTGGGCTGCCTTAAAATCCTTACGTCTTACCAGCGAAGAGTTGGGCCGCCCCCAACTTCCGCTCCGGGGGCTTGGCAATGATCCTCAAGCCAAATCCGGATTACCTGCGGAGCCACTCAAAGGCTTGGCGCAGCACCTCTTTGGGCTCTTGGTCGATCATTTCTCCGTGGGCCGGGAGGATGCGGTCGATCTCGAAACCTAAAATAAAATCAATGCTCGTCGCCAAGTCCTCTTTATCGGCCACCTGGGACCGCAGCACCGGCGTACAGCCCGGCTTGCCGTAGACCCCACCGAAGCGAAGATACAAGGCGGTCCACAGGTGCTTCGGGCGGCCTAAGTTAAAGATCAAATCAGCCAGCACCAGCGTCTTCGAAGCCCGGTGCAAAAAGGCCCACTCATTCAAACGCGGCAGACCCCGCAAGCCGACCGCCACCATCTCTTCGCCCCAAATCAGTCCCGGTGCTTGGGTCAGGCTGCGGGCCGGGGGCAGGTCTTTGCGTTTGCGGTGCAGTTCCTTGGGCACCAGCAAAGTCGCCTCGGGGTACCAAGCGGCGGCTTCAGCGATAAACAAATGGTGGAACACGTTGGGCGAAACCAGGGCGCGCACCGGGCCCAGGTCGTCTAATTCGGAGCGAAGCTCGGCGTCAAGCGGCACCGGCGAATGCAGCACCAGCGCTCCGTCGGCCAATTGCATTACCGTCATTTGAGACCCCAACTGCAAGCCCATCAGGCTATGGGGAATCCTCACCGTCCAAATGCCTGGCGCTCGCTTTACCAATCGACCCATTTGACCTCGCAAAATTGGGGTGTAAGGCCATTATAGGGCTGGTTACCTAGATACGTCAAAAGGCAAGCGTCAGGCCCCCCGGCCTGCTTTGATCAGCCCGCTGATCTGCTTGACCAGCTCGGGCAGGCCGTCATAGGTGTTAGGCAGGCCCTTCCCTTCGGAAATAATGGGTGCAAAGAGCAGGTTTTCGAGCTTGCCCAGCGCCTCGCGCTCCGTCTCGCCACCCTCTTTCTTGAGCTTCATATAATCTTCAATAAATTGAAGCAACGACACCCGTACATCGAGCTGCAAAATCTGGGTTTGGATCGACTGGTACTGCCCCAAGAGCACCCGAAAGACAAAGACCAACAAAACCTCCACCACCACAAAGGGCACCCCGGCGGCGATCCGTTCCCAAAAGAGGGGATTTGCATCGGGGATCATCCCGGTGGCCAAGAGGGCGGTAAAAAATTGGTCGATAAACCGGTAATTCAAGTACCAAGCGACAGCAGGGACGGCGAACATGGCAATGCCTAGCGCAAACATTAACAAAAACCTATATTTTAGTTCACCTCCTTTGATCCCCCTGAGCCCCAAAAAGCCGCCGCTTAGTCTAACAAAATTGAGTTGGCGGGCATCTTGGTGGATGCGCTCATGCAGTCGGGTTTGAGCCTGATTCGCTTCAACCATCCGTCCATGAAAGCTTTTCAAAAGTTCTTCAAATTCCTTGCACTTGCGGTCAATTTCACCCACCGCCCCTTCTTTGGTGAATTTGGAGGCTTCCTTTCTGATCCTTGCCTCTATCAAGGGACCGGGCGCGGTGCGGCAGCAGCGCAAATAGAGGCCTAAAATCGCGCTATTTGCGGAACTCTCCATGGTTTGCAAAAGCTGTTCGGCTTCAGAGATTCCTGTGGTAGGCCCATAAAACTTATGGAGCCCATTCCTTTTACTGTGCTCCAGTGCTTCAACCTCCTCAAAAGCCATAAATGCCAGTGCTTGAGTTATTTCACCTCTTTTTTCCCGCGCTTCACGAGGGGTAAAATAATCTATCGGCAAACCGTGAGGCAAATGGTCTGGATATGGCGATTCCGGCTCTTCAACGTGAATCCCCAAAGTTTCCAGAAAGGGCTTCCCCCAAAACAAACGCCCTATTTCATCGGGATGCGCTATAAACTGTTGGAGGTAATCTATGCACCTAGCCCAAAACTTTTTATAGGATTCGTCGGCCCCTTGAGGAGCCAAGGTCAAGTCTTCAATAACCTTTTCCAGTTGTTTACCCACCTGATCCCAATCAGCGGCCCAAAAGGCTTGCTTCATCTCACTTCCCCCCAACCAACTGTTTACAATCCGCCTGAATCACCCCATTAACCATCCCGGTCCGCGCCTCAATCTCGGCGGCCCGCAGGCATTCGGCCCGGTCCACCGGATCTTGTTGGCTCCATAACTTATAAAAATATCGCATATTTGGGTCGATAATCGGCGCTTCAGGATAGGTCTTTTCCATATAAAAATAAATCCGCGCCACGTCGCCGCGCACTTGTGGGCGGGGTTCGACGCGTTTGTGGTTTCGGTCCACCTCAAAATCACATTCCCCAAAGCCCTTGGTTTCGCCTTCAACGGGCCCCATGACCAAGTCTTGGCGGTAGTTGTTCAGAGCGCCCAAAACGGGCACCAGATTGTAAGGATTGCTGTGCATCCGCTTAAACTCCTTGCTGACCCGCTCATAACAGCCCCGCCGGTTCTTTTTGTCCTGACAGGTGGCGAAGCTGGTGTTTAAGCTCAATCCTCGGGGCCCGAAGACTGACGCCGGAACTACATGTTCCATTTGCACCACCTCGGCCAAGGCACTAAAGGGACGCGTGGGGTCGGCTGCAAATTTCGGGTCACGAAATCCGCAGGAATAGGGGGCGGCAGCATGGGTAGCGGGGTTAAACTGGCAGTCGCAGTAAAAGCTGCGGTGCCAGCCCCGCTCATGGTACATCTTATAGATATGCTTGCGGGCCGTAGCAAAGCCCACGGGGTTTTCCGCCCAATTGCGGTTTTTGGCTCCTGCCTGAACGGCCCCAGGGAGCAGCAAAAAGATAAAAATCAGGACCGGCGGCATACAAACTCCCCAAAAGATTGGGTAGATTGTAGCGCCGCTAACTTAAGCAACTGAAGGGCAAAAACCGGACAATCGACGGACGTCAATGCCCGGTTTAGGGCCTATTCGGCTGGCTTGCGGAAAGTGGCTATGTTGTAGATCAAGGCTTGCGACTTTGCGCCATTCAGCGAGGCAAAGCAACCGACCGGCTTTTCGACCGTGAAGGGATCGAGCCGGTCAAATTCCCAGCCCTGCTCACTCATCTCGTTAACCAACTGCTCCAAAAACTCTGCGGCGATGTGGTCTTTACTTTGGCCAGGGCTCGCCGTAAGCTTGGCAGGGAGTTGCTTCATTTTATATTGATACTTCATGGGCTTCCTGATGAATGAGTTGCATCAGTCTATCTCTGCCCCGAGACATTAGTAAGGGACAAAAATGGGACATCGAGTCTTCTTTTTACTGCTAGCCACCCTATTTTGGGCACAGCCCCTCTGGGCCCAGGTACGGGTCCAAGCGGACCTACCGGCCGACAAGTTGGTGGTCGGTGACGAAATGATGATTTCCCTGAGGGTTGAGAACGCCGACAACTCGGCCCGGCTGGAACTCCCCCAAGTCAAAGGCTTGACCCTACGCCAGATGGGGCCACCCTCGACCAGCAGCCAAACGACGGTGATCAACGGGCAAATGACCCGTTACACCGGCCTGACCTTTGCGGTGGGCCTTTCGGCAGACCAGCCGGGCCAATACCGCATCCCGCCCATTATGGTGGTTTACCAAGGCCAAAGCTACCCGTCCCAGGCGGTCGTGATCGAGGCCGTCCAGGGCCGTGACTTGGGGGCCATCAGCCTCAAGATGGAAGTAGACCACCAGCGCATCTATCTGGGGCAGCCCTTGGTCGTGAGCCTGACTTGGGACGTGCTCGAAAGCCTAGAGGACTACGCTTTCCGGGTCCCGCTGCTGTACGACAAAGACCAGCTAAACCTTAGGTTGGCCCCGCTAGACCCTTCGGCAAAGACCGAGGAATTGCGTTTAGAAAAGTTTAAGGTCGCCTTTGAGTCCACCGATCTCGGTCCGACGGGCACCCGCTACCGCACGGGATTTCGTCTCTTCCCGCAAAAGACCGGCACCTTTTTAATCCCCGCAGTTCACGTCAAGGCACTGGTGCCGCGCGGGCAGACCTTTACCCGCGACTTTTTTGGCCGTTTGCAACGCCGCCCCCAGACCCAACCGGCCTACGCCAGCGCGGGCCCGATCCGGGTGGAGGTTTTGCCGCTGCCCCAGGCGGGACGGCCAGCGGATTTTAAAGGAGCGGTCGGAGAGTTTAAGATTGAAGCCGACGCGGCGCACCGTAGTTACCAAGTCGGCGAGCCCATTGAGCTCAAGCTCCGGATTTGGGGTGATGGGGACCTCACCAAGATCGAACGGCCCCAGCTCAAGGGCTTTCGCCCGGCTTTCGACTTCCGCGAAAACTTGGCCCCTGGCGACTTGGCCGACGACAGCCTGATCTTCACCCAGCAACTAAGCGCCCAAGAACCGGGCGAAAAGACCCTACCGGCCGTTGAACTACCCTTTTTCAACCCCCAGACGGGCCGTTACGAGGTCGCCCGGTCCGAGCCGATCCACCTAAAAATCAGCGCCGCCGAAGAACTAAAGGCCCAAGACATCTTTGGTCCCGGCTTGGCGCGGACCTCAAAGCAGCCCAGCGCGCCTCCGGGGTTTTTAAGCCAGCAGGCCCCCCAAACCCAGCCCTGGTGGATTTGGTTGGGCCCTTTACCAATATTGGCTTGGGTACTTTGGAGCCTCCAACGGCGCGGTAGCAAAGCGCCAGAGCAGGCTGCAGCCAGGCCTTGGACCGCCGAAGCGCTCAAGCCGCTGGGCGACTTGCCAGGGGATGCCCTGAACCGGGCGGCCCAAGAGCATTTGGAAGCTTGGTTGGTCTGGCAATTAGGGCCCCGGAGGCGTTGGGGCGAAGAGGAATTTGCGGCGCTAGAAGCCCAATGTGGCCCGGCCACCGCGTCGGCGGCCCGGCAACTGGACCGGGCTTTAGAGGCGGCCCAATACGGAGGCGGTTCGGCCTTGGCTGGCGAACAGGTGCTTAGCTGGTTGGCGGTTTTGGCCCAGGCGGAGCCGCCAACTTCATCGTCTTCTCAAGCGGCTTGACCTGCCTCAATAATTCCTGCCAAAACTCGGGCCCACTCAGCGCCAAGAGTTCTTCAAAGAGGCGGTTTGCCTCAAAATCCAGCGCGGCAGAACGCGCGCTCAGCGCTTCGCCCGCATCGTTCCAGGCCCAAAGACGCTCCTGCCATCCCCGACCGGGAACCGCTTGGCTCGGTTGGCCAAACCAGTCGGTGTCCAATAGGGCCCCGTAAATTGCCGACCAGCGGTCCAACAAAGCCGCCACCCGCTCTGCGCCCAAGTCCGTTTCCAGTTGCCCCAGCCAGAAGACGTTGCCCACCAGATGCAAGACCATCTGATCCACCATCAGGTCATCTAGGCCAATCTTGCCCAAACTGATCACCCCCACCCCGGGCACCGCCATATAGGCTTCTTTTTTGAGCGCTTCCTTGAGCATCTCGCCAAACCCCTCGTCCGAGGCGGTCACCGGGTCGTAAAGGGTGGCAAAATCGCGCAGATTGAGCGGCAAATGCTCTGGGTTTGACTCAAAATCCTCAATAGACTTCAATATCTTGGCGCAGGCCACAAACAAATGTTCGGCGCTGGGGATGTGGTAGCCGTAGACCGCCGACATGCTGCTGATCCGCCCGGCCAGCTTGATCAGGGTTTTGGCTAAGTTCGCTAAACCCGCAGCCAAACCAGAACCCGGCAGTTGGCTGGCGGCGGTGGCCCCTAAGGCCAAGTTCAGGCTCCAATCAAGGCTCTTGGAAAAGCGCTTTAAGGTGGGGTTGTCGTAGGGATAATACTCGGCAATCACCGCTTCGCGCTGGACCTCTTCGAGCAACGCCATTTGGGCCAAGGTGGTGACCTTCGCCTGGGGCATCAGGCGGTTGACCCGGCCCAAAGCCCAGGCCTCGGTGTCTTCATACAAGACCAACTCAAAGCCCCATTTTAAGACCGCCAAGCTCCAATCACCGCTGGCCCCGCCCATTTTTCCGCCCCAGGAAAGGGCCCTTTGGCGCAGTTCTTCGGTGGCTTTATCGAAGCGGGTAAACCACTCGGGCGTCTCGCCGGCGCTGAGCGCGGCGCTGATTTTTTCTTTGCCCTCGCGCACCCACTTGAGGCCGCCCAGCCAGCGCCCAGCGCCTAGGGTAGCGTCCTTGGCCGATACCATGCCCTTTTCGATGCCGCCCCGGGTGGTTTTAACCAATTCCAGCCCCCGGTTACCAAAGAAGGGCTCGACTCGTTGGTCCCGCGCGATACGGGCCAGCCAGCGGGCCTGTTCCGCCTTGATCTTTGGCCCGAAATCGGGGACAATTTCTTTTTGTTCGGGCTCCATGAGCGCTCCGAAGACTTTATTAGAACTAGGGTGAAAATGAGCCTTGTATCCATTGCCACTGCTGCAGACTTTAACGTAAAAAGCGAAACCCGCCAAGGGCCGAACCGCAAGATCCAAAATCAGGTCAGCCAGATCATCGACGCGGTGATCCAAGGCGGGGACCAAGCGGTCTTGGAATTTGCCGCCCGCTTTGATGGCCAAGAATTAGAATTTTTGCGGGTTCCCGCCGAATTGATTGCCCAAGCGGAGCAGGAGATCGACGCCGAGACGCGCCGCATTCTGCTAGGCGCGATTGAAAACATCAAAGATTTCCACCGCCGCCAGCTGCAAAGCAGTTGGAAGGTGCACTTTGACGACGGCACCGACCTAGGCGAGAAGGTAACCCCCTTAGACCGCGTGGGGCTTTACGTTCCCGGTGGCAAGGCCTTTTACCCCAGCTCGATGATCATGAACGTGGTGCCCGCCCAGTTGGCCGGAGTGCCGCAGGTGGTGGTAGCCAGCCCTCCGGGCAAGCAGGGCCTTCCGCACCCCTTGGTGCTGGGTCTTTGCGGTATGTTGGGGATCGAGGAAGTCTATACTATGGGCGGTGCCCAGGCCGTCGCCGCGCTGGCCTATGGCACTGAATCCATTGTTCCGGTGGCCAAAATCACCGGTCCCGGTAACGCCTGGGTCGCCGAAGCCAAGCGGCAGGTCTTTGGGCAAGTAGGTATCGACAGCATCGCTGGGCCCAGCGAAATCCTGATCCTACACGACGACCCTGAAGTGCCCACCGAATATTTGGTGCGCGACATGCTCAGCCAAGCCGAACACGACCTGGAAGCCCAGTCGATCTTGATCACCACCAGCCGCGAAACGGCCCTGGCCGTACAGGCCCGCTTGGACGAGTTGGTGCCGACGCTGCCCCGTGCGGAGATCATCACCGCCTCGTTGCAGAACCAGGGCAAGATTCTGCTGGTAGAGCGGATTGAGGAAGGCATTGCCTTAGCCAACCAAATCGCGCCGGAGCACTTGGAATTGCTGGTGCCCGAAGAGGACGAAGAAGATATGCTGGACCTGATCCGCAACGCCGGGGCGATTTTTATCGGCCAGTGGAGCAGCGAGCCGGTGGGAGACTATTACGCCGGGCCGAACCACACCATCCCGACCGGCGGAGCCGCCCGCTACGCCGCTCCCCTTTCGGTGCGCGACTTCCAAAAGCACAGCAGCCTGATCCGCTATTCCAAGAAGAGGCTGCTCAAAGAAGGTGAAGACATCGCCAAATTCGCCGACCTAGAAGAACTCAACGCCCATGCCTCGGCGGTACGCGTCCGTTTGGAGAACCTCAATGACTAGAAGTGCCGCCTTTGAGCGGACCACCAAGGAAACCAGCATCAAAGGCCGCCTGACTTTAGAAGGCAGCGGCCTAGGCGAGATCAAGACCGGGCTGGGCTTTCTCGACCACATGCTGGACCTCTTTAAGTTCCACGGCGGTTTTGACTTGGAACTGGTCTGCGAAGGGGACCTTTGGATCGATGCGCACCACAGCGTCGAAGACATCGCCTTGGCCCTAGGTAGTGCCTTAAACGAGGCCCTAGGCGAGCGCAAGGGCATCAAGCGCTACGCCACCTATTACCTGCCCATGGACGAGTGCCTGACCCGCACCAGCTTAGACATCTCGGGCCGGGCCTACCATGTTTTTAAGGGCTTTTTATCCACGCCCTTAGTCGGCGAGTTCCCCACCGAAATGACCGCCCACTTCTTCCAAAGCTTCGCCCAGGCCGCCCGCCTGACGCTGCACCAAGAAATCCTCTACGGCGAAAACGACCACCACCGCATCGAATCCCTCTTCAAGGGCTTCGCCCGCGCCTTAGCCGAAGCAGCCACCTTCGTGGGCGGCGGGGTGCCTTCGAGTAAAGGGGTGTTATGATTCTCTGCCAAACAAACCATCAGCAGAGAAAAATCCAGGCTAAGAGATATATAGGAAGCTTAAAATGATCCAAGTCATCTCCACGTTGCTTTGCGATACGGCCATCCAAGATGCGGTTACCGGCAAAAATAGCTACATCGGGGTCTTTGAGCGGATCAACGCCCCTATCCTGCCCGTTAAGATCCGCGCCACCTTGGCGGTACGGTTTAAGCTTAGGGGTAGCGAAAAAGACCACAGCATCAAGCTTTCGGTAATCAACCCCAAAGGTGAAGAAAAGGTTTTAACCGAATTCACCACCCAGGATTGGTCGGGCAAAGAGCGCGCCGTGGCGCACTTCAATATGGATCTAGAGTTTGCCGAAGAGGGGGGTTATGCCATCCAGGTGTCGGCAAAAGAGCACAACCATTGGGAACTCTTGGCCAGCGAAGACCTAGAAGTGGGCATCTTAAACTAACGGTTGGCACCAAAATACGAGTTTGCCTAAAGGCTGAGGAACCGGGCGGATGAACTGATCGACCAAGTTTTTAGCAGGGAGCATCAAATGGCTCGTACCTTTACCTTCAAAAAACTGGACGCCTTTGCCGCCGGGGCCTCGTCGGGGAATCCGGCAGGTGTGGTTTATTTAAGCCCAGAAGAGACCCTCTGTGAAGCGGAGATGTTGCAGATTGCCCAAGAGTTAAAGGGCTTTGTCAGCGAAGTGGGTTATGTGCGCCTACCGAAATCGGGAAGGTTGGAACTACGCTACTTTTCTTCTGAGCGGGAAGTGGAGTTTTGCGGGCATGCCACCATCGCCATCTGCGCAGACATCCTGCAAACCCGCCCCGAATGGGCGGATTTGGAGCAATTGACCCTCCAGATCAATAGCGGTGAATTACGGGCTTACAACCGCATGAAAGATGAGGGAGCCGTCTATATAAGCGCCCCGCCGCCGCGCCCCAATCCCCGAGTTCCCGAACCCGGCGCGCTGGCCCAAGCCTTGGGCATAGCCACCGCTCAACTGAACCCCAATGCACCGCTGGCGATCCTCAACGGCGGGTTGGAGACGATCATCGTCCCTTTAGACGGCCTGGAAACCTGCCTGGGCCTCAAACCCGACTTAGAAACCTTGAATATTTATTGCCAAAGCCAGGGCGCAGACATCTTGATTTGTTACAGCAACCAAACCGTTGATCCGGCCAGCCATTACCGCACCCGCGTCTTCGCGCCCACCTTCGGCTACCTCGAAGACCCGGCCACCGGCTCGGGCAACGCGGCTTTAGGGTATCATCTCTTAAATCTCGGGGTATGGGATGGAAGTCCGTTGTTGATCGAGCAGAGCGGCGAACGGGAGGCCTTTAATCGCGTCAAGTTGGGCACCCAAGGTGAAGGCCCCGAGCGCCGAATCCTGATCGGCGGCGGGGCCATCTGCCGGATCGAAGGGATCTACCGGCTCGCTTGAGGGCTCAGGCGCACTTGCCGCAGCCTTTGGTGGTGCAGGTGAAGTTGTCGTGGGCGTGGAAGTTGGCGGCTAAGACCTGGCGGCCAAAGCGCAGCATGAAGCCCACCAGCAAGCCCACCAAGGTCAAAGCGGCGGCGATCCAGCCCATAGAGCTTTGGGGGTGTTCACCGAAGCGGGAAAACTGGTAAAAGAGCGTCGAGAAGCTCCAGGCCAAGCCGGTCATGTAAACCACCGTAAAGATCGTCCAGCGTCCGTCCGTCTCGCGCCGCAGCGCTGCCGTGGCGGCCACGCAGGGGGCGTAAAGCAAGACCCAGAGCAGGTAAGCAAAGGCCCCGGCGGGGCCGTCGAAGTAGCGGGCCATGATGCCAAAGCTACCGTGGCTGACCTCTAATTCCTCGGCGGCGCTGGCCGCATCAGACGCCTTGCCCAGATCCATCCCCAGCGGGTTAAAGAAGTTGCCCATGGCTTTAGCCAAGCCACCGGGCAGGTCGCCTAAAACTGCTGTCACCTGGTCCAACACCGCCTCGGGCGTAGCGGCCTCGCCGTTGCCGCGCTCCATGCTGCTGTACATGCTGTCTAAGGTGCCGATAATCGCTTCTTTAGCGAAGATGCCCGTAAAGATGCCCACCGTGGCGGGCCAGTTTTCATCGGTAATGCCCATGCCGTAAAAAATCGGCGTGATGGCCTTACCCGTTTGGGCCAGCATGCTGCTTTCGCTGTCTTGGTGCCCAAAACTGCCGTCGGTGCCCACCGAGTTGAGGACCGTCAAGGCGGCGACGATGACCACAATCAACTTACCGGCTTCTAGTAAAAACCGTTTGAGCCGTACCCAGGTGTTTGAAAGCACCGAGGCCGGGCTGGGGACATGGTAGGCGGGCAGCTCGATCAACAAGGGGTTGGGCTTGCCCACAAAAACGGTGGTTTTTAAGATCAATCCAGTCCCCACCGCCACCAGAATCCCCGCCAGATAAAGCCCAAACACTAGGTTTTGGGCCCCAAAGGGAAAAAAGGCCGCCGAAAACATGGCATAGACCGGCAGCTTAGCCCCACAGGACATAAAGGGCACCATGCCCAAGGTCAGGCGGCGGTCCCGTTCCTCTTCTAAGGTACGGGTCGCCATCAGAGCAGGTACGCTACAGCCAAAGCCTACAATCATCGGCACCACCGCCTTACCGGGCAGGCCGATTTTACTGACCATGCCGTCGAGCAATACGGTGGCGCGGGCCATATAACCCGAATCCTCTAAAATCGAGAGGGTCAGGAACAGCAAACCAATGGGTGGAATGAAGGTCAAGACCGTCTGCACCCCGCCGCCCACGCCATCGGCCAGCAGGGTAATCAACCAATCCGGGGTCCCTAGCCCGCGCAACAGGTTCCCCACTCCATCCACCAACAAGGCCCCGGCCAAACCATCGATCAAGTCAATGAAGGGGGCGGCCAAGTTGATGCTAATAAAAAAGACCATGTACATGGCCAACAGAAAAATCGGCAGGCCCCAAAAGCGGTGCAGCAACAGGTGATCCGCCTTGTCGATCAGCGCTATTTTGGCCGGGCGGGCCTCAACAATCACTTCACGGGCAATCCGACCAATCCACTCCAGCCGGTCTTCGGTTTCCACCGCCGCCAGGGGCTTTCGGGCCGGTTGGTCTCCCAGTTTTAGCGCTTCGGTCAGCAGATGGTTGGCCCCTTCGCGCTTCTTGGCCACCAAGGGCACCACCGGCACGCCTAAGATCAAGCTCAAGCGCTCGGCGTCGATCTCTAAGCCCAGTTTTTCTAAGACATCCATCATGTTCAAGCCCACCACCACCTGCACATTCATCTCTAACAGCTGGCTGGTTAGGTATAGGCTGCGCTCTAGATTGCTGGCGTCGACCAAGTTAATCACCACGTCGGTCTCGCCACTCACTAGATAGTTATGGGCCACCTCTTCGTCGATGCTGCCTGCGTTGAGCGAGTAGAGCCCCGGAAGGTCCGTCAACTCTACTTCCACCCGGCCTGCCAAAAGCCGCCCAGACTTACGCTCGACGGTCACCCCCGGCCAGTTGCCTACCTGCTGGCGCACGCCGGTCAGTAAGTTAAAGAGCGTGGTCTTGCCGCAGTTGGGGTTGCCTAACAGAGACAAAGCCAGATGTCCGGCCTTGGATTGGTATTCGGTGGTGACTTGATTCATTGCGCTTCCTCGCTCCATTTTCGGACCATCACATGTTCGGCCACTTCGCGGGCACAGGCAACCCGTTGGCCACTACCGGGGAATCCAACCACCAGAGGCTTGCCCTTGCGGTCCATAACCACCTCAACCAAGCGACCCCGACCAAAGCCCATACCGCGCAGGCGCTCTTGCAAGCGGCCTTCGGCGCGGAGTTCCACAATCTGGTATTTCTTACCTAAAGGGGCAAGGCAAAGGGAGATGGCGTTCATAGGGGCTCCTTGATTCGTTTGATGTAAGCCTAGAGAAAAAAATAAACTTCGTAAAGGCGAATTTTCTGGCTATTGGTAAGTAACCTCATCAAAATCCCGCGATTCCCCCTACCCAACTCCTCAAAGTAGCACCCCCGCCAATTGGGTGGTTTTTAGATTTCCTAAGCCTCTCATTTGTGGAAGAATACTCGAATCTAAGCCAAAAAAACTCGGGAAATACTCCTGTAAGCGACAACCCGTTAGACCCTTTGCCGTGCACAACCAATTAGACGTAAAAGATTACCTGATGGGCATCGCCTCCATTGATGAGCAACACGCCAAGCTCCTGGAAATGATCAACCTTTTGTCCGACGGGATGGCCATGGGTGATGCACGGCCAGTCTTGGAATCCCTGATCGAACGGCTCTACGCCTTTGCTCAGAGCCACTTTGCCTATGAAGAAGAGTTGATGGAACGCACCGGTTACCCTAACTTGGAGGCCCACCGCACCGAGCACCGCGCCTACCTGACCCGTCTAACCGAGCTGCTGCACCGCTGGGCGGAAGGCGGCGGGTTCATGATCGCCGTTGACGTGCACGACCTAATCACCCTTTGGGCCACCGAACACATCATCGAAAGCGACCATAGTTACGCCACCCACCTCAAACAGCACGGCATCACCTGATCCCTACAGAGCGGGTTTAGAGCGCCCCCAGGTGGCGACCAACACCGCCCCGGTTCGCCCTACCCGTCTGTCTGCGGCCCCCGGTAACCCTAGGCTGAGATTCCCCCCAACCTTAAGGACCGCTCAAAAGAAATCCTGTCCTGCTCGCCCGCGAAGTCGCCCGCCTTGCTTAAGGACTTGGGTGACCTGCGCCGAAATTTGGCAGCCAAACCTTCATTTGACAGGGGGAACCAAATAGTTGAACCCTCTGGCTCAAGCAATCTTTCCTTTAGGCTAATGCGCTACATACTACACCAACTCCAATTGCCTCTGGATTACCAAGAGGCTGACCTAGCCCCAGCGCTCGCCACAAAGCTGGGTTGCAACCCAGCGGATTTAAGCGAGGTCCGGGTTTTAAGCCGTTCGATTGACGCCCGCGCCCATGGCAAGCCCCCCCACTTTATTTTTTCCTTAAGTTTTCTCCTAGAAGAAAAGCACCTAAAGGACTCCATCCGCCCTGGGGTAACCTTGGCTGAAGACCCTCCACCAAGGGCCGCTGAGATCGTCAAGGTTTTAGATAACCAAGGCCGTCCCCGGCCGGTGGTGGTGGGGGCCGGTCCGGCGGGTTTGATGGCCGCCTTTGCGCTGGCAGAAGCAGGCCTAAGACCGCTGCTGGTTGAACGAGGCGACGCCGTAGAGGCGAGAAAACAAAAGGTCCGGGACTTCTGGCAAAAGGGTGTCTTAGATGAAGAGTCCAACGCGCTTTATGGGGAAGGGGGTGCGGGCCTTTATTCGGACGGAAAACTCACCTCCCGTAGCAAAGACAGCCCCCGCCTCAAGCGTTTCTTAGAAACCCTGGTAGCCTGCGGCGCACCGGAGGATATTTTAATCGACCATAGCCCCCATTTGGGCAGCGACCAACTAGCGGTTATTGTACCCCGATTGCGGGAAAAAATCATTGAGCTGGGTGCCGAGGTCCGGTTTTTAAGCCGCCTCACCGACCTCGAGGTAACACAAGGGCGCTTAAAATCACTCATCGTTGCCGGGCAAAAGATACCCGCCGATGCCTGTATATTGGCTACCGGGCACAGCGCCCGGGATGTTTTTAAACTGCTGGCCTATAGTCCCGTGGCTTTAGAACCCAAATCCTTTGCCATCGGGGTGAGATTAGAATTACCCCAAGCGGTGATCAACCGCGCCCAGTATAAAGACTGGGCCGGGCACCCCGCCTTAGGCGTGGCTAGTTTCCGCCTGACCGCCAAAGAGGAAAAGGGGTTCCGGGCTTGTTACAGCTTTTGTATGTGCCCAGGGGGGATCGTGATCGCTTGCGCCAGTTCACCGGGCCAACTCACCACCAATGGCATGAGTTTATCAAAACGGGATTTAAACTGCGGCAATGCCGCCTTTATCGTACCCGTTGCTCCTGCTGACATCCCCGCTACCAACGCCGGGGAGCCGCCCATTTTAGACAGTTATAAGTTCCAAGAAGAGATTGAAACCAAGGCCTTTATCGCCGGGGGAGCGGACTACAGCATTCCCGCCAGCCGCTTAAGCGATTTTTTGGCTAAAAAAATCTCTGTTGATTTACCCTTAGAGCGCTCGGCACAGAGAGCCATACCCGCAGACCTGTGGCAAATTCTGCCCAAAAACATTTGCCAGACATTGGCCCACGCCATACCCCAGATGTTAAAAAAGTTGCCCGGTGCCAACCCGAAAGAGGTGGTGCTTTACGGCGCGGAAACCCGCAGCTCCAGCCCCATCCGCGTGGTCCGGGGTGAAGACGGACAATCGTTGACCGTAAAGGGAATTTACCCTTGCGGCGAAGGGGCTGGCTACGCTGGCGGGATCGTCAGCGCCGGAATTGACGGGCTGCGCGCCGCCCAGTGGGTGATCCAAAGCTATCTTTAGGTTTTTCGCCTTTTGTGGTGAATTTCAGGGCGGCGCAAAAACCTTCAAGACCCCCCCCTAAACTGGCAACTAGCAGATAGAAGATTTCTGCGGGACCGAGGGCCAAGAAACCACCGGGTTTGTTTGCCCCTTTTTGTTGAGGCCACCAAGTCGGTTCCGGCTCCAACGCAGGGAGCCGCCTTCAAGGCGTTGGTTCCCGTATCTCCTTAAATACAACTTCGGGTGAACCCAGGTTGGTGTTGGTTGACAAGGGGTTGGTCCAGTGTGCTTTGGTTGATTCGCGGCTCAAGCCCCAAGAGCAGAAAAGGCTCTTTGGAGGAAATGTGGCTGACCAGATAACTGTCAAACAGCCCCTCCTACCGGGTTGCCTTTGAAGCTTATGAAACAGCGGGCACCTCAAACCGTTGCGGATCACCCAAGCCCTACCTGCAGCCAAACCAGCCGCCCTCATCCCAAGTATACCTTTGTTATTTCAGCTCTACTAGAGCCCCTGCCTTCAAGGAAACCCGAAACCCGCCATGTTTTCTGGAAAAACACAAAAAAAAGCACCCGAATTTTCTATATTTTTTTTTGCGCATACTTCGTGCAGTAGTTATACTGAAATTAAGCAATAAAATTGAAACCAGAAGAAGTGGGGGAGCCATGCATCGGAACTGGAAACTATTTGCCATCACCCTGACTGCCTTGCTCATCAGTTTGAGCGGTTGCAAAAATGATGAGGGTGACTTGGCTCTATCGGGCACTCGACCCACTGTTTCTTCGGTCAGCCCCGCCGATGGCGCGGCCTCCGTTGCTGTTGATAGTTCGGTAGAGGTCACCTTTAGTGAGGTAATGGCCAGTAGCAGCATAACGGCAGCCGGGGCCGATTGCAGCGGGACGGTGCAACTCTCAAGCGAGGATTTTGTCAGTTGTCTAGCCTTAGGCGACGCATCGGTCGATTCGACAGGCAAGGTCTTCACATTCGTCCCCTCAGCCAATTTCGGCAATGCCACCAGCTATAAAGTGAAGGTAAGCACCGCCGCACAGTCCGCCGAGGGACTTAACGTAGCCTCGGATTACACCCAGGCCGATGGCTTCATTACGGTTTCTAATTCAACGACCACCACAACGACTACAACCACCACTACGACCACCACCGTTTCGGACCCAACCCTATCCATCACGTACCCGACCTTGAACCGTAGCCATTACGTAGACGACGAGACCGCCCCCAGGACCGTTAACTTCACCTACTCGAGCGGAGATACCGTCACTTGTTCGCGCGATAGCGGGGCCACCTACGGCAGCTGTGATTCCGCTTCGGGCGGTTCGGGCACCCTGATCTGGAATATTGCCGACGCTTCCCAGGTCCATTATATCAAGGTCACCAATTCAGCAGGCACCGCAACCAGCGCCAACTTCACCCCGAGTACTAAATACGCATCGGTGAGCTTTCACAGTTGTACCGAAACGGTGAGCAGCAGCGAAGGCTTCGATAGCTTTGACGCGCGGATCAGTTCTTCTAACAAAGTAATCTGCCTCAACGATGGCGTAACCGTGACGCGCAGCGGGGGCGATACCGCCGCCTATATCACCCTAGATCAAACCGGTCTGGTGGTTATCGCGCGCGAAGGGTCTACGGCGACTTTTAATAACGATGTCGCTTCGGGTTCAAACGACGGGATCTTCTGGAGCGGAACCACTGCACCCAAATTGGTTGGTTTGACCATGACCACGAATTTGACGGCCAATCTCAAGGCGATTTATCTGACCTATTCTTCCGGTGCCGGGGATGGTTTGCAAATCCTCAACTCAACCTTGACCTGCTCAGGCAATACCAGTTTGTCTTGCATCAACGTTCAAAACGGTGCCAGCAGTGCTACCAATCCGTTGACAATCGACGGTTCGACCATCACTGCCTCCAACATCTCCAGTTCAGGTTACCTGCTCTATGTTAGCGACGTGGTGACGGTCAGCAACTCGACCCTGACCTCGGGCTATCTGGTTTCCTATCTTTTCACCAGTGCTGCAGATTTAAGCATCAGCAATTCCACCATCACCGGCAACCTAGACAGCAGCGCCACCTCTTCGGGTTTATTCACCAGCTTCAATACAATCGCTGGACTCACCTTAACCAGCAACCAGATCACCACCCACGGCCTACCCGCCCTGGTGGTTAATGGCACCGCTTCAGGCGCGACCTTTACCTTAGACGGCAACACCTTCAAACGCGGGGCTACCGCCAACAGCAACAAAGCGGCGATTATATCCAACTACGCGGGCACCCTGCTTAACTCCACCACCGGCAACAGCTTCTGTAATGTCGATAACAACCTAACCAACGCCAAATGGAGCTTTATTTTGGACAGCACCGCAGGAGCCCTCTCGGGCAGTAGCAGCTTCGCTTTAAGCAATCAAACCCCCAACGACGAGGTCCTCAATACCTCAGGAGCGACCTTCAGCGCCTGCAATTAACCTCTTAGGAGCGCACAACTCTGCGCTCCCGTTCCTTCGATTCGTGCCGCCGCTTAGAGTCAAAAGATGGAAAAATAACTGGGTAGGCCCGATAGTCAGGACTGAAACAAAAAGGTTCTTTGACGAAACGCAAGGTCGCGCGGTAGTTGTATCCAAGGCCTGCCGGTTCTTTGAACCCAGATTGTTTATCGGCTCCGACCTGGAGCTCCTTTTCCACCTAATACTGGGGGTTTCACTTCGTGATCGGAATCATCAATTACCGCTGCGGGAACCTACAAAACCTGCAAAACGCGCTGGATGCGTTGGGGCATTCCTCTAAGATCTTGGACAGCCCCGGCGAGATGGCGGGGATCAACAAGTTCATTTTGCCCGGAGTGGGGGCCTTTGGGCATGCCGCCCAAAACCTAAAGGATTTTGGTTTTTGGGAGCCCTTAAAAGAAGTGGTTGCCGCAGGCACACCGGTCTTGGGGATTTGTGTGGGCATGCAGTTGCTCTTTTCAAAAAGCTTTGAAGAGGGCGAGCATGAAGGTTTGGGCCTGATCGAAGGCGAGGTGGTGCGCTTTTCTCACGACCTGAAGGTGCCGCACATGGGCTGGAACCGGGTGATCCTGCACCAGCCCGAAGACCCCTTATTTGAAGGGATCGGCGAGCACAACTGGTTTTACTTCGTACATTCTTACGCCTGCTACCCCGAAGACAAAGCTTTCCTGCTGGGCGGCGGATTTTACGGCCATGAATTTTGCGCCGCTACGCGCCGGGGCAACCTTTGGGGCGTTCAGTTCCACCCGGAAAAATCCCAGGAAGACGGCTTGAAGCTGCTCGATAACTTCGTCAAAAAGGTCTGAGCCATGTTAGCAAAACGGGTGATCCCTTGTCTGGACATCAAAGAGGGCCGCGTGGTCAAGGGCGTCAACTTTTTGGGGCTCAAGGACGCCGGTGACCCCTTAGAACTGGCGGTCAAATACAACGAGCAAAAGGCCGACGAGTTGGTCTTTTTGGACATCACCGCCACCAACGAAAAGCGCAAGACCTTGATCGAGTTGGCCAGTAGCCTCGCCCGCAGCGTCTTCATCCCCTTCACCATCGGCGGGGGGATTTCGAGCAAAGAACAAATCCATGATTTGGTCACCGCCGGAGCCGACAAGATCAGCATCAACTCGGCGGCGGTCAAACGCCCCGAATTGATCTCTGAGGGGGCCAGCCAATTTGGGGCTCAGTGCATCGTGATCGCTATCGACGTCAAGCGCGTCGGCGACGACTGGCACGTCTTCACCCACGCAGGCAACCGGGATACGGGCATGGAAGCGCTTTGGTGGGCCCAAGAAGCCGAGCGGCGCGGGGCTGGAGAAATCCTACTGACCAGCATGGACAAGGACGGTGCCCAGTCGGGCTTCGACAACGAAATCACCCGCCGCATCAGTGAGTCGGTCAAGATTCCGGTGATCGCCTCGGGCGGCGTGGGCACCTTAGAACATTTCGCCGACGGCATCAAGCTGGGCAAAGCCGACGCCGTTTTAGCCGCCAGCGTCTTCCACTACGGCACCTACAGCATCCGCCAAGTCAAGGAACATCTGGCCGGGGAAGGGATTCCGGTGCGGTTGTAGAACCGCCCTGCCGCATCCTTCAACCTGGGCCCCAACAAGCAACAGATTGGCCCAGGGGGGGAGGCGGTAGAAGACAAAAAAGGCGTAGAGCTCCACCAAAAGGCCGGGGCACTCCGAACCAACTAGGAACTGAACCTCATCCGGCCATTTTTGCTTTCCACCCCGGAATCTTCGGCACCCGTCCCGCCCCAAGCTGCGCCACCGCGCCCAATGTGAAAGCCCCATTTACCTGGGCTCCAACCAGCCACTATCTTTGCACCCCAATGATCCAATAGATTTTTTGTCCTTCCGGTGATAGTTTGAAGCCATGAAACTCAACCGACTTGCCCTAACCCTCCTCGCCCTGCTGGTCCTTACCCCCGCCCAAGGGTCCACGACCCGGATGGTGGGGGTGCAGTTTCGCGGCTGTTACGACGGGGACACCTGTTATTTTGATTTCCCCAGAGTCCGGCCTGCCATGTTCGGGCAGGATCGACCGGTGCGGCTTTTGGGGATTGATGCGCCGGAGATTAAGGGGGACTGCCCCGGCGAGATCCAAGCGGCAGAGCAGGCGCGGGATGCTCTGGTAGCCAAATTACAAAAGGCCCGGCGGATCGTGATCGACACGCCGGGATTAGATAAATACCACCGGATTTTGGGCCGCGTCACCGCCGACGGCCTGGACCTATCTGCCTGGATGATCCGCCGCGGCCTAGCCCGCGAATACCAAGGCTCGCACCGGTCGGGGTGGTGTTAAGGCTTACATTTTAAGCCCAGGACCTCGCCGCGCCGCGGTTCTAACAAAGATTTCCAGCTTTTGGCTGATGCGGAATCACCCTATCAGGCCCCTAAAAATTAATCCCCACCTTCGTTACCTGCCGCAGGTTGTCTAGGTGTTTGCCGTTCTCCTCTTGGCTCATTTGGCGGCGGGACTCGATGGCTAGGTGCAGGAAGCCCAAGTTAAAAACCAAACTAGCCCCGTATTGCAGGGTAAAGTAGGTGTGGGGTTGGTCGTAAGCGTCGGTTTGTTCTAAGAAGCCAAAGCCGGGGCCGAAGCCCAGGCCCACGAAACCGGCGGTCATGACGTAATGGGGGTTCAGCTCTAAGCTGCGCATCTTCAAGCCCCTGTATTCATAATCCACCACACTGATCTGTTGGCGCAGGGGGTTGGCCCCGAACTGAAACCAGGGGCAATCCAACTGCAACTCGGCTCCGCTGCCGGGCATCTGGTCGCTGGCCGGGTCGGTCGGGTGGCCGTAGGGGTCGGCGGTGACGCTGGCGTTGACGGCGGCAATGGTGAAATTGGGATCAAAACTGGAATCGAGCACCGGGAAAAACACGAAGCCCGACTGGCTGGTTTCGGCAAAAGCCCATTGGGGTAACAACAAAGCAGTCAACAGAATCAATGAGACAAAACGCATGGGCTTTCCTTAGGCAGCGGCCCCTCCCTCCTAAGGGACGGGTTGATCAAAATATAAATATATTCGGGATAAGAAAATAACATAAAGGAGCAGTCACTTACAAGGAAAAACCTTTCAGCTGATCAACTTTCAAACAAAAAAAACGCCCCGGCCTCGGTTACACCCGAGGGGCGGGGCGTTGGGCCTTGCTGGGCGACTTGGCTTAGCTGCGGAAATACAGGTTGAAGTAAAGACTGCCCATCAACAGCGCCATCACGATGAATACTCCTAGGGTGGACATGAGTACCTCCTCACGCAGGTGGGCGTCGGCGCTTTTGGTTCCGGCACCAGGAAGGGGTATAGCGCCCACTTCCCAAGTATATTGTACCAAAAAAGGGGCTGTAGGCGGGTTAAACTTTGTTCATCAAAAAGATGCCTGCCGACCCAGGGGGGCTGGGTCGGCAGGTTGAGGAGGCAGGGCAGGCTGCCTGGGAGCGCAAGCAGTTCTTTCCTGGGAACGCCTCCTGTTTACTCTCGGCTCAAGTGCTGTTGATAATTTTCTAAACCCATTTTTTCAACCAAATCTTGCTGGGTTTCAAGCCAGTCGATTTGTGATTCGATAGACTCCAGCACCTGCTCCAGCAATTCACGCGACACAAAATCGGCGTTGGCCTCTAATAGAGCAATGTTCTTGACCAAGAGACTCCGCTCCTCTTGGCATATCTGAAGATCACCCTGAAGGATTTCTTCGACTTGCTCCCCAATATGCAAGCTACCTAAGTTCTGCAAATTCGGTAGGCCCTCTAAAAAAAGGACCCGTTCGATCAAGCGGTCGGCCCGTTTCATGGAGGCAATCGAAAAGTGGTACTCCTTTTCGTTTAACGCCTTTAACCCCCAATTTTTTGCGATGCGGGCGTGCAAAAAAGTTTGGTTGATCATCACTAATTCGCGCGCCAAGACCGCATTGAGCAGATGGATATTCTGGTCGGGACTTTTCATGCGGCACCCCCGGCATTAGATTGCAGATAGTTGGCCAAGCCCATCCGTTCGATCAAGCCTATTTGTTGTTCTAGCCAATAGACATGATCCTCTTCGCTTTCTTGCAAAAGCGATTCAAGCAGTTCTCGGCTGGCGTAATCTTGCGCCGATTCCGCAAAGGCGATGGCTTCACGCAGCTCGGCCACACCTGCTAGCTCATAGCTCAGGTCCGCCTGCAACATGCTGGGCACATCCGTACCCACTTCATATTCCTTACGTGCCGTTAAGACCGGTTGGCCCTCTAAAAAGAGTATCCGCTCAATTAGCTTGGATGCGTGCAAGCGTTCGTGCTCCATTTCATGGTTGAGCCGCTCGTGCAAACGGCTTAGCCCCCAATCTTCAAACATTCGCGACTGGATGAAATAGATGTCTATGGCAGCCAAGTCTGTGCCAAGACAGCGGTTTAGCCAACCGATCATTTCTTTGTTACCTTTCATTGGGCCCTTGGGTCTTAATGGTTAAGAATTCCCTTTAGGATAGAGCCTAACCAGAGGTTGGGTCAACTTTAGTGCCCACTGATTTGTGGCAACCAGTCCCCTTGCCGCAGCTACAACGCCCGCAGATCGATCCGCCGCCCAATTGGCGCAACGCCGCATCGGGATCGAGTTGTTGTTCCTGGACCAAGCGGTTGACTTGTTTGCTCGAAATAGACTTACAAGAGCACAGGATCATGGGGCCTCCAAGTTCTTAGGTAGCTTCTTATCTGCTTCGTGTATACGAATTTATAAGATTCGCAAAAGCATGTCAACCTATTTGGCAAACTATTATTTTATGCGGAGATCAGAAAAGGGGCTCAATGCAGGTCCCTTGTTGGAACGCTCAATACCACTTAAAGACCTTCAGGCCCAAGGCGTAGCAGACTAGGCCCAGCAGGGCTAACCAGCCCATGGAGCTAGCCATGTCGGCCAAACCGGCCCCTTCGTGGATCACTTCGCGCAGGCCGTCGGCCAAGAGCGACAGGGGCAGGTGGGAGAGGTAGGGCCAGGACCACTGGGGGAAGTTGTGGTAAGAGAAGAAAATGCCCGAAAGGACCATCATTGGCAGGGTGGTCACGTTGACCAAGCCGCCGCCCACGGTGGTGTTGGCGGTACGGCTGGCCATCAAGACCGCCATGCCCGAAAAGGCAAAATTGCCTGCTAAGATCAACCCAAAGAGAGCCAAAAGCCCTCCTTGCAGGCTCATCCCGAAATAGGCCCAGGCGAAGCCGTAAAGCACCGCCGACTCGATACTGGAGATGATCAGGCGGTTAAGAAAGTAAGCAGCCAACAGCACCGGCTTGGGCATCGGGGTCGCCACCATGCGCCGCAGCAGCTTCTTCATGCGCATTTCGATCAGCGTCCAACCGATCCCCCAGATACAGCTGTTCATGATCCCCAAAGCCATCAAGCCAGGGACTAGGAAGTCGATGTAGCGCCCGCCGCGGGTGGTGATCTTTTCGACTTGGTGGGGCCTTAATTGGGGCGCGTCAAAGGCGGCCTGCAAGAGCAGATAGCCCACCTGGGCTTCTTGGTTGTTGGGGTCGAAGCGGTACTTGAGGCCGATCCCCTCACCGGGGCCGACCAGCAAGTCCACCTTGCCGTGCAAGAGCCAAGTGGTCGCTTCGGCTTCGTTCAAGCGGCTCAAGCGCAAATGTTCGGTGGTGGGCCCCGGTGCTTCGATCACCCACACCTCGCCGTCCATATGTGCCCGCCCCTCGGCCACCAAGGCGGTCAAGGCCGCCGGATCGCCGACCCAGCCGATCCCCCGGCTGCGTTCTTTTTCACCCGAAAAGGCAATGCCCAAGACCCAAGCCATCAAGATCGGGAACCCAAAGACCCAAAACAAGACGCCCGGCTCACGGTAAAAGGTCTTGAGCTGGCAGGACATCAAATTCCACAGCATTTTAGCCATCTTGTAGGGCCCTCCCGGTCATAGAAACAAAGAGGTCGTCAAGGGTCATGCGGCGCGACTGTAATTCCTTTAAGATATGTCCCTTGTCTTCGATCCAGTTTAAAAACACCGGCAGTGATTCAATCACGCTTTCGACCCGCACTCGGCCCCGCTTGCCGCCGGGCTCCAATTCAATTTCCAGGCGGGCCAGTTCGGGCGGCAGGCTAGTCGGGTCCAGCGGCGCTTCCAACTCAAAATGGATCACCTCGGTCAGACCTAAGGTGCTGATCAGTTCGCTTAAGGAGCCATCGGCCAAGAAGCGGCCTTGGTCCATAAAAACAATCCGGTCGCAGAGCGTTTCGGCTTCTTCCATGTAGTGGGTGGTCAAGATCAGGGTGGTCCCTTGGCCTTTGACCTGTTTGAGCACTTCCCAAAGATCGCGGCGGCTGTTGGGGTCTAGGCCGGTGGTGGGCTCGTCGAGCATTAAGATTTCGGGCCGGTTCAAGAGCGCGACACCCAGGGCCAAGCGTTGCCGCTGACCGCCCGAGAGGTTGACCGTATAGGTGCTTCGCTTGGTGCTTAGGCGGATCATCTCCAAGACCTCGTCTAGCCTCGATTCAGACTGGCTGTAGAGGCTCAAGAAGAGCTTGAGTGTTTCGACTACGGTGAGCTTATCAAAGAAGCGGGTTTCCTGAAAACTCAGACCAATGCGGCCCTGCAACTCACGCCGCCCCTGGGCCCAGGTCTTCCCAAAAAGGCGGATTTCGCCTTGGTCAGGAACTTGGACCCCTTCGAGCATTTCTACCAGCGTGGTCTTGCCCGCGCCGTTGGGGCCTAAGAGGCCCACATATTCACCGGCTTTTATGCTTAAATTAAGGTCCTGGCAGGCGAAGGTTTTGCCAAAGGATTTAGTTACCCCTTGGATTTCGATGACCGGAGCGCTCATTGGGGCTCGTCGCGCAAGAAGACGGGGGCCAAAGGCTTGCTGCGGACCGGATCAAAACGGTAGCCCTTTAAATTAAAATCCTTTAGTCCTTCGGGCCGGTCTACCGATTGTTCCGTAACAAAGCGGCACATCAGGCCCCGGGCCTTTTTGGCAAAGAAACTGATCATTTTATATTCCCCATTTTTCAAATCCCTAAACTGAGGTGTGATCACCTCGGCGTCTAGTTCTTTGGGCTTAAGGGCCTTATAATACTCGTTGCTCGCCAGATTCACCAGCGTCTGCTGCCCCGACTCGGCCAAATCTTGGGCCAATAGTTCGGTCAGGCGACTGCCCCAAAAGCCATAGAGATCCTTGCCCCGGCTGTTGGGCAGCTTAGTGCCCATCTCCAATCGGTAAGGCAAGATGCGGTCAAAAGGGCGCAGCAGGCCGTAGAGTCCCGAAAGGATGCGCAAATTCTGGCCCAGGGAATTTAAGCTTTTTGGCCTTAAGCTGGCGGCGTCTAAGCCCTGATAGACGTCACCATTAAAGGCGAAGACCGCCGGGCGAGCGGACTCCGGCAGCGGCAAAGTGAAGTCCTGAAAACGCTGGTAGTTTAGCTCCGCCAACTGGTCTGACAAACCCATCAACTGGCCCACCTGAGTGGGGTCTAAGCCTTTAAGCTGGCTGATCAACAGTTGGGTCTGGTCGAGCAGGCGAGGCTCAGTGGCTGCCACTGGGGGGGGCTTGGAGGTGAAATCCAAGTTTTTTGCCGGAGAAATGACCATCAACATCGTTAACTTTTCCTGCCATTATTTTTAGGGTTCAACCCTGTCATAGCTCGCCTTAATGAGCTTGGGCAAGGCCCCAACCAGTGGGTTGGGGCAAAAACCCCGCTAGGCAAAGCGCCTCTCGGCGTATATAATTTGTGCTATATTTGGCAGGGTCGGTTTACATTCCGTCCCCAAAGGGATAAGTCCATAAATGGTTGGACGCTTCCGAAACTTCTCGCTACCGCTTCTGGGCAACGTGATCGACAACCTATTCCCAGTGGGTCCGCAAGAAAACGACAGTTTTCTCTTTGCGAACATCCCCACCCATTATTACCAGACGCCTATCAAGGACCTCCTTGAGCGGGGTCGCCAGATCAAACAGCAGATGGGTGAGGATCTCCTCATCTTGGCGCACCACTACCAGCAAGACGACACCTTTGCCCTCGCTGACCACAGCGGGGATTCGCTCTATTTGGCCCAGCAGGCCGCCAAAGCGAAAGCGAAGTACATCGTCTTTTGTGGGGTGCATTTCATGGTCGAGTCTTCGGACATCCTGACCCCGGACCACCAAATCAGCATCCTGCCCAACCTGACCGCCGGTTGCTCGATGGCCGACATGGCCGACCACGACGCGGTCGAAGAAGCCATGGACATTGCTGAAGAAGTTACCGGGGCGAAGATCATCCCGGTCACCTACATCAACAGCACCGCCGCCATCAAGGCCCTGACCGCCGAACGCGGCGGCTCGGTCTGTACCAGCAGCAATTCGCGCAAAATCCTTGAGTGGGCATTGAGTCAAGGGGACAAGGTCTTCTTTTTCCCCGACCAGTTCCTTGGGGCCAATACGGCCATCGACATGGGCATCCCTAAAGACGAAATCCTGCTTTGGGACCGCCAAAAGCATGACGGCGGGGTTACTGCCGAGCAACTCAAGCGCGCCAAAATCATCCTTTGGGATGGATTTTGTTCGGTACACCAACGCTTTACGCCTGCCCACGTGGCCGCTGTGCGCCAACGCATTCCTGGGGTGCAGGTGATGGTTCACCCCGAATGTCCGGTGAACACCGTCGAAGCCGCCGATTTCTCGGGCAGCACCAGCCAGATTTTGAATAAAGTCAGCGCCGCCAAGCCGGGCAGCAAATGGGCCATTGGCACCGAGATCAACATGGTCAACCGGATGGCGCGGGACTTGAAGAAAAAAGGGATTTACGTGGAGGTCTTAAACCCCACGGTCTGTATTTGTTCGACTATGTACCGCAACCACCCGGCTCATGTCCTCTGGGTGCTCGACCATCTGGTCAAAGGCGAGGTGATCCACCAGATTTCCGTGCCTGAGCCCACCAAAACCCTGGCCCGCAAAGCCTTGGACAAAATGCTGGAGCTGAGCAAGTAACATGACGCTTCCCCACTTTCAAGCCCCCCTTGCGGTCTTCGGGACCGGCATCGGGGGGCTGATGACGGCACGCTTGGCCGCAGAACAGGGTCCGGTAGTGCTGTTTACCAAATCGCTCTTGAGCGAAACCAACACCAGTCTGGCTCAAGGTGGGATTGCAGCTGTTTGGCGGAGCGACGACCGGGCGGACCTACATGTTCAAGACACCCTGCGTACCGGCGGAGGTATTGCCGACCAAGCGGCGGTCGAGGTGCTCTGCACCAACGGCCCCCTGGCGGTGCAAAAGCTGATCGAGTTGGGCGTTTGTTTTGACCGCGCCACGGACGGCACCTACCGCTTAGCTTTAGAAGGGGCCCATTCGATACCGCGCATCTTGCACGCAGGGGGCGACGCCACGGGGGCGGAGGTCCAGCGCGCTTTAAGTGAATCGGTCTTAAACCACCCGAACATCGAAATCTTTGAGCAGTCCTCTCTGACGCGCATCTTGACCGAAGAGGGACGCATTAGCGGCGTGGAATATTTGCAGAAAGGCGTTATCCGCACTCTGGTAACGCCCCATGTGGTTTTGGCTACCGGCGGGGCCGGACAGATTTACCAATACACCTCCAACAAGCCCACCGCCACCGGGGAACCCTTGGTGATGGCTTATTTGGCCGGGGGGCAGTTGGTGGATGTCGAATTCTTCCAGTTCCATCCCACCGCCCTATGCCTGCCCGACACCCCTAATTTCTTAATCAGCGAAGCGGTACGCGGCGAAGGGGCTAAATTGGTCAACCGTGAGGGCCATGCCTTTATGGCCGAGTATGACCCCCGTCTGGAACTAGCGAGCCGCGACATCGTCAGCCGCGCCATCCGCGATCAGATCGAAAAAACCGGCGCCGTCTTTTTAGACGCCACCAAGCTAAAGTCCGAGTCCATCGACCAGCGCTTCCCCAACATCTTCCACACCTGCTTAGGCTACGGCGTGGACGCCCGAAAGGAAGGGATTCCGGTCACACCGGTGGCCCATTATATGATGGGCGGTTTGGCCACAGACCTCTGGGGCCGTACCCATGTACCGGGCCTGTACGCCGTCGGCGAAGTGACCCGAACGGGAGTGCATGGTTCTTCGCGCTTGGCCAGCAACAGCCTTCTAGAAGGGGCCGTTTGGGGCATGCGCGCCGCCCAAAAGATTTCCGAAGACCGCGTGCAACAACCACCCCTTTGGAAAGCCCCGCCGGTCTGCGTTCCCGCAAAAATACCGCAGGTTCACCAGACCGAGCCGATGGACAAAAACCAACTGCGCGCCTTGATGTGGGAAAATGCCGGATTGGTGCGTAGCCGCGAACGACTCGGTGCCTTGATCACCCGCCTAGAAGCCAGCTTAGGGGCGCAGCCAGACCCCTTTGATCAAGAGGCTTACGAACTGTACCACATGATCATCTATGGGCGCATGTTGGCCCAAGCGGCATTGATGCGCGAAGAATCTCGAGGAAGCCATTACCGGGCCGACTTCCCCGAAAAACGCAGCGAAATGGCCCATTCGATAGCCCATTGCGCCCAGCAGGGTGCAAAATTCATCTGATCACCTAGCTAAATTTAAAGCATCCATGGAATTTAGACTGATCCAACCGTTGATCGATACGGCCTTAAGCGAAGACCTAACCTACGGCGACGCCACTGCCAGCGGCATTTTGGGGCCTGACATCCGGTGCAGCCTCAATCTAGTCCAACGACGCGACGGAGTGGTCGCCGGTCTTCCGGTGGCCCAGATGGTTTTTGAGGCCTTAGACCCGGAGGTGGAGTTTAAGATGCTGGTGCAAGACGGGGACTATGTTAACGCAGGAACCCAACTGGCTTCGATCCGGGGCCGAGCGGTGAAGATGGTAATGGCCGAACGGACGGCGCTGAACTTTATGATGCGCTTGGGCGGCATCGCTAGCATGACCCATCAGTTGGTCGCTGAGGCCCGCAAAGTCAACGACCGAGTCCGCATCACCGACACCCGCAAAACCACGCCGGGTTTACGGGCTTTGGAAAAATATGCCGTACGCCTGGGCGGCGGTCACAACCACCGCTTCTGTTTGGCCGATATGGCCATGCTCAAGGACAACCATTTGGCCCTTTTAGGCAAAGCCCGTATTTCCCTTAAAGACGCCGTAGAACGCATCCGCCAGCACAACCACCATGGCATTAAAATAGAGATCGAGGTGGACCGCTTAGACCAAATCGACGAGGTCATCGCCTCGGGAGCCGACGCCATTCTACTCGACAACATGACGCCTGAACAACTGCGCCAAGCGGTCCAGCATATTCAAGGGAAGTTGGTGGTCGAGGCTAGCGGCGGGGTAACGCTTGAGATGGTGCGGCCTATCGCAGAAACGGGGGTGGACCTGATTTCTGTAGGGTCCTTGACCCATTCGCCCCGCTCGATGGACATCGGCCTGGATTACTTCTAAATCCCTCTCTAAATTTTCGCCCGACCTCTAGGTTTTGGGCCGATTCTTGTATTCCTAATAGGCTAATCAGCGCTGCTGCAGTATCCGCTGCGGCGACGCCCAAAAGAAGACCCCTGGCCCAGCCAGGCAACCATTTCCGCAAGCAGACGATGCGATCTTTATTGGCCCTGTGCTTCAGTTTGATCTTTCTGGCCCCCATGTCTTTAATGGCTTGGGATTTTAGTGATCTGCGCCAACAGCTCAAAGCCGACTTGGGCACCAGCGGCCCCGAGCGGCCCCGGTTGGCGGTGGTCTTTAAAACCGTCAAACGCGAGCAATTGAAGCAGAACTTCAACCTCGTCACCGTCAAAAAGGAACTGGCCCATGAGTTGGTGCGTAGTTTCCAGGTGCCCGATCCGCTCATCACCGCCGAAGTGTTGCGCCAAAACAACCTGACCGTTGAGCGCTTGATGGCCGACTCGAAGTTAACCGAGGAATTGGCCCAGCGGACCCAGGCCGAATTGGTTTTGATGGTCTCTTTGACCCCTGAAGGCGAAAATTTGGTGGTTGACGCTAAGTTGGTCACCACCCGCAACCAGCCTCTTTCGAACCAGCATTTGGTCTTAACGCCCAACGCTAAGAAAGTGGTGCGCTTAAGTGATGCTCCGCTGGTCGCCCAGCCGGTCAACCAACCGGTGGCCACTTCGGCTCCCGTGGCCTCTCAAGAACGCAGCCTTCGCCAGCCCAAGAGCCTGTTCGCACAATTTGGCGACATGATCCCCAAGGACTTTATGGCCGACCATAACGACTCTTGGATGGAAATCAACCCTACCGCTTACATCAACCCCTTAAACAACTATTTGGAGCTGAGCGTTTGGGCCAATAATTTGGCCGATACGGACGTCCGGTTTAAGCGTTTGCGCTACGACGTTGCCTTCAGCCAGATCTTTCAGGTTGGCATTGAAGGCTTCGGTAATGACGACTCAGGCCCGCACTCAGGCTACGGCCACGCCAAGGTGCAGGTGGTCAATTTGCAGGAATTCTCTTTGGCCGTTGGCTACCGCCGCCGGGTCTATTGGAACCCCGAAAACCCAGACTTCGCGCTCGCCCCTTTGGTAGACGAGTTCAACGACCGCCGCAACAAGTCCACGCTTTACGCCGCCTTAAGCCGCAAAGACAGCGCCCTGGGCATGATGTTCAACGTCTACCTGGACAACCAGCGGGTCGGTGCCGGAGCCAAGTACCTGCTGACCGAAGACATCAAGCTGGTGGCTGATGCTTACCAGAACTACTATGAGAAACCCTTGATCCAAAACGACGGGGCCCTGGGCATCCAAATCTACAACCCCATGGGCACCATGTTTGGTTTGATGTATCGGGTCGATTCTGAGCAGGTCCACGCCAGCTTTGGTTATAGTTTCTAAGCCTCCCTGCCGGGCCTCGGCCCGGCACCCCCTCCCCCCAATTCCCTGGTGGTAAGCTTCACGCCTGCCTGTTAGACTGCTCTGCGAACGTATCATTGTTAAGGGGAGCTTTTGCAGCAGATCACCTTGGGCACCGCTGGCCATATCGACCATGGCAAATCGGCGCTGATCCAGCATTTAACAGGCACCGACCCGGACCGGCTCAAAGAAGAAAAGGCCCGCGGCATCACCTTGGACTTAGGTTTTGCCCACTACCAAGCCAGCGAAACGCGCCGCATCAGCTTTGTGGACGTACCGGGGCATGAGGGATTGGTGCACAACATGCTGGCCGGGGCCCAGGGCTTTTCGGGCGTCTTGCTTTGCATTGCCGCCGATGAGGGGCCCATGCCCCAGACCATCGAACACTTTAATCTCTGCCGCCTCCTAGGCATCCAGCGGGGCTTGGTGGTTTTGACCAAAGTCGACCTAGCCGAACGCGACCTATTGGACCTATTGCGCCTAGAACTGGCCGAACTTTTTGCCGGTAGTTTTTTAGAAAAGGCGCCGGTCTTTGAGGTTTCGGCTAAAACCGGTCAAGGCATAGAGGCACTCAAAGAAGCCCTGGCCGGGCCGCTCTTTGACCCCCAAGAACCCAGCGGCCCCTTTAGGCTACCCATCGACCGGGCCTTTTCACTCAAGGGCTTTGGAACCGTCGTCAGCGGGACGGTCTTGAGTGGTCAGGCCGACAAAAATTCCGCCCTTTGGCTCTACCCCGAAGAAAAAGCCGTCAAGCTCCGGGGCATCCAGTCGGCCTCAGAAGAAGCCGCCAGCGTCCGTGCGGGGATGCGTGCCGCCTTTAACTTGGCGGCACTGGCCAAAGAAGAAATCCAGCGGGGCTTCCAACTGGCCGAGCCCCACAGCCTGATCGTGACCCAGCGCTTGGGGATCTGGCTTGAGCCACTGGCCCAGGAAGCGGAGCGGATCAAACCGCGCCGCTGGGTCAAGGTCTTTGCCCATGCGGCCCAAGCAATGGGCCAATTGATCCCCATCGACAGCTTTGAACCCAGTACCGGGCCTCTGTATTGCCTGCTTAAGTTAGACCGCCCCTTGGCCTTACGCTTCGGTGACCGGTTGATCTTGCGGGGTGGTTCGCCGGAACGTAGCTTGGGCGGGGCGTTGAGTCTGGCCTTAACGGGTCCCTTAAACCGGCGCAGCCGCGCCTTACTGGGCGAGCTTCTACCCCAATTACACCAACCAGGAGCAGAGGGGCAGATCGAGGCTCTGGTCCGGCTGGCGGGCCTAGGCGGCCTAAAAACAGACCAATTGGGCCCCCGTTTGGGTCTGGGACATAAAGCGTCTGAACGAGCCGTAGCCGCGCTGTTGGCGCGGCAGGCGCTCTTGCAGCCCGACAAAAGCGAGGCCCTCTTGATCGCGCCTAGGGAGGCCCGCCGGGTGGTGGATTTCTTCATTCGGGCCCTACAAAGCTACCACAAAAACCATCCCGAGGCGCTGGGGGCTCCGGCGGAATACTTCTTTGGTAAGGTGGGGCGCATTTTGCCGCCTGGCCGGGTAACCGGTCTTTTGGCCTGGGCGCTGCGGCAAAATCTGCTGGCCAAAACCGATAATTTCTATCATCTTGGACACTTCAAAGGAGGCCTTTCAAAAGCCCAACAAAGCTTATTGGACCGGGCGCTGAACCAATTAGCCGAGACCGCGCCAGCCGTGCCCGGCCTGTTTCACTTGGCTGAGGCCCTTCAGGTCGAACGGGAACCTTTGTTCAAGACCTTGAAATACGCGGAAAAACAAGGCCACACGGTCCAGATTGACGAGGACCTCTTTTACCGTACGGCGGATCTAGAGACCCTAAAAGAAATCCTGCGCAGTCATATGGCCCAAAGCAAAAGCATCACGGTAATCCAGTTCAAGGAACTCGTCGGTTTGAGCCGAAAAAACGCCATCGCGCTTTTGGAGTTCTTCGACCAGCAACGCTTCACCTTCCGTACAGGTGACCAGCGAGTCTTGCGGGAGTGATGCCATGCCTTTGGTGATCGACTTGACCGGCCAATCGGTCCATATCGCCAAATACCAACTGGAGTTCCCCTTCAGTGCGCCTGCCGGTGCCCTCACCGAAGCGGCTTTGGAAACCTACGCCCTTTTGCGCGGTAGCGATAAGCTCCAAACCGAATCCAGCCGGGACCAGCGCGGCGAGGTGATGCGCCTATTGCAGTCTTACGGATTGGCCCTCTTTGAGGCGATCTTCCCCGAAGCAATCCGCCAAAAGCTGCCCAAAGAAGGGGTGGTTTATATCCGCGCTAAAGACGAAGCGGTACGCCAGCTCCCCTTTGAATTGCTCTATGACGGCAGCAGCTTCATCGCCCAGACCCACGGTTTGGTCCGGCTTTATGGAGCCCGCAGCCTAGAGCCGAACCACCCCTTTGAACGCCGCCGCCCCCAGCTCAGCGCCGCCTTGATGGGCCACGATCCCTTAAGCGACTTACCCCGCAGCAGCAGCTTTTTGGTGCCCATCGAAGAATTTGCCCTTTTGGTGCGCGGCAGCAACAAACGTCTGGAACTGCGGCTGGACGGAGATACGAATTGGGCCCGTTTGCTCTCGTCCTTAGAGTCGGGACCGGACCTCTTTTTGTTTTCAGGATACCAAGACAAGCGCGGCTGGCGGCTCGCCGGGGAACCCTTCGCCGAAGCAGACCTGCGCCTGGCCAAAGCCGCCGAAGAAGCGGTCCGCAAGGGGATGCGGCTGATGATCTTGGCCACCGACCAGATGCTGACCCAGGTGGTGGGTTTAGAGGCCTATGGGGCTATGGGCGTGCCGGCGGTGATCACCCTGGGTGGGCGGCTATCGCGCGGGCGGATGATGGACTACTTCAACAGCCTGCTTTCGGGTCTGGCGCGCGGCGAAACGCTGCTCAAGTCACACCGCCAAGCGGTCAACCAGCTACAAGCGGCCCTGCCGCTCAGTTGGGATTGGTCTTGGATCCGCCTTTCGGTGGCCAAAGAATTGGTCAACCACGCCCGCTTGGATCCGCTCCGCGCCTTCCCCATCGACGCCGATGCCCGAGTCGAGTTGCCGTACCCAGCGGCGGACCCGCTGATCCTCAACCGACGCCGCTTTACGGGCAACAAAGAAGTGTTGGCCCAGTTGATCAGTGCTTTGGTGACCGGCCCGGAACAGGGGGTTATCTGGTTGCGCAGCCTAATGGGCCAGCACCAAGAAGAATATGTCTTAGAACTGCTGCGCCGCTTGGCTCCGCGTTGTGATTTTAGCCTAAACCTGCTTTATTACTACCGTTGGGGCTACCACGAAAACCAACCGCGCAGCCTACCGGACAGCGAACTGGCCCAGGAGTTTGAATTTCTTTTCTCTGAAGAAAAGATCGGTCAATATTTCGACCAGTCCCAAATCCCGCTACGCCAGGGAACGGACCCCGAGCAGCGCTACCTACTGATCTTCTATCCGCCCGATAAGGTGGACCCGGTCTTTGAAGGTTGGCTCTTGGCCCAGCGCGAAGCGGGATGGCGTATCTTATTGCTGAGCCAGCAGAGCTTTGTGACCGAGTTGTCCACCCAGGTAATCAGTTCAGACCGCACCAGTTGCGAAGAACTGCTGATGGCCTTTGAGGACCGCCTACCCGAGGTTTGGGGGCCGCTGTTGCAAGGCCAAGTACCGGCCCAGATGCGCAACCACGCGCTTCTGAGCTTAGCCGCCGCGGCCCAAGACCCTGCGGTCCAGGGCCTCTTTTGTGAAAACCGAGAGGTCAGCGAACTTTGGCCGATCGTCTTTGGGGCGGTCTACAACCGCCTGAGCCACCTTGGCAAGCGCCTTCTGAGCTGTCTTTATCTGTTACGGGTCAAGGTGCCGCGCGAGAACTTGGCGGTGCTCTTAGGGCCCGAAGAGATCGACCGAGAATTGGAGCACCTTTTTGAGGGGCACCTGATTGAGCGAAACCTAGAAGGCAGCCTCTACTGGATCGCGGGGAATCTCTACGGACAAATCCGCCGCCATGACCTCCTCCCCGCCGAAGGCCTGATCAAAAACGGGCAGGAGTTGATGAACAAAATCAACGGAAAATACGACCAAATGGGCGGCCCCCGCAGCCTGCTGGTGGCTGGTTCACAGTATCTTCTATCGGAACTGGCGCGCCTAGGCGCGGTGGAAACCGCCTTGGGCCGCAGCCTGCAATTTGCCAAGCGGATCAGTGCTCAATTAGACGAAAGCCCACGGATGATCGGCCAATTGCTGCTCACCGCCGTGGAGTTGGCTTTGGTCAGTAAACAGCCCGAGGCGCTGGAAAAAACCTTTGTGAACATCCTAGCGGTTTTAGATAACCTGCCCTTTGAGACCCAAACGATCCAACTCTACGAGTGGCTCCTGCAAGCCGAGGAACAGCGGCACAACTGGCCCCAGGTGGCCGAGTTGCAGGTACGCTTAGCGGGGCTTTATGCGCGGGCTTCGCAGCGCGAACGCGCCAAAGGGCTGTTGGTTTCGGCCACCCAATTAGGCCTAGACCTGCCCAACCCAGCCGAAAAGTTTGGGGTCTTGGTGGAAATCGCCATGTTGCTATTGGAGCTAGGCGAGTTAGACAAACTCAATGACCTCTTAGAAACGGCCAACTTCGACCCCAGCCACCTCAACCAAGAAAACCTTGCCCGGCTTTGGCTGATCGACGGGCACATCCAGTTTGACCACAAGCAAAAGGGCCCCGCACTCTTCGCCTTAGAAAAGGCCCTGAGCTACAAACACCCCTTCATCAGCGACGGACTCAGCGCCCAGACTCGACTGATCCTGGCTCAGTTACACAGCGCTCCCGAGCAGATTACCGAAGACTTGATCCAAGCGGCCCAACTTTTTGAAAAGGCCCGCGAGATCGACCGCGCCGCCCAGGTTTATGAAGAGCTCTGCACCCATTACAAAGACCAAGGCGAGCCCGAGAAGGCGACAGCCTACCTTGAATGGCTTTACGGCCACTCGACCCAGGCGGGACTAAAAGACCGCGCTCAAGGGATCGCGCACCAATTGGGGGGATTGTACTTCCGTATCGGCGACCAAGCCAAATCAACGGATTTTTATAAAAAGGCTCAAGAGGCAGGGCCCCAAGAACCAACTAAACTGACATGAGCAAAAGCGTCAAAGAAATCGCCAAGTCCATGGCCGACCAAGGCTTTGGGGTACAGCAGATCGAACTCTTCAGTAAGCTTTATTCCTCCTGGCAACGCCAATCCAAAACCACGCTGGATTGGGGCAAAATCAAAACGCCCGATGCGGACTCCATCCTCCCCTACAAAGACCTAGCTGAAGTTACCGAAAAGCGGGCGACCAAACTTTTGGGCCAATTGGCGGTCTGCCGACTCAACGGCGGGCTGGGCACCTCAATGGGTTGCATCGGCCCCAAGTCGGCTATCGAAGTGCGCGGAGGGCAGAGTTTTTTAGACCTGATCGTCACCCAAATTTCCGAACTCAACGCGCGGCATAACACCGAGGTTCCCTTGGTGTTGATGAACAGCTTCAATACCGAACAGGACACGCTGAAGATCATCAAGAAGTATGAAGAAGACCTGACGATCTTCAACTTCACCCAAAATGAGTTCCCCCGGCTGCGCCGCGACAGCTTCTTGCCCATGAACCGCAAGAAACACGGCGACGCCGTCAGTTACCCACCGGGCCACGGCGACTTTTTTGACTCCATCCACCAGTCGGGGATTTTAGACGCGCTGCTTGCGGCGGGCAAAGAGTTTATGTTTGTCGCCAACGCCGACAACTTAGGCGCTTCGGTGGACCTGAAAATCTTAAGCGAAATGGAGCGTTCCAATACGCCCTTTTTGATGGAAGTCACCCAAAAGACCCGCGCCGACGTCAAGGGGGGTACGCTGGTCAAAGCTGGGCCCAAAGGGTTGCGCTTGCTGGAAATTGCCCAGGTTCCCAAAGAGAACGTCGAAGAGTTTAAGTCCGTAAAGACCTTCAAGATATTTAACACCAACAACCTTTGGATCAATCTCCGCGCCTTAAAAGACAAGTTGGACAACGGTGGCTTAGAACTCGAAGTGATCGAAAACAAAAAAACGGTGAACCATCTACCGGTATTGCAATTAGAAACCGCCATCGGCGGGGCGATTGCTAATTTCAAGGGGGCAAGGGCCATCCAGGTGCCCCGCAGCCGTTTCCTACCGGTCAAGAAGACCGACGACCTCTTGTTGGTTCAATCAAACCTCTTTGTCTTACAAGACGGGGTACTGGTACGAAATCCCGAGCGGCAATTTGCCGGGTTGCCTTTGATTCGCCTCGGTCCTTACTTCAAAAATTTTGAAGATTATCAGCAGCGATTTGAAACAATCCCTGATATACTTGAGCTAGACCTACTTACGGTAGTTGGCGATGTGACCTTTGGTAGCCACATCACTTTGCGGGGGAACGTAATTTTGGTCTGCGAACAAGGGGGGTTACAGCTGCCCGATGGCACCACCCTGGAAAACAAGGTACTTACCGGTTCCATTAAGATGGGTGAGCTTTAAGGGCTCAGTTTCGGTAACTCGCCTCACCGCCAGACATACCCGTATGGGGTATCATTACACCTAACTAGGGTGAAGGAGGTTTCTTATGTTCCCGAACCACGAAGACCAACTCAAGCGACTTGCCAAGATACAAGGCCAAGTCCGCGGCATCAGCAAGATGATCGGCGAGCGCCGTTACTGCGTCGACATCCTCACCCAGTTAAAAGCGGTCCAAAGCGCTTTGAAAAAAGTGGAATTGGGCATCTTAGAAGGCCATATCCGCCACTGCGTTACCGACGCAGCCAAGCTGGGCGGCCCTGATTTAGACGCCAAGATCGAAGAGATCATGAAACTGGTGTCTTACAAAAACTAGCTGGATTTAGAGACCATGCAAGCAAAATTGAACGTAGAAAAGATGAAATGCGGTGGCTGTACTTCTAAAGTCGAAGCGATTGCCAAAGAATTTGGTGCCGCCGAGGCCAAAGCCACCGTCGAAGGCAAAGACCTGACCATCACCTATGAGGGCAACTTAGACGTCCAGGAGCTGGCCCAAAAGATTACCGAAGGCGGCTACCCAGCCCAACCAGCTTGAGCTCAAAGGAAGTGATGAAAGAAGCAGTGCTGGAAGTCTCCGAGATGAGTTGCGCTTCCTGCGCAGCCAATGTGGAAGGAATCGCCAAGGGCTTTGAGGGCGTCAATGAGGCCCAGGTCAATTTACTTAGCGAGCAATTGCGGCTGGTCTACGACGAAACCCAACTCAACCTCGACCAACTGATCCAGAAGGTAACCGAGGGGGGGTATCCCGCCAAGTTACCTAAAAAACGAGTCAGCCTCAATTTCCGCATCGGCGGCATGAGTTGCGCTAGCTGCGTGGCCAACGTCGAGTCTATCTTGGCCGAATTGCCGGGCATGGAGAAGGTTCAGGTCAACTTAGCCACCGAAAAGGCGGTGTTGCGCTTTGACCCAGACCAAATCAAAACCTCCCAACTAAAAGAAGTGGTCGCCCAGGCGGGCTATGAGTTGCTTGACATGGCGGGCGACAACGCCGACTTGGAGCACAGCAACCAAAAAGAACGGGACAAGCAGGACCTGCGTACCCGCTTCATGGGCACCGCATCTTTGACGCTACCGCTCTTTTTACTGGCCATGGGGGAGATGGTGGGCCTGCGCTGGCCGGACTTCATTTCACCCAGCCATTCGCCCCAGACCCTTGCCCTCTTGCAACTAGCCCTCTGTTTGCCGGTCATGTATTTGGCCCGTAAGTTCTATACCCGCGGCCTCAAGGCGCTGGTCCACAAAGCGCCGAACATGGATAGCCTGATTGCCCTGGGCACCTTGGCCAGCTTCGGCTATAGCCTCTGGGGCATGCAGTTGATTTGGGCCGGACAGGTCCAAATGGGCTTGCACCAGCTATACTTCGAGTCCACCGCTGTGATCTTGACCTTGATCTTGATGGGTAAATGGCTTGAAGCGGGCAGCAAGCAAAAGTCCGTCGAAGCCATGAAGGCGCTGCTGAAGCTCAAAGCGCAGACTGCGCGGCTGGTGGAGAATGGGCGCACCAGTGAGATTCCGGTACATGAAGTAATGCCCGGCGACCGCTTGTTGGTCCAGATTGGCGAGCGCATCCCTATTGATGGGATTTTGGTTCAAGGCGAGACTTCGGTAGACCAATCCTTTCTGACCGGCGAGAGCCTCCCGATTGACAAGAAAGAAGGCGATGCCTTGGTCGGCGCGGCGCTCAACCAGGGCCAACCCTTTGAGATGGAAGCCACCAAGACCGCTGAGGATTCGGCCTTAAACCAGATCATCCGCTTGGTCGAAGAAGCCAACGCTTCGAAGGCCCCGGTGGCCCGCTTGGCGGACCGAATATCTGGCGTCTTCGTGCCGGTGGTGATGGGCTTGGCGCTCTTGACCGGGCTGTCATGGTATTTCATCGGCGGGGACCTGACCTTTGCCATCCAGTCCTTTGTGGCGGTGATGGTGATCGCCTGCCCCTGTGCGCTAGGCTTAGCGACCCCTACGGCCATTATGGTCGGCGTGGGCCGTGGGGCTAGCTTGGGGATCTTGATTAAAGGCGGTGAGGCCTTAGAAGCCTCGGTAGACTTAACCGGCGTGGTCTTTGATAAGACTGGCACCCTCACCAAAGGACAGCCTGAAGTAGCCCAGGTGGTGGCCCTTGAAGGCAGCGAAGAGGAGCTATTGGCCTTGATGGCCGGAGCCGAAGAACGCAGCGAGCATTTGCTGGCCAAAGCCATACTGCAAGAGGCCAGCAAGCGGCATATCAAGCCCACCAACCTCGAAGAGATCAACTTTGTTAAGAGCCTGGGCGTCTCGGCGAAATACCATGGCCAAGACTTGCTGGTCGGCAACTATGGTTTTTTAAAAGATCAGGGCGTCAGCGCCGAAGAACCGGCCGCCGGACAAGCCGCTGGCGAAGCGGGGCAATCGGCGATCTATTTGGCCTTGGGCGGCAAGATTTTAGGGTTGGTGGGCATTGCCGACCCGATCAAACCCGAAGCACCAGCGGTGATTGCGGGCCTGAAGAAACTGGGCCTGCACCCTCTGATGTTGACCGGCGACCATCCCCGGGTGGCCCAAGCCATTGCCGCCCAGTTGGGTCTTGAAGATTACGCTGCCGGGCTTTTGCCAGCCGACAAGCTAGAAGAGATCAAGAAACGCCAAGCGGCCGGTCAGCGCCTTGCCATGGTGGGCGATGGGATCAACGATGCCCCGGCCTTGATGCAGGCCGACCTAGGGGTGGCTATTGGGCGCGGGGCGGACGTGGCCATTGAGTCGGCGGATTTTATTTTGGTTAAAGAGGACCTCAAGAGTTTGCTGGATGCCTTTGGGTTGAGTCGGGCGGTGATGCGCAAGATCAAGCAGAACCTTTTTTGGGCCTTTTGTTATAACGTTTTGGGTATTCCCTTTGCGGCGGGGATTTTCGTGATCTTTGGGGGTCCGGCCCTAAGCCCCATGATTGCGGCCTTGGCGATGGCCTTGTCTTCGGTGTCGGTGTTAACCAATAGCCTGACCTTGCGGCTGTACCGGCCTGCTTAAAACTCGCAACGCGAAAAGACAAAACAATAAATGGGGCCCAGGGGCCCTCGGGAACTTGTGTCGGCTGCGCCAACGCCTTAGGCTGGGCAATACTCGCCGGCTCGCATTGTCACCCACGCATCCCTCGGCCTCGAAGCTGCTTAGCGCGGCTAGGGGCTCAAAGCCGCTTAGCTCAGAGGGAACCCGAGAACCCTACACCGTAGGTATCTGAAAATATGAACGTAATATCAGCTTATTACCCTGGGTTTAATCCGCAGATTTACGGATTTGTAATCACCCCATTTTGACCAGATTTGACCGAAAAATTTTGCCCAACTAATTCAGACTGTGTTATTCTGCAGGCGAATCGCGGTGGCCCGAAAGTTTTACAAAAATTCAATTCTAAGACGATATGAAACCATCAAAGCGCTTTGGTGTATTTGTAGTTGTTGTGGTTTTCATTGTTTCTTGTGGGACTGACCGTGAGCAGGCAACGACTACCTCGTCAGATAAGGATACCACAGCCCCATCGGTTGCTTCGGTAAGCGCAGGCGGCTTAGTCAGCTCACAGGCAAGCACAGGGGCAAAGTTAAGTATTTCCCAATCTTCCTCATGGACCATTGAATTCGATGAAGCCATGGATGAAAGCACTATTGTGGGAACCACCGATTATAGCTGTAAAGGCACCGTCCAAATTTCTAGCGACAATTTTTCAAGTTGTGTCCCAGTAGCTGGGATTAGTGCAGACGCCAACAAGAAAGTGTTCACCATCGCACTGGCTTCAACATTAGCTTACGACACCACCTACTACATTAAGGTGACCCAAGCAGCCAAAGATCTTGCAGGTAATTTGCTGGAAGCCGAATACATTGTACCCAATGGATTCACCACGGAACCATCTCCAAGGACTGACTCCCCCAACACGACTTTAGCACTGGGTTTAGGACATAGTTGCGCGGCTTTTGCGGACGGTTCGGCAAAATGCTGGGGCTTCAATATATCTGGGCAACTAGGTGATGGCACAACTACCAACCGATTACTCCCCGTTTCGGTCAGTGGAATTTCAACAGCCATTGGCCTTTCCAGCTACGAGACTTCTACCTGTGTCTTATTGACTTCCGGGGCAGTCAAGTGCTTCGGATCGAATAATACGGGGCAGCTAGGCACTGGAACCTATGACAATTCGTCTACCCCGGTTTCAGTTTACAATATTTCAACTGCATCACAAGTAGCCGCAGGTTCGTGGCATAGCTGCGCCTTGCTAGCCGACCAGACCATTCAATGCTGGGGCCAAGGTGTTTTAGGTCAACTTGGCGATGGGACTTCATCTAGCACTGCAACCCTGTTGCTGACAACGGTGACTGGCATCTCAACAGCGACTCAACTTGCTTCGGGTTCTTACCATAGTTGCGCCCTGTTGTCAGATCAGACCGTTAAATGCTGGGGATCTAATGGGTATGGTCAATTAGGGGATGGGGCCACCGGATATGTCAGTTCAACCAAGCAAACGACACCCGTTAACGTAATTGGCATTTCCAATGCCACTTCTCTTGCTCTCGGCGGTGCCCATAGCTGCGCATTATTAGCTGATAAGAGCATCCAATGCTGGGGGAGTAATTCTAGTGGACAATTAGGAGACGGCACGACCACAGAAAGCTCTACCCCTAAGTCAGTAAACGGAATTTCAACTGCGACGGTCGTTGCATTAGGCAGTTCACATAGCTGCGCATTATTGGCCAGCAAGCAAGTCCAATGTTGGGGGCGCAATGACTATGGACAGTTAGGAGACACCACGACCACAGATCGATCAGCCCCCGTTACGGTGACTGGAATCTCTGATGTTATTGGCATTGCCGCGGGCTATAACCATAGCTGTGCTGTCTTGTCAAATGGAGGAGTTTCTTGCTGGGGTGCTAATTATTACGGCCAGTTGGGTAATGGTTCAACCACCAACTCAAGCGTTCCAGTCCAGGTCAGTTTTTAGGCGATAAGTGGCAATATCCCTATTTTTTCCCATTTTCAGCATTGGGTTCGGTAGAAAGAAGCCCTTTCCTAACCCAGATTTCGGGAGCATATGGGCTGTATCGCTGTTTCTACGGTAGCGGAGCAAAAAAACTGAACGGAGAGGGCTCTGTGTACTCACCGCAAGCAAAACATTGCGAGCCTAAACTCCAAGCCGCGACACCCCGCTGGGTAGTTCTTCGCCCCACACCCCCTTGCGCACCCCCCGCAGGGGCGCTATAATACCCCCATACTTTAATTGATTCGAGAGGTCCCGTCCGACATGCGGCTGTAAAACCCTTCCATCTTGGCCTATTGGGCCGCTTCTTCGACCTGGAAACCCAGGGGCCGGAGGAGGGGAGTGGTTTTTTGCGCTAGTACGTTGGCCTTTGTTTGCTTTGCTTTAGGTAGCTTCTACCCGCCGATTCCCCCCTTTGGGCCCCGCTTTGCCGGAGGTCCCTTTGACCCTACAAATAAACCACCTGGACTTTGCCTTTGAGGGGCAAGACCAAAAACTATTTACCGACCTAAGTCTATCCTTTGGCCCCGGATGGACCGGGCTGTTGGGGCCTAATGGGGCGGGCAAGTCCACACTCCTGCAATTAGCGACCGGGCAATTGGCGGGTCCGCAGCAGGCCTTTATGCGGCCCCAGACGTCCCTTTATCTACCCCAATGGGTTGAAGCCGCCCCGCCCGGATTGGAGGAATTTTTGGCGCTGCCCGATGCCACCGCCGGGCGGTTGAACGCGCTCTTGGAACTGGGTTGGGATTGGGCCCAGCGTTGGGGGCAGCTAAGCCCCGGTGAGCGTAAACGGGCCCAGGTCGGTTGGGCGCTCTGGCAGCGGCCCGAACTGTTGGCCCTCGACGAGCCCAGCAACCATCTGGACGCAGCGGCCAGGGGCCTGCTTTCAAAAGCCCTGCACTCTTACCCCGGGACCGGCATTCTGGTGACCCACGACCGGGAACTGCTAAGTTCCTTAGCCAGACAAGTGGTCTGGATCGAACCGGGGGCAACGCCAATTTGGGCTCCCACTTTGGAGTTGGTTTTAGCCGAAAAGGAACGCCGCCGCTCCACCTTGATCCACCAACGCCAACAGGTTCAAGCCCAATTGGGCCAACTGCGCCGCCGCTCCGGGGCCTTCCGCGACCAAGCCAACCGAAGCCACCAACTGCGCAGCAAAGGCCGGGTGGACCCCAAGGACCATGACGCTAAGGCCAAAATCAATCTGGCCCGAGTTTCGGGCAAAGACGGGCAGGCGGGCAAGCAGCTCAACCAGTTGTCCGGGCGGCTCGCCCAGGTCAGCAGCCAGTTGGAGGAATTGAAGGTAACCAAAGACCACCGCGCCCCCATCCAACTAGCCTCCAAGCCCTCAAAGCGCAGCCTGTTACTGCAACTGAAGGCCGGGCGGCTGCCGCTGGGGCCGCAAAATTTTCTAGAATTCCCCCATTTGGAATTAGGGCCCCAAGACCGGATCGCGCTGAGTGGGCCCAATGGGGCCGGTAAGAGTTGCCTCTTGAGACACCTGATGTCACGCATATCCTTGGCGCCAGCAGAACTTTTTTACCTCCCCCAAGAGCCCAACGGGCAACAGATAGCCCAGGAATTATTGCGGCTAAAGGAGATGCCGCCGGAGCTGCGCGGGCAGGTGCTGGCGCTGGTCGGGCGTCTCGGTAGCGAGCCTGAAGCGCTACTGCGTTCGGCGAATCCTAGTCCCGGCGAGTTGCGCAAGTTGGCGTTGGCCCAAGGCCTGCTGAGCCAGCCCGCCTTATTGCTCTTAGATGAGCCGAGCAACCACCTAGACCTGCCTTCGTTGTTGGCACTGGAAGGCGCACTAGAGAGCTTCGGCGGTGCAATCTTATTGATCACCCACGACGCCCAGTTGGCCCAGAGGCTTTGCCAGAAATTTTGGAAAATCGATCAGGGGAGGTTGAGTTTAGGCTAGGCCCAACTCTTGGAGCGCCGCCTGGTAGGCCTCGGGGCTATTGATGCCGCGGGCTTCTGGGCGGTCTTTGAGCAGCTTGGGATTTTGGTCTTCGAGCAGAGCCCGGGCGTCTTCGCGGCCAGCTTTAAACAGCGGCTTGGCCTGGGCCAGGAGGTCGCGGCGGTAGACCGCCAAGAGGGGGTTGGGGATTTCCTCGTTGCAGGCACAGGCCAGGGCGTTGCCCTCCTGAGCTTGCAGCAACTCACCGATAAAAGCGGTGGTCAAAAAGGGGAGGTCGCAGCTGAGCACCAACACCCGGTCCGCCCCAGCCCGCACCAGTGGGAAAGCCTGGGAAATTGCGTAAAGGGGGCCCAAATGGGGTTTGGGGTCGGTGATCAAGTGCAGATTTGGAGCCACCAGTCTCGGGTCAAAGCCCTGGCCGGGGGCCAGCACCAGGATCAATTGGTCCACTACCGGCAAAACCTGCCCAACTACGCGGGCCAACAAGCTTTTTCCGCCAAAATCCAGCGAAGCCTTATCTTGGCCCATGCGCCGCGAGGTCCCACCAGCCAGCAATAAAGCGCTGGGGCGGTCCATTTTTATTCGCCGCAGCCGCGCTTGGCCGCTTCGACCTGATCTACCGCTTTGAGCCGACCCGACTCACCAGTCGCGGCACTACCACGGCGCAGCACCAAGTATTCACCTTGTCCCAGGTACTTGACCTGAACTTTGTGTCCCGCACCGGCAAATTCACAGCGGAAGATATAGCTTCCGTCGGGCAGCTTGGAAACCTCTTCAATAGCCTGAGCGCTCAAAGGGCCCAGCACCAAAGCGCCTGCCAAGGCTAACATCCATTTTTTCATTGGTTCCTCATTTCTGGTTGTCCCCTCTTTATCCGAGGCGGGTTCTTAATACATACCAAGCGCCCAGCGGCTAGGCAAGCTTTGGTTCACCTAAGCGGTACCTTCGGCGCTAGGCCTAAAGTTCGGACCTCGGCATTAAGCCTTTCAAAAGCCATGCCCACATCCACCAACCGGCACCCTGCAAAAAACCTTGCAACTAGATCATTACCGAAAACCATCTGGCAAAAATCGCCTAAGAATATTCCTTGGAATCCTTGGACTTCTGTTGAATAATTAAGACCAGAGTCCTAAAAATTTTTAGTTAGGCAGTCTCCTGCAATGAACATATTCCAAACCTTGTTTAGTAGACTTTCAGCCAACCAGCTGACCTTAGATCGCGAGGACCGGGTCCGCCGTCAGGTATTGCGCTGGACGCTGGCGGCGGCGATACCGGCCACGGGTTTCCATGCTTGGGTGCAATCGAACCCCCTGGGTTGGCAACCCTTGATCTGGAGTTTTCACGCAGTCTTGTGGGTTTTGTGGTTGCTCAACGAAACCAAGGCCTATGCCTGGGCCCCTAGACTGGCCGTTTTGGCCTTTTTCCTGACCCCCTTGGGGATGCTCGCTATTGGCAGCGAACAAGCCCTTAAATGGCAGGCTCCTTCGGTGGTTTTTGCGGGCCTGCTGATGGGTTGGCGCTGGGGAGGCGCGCTCTTGAGCGGGAATTTGGCGGTGTTGATGGTTATGCATCCACCCTGGATTCAAGGTTGGCTGCCTTTTACGGAACATTGCCTATTCTTGGGCACCCTATTTTTGTTTGCGGTCTTAACCGAGCAAGCGATACGAAATGACCGCCGAAGGTTGCGCCGCCACCGAGCCGAACTTGAAAGCCAAATTGAGCTCAACCAACGCCAGCAAGCCCAAATCACCCGCACCCGCACTTGGTTCGAGCAAACCCAACAAATCGCCCACTTAGGACTGATGGACCTGGACCTAGAAAGCGAGACACTGCTTTGGTCCGATCAGTTTTACCGCCTCTTGGATTTAGAACCCGGCGAAGCGGAACCGGACCTAGCGCTATTTTATCGGGCGATCCCTCCAGAAGACCGCCCCCGAATCGAACAGGCCTTAAATGACTTGATCATCGGCACTCGGCTCCGCTTCCGCTTGACCCACCAACTGAAACGCCAAGACGGGCATTTTGTGGTCGTAGAGCAGCAGGGCCAAATCGCCACGCTCGAAGGAAAACCCCGTCTGCTGGTTTCGCTTTATGACTTAACTGAGTTACACTCCACCCAAAACCAAATCCGCCAAGCCCTGGCCGAGTCGGATTTGGCCCACCGAGCCAAGTCGGCCTTCTTGGCCAACATGAGCCATGAGCTACGCACACCGCTCAACGGGATTTTAGGGATGCTCCAATTGGCGCAACTGCAGGCGGTGAACGCCGAGCAAGCAGAGGAATTGGACACCGCCGAGCAAAGCGCCCAAAATTTATTGCGCTTGCTCAACAGCATCTTAGAGTTTTCGGAAATCGAGTCGGGACAGACCTCTTTAAAGGCCCAGCCCTTTAATCTAGCAACGGAGCTCAACCTTCTGATCGACTTGATGCAGCCCATTTTCCGCCAACAGGACCAAGAATTTACCTGCCAATTGGGCCCCGACTTGGACCAAGAATTTATCGGCGATGCCCGGCACCTCAAACAAATACTGAGCAACTTGCTGCACAACGCCCACAAGTTTGGGCAAAAGAAGCCGGTGCGGTTTGAAGCCCAATGGATCGCCCCGCCCCATAACGCCCTGAGCATTGTGGTGGCCGACCAGGGCCCTGGGTTTGATAGGAACCGCTTAAAGGACTATTTAGAACCCTTTGGTCAAGGAGAGTCAGGCTACGTGCGGCAGTACGACGGAGTGGGCCTGGGCTTGAGTTTGGTCAAAAAATTGGTGGACCTGATGGAAGGCGAAATCCACTTCCACACCGCGCCCGGGGCCGGGTGCCGGGTGGAGTTGAGGCTGCCCTTAGCACGTACGGCAAAACTCAACCCGACGGCTATCGCTCATCCAAGCGGGCGGGTCTTGCTGGTCGAGGACAACCGCCTAAACCGTAAGCTTTCTCAAAAGGTCTTAGAGCAGCAAGGCCTTAGCGTCGAAACCGCCGCCAACGGGGAAGAGGCCCTGGACTTTTTAAGTAGCCAACGGGTTGATTTTGTTTTGATGGACCTCAACATGCCGGTGATGGATGGCCTTTTGGCCACCCGCCTGATTAGAGCCGGCCAGACCTTAGACCCCAAGGTCCCGGTATATGGCCTGATCGGGCGCAACAACGAACAGAACCAACAAGAATCCGCGCGGGCCGGGATGGATGGCTTCCTCAACAAACCTTTAGAAAGCGCGCCCCTGGTTCAGTTGGTTGCACGCTACTGTGCTTGAGTCTGCTCAAGTCCCTCTTTACAGCCTGCGGTGGGGCCGCTAAGTTGGAGCAAACCCAACGGAGCTTTGAATTTTATGGACTTAAAAAACAAGCGGGTACTAGTTACCGGTGCCGATGGTTTCATTGGCTCACACTTAAGCGAATACCTAGTCCCCCGCTGCGCTAAAGTGCGCGCCTTAGCGCTATACAACAGCTTCAACGATTGGGGTTGGTTAGAGCAAAGCCCTCACTTAAACCAAATGGAAGTGGTCAGCGGCGACGTGCGGGACCCCTTCTTCTGTAAAAAGATCACCGAAGACATCGACGTGGTCTTCCATTTAGCGGCATTGATCGCCATCCCCTATTCTTACGTGGCCCCACAGTCTTACGTGGAGACCAACGTGACCGGTACCTTAAACATGTGCCAAGCGGCCATGGAGCGGGGCTTGGATAAGATTTTGGTGACCAGCACCAGCGAGGTGTACGGCACCGCCCAGTACGTCCCCATCGACGAGAAGCACCCGCTCCAACCCCAGTCGCCCTATTCGGCCAGTAAGATCGGCGCGGACGCTATGGCCATGAGCTATTACAACGCCTTTGAGTTGCCTTTGTTCGTCGCCCGGCCTTTTAACACCTACGGCCCCCGCCAGTCGGCCCGCGCCGTGATCCCGACGATCATCAGCCAAATCGCCCAGGGCCAAAAACAAATCAAGCTCGGCGACTGTAGCCCGACGCGTGACTTCAACTATGTTTTAGATACCTGCGAAGGCATGGTGCAACTGATGGAATGCGACCAAGTGATCGGCAAGACCGTCAACATCGGCAGCAATTACGAGATCAGCGTACAAGACACCTTGGAGTTGATCAAAAAGCTGATGAAAAGCGACGTGGAGTTGATCTTTGATGAGCAACGCATACGCCCCGGAAAATCCGAGGTCTTTAGGCTTTGGTGCGACAATAGCCAAATCCAGGCGTTGACCGGCTTTGCACCCAACTATGACATCGAGAAAGGCTTGAGCGAAACGATCCAATGGTTCACGGACCCTAAGAATTTAGCCCGCTACAAAGGGGATATTTACAATGTCTAAGGCTCTAGCCGGTGAGGTAGCCGAACTGATCGCCTTTGTGCGCCAACAATACGCCACCGAGGAATTCATTCCCTTACATGCGCCGCGTTTTGAGGGCCGCGAAAAGGAGCTAGTGGTCGATTGTATCGACTCGACCTTTGTTTCTTCGGTAGGTAAATATGTAACCCAGTTTGAAGAAGAGATGGCCCGTTATGTGGGGGCCAAACATGCGGTTGCCACGGTCAACGGGACCCAAGCGTTATTTATCGCACTCAAGCTAATGGGGGCTGCGCCGGGCAAACTGGTCTTAACCCAGGCGCTGAGCTTTGCCGCTACCTGCAACGCGATTTGGTACACCGGAGCAGAGCCTGTCTTTTTGGATGTGGACCGCGACAGCATGGGCTTGAGCCCGGCGGCCTTAGAGCGCTACTTAAGCGAAGAGGCAGAACAGGTCGGCGACAAATGGTTCGACAAAGCCCAGGGCAAAGAAATCTGCGCCATTGTGCCCATGCACACCTGCGGATTCCCCGCCAAAATCGACGTGCTCACCTTTTTAGCCGAGCGCCACGGCATCCCTTTGGTCGAGGATGCCGCCGAATCCTTAGGCTCCTTTTACGCCGGCCAACACACCGGCACCTTTGGGACTTTGGGGATCTTCAGCTTCAACGGCAATAAGGTGATCACCACCGGCGGCGGCGGCATGATCGTCACCAATGACTCCGAATTGGCCGCCCACGCCAAACATTTGACCACCACCGCCAAGCGCCCCCATGCCTGGGAGTTTTTCCACGACGAAATGGGCTATAACTTCCGCCTGCCTAACCTCAACGCGGCTTTGGGCGTGGCGCAGATGGAAAAGCTGGAAGAATTTGTGCAGAACAAACGGGTCTTAGCTGGGTCCTACCGCCACTTCTTTGAAGGCAAACATATCCGTTTTGTCGAAGAGGCCGACCAAGTTAGGGCCAACTATTGGCTCAATGCGGTGGTCTTGGGCGACCTGAGCGAACGCGAGGCCTTTTTAGAAGCCACCAACCAAGCCGGGGTGATGACGCGCCCCCTTTGGACCCCGCTGAACCGACTGCCTTACAACAAAAATTGCTACCACGACAGCCTAGAGAACACCGACTGGCTTTTTGACCGGGTGGTGAACCTACCCTCTAGCGTGCGGGGCTGAGGATGGAATCCCTGATTTTATTGGGTGCTGGCACCCATGCCAAGGCCTGTATCGATGTGATCGAAACCGAAGGCCGCTATAAGATCAAGGGGATTTTAGACCAGCCCGATCGGGTGGGCGAAGACTTTCTGGGCTATCAGTTAATCGGCACCGTCGAAGACCTCCGCCAATTGGCCCCAGACCATGTCTTTTTGGTCAGCGTAGGCCAGCATTTGATGAGCGAGCCACGCACCTTTTTGTACAAAGCCGTGATGGAAGTTGGGGGTCAGTTGGCCAGCCCTGTTTCCCCCTTGGCCCAGGTTTCCCGGCATGCCCAAGTAGGCGCAGGCACGCTGGTTTTGCCGCACGCCTTGGTTAGCGCCGGGGCGCAAGTGGGCGTCAATTGCATTTTAGGGGCCGGTTGCCTGATCGAGCCCGACGCAGAGGTAGGCGACCATTGCCATATCGGCTCGGGCGCGATTTTAAATGCCGGGGCCCAAGTGGGCAACTTGACCTTGGTGGGCAGCCGCACGGTTTTCGAAGGGCGCATCAAAACCCCAGGGCGCTCGGCCGTACCCATCGGCAGCTTAGTTTACCGAACCCAGCGCGGGGAGATCAAAGTCTTCCCCGAAGGCCTCAAACACGAAGACCATTAACCCCTTGGGAGCATCGGCCATGTTAGCGGATCAGAACATTTTGGTTACCGGGGGCTGCGGCCTGTTGGGTAAGGAATTCGGTAAAGCCCTGGCTCTAGCCGGAGCGCGGGTGATTTTGGCCGATGTATTAAGCCCCGAAGCGGGCGAAAAGATCGCCCAAGGCTTGGGCGAGGCGGTCTTTTATCGCCAAATGGACATCACCGACAAAGCCCAGATCGAGGGGGTCTTTAAGGAATGCCAGAGCACCTTCGGCGGCATCCGGGGCTTGGTCAACAACGCCTACCCGCGCAACAAAAACTATGGCCGCCAGTTTTTTGAGGTCGAATACGCAGATTTCTGCGAGAATCTCTCACTGAACCTAGGCGGATATTTCTTGACCAGTCAGGTAGCGGCCAAGTTTTTTAAGGAGCAGGGCGGCGGGAACATTGTCAATATTTCGTCAATCTATGGCGTGATTGCGCCACACTTTCAGGTATATGAAGGCACCAAGATGAGCATGCCGGTCGAATACGCCGCCATCAAAGCCGGGCTGTTACACCTGACCAAATACATGGCCGCTTACCTCAAGGACACCGGGGTCCGGGTCAACGCCATCAGCCCCGGCGGGATCTTAGACCAGCAGCCCGAACCCTTCTTGTCTCAGTACAAAAAGTTTTGTAGTTCTAAAGGGATGCTGGACCCGGCGGACATCACCGGAGCCTTGGTCTTTTTGCTCTCGCCTGCTTCCCAATACATGAACGGGCAAAATCTAGTGGTTGACGACGGTTTCACCCTTTAGCAGAGTCGCTAATGCCCAAAGAACTGATCCTGATCGGCGCAGGTGGCCATGCCCAGGCTTGTATCGATGTGATTGAAGCGGCGGGCCGTTTCCAAATCATCGGCTTGACCGACCAGGCATTAGAACCGGGAACCCAACTGCTGGGCTACCCGGTCTTGGGTCCTGACGAAGCCTTGATGGAATATACCCAGGGGGACCGTGCCGCTTTGGTCGCACTGGGGCACTTAGGCAAACCAGACCTACGGATCAAGTTGTTTGTCATGGCCCATGCTATGGGCTTTGACCTACCGGTTATCCAAGCGCCTAGCGCCCAGGTCTCTAAACATGCCCAGTTGGGGCTGGGCAGCATCGTTATGCACCAAGCAACGGTCCAGGCCCAGGCGGTGGTGGGCGAAAATTGCATCCTCAACGACCATTGTTTGGTCGAACATGGTGCGGTGGTCGGGGCCCATTGCCACATTTCTACCGGAGCCTTGGTCAACGGCGAGGCTCGGGTCGCTGAAGGCGTATTTGTGGGGAGCGGGGCAATCTTGCGCGAAGGGATTCAACTTTCGCCCGGAGTGGTGGTCGGGGCCGGAGCAGTGGTCACCAAGGATTTACATGAGCCCGGTGTATACGTAGGCAACCCGGCCCGCAAACTCAGCTAAACCTAAGGATTTTCATGTCTTGCCTGATCATCGCCGAAGCAGGGGTCAACCACAACGGGGACCTGCAACTAGCCAAGGACCTGATCGACGCCGCCGCCGATGCGGGGGTGGACTTCGTTAAGTTCCAAACCTTTAAAGCCGAAAAACTGGTCACCGCCAGTGCCCAACAGGCAGACTACCAAAAGGCCAACACCGGCAAAGACGAAGGCCAACTGGCCATGATCAAAAGGCTGGAATTAGACCTAGAGGCTCATCATGTCTTGATGGAGCATGCAAAATCCAAAGGAGTGGCCTTTTTGTCTACCGCCTTTGACCTTGAAAGCATCGACTTATTAGACCAATTGGGCCTACCGCTCTTTAAGGTGCCTTCGGGCGAGATCACCAACCTACCCTATTTGCGGCATATTGCCTCTAAAGGCAAACCGGTCATTATCTCGACCGGGATGGCCCTCTTAGGTGAGGTAGAAGCAGCCCTACAGGTCTTTTTAGATGCCGGAATGAGCCGCAATCAAGTGAGCATCTTACACTGCACCACCGAATACCCCACCCCGCCCGAAGAGGTGAACCTTTTGGCCATGAAAACCCTGGGCCGCGCGCTGCGCTGTCCGGTGGGCTATTCGGACCACAGCCAAGGAATTGAGGTGCCCATTGCGGCGGTGGCCTTAGGGGCTCAAATCATCGAAAAGCACTTCACCATGGACCGCAACCTGCCCGGTCCAGACCACAAAGCTAGCCTAGAACCCGCTGAGTTGACCGCCATGGTCCGCGGTATCCGCAAGATCGAGCTGGCCTTAGGCGACGGCATCAAACGGCTGACCCCTTCAGAAACCAAAAACCGGCCCATTGCCCGCAAGTCCTTGGTTGCCGCCTGTTTGATCCGCAAAGGAGAGGTCTTTAGCGACCACAACCTTACCGCTAAACGCCCCGGCACAGGTTTGAGCCCCATGGAGTGGGACCGGCTGATCGGACGGACCGCCAGCCGGGATTACCAACCTGATGACCTGATCGAGCCATGAAGTTGCGGATTTTGGTGGTGACCACTTCGCGGGCTGATTATGGCTTGCTTAAACCGTTGGTAGAAGCCTTGAGCGCCGAATCGGACTTTGAGGTCCTGCTGGCCGCTACGGGCAGCCACCTTTCGGAGCACCACGGCCATACCTTGGACTTCATCACATCCGATGGCTTCAATCTAGCCGCCCAAATTCTGATGAATCCGCCGAGCAACGATGCCGCGGGTACCGCCCAAGCCGTGGCCGCTGGCATCCAAGGATTCTCTCAAGCGATCACTGGATTGAGCCCCCATTTGATGGTGGTGTTAGGTGACCGTTTTGAATTGCTCGCGGCCTGCGACGCTGCGTTGCTACACCGGTTGCCTATTGCCCACCTGCACGGCGGCGAGCGCACCGAAGGAGCCCTGGACGAGGCGATCCGCCATATGGTCACCAAGATGGCGGCACTGCACTTTCCGGCAATGGCCGAATATGGACGGCGCATCGTCCAGATGGGCGAGCGGCCCGAGCGAGTCTTTGTGGTGGGGGCCTTAGGGATCGACAATGCCCTCAATGTTATGCCTTTAAGCCGCGCCGAGTTGAGCGAACAAGTGGGCGTAGATTTCAACCAACCTTTGGCACTGATGACTTTCCACCCCGTCACCTTAGACGGTGAGGCCGAGGCACTACGCCAGATCGACGAAGTTTTGGGGGCGGTCCTTGCACAGGACCTTCCCACGCTGGTCACCATGCCCAACGCCGACCCGGCTTCAGACGTGATCTACCGCCGCTTGTTAGAAACCTCGCAGCAACACCCCGAAAAACTGCAACTACGCAAGAACCTGGGGCAGCGGGGTTATCTAAGCGCCATGCGGTACGCCACCTTGATGTTAGGTAACAGTTCCAGTGGCGTGATTGAAACGCCTAGTTTCGCCCTACCTACCGTCAATATTGGCGACCGGCAAAAGGGCCGCTTCCTTCCCCAGAACGTAATCCAAGTTCCTTGCGAGCGGGCAGCAATCTCAGGGGCTTTGGCCCAGGCCCGTTCTACGGAATTCAAAGAGAGCCTAAAGGGCCTGAGCAGTCCTTTTGGCAAGGGAGATGCAGCCCAACAGATAACCCAAGTTCTGCGTCAATTTAAGGACCGGCTTTTACGCCAACCGGCAGGACTGCTGAAAAAAAGCTTTTTTGACCTTCCGTCTTAAACCGGACCAACCAGACCCTTGCCCCTATGAAAAACTTCTTAGACGCTACCATCCCCGCCGACGCTAAGCTTTCCCATGCGATTTCGGTGATCGACGCCACCAGAGCCCAGATTGCCTTGGTCGTAGACGAGCAAAACCACCTCTTAGGGACCATCACCGATGGGGATATTCGCCGCGCTTTCTTGCGGGGCGTTCAACTGGATTCGGGCATCCAAGAAGTGATGAATCCACAGCCCACCACCGCCAGGATTGAGTCGACCAAAGGTGAGTTGCTGGCCCTAATGAACGCCAAAAGCCTGCGGCACATCCCCTTGCTCAACGAGCAAGGGGTTTTGGTGGGTTTAGAGATCTTCAAGGAGCTGCTCACACCAGAAAAACGCGACAACTGGGTGGTCTTGATGGTCGGCGGATTGGGGACGAGGCTACGCCCCCTAACGGATGACACCCCCAAACCCCTGCTCAAGGTGGGCAATAAGCCGATCTTAGAGACCATTGTCGAGCAATTCTTGGAATATGGCTTCCACCGCTTCTATTTCTGCGTCAACTACCAGAGCGAAAAGATTGTGCAACATTTTGGCGACGGTTCCCGCTGGGGCGCGGAGATCCGTTATGTGGAAGAACAAAACCGCATGGGCACCGCAGGGGCCTTGGGTCTTTTGCCCGAGCGCCCCCAAGAGCCGGTGGTGGTGATGAATGGGGATCTCCTCACCAAAGCCAACTTCAGCCACCTGTTAGACTTCTTAGAAGACAACCAAGCCTTGGGTGTGATGTGCGTGCGTGAATATGACTTTCAGGTACCCTACGGCGTTGTGAACCTCAAGGACCACCAAATCACAAGCATCGACGAGAAGCCGACCCATCGTTTTTTTGTGAACGCTGGAATCTACGCCTTAAGCCCCGAGGCCTTGGAACTGATCCCCCCGGACCGCTTTTTTGACATGCCCGAGTTGTTTGGCCTAATGATCGCCCAGCAGAAACCGGCCTTAGCTTTCCCGATGCGCGAATATTGGATGGATATTGGTCAAATCGACGATTTCCACAAAGCCCGTAGTGAATTTGACCAAATATTCGGCTGATCCTCTGGCAAATTAGTCTAGCCAAATCCTTCCCGATTCGATAAACAAGGAAATCCGCGCAACTACCTCTACTTAATATGCCCATGGAAACGAAATTTTTTCAAGATTACCAAGCCCTACTGTCTAAAGTCATGAGTGAAGCCTCCTGGGAAGTTGTTGGCCATTTGGCGCAGCGGCTACGGGGCAACTGGCAGACGGGTAATCAGGTCTTCATCTGCGGCAACGGCGGCTCTGCGGCCAACGCCATCCACTTGGCCAACGACCTAATCTACGGCATCAACAAAAAGACGGGCATCGGCCTGCGGGTCAACGCGCTTCCAGCGAACCAAGCGGTCAACCTTTGTCTAGCCAACGATGAAGGCTTTGAGAAAATCTTCAGCCAGCAATTGGCCGTATTGGGCAACGCCGGAGACACGCTGATCGTTTTTTCGGGCTCCGGTAACAGCCCGAACATCGTCAAGGCGCTTGAGCAAGCCAAATCTATGGGAATCGAGACCTATGCGATTTTGGGTTTTTCTGGCGGCAAGTCGAAAGAAATGGCCGATCATGCGCTACATTTTCCGATCGACAACATGCAAATCGCCGAAGACCTCCAACAAATCGTCGGCCACATGGTGATGCGCTGGTTGGCTCAAAACCCTGTGAACTGAGCCTTTGCGCATGTGTGTAACCGATAAGATCAAAACCGTCGCCGAAATCGGCCAACTCCTAAGCGAACGCAGCGGGAAAAAGGTCGTCCTTTGCCACGGGGAATTTGACCTACTGCACTTCGGCCACACCCGCTACTTTAAAGCCGCCCGTAAGTTCGGTGACCTTTTGGTGGTGACCTTAACCCCCGACCGGTTCATCGCCAAAGGCCCCGGTCGCCCGGTTTTCAACGAAAACCAACGGGCCGAGGCCATCGCCAACTTGGCCTTTGTGGATTATGTAGCCATCAACGAATGGCCTACGGCTATCGAAACGCTACAGACGATCAAGCCGGACATCTACGTCAAAGGTAGCGAGTATTTAGGCAAGGTGGACGTGACGGGCCGGTTGCAGGCAGAAAAGGACCTGATTGAGTCCTTGGGCGGCAAAATGGAGTTCACCCACGAGATCATCTTTTCTTCCTCAAAACTGCTCAACAACAACTTCGACGTCTTCACCAAAGCGTCCAAGCCCTTCTTGTCTGAGTTGGCCGCAAAAACCAAGGACACAGAAATCTTGGCGGCCCTTGCTGATTTAGCTTCGAAGCGGGTCTTGGTACTTGGGGATTTGGGTTTAGAAGAGATCAATTTGATCCGCGACATAGAACGTGCGAAGCTGTCGGAGCGTTTTGTGCAGCCCCAAGGGGCCTTACTGGGATTAAACTTCCTGGCCCATTTTTGTGAGCGTCTGGACTTTCTTTCCGTTGGCTCCGTAGACCAGCAGTTGGTCCAACCCTTTATGCCCACCAGCGTCTTTGCGGACCTGATCGCTGACGAGCGCCTAAGCTACCCCAGCAGCCGCCGCTTCATTGACGCCGACACGGGCTTTCGCCGTTTGAGCCTGCTCGACCAGAAGCATGCGCCACTCAAGATTGAGCAGGAAGCCAAAGTTTTAGAGCGGCTAGAGCGCAACCTGTCTGATTATGATCTGGTGATGGTCTTTGAGATGGGTCGAGGCTTTTTGAGCCAAAGCATTAAAGAACACTTGTCGGCCAAGGCTCCTTTTTTAGCCCTGCACCTCAACGTGGAAGACCCCGCCCATTTGCGTGAATGCCTCAACGGCTATGGAAAGCTCGACCTTATGGTCGCACCCCAAGACCAAATAGGCGAAGCTTTAGAGCAACAGCTCTTAAGCGAACCTCTCTGGCGCAACAATGCTGACCTTTTGATCACTGAGGCCAACGGGGCTTTGCACCGCCAATGTGCCACCGGCCTTTGCGAGCTGCCGCCTTTTGTGGCCCAACCCGCTTCTTTGCTCCCCATCGATTGGTCGAGCACGGTTTTTGCACTAATTGCCCCTTTGGTCCAAGCCCAAGCGCCCCAAGATTGGCAACTACTGATAGGCGGAGCCGCAGCGGCCATGACCCGCCAAGCGGCTAAGGCCCCCTTTAAGTTAGAGAAGATGTTATTTGAAAAATTCGTGATTGCCCTGCTCAACCGTTAAGATGCAAACAGCCCAAAAAAAGATACTCAACGCCGAGCAGGCGCGCGCCAAATTAGCTGAAATGGCCCTGCAACCGGGGAACACGGGCTTGACCTTCGGTCACTTCAACGTAGTCCACCCAGGGCACTTGCGCTTTTTGCACCACGCCCGCGAAAACTGCGACCGCTTGGTGGTGGCGATCATGAGTCAAGAACAACTAGAAGAAGGCCAGAAGGGCCGCTTCTTCTCGGCTGGAGAACGGGCCTTAGGCGTGGCGGCTCTGCAAGCCGTTGACCAAGTGGTGGTGCTCGAAGGCATCACTCTAGTGGAGGTGATCGATGCGCTCAAACCAAATTCTTTTGTTTTGGGTAAAGAATTCGAGGAAGAACGCCGCGAAGAGACGGAGGCTTATTTAGAAGCCGTCGAGCGCAACGGCGGCAAGATCAGCTATTCTTCAGGTGATGTCTCTTATTCGAGCAGCGACATGCTGTTCCAACAACCCGAAGACATCCACCACGAAAAGATCCGGGAATTCAAAGAAGTTTGCCGCAGAGCCGGGATCGACCTAAGCCGCCTAGGCGAGCTGATCGACCGCTTCACCGACCAGCGTTTGTTGGTTTTAGGCGACACCATTGTGGATCAGTACATTGCCTGTGACGCTTTGGGCATGAGCCAGGAAGCGCCGGTGTTGGTGGTGCGTGAATTAGACGCCAAAGAATTTGTCGGTGGCGCGGGCATTGTGGCCTGCCATGTCCAAACCCTTGGGGCCAATTGCCATTACCTTTCGGTGATCGGCCAAGACGAAAAGGGCCGCTTGATCCAGCGTTTTATGGACGATTTTAAGGTCGGCTGCACCCTATTAGAAGACTCCAGCCGTCCGACGACCTTTAAGATCCGCTACATGGTCGAAAACCAGAAATTGTTGCGCGTTTCTAGGTTGTTGGAACACAGCATTTCTAAAAAGTTAGAAAAACAGGTCTTAGAAAAAATCGCATCCATGGCACCGGAGCTAGACGGAATTGTGGTTAGTGATTTTGTTTACGGGGTGATCACCGACAGCCTGCTCGAAGGGTTGGGTAAAATCGCCCAGGAACATGGAATTAAGCTCTTTGGTGACTTGCAATGCAGTTCCCAAGTAGGCAATGTGGCAAAATTCCAGAACTACCACTTGATCACGCCCACTGAACGCGAAGCGCGCATCGCTTTATCGGACCAAGAGAGCGGCTTAGAAAAGCTCGCGCGGCGTATGTTGGCGGCGACCCACAGCAGCAACCTTTTGATTACTTTGGGGGCGGCGGGCTTCATTGCCTATCAGGGGCTCAGCGGTGAGCCGGGCAAATACGCCAGCCAGCATTTCCCCGCCTTAAACCAAACGGCCCTTGATGTAGCTGGTGCAGGGGACACCTTGCTCGCTACCATGGCGATCAGCCAATGCGCCGGGGCCAATTTACTTGAATCAGCGGCCCTTGGAGCCTGCACTGCGGCGATCGCCGTAGGCAGGGTGGGCAATATTCCGATCACGGCGGTAGAGCTGAAGGCCTACTTAGGCAATCTGCTCAAGCAGATGCAAGCCGAACCTTAAAAAAAAGCTTAGGAGCTTAGGATGTCCGATAAATACCGCATTGACTCGCACAAGTTGATTTTCCATGTCCCCCGGGTGAATGCCTGGCTAGAGGGCGAGAACGTTTACCCGATCTATATGGAAGTCTCCCCTGCGGGTGGTTGCAACCACCGCTGTACCTATTGCGCACTGGACTTTATGGGCTACCAGAAGCGCTTTTTGGACACCGGCATCTTAAAGACCCGCCTGACCGAGATGGGCCAACTGGGGCTCAAGTCAATCATGTTCGCTGGCGAAGGCGAGCCTTTCTTACACCCGGATATGGTGGAGTTGACTGAGCACACTAAGGCCGCCGGTATTGACCCCTCCTTTACCACCAACGCCTCTAAGATCGTCAAGGAAGTGGCGGACCGGATCGTGCCGGTAACCAGTTGGATCAAGGTGAGCATCAACGGGGCGACTGCCGAGACTTACGCCAAGATCCACCAGAGCACGCCTAAAGACTTCGACCGCACCATCGAAAATATGGCTTACGCCGCCGAGTTGCGCAAAAAAGATGGCCACAAATGTGTCTTAGGGATGCAGTTGTTGCTGCTGCCGGAGAACCAGCACGAAGCAGTGGCACTGGCCAAGTTGGCCAAAGAAATTGGGATGGATTATCTGGTGATTAAGCCCTACAGCCAGCACCCGCTCTCCAACACGCACCTCTACGAAAACGTTACCTACGAAGGAATTGACCAACTGGCCGAAGACTTAGACGCCGTCAGCGGCGATGGCTTCAGCGTGATCTTTAGGCGCGAAACCATGAAGACCTGGGACGCCAAGGCACACGAATACGAGCGTTGCTTGGCGCTGCCCTTCTGGTCTTATATGGACGCAGGCGGAAACATTTGGGGCTGCTCTATGTATATGGAAAACGAAGAGCTGAAAGATAAGTTCCTCTACGGCAACATCAACGAAAAAAGTTTCAAGGAAATCTGGGAAGGCGACCAGCGTAAGCAAGCCTTGTCTTGGGTGGAAAATGACTTGAACGTCAGCCAATGCCGCGTTAACTGCCGCATGGACAAGATCAACAAGTATCTCTGGGAACTGCGCCACCCCCAAGAGCACGTCAACTTCATCTAAACATGATGGTCCCGCCCCGTTTAGACCGCAATCGGCTCAAGATCAAACCCTTGAGCGAGCGCCAAAGTAAGGCCGACGCCTCGGTGCTCCGGCACCCCGGCGACTTGGCCCCGGTGATCGAAGCGGCCCAACAACAACGGCTGGCTGGTTTGGCTGGGCGCATTATCCAAGCCCGCCAAAAGGGGGCTCCGGTGCTGTTGACCTACGGGGCGCATCTCTTCCGCAACGGCATGAGCCCGCTGATCATCGACCTGATGGAGCGGGGCTTTATCCAGCAGTTGACCACCAACGGTGCCGGCGGCATCCACGATTGGGAACTAGCCTTTCATGGCCGCACTACCGAGGATGTACAGCAATATTTATCTCAAGGGCAATTTGGTATCTGGGAAGAAACGGGCCGCTACCAAAACCTAGCCTTGCTGCTAGGAGCCGCTCAGGGTTTAGGTTACGGAGCCAGCTTAGGCAAGATGATGGCCGAAGAGCGGTTGGAGTTGCCGGACCCGAAGCAGCTTAAAAAGCAACTGGCCCAAGCGCTTAGCCAAGATGAGGACTTACCGCCGCAGCTGGCCGCCCAGGCGGCATTGTTGCAGGTAATGAGCGAGCAGAACCTAACCGCCGGGGTGATCGACCTGCCCCATCCGGGCCGGGAATCGAGCCTGCTGTATCAGGCCTACCGTCTGGGTATCCCCTTGAGTATTTGTCCAGGGATTGGCTACGACATCATCTACAGCCACCCCTACAACAACGGAGCAGCCTTAGGTCAAGCCGCCTTAGACGACTTCTTGGCCTTTGCCCACTCGGTGAGACAGATGCAAGGCGGGGTCTATCTTTCGGTGGGTTCAGCCGTTATGAGCCCGATGATCTTAGAAAAGGCGCTCTCTATGGCCCGTAACTTGGCCTTGCAAGACCAAACGCCTTTAGAGAACTACCAGATTTGTGTGGTCGATATGCAACCGGGCACCTGGGACTGGGCCACCAAAGGGGACCCGCCTAAAGACAACCCGGCCTATTATTTACGTTTCTGCAAGTCCTTTAGCCGCATGGGCGGGGATTTTGCCTATTACGAAATGGACAACCGCGCCTTCTTCCACAACCTCTACCAAGAGATTATGGTGGCCGATGCGGCCCAGGCGCTTGACTAAAGGGGCGTTAAAACCCTAGTTTATTTGATTCAAAACAACCTTTGAGCCAACTATGAACGAACCGAACAAAGGCCTCACCCTAGAGGAGATGAAGGCCAAAGCCGACTTTATCCGCAAGGATCTAGTCGAGGTCTGCGTGCGCAACCAAGCAGGCCACATCGCGCCTTCGCTCTCGGCGGTGGACTATTTGACGGTCCTTTACTACCGGGTTTTGCGCCACAATGGGGACCCCTTATGGTCCGAGCGCGACCGGGTGGTATTCTCCAAGGCCCACGGGGCCTATGGCCTTTATGCGATCTTAAGCGATCTGGGCTATGTCTCCCGCGAAGAATGGGAAAAATTTTACACCTTTAAAGACGGCAAAAAACTGAGCCGTTTAGCGGGCTGTTGCGAGATGGACCTTGAGATTGGCTTAGAAGCGGGCTGCGGCTCCTTGGGTCACGGCCTGCCGATGGCGGTCGGGATGGCCTTCGGCTACAAAGCCCAAAAGAAGACCGGCCGTATCTATGCAGTGGTCGGCGACGGCGAGATGCAAGAGGGCAGCAACTGGGAAGCCTTGCAATTTGCTGCAAAAATGGGCCTAGACAACCTAACAGTGATCATCGACAACAACGGCTTACAGGCCATGGACCACCTCTCCAACGTTTTGACCGTAGGCGACGTGACCGAAGACCTGCACCGTAAGTTCGAGGCCTTCGGCTGCTTGACCGAGCGTTGTGATGGCCACGACATCGCCGCTTTAACTGAGCAACTAGAACGCTACGCCAAAGGGGGCATTGGCCGCCCACAGGTGATGCTGGCTAAGTGCATCAAAGGATATGGTTTAAAGGCCATCGAGAACGTCGCTAAGTTTCACTTCCGCATCCCCACGCCGGAAGAAATCGCATTCGGTACGCGCTATGATCAAGGGCAATAAATTCCGCAAAGACATCGGCCCGCCGCTTTTAGAAGCGGCGCGCCAAGACGAGAAGATTGTCCTGTTGGTTTGCGACATGGGCTTTGGGGTGGTTGAAGACTTTGCCACCCAATTCCCAGACCGCTGTTTCAACATGGGCATGGCCGAGCAAGGCGCGGTAAGCATCGCCGCGGGGATGGCCATGACGGGCATGAAGCCGATCGTCTATTCGATCGTCAACTTCTTGGCTTACCGTTCCATCGAGCAAATCCGCAACGATGTGGTGCTACAGCATCAGAACGTCAAGTTCATCGCTACGGGCGTGAACGACTACTTTGACACCTTGGGCCACAGCCACACCTGCGGCGAGCAGGACAAAGAAATCATGAAAATGATCGGCATGCCCGTCTACGATCCTTACGAAAAGGACGAATACCAACTAAAGGACTTCCTAGACATGACCCAGCGCTGGATCACTTCCAAGGAACCCGGCTATCTACGACTCTAAGGACCGACCATGAGTGAAGGGATTAAGTTAAATTACGAAGAAATGGTCGCCGCCTATTGGGATAGCCTCAATACGGTACTGCGCGGCTTCAATGCCCAAGGCGAATTTTTGGACCTATGGGTTCCAGATGAAGACGGCGTCAGTAGTATCCTCAACCTGCTTGAAGCGGTTCAAGAGAAGGGACACGACCAATTGGAGTTGGTGGTTTCTCAAGAAACCGTAGACTCCATGGACCTAGCCCTCTTGCAAGAAGAACTGGTTAGTTTGGGTGATGTGAGCATCACCGAACAAGCGGGGGGGATTGTTTTACAGGTCAGCGGCTTGGCTGAAGGCGCAGCCTTCCATAACGTACACCCCGTCTATGTCAGCGCGCTGCGTGCTGCGGCCAAAGGTACCAGCTATCAAGGCAACGTCGAACGCGTCGATGCCCAGGCCCAGGCCGAAGGTTTGACCCTAACGGTCAGCGTAGACCAGGGCAAACACCTGTTAATCACTCAGGCCCGCTGGCAAGGTGAGGCAGGCCCCTTGGAAGCGGCTATGTTAAATGCCACCTGCCAAGTTCTAGAGGGCATCACCCTGGCCGATGCCAGTGACCACGGAGTTTTGCGGGTTGAAGACTTTCTCCGAGACGAAAAGTTGCGCCGCCCCACCAGCGGGATTGTGATCCCAGAGCGGGTGGAACCGGCCTTCAAGTTGCCCCTCGAATTGATGCGCGGCCTCTTGGCGGACTACCAAAAGAAAGACCCCAAAGCGGGGCAGGTCAACTTCTTTGTCCCCGCCTTCAGCCAACACTGGGAGGGACTCAGCGACCAGGAACGGATCGGTGAGGTGGCCCGCGCCGCCGAGGGTTTTTTACGGGAGCTGAAATTGGCACCCGACAGCCTGAGCATCGAGCGGATCGACTCGGCCGGACGGGTGACCGTGGCCCTCAAAGAAGAATTAGACGTCCACTTTAAGGGTGAGTTGCTCTTAAAGTTAGAGCGTTTCCTAGACAAAGGCATGGAGCCCAACCTGCACCTTTACATGCAGGAACTAGAAGATCGCAACTCCAAACGGCGACAGATCTTGCACAAAGACGACCTGGAGAAGGAGACCACATGAACAAGAAAACTGAGAACAGCGGCCTAGTTTTAGACGGCACCAAGCTAGAATGGCATTTGGACCGCGTCCGCGCCTGGGAGCGCGGCGAACGGGTAGCGCCGATCACCATCGACATGTCCCTGACCCGGGCCTGTAACTTCGCTTGCGGCTTCTGTTACGCCATGTTGCAGGAAAACGACCGCCAGCGGATCGACTCAAAGGTGATCCGGGAGTTTTTAGAAGACTGCGCCGAGATCGGCGTTAAGGGCATCAGCCTAGTTTCTGACGGCGAGAGCACCATCAGCCCGGTCTTTATGGAGACCGTCAAGTACGGTAACGAGCTGGGCTTGAGCATGGCCGTGGGTACTAACGGCTACGTCTTCACCCGCCGCAAGCTGGAAGAACTTCTGCCCCACCTGACTTATCTGCGGGTTAACATCTCCGCTGGTGAGCGGGACCGCTACGCCGAGATCATGGGTGTTAAGCCCGAATGGTTCGACCGGGTGGCCCAGAACATCAAAGACATGGCCGAAATCAAGAAGCAGCGGGACCTAGACGTGACCATCGGGTTGCAGATGGTGCTGATGCCCGAGTATGAAGACCAAATCATCCCCTTGGCCCAATTAGGTAAGGACCTGCGCCCCGATTATCTAGTGATCAAGCACTGCTCGGACAACGAAGAAGGCGATTTGGGCGTGAACTACGGTGGCTACAAGGCCATGTACGACAAGCTGCATCAGGCTGAGGCCATGAGCGACGAAGAGTACAAGGTAGTGGTCAAATGGAGTAAAATCCAAGACGAAGGCAAGCGGAGCTACCAGCGCTGCTACGGCCCTCCGTTCATGATCCAAATGTCTGGCTCAGGTTTAGTGGCTCCTTGCGGGATGCTCTTTAACGAGAAGTACAAGAAGTTCCATATCGGCAACATCTGTGAAACCCGCTTCAAGGACATCTTCAACAGCGACCGCTATTGGGAGGTGATGAACCATTTGGCGAGCCCGCACTTCAACGCCCAGAAGATGTGCGGCACCCTGTGCCTGCAACATAAAGTGAACGAGGTCTTAGACGAGGCCCGCAAGGGCCACCGCGAACTGCGCGAGCCCGACGGTTTCCCGCCCCAGCACCTCAACTTCATTTAACTCTCAAGGCCCGTGCAAGCGGGCCTTTTTGTTTGCGCAATATGACTCTTCCCAGCAGCCCCCAGGGGCATGTCCAGCCGGGCCAACGTGAAGCTGCGTTGGCGATTATCCGCAACCCGCAGGGTCAATTCCTTTGGCAGCTGCGCGATGAAGGAATTGCGGAGTATCCCGGCCTCTGGGGCCTCTTTGGCGGCGGCGTCGAGCCCGGCGAAGCGCCCAACAAAGCGATCATGCGCGAGTTAAAAGAAGAATTGGGGCTAGAGCCAACGATCCTTTGGGACCTAGGCGACTTCACCCATCCCCGCTGGTACCTGCATCTTTTTTTAGTGGAAATGCCCATTGATTTTGGGCAATTGGAGCTAAAAGAAGGCCAGGACTGGGGACTCTTTAGCGACGAAGACTTCAACCAAGGGCAGCTTTACTCGCACAGGTTGGGAGCACCCCGAGGGATTTGCCCCCCGTTAGCCGAACTTTACGAGGTTTTGCGCGAAAACCAATTCCTGCGCTTGCCACCCACACCGGTCCAACTCAGCCGGACTTGAACTTGCCCCGAAAGACCCAAGCCAACACCAATCCGCCAAACCCTTGCTCTGCCGAGTACCAAACGGCGTTTTTAAATACGTAGCCTATCGATTCCCCGTGAGCCCCAGCCATGGCTAACTCATGGGGGAAGACCCAGAGTAGTCCAGCCAAAACCCCAAAGGCAAGCCCTTCAAGCCAACTCCCGCTGCGCCGCCAACGACCATACAACAGAGACATCAAACCAGCCAGCAGCAAGTAGGCAACAAAGATCAACGCCGTGCCTTCATGGTCGGCATGTTTTTCGGTTCGGTAAAACTCAGCTAAGATCACCTCATGCCAAAGGCCAGCCAGCACCCACATGAATATACCGCTGGCCAAGGTTCCCAGCCAGAATTTTCCTTTACCCCGGAGTTCCATAGAGCCTAATCTCCTGTTGTTTGCCTTTGACGGCGTAGCTTCCGAGCACATCCAAATCTTTTTGGGTCGGCGGCAACAAACGGCGGTACAGCGCTTCGCTCATTAAAATGGGACGCTTCAGCTCTTTGGTGAGGCCCTCTAGGCGGCTAGCCAGGTTGACGGCATCACCGATCAAGGTAAATTCACGGCGCTGCTCACTTCCCAAAGGCCCTTGCAATACCTCCCCAAAATGCAGACCAATCCCGTTATCTAGAGGCTCTAAGCCCTCGATGGCCCAGCGGGCGTTTAGTTCAGATAAAGCACTCCGCATGGATAAAGCCGCTTGGTAGGCTGACTGACAAGGGTTCTCCAACTCTAAAAGCCCGCCAAAATTAGCCATCACCGCGTCGCCGATAAACTTGTCCACCACGCCACCGTGGGCAGTGATAACCCGGACCATGGCATCAAAATATTGGTTCAACCGGCCCACCACCTCGGCGGGGCTTTTGCCCTCGCAAAAACTGGTGAAGCCCCGGATATCGGAAAATAACAAGGCCACTTCCTTGGCCTCGCCAACAACGCCCTGTTTTTGCTCCACCAAATATTGGGCCACCTCATCGGAGACAAACTGCCCAAAAAGGCGGCCCACCCGAGCCCGTTCTTCTTCCTCTTCCTGGATACCCACCATCTGTTTGAGTGCAAAATCAGAAAGCAAACCGACAGCAATGCCGGTGAACAGAAGCATAAAGGCCTTAAAAAAGTGGTTGGCCAAGGAGGTTAAGTCTTGCTGCATCAAGGGGTCTGGTGCCTCAATCTGCGCCACAAGATCTCGGCTCAACCAAATCACGATTCCATATTGAGCTGAAGCCCAAAGCCCGCCGAAAATCGAGACCCCTCGATTAAAGGTTGCGCCGTTCATGACCAGCAAAAAGAAATACAGATAGGTAGGCGGGCCCGTGAGGTAGGTGGCTACGCCTGCAGGCAACCGAAAATAAGCGATCAGATAAATGATCATCGGCAAAGAAAGGTTGACCCCAGCCACCAAATAAGCCGCAGCTAGACCCTTGACCCATTGTCGCTTGGCGATTTCATACAAGCCAAATACCACCACCGAGCAGATACCCGCCCAAAGCGTGGGCACATCTAAATTGGCGGGAATCCCGGCGGCAGTTAAAGCCAAGAGCCCAATTACGCTTAAAATGGCCATCAAAAACCCGGTCCGCGTTGCCGCAACCATCATCCGGTTAGTTTCCCGGTCAAGCCGCTCGCGCAGCCTCAATTCGGTGGGGGTCATTGATTGAACTCTTCTGAAGCAGCAGGTTCAATGGGTACGGAACCCTCAAGTACCCAGGATTGGGCCACAAGGTCGTGTAGGGTTTGGCGATTTTCGGTGAATACTGCCATCAAGTAACCCAAGCCCAGCAAAAAACCGGATAAAATTTTGGCAACATAACGGATAGTTGAGCCCTTAAGACCCAAAGGGGCCCCATGTTGATCACTGACCCGGATGCCCAGAGCCAACTTACCCAAGGTGGCTTGGTATTTAGAAGCAACCATCCCCACTTCGTAAACCATAGGCACTAACAGAGCCCAAAGAGCGTCGCTGATCCCGGCGACCGGGTCTCCGCTAACCAGGGCCCCGACCAGCACTAAGAGGATCATGATCACGTCCACCGCCACCCAGTCGATAACCAAGGCTACCGCACGTTTTCCCAGTGTTGCATATTGGGGCATTGAACCTCTGTGTTTGGTTTCTTATAAACTAACAGAGCCCGACTGGCCGGACAAGCCCCATAGCCCCGACCGCTAGACCCCGGGTACATTGACGTCCAGTTAGGGGTTTGATATGGTCGCAGGATAGTCAGGCGGAATATGGGTCGCTCACCCTCTAAGATTTGGGCTGTTTATAGATCCTTTGGTGAGCTTTGGTGCCCTAGTGCAATATTCCTTCTTAGGACTTCAACGATTCGTCGGAAACCCGCGAAACTTGGGCTTTAGGCTCGACATCACGTCTTTGCTTGGATAGTTTGAGCCTTTCCCTTTGATGGCCCCCATGTACCTGATCCGACGACTTCGCTCCTTCTTTTCCAAGCCCTTCGCGCGGCAGGTAAAGATCCTGTTTTGGGTAGCCAAGACCTTGAGTCTATGGCTATTGCAAAGGAGTTTGGGCAGCCTTTTGGGTATAGGGCTCTTGGGCTTTTTGGTTTTGCTCACCCCCTTCAAGCGGGTGCGCCTTTCTTCGGTTCATGTCACCCGGATCGGGCATTTGGCGCTCAACCTAGACCTATTCGCCCGCCGCCAACAGCAACACCCCAGCATCCCGCAAGGCGCTTGGCACCTGATGATTGCCGACGATGCCCGACCAGCGAACCGCGAATTGCTTCGCCTTTGGCAGCGACACCTGAACCTGAGCGAAAACCCACTGGCCCGGTGGGTGATGTTGCTTTGTGAATGGCTCTTAAAAAAGACCCCCTATTACATCCCCCTCCCCATGAACTCGGTGGAATACCATGAGTTCAACGAACTGGAACCCATTCTTGGGTTCAGTGCCGAAGAGGAAGCAAGAGGCCAAGAAAAGCTTCGGCAAATGGGAATCGGCCCTGAAGACTGGTTTGTCTGCGTCTTTGCTCGGGATTCGGGTTATTTAGAGCGCCTATTACCCAGCGCCGATTGGAGCTGCCATATCTGCCGGAATTCTAAGATCGAAAGCTTCCGGCCTTTGATCCAATGGTTGATCGATCAGGGAGCTTATGTGGTGCGGATGGGCACCGAGGTGACCCAACCCTTTGCCTTCGACAACCCCCATTACATTGATTACTCGGCCCAGCACCGAGACGAGTTCATGGACCTCTACCTTTGCGCTAAGGCCCGAGCCTTTGTGGGTGGGGCCTCGGGTATGGCAGACGTGACCAATCTGTTTAATACCCCGCGATTGCAACTGGATTGCGTCCCCTTTGGGTTCGTCCCCTTCGGAAAACAGCAAATGTCTCTACCCAAGCGGGTGGTAAGGATCGGGACCACCGAAGCGGTGCCCTATAGCGAACTGATTGCCAAAGGCTTGGACCTACAAGCCAACGGAACCTTGTTCAATCAAGCAGGCTACGACTACATCGACAACAGCCCGGCCGAAATGTTAGCGGCGACCCAGGAGTTGATGCGGATGGTTACTCTTCCCCAGCCCTTTAATGCTGAGGAGTTGCAGTTGATAGAAGCCGTGCGGCTGCTCTTCCCTCCAGGGCACCCCACCCGCGAAAACCTAAACCCCGTCTCTCCTAGTTTCATCAAAGCCAACCGACACCTGTTCGGGCTGGACTAGACACAGCAGGACCGAGCGGGATACAAAGAAGTTCTTTAACTGCGCTACCTTAAGGATCATGGAACTAACCGGCAGCTGCCATTGCCATCGGGTCCGCTACCGCGCCCGGCCCAACGCATTGAAGCTGATCGAATGCAACTGTTCAATCTGCACCAAGCGCGGAGCCCTGCACTTGCGGCTTGCCCCTGAGCAAGTGGACTTCGAAGGAACCGAACACTTGAGTCTCTACCAATTTGGCACCCTGACAGCCGGGCATTTTTTCTGTTCAAACTGCGGGATTCCGGTCTATTCCAATCCCCGAGTCGCCCCCAGCCAGATAAGCCTGAACGCCCGCACCTTAGACGATTTCCACCAGATTGAGTGGGAACGAGTCGCCTTTGACGGACAACATTGGGAGGCTGCGGCCGCCCAACTAAAAAGCCCCCCAACTCCTAAGGAGCCTTGATGTTCGAGGCCTACCGCAAGCTGCGCAGTCTTTTGGGACCTAAAGAAAGACGCGGGTTTTACATCATTTTGGTTGGTGTGTTGATCAACGCGGTCTTAGAGACCGTCGGGGTTGGCGTGATTCTACCCTTCATCTCGATTGTGGACGAACCCGCCAAGCTGGCCGACTATCCCTTTATTGTCGGGGTTTTAGACTTCTTAGGGGCCCATACGGATCGCAACCGCATCTTAACCATCGGCGGGGCTATCTTGGGCCTAATGATCTTTAAAAACGGGTTCTTTTACCTCTTCACCCGTTTTCAGTTAAGTTACATCTACAACAATTCGGTGGTCTATTCGATCAAGCTCTTAGACAGCTATCTGGAGGCGGACTACCTCTTCCATTTACAGACCAACTCGGCGGTGTTGATGCGCAACCTAAAGCAGGAAGTACCGCTGCTCTTTTCAAGGGTGCTCTTGCCCCTAAGCGCTATGATCACCGAGTTGACCATCGCCTTCTTTATCTCGCTGCTACTGATTTACACCGCCCCCGTCGCCACCATCACCGGAGCTGTGCTGATTGGGGGGATTGCGGTGGTCTTTTACCGGGCGATCCGCAAAAAGGCCCGTATCTACGGTCAGGCCCGCTTGGAACACGAAGCGGAAACCTACAAATGGCTCAACCAAAGCCTCAACGGGATCAAAGAGGCCAAGCTCTTTGGGGCCCGTAAGTTCTTGGTCAACCAAACCGAATCCCATTACCAGCAACTGGCCAAGATCATTGTTTATGAATACCTCACCGGGCAGATGCCGCGAATCTTTTTAGAAGTCTTGATGGCTGGTGGGTTGATTTTGGTGGTGATCCTCTTGACCCTACAAGGTATGCCCTCAGGCGAAATCTTGCCGACCTTAGCGCTCTTTGGCGCAGCGGCATTCCGTCTGATGCCGGCGGCGAACCGTTCTATGGGTAACCTCTTGACCCTTAAACTCGCCGGGCCTTCGCTGGACAACGTCTACAATAGCTTCGAAGAACTTAAATCCGTCCAGATCGATCAAGCAACCTTGGAGGCCGAGCATCGCCCGCTGGCTTATGAACAACAAATTGAGATCGACCAAGTCAGCTTCTATTTCCCCGGTGCCGAGGCCCCAGCACTGGATCAGCTAAGCTTTAAGATCCCTAAAAATCAGTCGGTGGGGATCATGGGGCCTTCGGGCTCCGGTAAGTCCACCTTTTTGAACCTCCTGTTGGGCCTCTTGCTGCCTAGCCAAGGATGCATCCGCGCCGATGGCGTGGATGTGGGGCAGAACTTGAAGGCTTGGCGGCAGATGATCGGTTTTGTGCCCCAGGAAATTTATCTTACCGACGACGTGATTGCCCGGAACGTGGCTTACGGTTTGCCGGACGAAGAAATTGACCGGGACCGGGTTTGGGAGGCTTTAGAGATGGCCCAGCTAAAGGAATTGGTCACCTCAATGCCCGAAGGGCTCGACAGTTACGTAGGCGAACGGGGCGTGCGGCTCTCGGGCGGGCAACGCCAGCGCATCGGCATCGCTCGTGCGCTCTACCACAACCCTGAAATCTTAGTCTTCGACGAGGCAACCAGCGCCTTAGACACCGAAACCGAAAAAGAGATCACCAAGAGCATCGAGGCCTTGGCCCACAAAAAGACCATCATCATCGTCGCCCACCGGCTCTCGACCATCGAGAATTGCGATGTGGTATACCGTCTGGATCACGGGCGTTTAAAGACCCATGACCTTAAAGGAAACTGACGATGGCCCAGCGCCTAGTTTTTCTCTTCACTAACGAACTCAACGGTGATGACCCCGAAAAATACGGCATCGGGCCTTTGTCTCGGATGGGCTTTGAGGTGGAGGTTTGGATTTTGTACCCTCTGCTGCGGCGCAAACCCCATGGCAACCAGAAACGGGGCACTTGGCGTTTATTCGAACAATGGGGGGACCTGAAAAAGGCGCTGGATGGACTTGATCCACAAAACTGCTTGCTCGTCGATTTTTTTATGGGCCTTTCGGCCCTTTCCTACCCCAGCGAACGATTTTATCGGTGGATCAAAAAGCGGGGCCTCCGTTATGTAGTGCCCGCTATGGCCGCGCTGCCCATTGGCCCCAAACAGGAGGAAAACCAGCCTGTTGCAAAGCAACGCTCCATCGGGATTTTTGAGAAACTACGCGGACAAAGCTGGCGTCGGCTGCGCGACATGTTCAGCAGCCGCTTGATCTTCTGGCTGCGCCAGCACAGTGAGCTCTACCCCCTCCCCTTGCGCGTCTTTTCGTTGCGGAACGAGCTAACCCAATATTACCAAGCCCGCACGGGATTTCCCTCTGAGCTGATCCTGCCCTTCCACTCAATGGAATACGACCGGTTTTTGGCCTACAAAAAAGCCCACCCCCAAGGTGAGGCCCCCGACGGCACTTGTGTCTTTCTGGACGAAGCCTTTACCCACCACCCGGACTATGCGGTGGTCTACGGACATGAGCGTCCCGGCACCGAGGCTTATTTGGCAAAAATGATCCGGGTCTTTGAGCAGGTCGAGGCCCAGACGGGCTTGAGGGTGGTGGTCGCGGCCCACCCACGCAGCCGCTATGATGAGTTGGGCGATGCCTTCGGCGGGCGGGAGGTCATCCAAGGTAAAACCCAAGAACTGGTGGCCCGCTCCAGTTTAGTGCTGGCCCACGTCTCCACCAGCGTCAGCTTTGCCGCACTCTTCGACAAGCCGCTAGTTTTTTTCTGGGTCGAAGGGGCGGTGCCGCTGACCCGTTATTTGTACCAGCATTTAAACACCGAACTGGTGGATCTTGAGCAGCCAGGGCAGTTGGAGGCCTTTGACTTTAAATCTTTCTTAACGCGCCCCCGAAATTATCAGGACTATATAAATAAATACCTAAAGAGCGATTTAGCTCCGCCCGACTTAAGTTGCTGGGAATTAGTCGGCCCGGTCTTAAAAGAACTTTAAAGCCCCCGTTCTTTAAGCAAGGCACCCACCCGTCCAGCAAAGCGGTCTTGGTCAAAGAGCCTAAAGAAGCGTTCCTTGCCGCTCAAGCCCATCCCTTCGCGCAGGCGGCGGTCCCGGCAGAGTTCCTCTAGCGCAGCGGCCCAAGCCTCTCGGTCCTTAGGCAGCAACAAACGACCACTAACCCCCGGTTCCACCCATTCTTCCATCCCGCCCGTTGACGACGCCAAGACAGGCCGACCCAGCAGCATGGCTTCCATCGGTACCTGCCAAGCCTCGCTAGGTTGGGGCAGCGCCAAAAGATCAAAGGCTGCCACCGCCTGGGCGGGGCCCCCCCATTCGTCGGGCAAGATCACCCGCTTGCCGAGGTCCAAGCGCCGCACCTCGTCAGACCAAAGGCGTCGTTCTCCAGCGCCGCCCAATAGGGCCAAACGCAGGGGGCTTTTCACCAGCGCCAAAGCTCCAATCAGCCAAAGCGCCGCTGGTCCAGGTTCTAGTGCACCGACCAGCAATTCTTCGTCCAACACCCCCCAGGCGCTACGGAGCGCTGCCCCATCAGCGCGTACACGCTGATCCTGCTCGGGCAGACAGGGTGGCAAAGCGGCCCAGCGACCGGGCTTGACCCCTCGGTAGTCCATCAACCGCCGACCAGCAAAGGCGCTGACGGCGACCCACTGATCCACTTCTTGCAGCAGGACCTGATCGGCTTGCATCTGGGCGGCGTCTTGGGGTCGGTGTGAAGGCTGCAAAAAACGTAAGAAAATCTGCCCAATCCCCGCCGCACGGGCCGCTGCGGCCAGCCTCCGGCAGGCCTCGCGTCCTTCGTCGGCTTCGCTATAAATCCACAACAGGTCAGCCTTCATAGGTTTTAAGCTGGCCGCAATCAATTCCTGGCGGGATTTATCCACACCACTCAAGCGACGCAAGGTGGCAATCGGCCGAGCTAACCAACTAGGCGATTGGGCCGCTAGGCCCAAGTTCAGCGGCTGGCTACTAAAGGACAGGCTCGCCGCTTCCTGGGCTAAAGGGCTTTGGGGGGCGTAAGCCCAGGTTAGTTCAAATTCTTTATTTAAAGGGGCCAAGGCCTTCAACTCGGCTAAAGTCGCCGGGCCTGTAGTGGCGTCCGTATAGATCAACAGCTTTTTCTTCACCAAAACCTTCGGGGGAGGGGGATTGCCCTTTATGTTATCAGTCTCCAGCCCATTAAAGCAAAGCTTATGCCGAAGGCCCAGCCCAACGGTCTTTAGGCCACCCAAGTCACCTCAGACAGGGTTTTTGCAGGCTCAATCCAGCTTGAATGCGTCCCGTCCTTGCCACAAAGCCCCCACTCAGGCAAAATCGGCTACACAACATGGTTCACGCGCACCACGGAGCTTTGCCCGGTGGCTACGCCTATCTCGCCAACCCCATGGGGCCCGATATGACCGAGACCTTTAAAGGCAAAACCCTATTGATCACCGGTGGCACCGGTTCCTTTGGAAACGCTGTATTGGACAGTTTTTTATCCGAAGAGCTAGCCGAAATCCGCATCTTTTCTCGGGACGAAAAAAAGCAGCATGACCTGCGCACCCGACTAGAATCCGACAAGGTAAAGTTTTACATCGGTGACGTACGTGATCCCGCTTCGGTGGAGTCGGCCATGGTGGGCGTAGACTATGTGTTTCATGCCGCCGCGCTCAAGCAGGTGCCCAGCTGCGAATTCCATCCTCTTGAAGCCGTCAAAACCAACATCCTCGGTACCGACAACGTCCTCACCGCCGCTATCCGCCAGCAGGTAAGCCGGGTGATTTGCCTCTCTACCGACAAAGCCGTGGCCCCCTTAAACGCCATGGGCATTTCCAAAGCGATGATGGAAAAGGTGATGGTCGCCAAGAGCCGCACGGTGCGAGACCAAAGGACCGTCTTGTGCGCTACGCGCTACGGGAACGTGATGGCCAGCCGGGGTAGTGTGATCCCGCACTTTATCGGCCAGATCAAAGCCGGGGCCCCGATCACGGTGACCGACCCCAACATGACCCGATTCTTGATGCCCTTAAGCGATGCCATTGAATTGGTGCTCTTTGCCTTTTCTAAAGGCCACCAGGGAGACACCTTTGTTAAGAAGGCCCCAGCCTGCACCATTGAGGCCCTGGCCTTGGCTCTCTTAGAGGTCTTTGACGCCAAAAATGAAATCAAAGTGATCGGCACCCGCCACGGCGAAAAGCAACACGAATCGCTCTTGGGCCGCGAAGAGCTGCTACGTGCTCAGGACATGGGCGACTACTACCGCGTACCCGCCGACTCTCGGGACCTAAATTACAGCCTCTATTTTACCGAAGGGGAGCCGGAACTCAATAAGGAAGAAGACTATAATTCCTCGAACACCTATCAGTTGACCCACCAGGAGATCAAAGACAAGCTCCTGGCCCTTGACTATGTCCAAGCAGAGCTAAAAACATGGCCCGCGTCCTGATCACCGGTGCCCAAGGATTTTTGGGCAGCAACCTAGCTTGGTGGTTCCGCTCCCGTCAGATCCAGGCAGACTTCCAAAAACAGGCCATCGACCCCGTTGAGCTACTGTTCTATACCCGCCAAAACCAGCCCGAAGAGTTGGCGGCTTTGGTCGCCCAAGCGGACTTTGTGTATCATTTGGCAGGCGTCAACCGGCCCGAGACGGACCAGGAATTTGACCAAGTCAACCGAGGCCTGACCGCTGAGTTGATCACCGAGTTAGAAAAACGCGGCCAAGCGGCCCCGCCGATTCTCTTTGCCAGCAGCACCCAGGCGGAGCGGGACAATCTTTACGGCCTTTCAAAGCGCGCCGCTGAAAAGGAACTGGAAGACTATGCCGAGCGTACCGGCAACCGGGTATTGATCTACCGGCTGACCAACCTCTTCGGCAAATGGTGCCGACCCCATTACAACAGTGCCGTGGCCACCTTCTGCCACCAGATTTCCCGCAGTTTGCCGATCACCCTGAATGATCCCCAGGTCAATTTAAGCCTGTTGTACATCGACGATGTTTGTAGCGAGTTTTGCGCCCGGCTCTTTGAGCCCGGTCCACGCCGCGATATCCACCGCGAGGCCGGCCCCTGCCACCAGATCAAATTAGGCAAACTGGCCGAGACCCTGCTGGGCTTTAAGTCCAGCCGCGAAAACCTGCTGTTACCGGACTTCGCCGACCCCTTGATGGGCAAGCTCTACGCCACCTACATCAGCTACCTGCCACCCGATCAATTTGCCTACAGCTTGGCCCAGCACGAAGACCGCCGAGGGCATCTGGCGGAGATCGTTAAGTCCGAACATGCCGGCCAAATCTTCATCAGCACCACCAAGCCGGGCATCACGAGAGGCAACCACTTCCACCACACCAAGGTCGAGAAGTTTTGCGTGGTCTACGGCGAAGCAGTGGTCCAATTCCGCCAGATCGACGGCGAAGAAATCTTTGAATATCCTGTCAGCGGGGCCCAGGTCCAGGTAGTCGACATCCCACCGGGATACACCCACCGCATCACCAACACCGGTCCCGGCGACTTGGTCACCCTCTTCTGGTCTGACCAAATATTTAACGCCGAAGCACCGGACACCTTTTTCTTGGAGTTGTAAATCATGAAGGTGATGACCCTATTGGGCACGCGGCCCGAGATCATTCGACTCGCTGCCTGCATCAAGGCGCTGGATCGCTATACGGACCACAAGCTGGTCCACACGGGCCAGAATTGGGACCCGACCCTCTTCGACGTCTTCTTTGAAGAATTGGAACTGCGCAAGCCCGACTACCAATTGGACGCCGGCCGCCAAGCCAAACATGTAGGCGAACAGATCGGCAACATCATCTCCCAGACCTATGAGATCATGGCCGCCGAAAGGCCTGACGCCATCTTGCTTTTGGGCGACACCAACTCGGCCTTAGCGGCCATCGGGGCCAAGCGACTCAAGATCCCGATCTTCCACATGGAAGCGGGCAACCGCTGCTTTGACCAAAACGTACCCGAAGAGATCAACCGCAAGCTGGTAGACCACATCAGCGACGTCAACCTGCCGTACACCGAGCACAGCCGCCGTTACCTCTTAGCCGAAGGCTTCCGCAAGGAGCACCTCTTCGTAACCGGCAGCCCCATGGCCGAGGTGTTGGCTCAGTACCAAGCCAAAATCGACGCCTCGAAAGTGCTGGAGACCCTGAGCCTCAAGCCCAACCAATATATTTTGGTTTCGGCGCACCGCGAAGAAAACCTGGACCTGCAACACAACTTCTTGTCGCTGGTCAAAAGCCTCAACGCCGTGGCCGAAAAATACCAAATGCCGGTGATCTATTCGACCCACCCGCGCACCCAAAAGCGCATTGAGGCCGAGGGGGTGACGCTCAATCCCTTGATCCAAAATTTAAAGCCCTTTGGCTTCTTCGATTACAACCAACTGCAAAAGAAGGCCTACTGCGTGTTGTCCGACTCGGGCACCTTGGCTGAAGAGAGCAATATTTTGGGTTTCCCGGCGGTCTTGATCCGCACCAGCACCGAGCGGCCCGAGGTGATGGACAAAGGGACCATGGTGATCGGCGGGATCGCGCCCCAACGCATGTTAGAGTCCGTCGCTGCCGCCCGGCAGATGTTCGACGACGACCTGCCGCATCTGCGCGCACCCGACTACACCGACCTGAACTGTTCGGCCAAGGTGGTCAAGATCATCATGAGCTACGCCAAGATCATCGACAAAATGGTCTGGCGCAAGCCCGATTTGGACTAGCCTAGGGGCCCATGAACCTGCTGATCGTCAGCCAATATTTTTTTCCTGAAAACTTCCGCATCAACGACCTAGCTTTAGGGTTGTTGGAGCGGGGGCATCAAGTGACGGTCTTGACCGGACTGCCCAACTACCCTGAAGGTCAGTTCTTTGCGGGCTACGGCTGGGGTGGGCCTTGGCGCGAGTCTTGGGCTGGGATCGAAATCATCCGAAGCCCCATGTTGGCGCGAGGACAGAGCAAAAAACAACTAGCCCTCAACTACCTGAGCTTTGCCGCCTTGGGTTCTTTGCGGGCAATGTTTAGTTGCCGCCAGCCCTTTGACGCGGTCTTTGTTTACGGCCCCAGCCCCATCACCGCGGTACTCCCAGCGATTGCCCTTAAAAAAATGACCGGCGCGCCGCTGCATTATTGGGTGCAAGACCTCTGGCCCGACTCACTGACTTCGGGTGGTGGGATCACCAACCCTAAGATCATCGAGCCGGTACGCAAGCTTTCGCGCTGGATCTATGATCAATGCGACTTTTTATTGCTCAGCAGTCAGAGCTTTAAAGAACGCCTACTGGAAATGGGGCAGGCCTCAGACAAGCTACTCTACTTCCCCCAATGGGCCGAAGCGGACTTCACCAATTCCACGGCCCGCCTCAACCCCAGCGAACTGGCCGAATTACCCCCAGGTTTCCGCATCTTATATGCCGGTAACATCGGCGAAGCTCAGGGATTTGAAACCCTCTTAGAGGCCGCAACGAGGCTCAAAGACCGGCCCGAAATCCAATGGATTATTTTAGGTGGCGGGCGAAAGGCCGAATGGGTCGCCGAGGAAGTGACCCGCCGGGGACTGCAGTCCTGTTTCCACCTGTTGGGGCGTAAGCCCTTAGAACAAATGCCCGCCTATTTTAAAGAAGCGGACTGCCTTTTGGTGAGCCTCAAATCCGACCCGCTCAATGCCATGACCTTACCGGCCAAGGTCCAGGCCTATATGGCCTTTGGGGCCCCGATCTTAGCGGCGCTCGAAGGTGAAGGGGCCCAGGTGGTGTTAGAATCAGGGGCGGGAATGGTCGCCGACAGTGGCAATGCAGAACAGTTGGCCCAGCAGGCTTTGGCGTTGGCCGGACTGGATGAAGCCCGCCGCAAGGCTATGGGCAAAGCCGGAGTGACCTACGCCAAACAACACTTCGACCGGGACCAACTATTAAGCTGGCTCGAAACCCAACTGGCCCGCCGCTCAGGTTGACCGGAACAGCCCCTTGGGCCAGAATGGGCGCAAGTCAAATCAGAGGATTCGATGCAACTATTGGTGCTGATACATTGCCAACCTGGTCCGCTGGAAAGGCTACACCAATACAAGCAATCCGCTAGGCCCCTGATTGGGCGTCAAGGGGGCCGCTTTAACTGGATCTTGCGCGGTCCTGGTGGCGAAGAGCCCGACGAAATTCCTTTGCCGAGTTTGATCGAGGATAGGCCAATGGACCAAGAACTTTACTTTAGGGAATCATGAGCCGCATCCAGGTTTTCCATTTTTTGCTGGACCACCGCGTTGGCGGGCCCCATGTCTATGCCCAAACCATTGCTCAATACTTAGAGCAAAAAGGCGGCTTTGAGACCTATTACGTGACCACCGCCAAGGGCGCGATCACTGATATTCCGCTGATCAATCTGCGGCACTACTGGAACCCCCTCTACCTCCTCGAAGTGCCCCTCAATGCGGTGATGGGCACCGGGCTGGCGCGTCGGGCTAAGTCGATTGGGCCTACGGTTTTTCACGTGCACGGGGCGGCCAACATTGCCCCGGTAATCGCTGCCGGACTGAGCGGCACTCCACTGCTCTGGACCTTCCATGAGACCGTACCGGGCTTTAAAAAGCTGGTGGACTTAGCCTTGAAGTTCCTGCGCCCCGGCAACTTTATCGTCACCGCCGTCAGCCATGAAAGCACCCTTGTCTACGGCACCCCAGGGGCCGAAATCTTGCCGGCCCCGGTGGACCCGGATTTTTGGCAGCCCATCAAAGAAGTACCAGCCGCCGAAGAGGGCGGGCCGTTGATCCTCTCGACCGCTAATTTAAACCCCCTCAAGGGCCAGGACGTCCTGCTGGAAGCCCTAGCGCAGGTGCCGGGTCCCTGGCGGCTGCGCCTAATCGGCCAAGAGCTCAAAACCCACCAAGCCTTTGCCAAGAAGCTTAAAGTCCAGGCTGAGGCATTATGCCAAGCGGACCCCAGCCGGAGCGTCGAGTTTTTGGGTTGGCAAGACAAGGAAGCAGTGCGCGAGCAATTAAAAAGAACCCAGGTCTTCGTGATGCCCTCACGTAGCGAAGCCACCCCCATCGCCCTGCTTGAGGCCCTGTGTATGGGACGCCCAGCGGTGGCCACCCAAGTAGGGGCAGTGGCCCAAATGATTCCGACCAAGGAATTTGGCTTTTTGGTCCCCCCCGAAAACCCCAAAGCCTTAGCCGAAGGCCTCACCAAAGCGCTCGCCCTGAGTCCCGAACAACGGACTCAGATGGGTGAAAGCTCCCGTGGCCATATCCAAAAGAATTATGGCACCGCCAAAATCGCCGGACGGGTGGCCTCATTGTACAAAAAACTGGTCAAATCATGAGTTTAGTCTTGCTGGGCTTTTTTACGGTCTTGCTTTCTGCGATGGGTGCGGTCTTGGTTTGGCGCGCCGGCCATCTTTTGGGCCTAATCGACCGTCCCAACGAGCGCAGCAGCCACCACCGCCCGACGCCTAAGGGAGGGGGAGTGGGCATCCTGGCTGCCTTCTGTTACGCCGCCTGGGCCTTGGGTTTTTCGCCCGCCTTCTGGGTGGGACCGGCGTTATTGTCGCTTTTAAGCCTCTATGGCGACAAAATCCACCTTTCTTTTAAGTTGCGCTTGCTCGCGCAATTCGCTGCGGCGCTCTGGTTTTTACAGGCCATCTACCCCTTGGCCGAGATCCGCATCACCCCGATTTTCGTAGCCTACTTAGCGGCAGTGGCCGTGTTTATCGTCGGTACCGCCAACTTCTATAACTTCATGGACGGCATCAATGGAATCGCCGGGGGAACTGGAGTGGTCGGCTTTGGGCTGCTTAGTTGGTTTGCACATTTAGATGGCGAAGCCTTGCCCCTAGTGGCGCTGCCGTTGATGCTCTCCTTCGCTTGTCTGGCCTTCTTGCCTTTTAATTTACCCAAGGCCAAGGTCTTTATGGGTGACGTGTCCAGCATCCTTTTAGGCTTTATTTTTGCAGGTCTAGTGATGAAACTAGCCGACGAGCCTGCCGAGTTTTTGGCTCTGGTCGGTTGCCTCTTTCCCTTTTACGCCGATGAGCTGAGCAGCATGCTAGCCCGAAAATGGCGCGGTGAATCGCTGGTAAAAGCCCACCGGAGCCATCTTTATCAGGTTTTAGCCAACGAAGGTAAAAGGGAGCACCTTTTTGTTTCGGCGCTCTTTTGGCTGTTGCAATTGTTTATCGGCTTAATGGCCATCGAATTGCGCGGGCTCGGTTGGGTTGCCGAATTAATCTATTTGGGCAGTCTCTTTTTACTCTGGGCAGCCCTGGCTAGACAGATCAAGAAACGCCTTGTAGTCTAGCTTTAGACACTATCGAGAGAGAACGTGGCCGATCTGACCAAAAAGCTGGGACCCCTGTTCGCCAAAGCACCGCGCAAGCTTAAGCGTTGGATCTTTAGAGCCCTTGACGCGCTCTTGTTCCTGACCTCCATTTTCATCTCCTACAGCCTGCGGTTCGACTTTTCTGTCGCTTGGCAGACGTTGCTGGACTATGGCCACCTGATTGCCTTAGTGATCGCTATCAAAGTTGCGGTCTTCAACTTCAGCGGCATGTACAAGACCATCCTGCGCTATGCCGGGGCCGAAATGCTCAACCTGAGCTTCCGTGCAACCCTAGCCAGTTCGGGCTTGATCATCTTCTTGGCCTTCCTGACCCGCTTTTCGGCCTACCCGAACCTACCACGCTCGATCATGGTGCTCGACGCGGTATTGAGCTTCATTTTGGTGGTCTATATCCGCGTTTTTCTGCGGTGGTTCCTCTATCAGGTCAACAACTATGGCGTACACGGAAAGATCCCCGAAAAGGTGATCCTTTACGGAGCCGGACAGGCAGGTTCTCAGATTTATCAGGCGATGCGCAACATCACCGAATACCGCGTGGTGGCCTTTGTGGACGACAACCCGGCACTCCAGCGCCAGCTAATCCATGGCCTGACGGTCTATCCGCCAGCTAAGATGAGCAAACTGATTGAGCGCCACGAAGTTAAGTCCATCGTTTTGGCCATGCCCTCGGCGAGCCGCAAGGAAAAATTGCGGATCATGCACTTTTTGCAGCAATTTAATCTACCGATCAACACGATCCCCGGCATCGCCGATTTGGTCAGTGGGAAATTAGAGGTCAACCAGATCCGCAAGGTGGATATTGTGGACCTCTTGGGCCGCAAGGAAGTGCTGCCGCAGCCCGAATTACTTTGGCAAAACATCAAAGGAAAGACGGTTATGGTCACCGGCGCGGGCGGGTCGATCGGCTCTGAGTTATGCCGCCAGATCGCCCAACAAAACCCCAAGCGGTTGATTCTTTTAGAGCGCAACGAGTTGGCTTTATACAACATCGACGCCGAATTCCAAGAGGGTTTTCCCGATGCCAACCACGTCTCCTGCTTAGGCTCGGTCCTAGACGAACGCAGGATGCGTGAGGTGTTAACTAAATACAATGTCGAGACACTCTACCACGCCGCAGCCTACAAACATGTCCCCTTAGTGGAGGACAATCCCAGCCAAGGCATCCTCAACAACGTACTAGGCACCTTCAAGACCGCCCAGCTAGCCCAAGAATGCGGCCTGGAAAGCTTTGTTTTGATCAGCACCGACAAGGCGGTACGCCCCACCAACATCATGGGGGCCACCAAACGCATTGCCGAGTTGGTCTGCCAAGCTTTAGCCCAACGCCCGAACCAAAAGACCCGGTTCGTGATGGTGCGCTTCGGGAACGTGCTGGACTCTGCCGGTAGCGTGGTGCCCCGATTCCGCAAGCAAATAGCCGCCGGGGGCCCGTTAACGGTCACCCACAAAGAGATCACCCGCTATTTCATGTCCATCCCCGAAGCGGTACGTTTGGTGATCCAGGCTGGGGCCATGGGCCAGGGCGGTGAAGTCTTTGTGTTGGATATGGGCGATCCAGTCAAGATTTACGACCTCGCCAAACAGATGATCGAGCTTTCGGGCTTGCAACTAGACCAGGACATTGAGATTCAGTTCACCGGCCTGCGCCCAGGCGAAAAGCTTTATGAAGAGCTGCTGATTGATGCGGGCAACACCCGCCAGACCCAGCACCCAAAAATCTTTTCGGCCCATGAAAAGATGATCCCTGACAATGAACTGCGCCCCCTCTTAGATCAGTTGTTTGACGCCGCCGAACAGAATAATTTACTGGGTATGTTGACGTTGCTACAGAAGTTGGTACCCGAGTACAGCAGCCGACTGCTGGCCAAAGACTTGGTGGCCGAAGAAACCGAAAGTAGCGACAAGGTGATCAAGATGAATCCCTCAAAAACCCACAAGATCCATTGAAATCTACCGCCGACCTGGAACTGATCTTGGCATCCAGCGCCCCCTGGCGCTCGCAGGCCCTAACTAAGTTGGGAGTGCACCACCAAGCCACCGCCCCGGAATATGTGGAACCCTCCTTTGAAGGGGGGCCTTTAGAAGCCCATGTGATGCGTTTGGCCCATGGCAAAGCCCAATCGCTGCGGGCTCGATTTCCCGGCAAATGGATTTTGGCCTTTGACCAGTTAGCGGAAGTGGACGGCCAAGTTTTGGGCAAACCCGGCGACTTTGCCACCGCCTTCGAACAACTCAGCCAGTTACAGGGCAAAGCCCACCGCTTGGTCAACGGCATGGCTCTTTTAGCTGGCGACGAAGAATTGCTGCGCTGGGATCAAGCTTGGCTGACCATACGCGAGTTGGAGCCCAAAGAGATCGAAACCTACCTAAAAGCCGAGACCCCTTACCAATGCGCGGGGTCTTATAAAATTGAGGGCTTAGGAGCCAGCCTTTTTGAACGGATCGAAGTGACCGATCTGGGCAGCATCTTGGGCCTTCCCGCCAACTTGGTACTTAACGCCTTGCGTGAGTTGGACTATTCCAACCTGTTGCCTCCAGAGGCTTGAGGCTTTCCCAGCCCCTTGAACTCGGGCCCGGTGTCTCCTAACCTCTTCACCCGGATAAACCTACGATGGCAACGCATTCGCCCGCTCGACAACCTTCTCGGGTGCACCCTTTGATCCTTCCTTGATCCTCCCCCGGTGGAACTGTTACTGGGAAAAAGCCTTGAGATAATTTGAAGCCTTTCTTGCACTCCTAGGGTTCCCCTAGGTCTTTACGCCTCGCTCTCATCAAATGCGCATCTAACGGATTAGAGGCCCTCTAATTCGGGTATCTAGACCTATCCAACGGATTAGATTTCCCTTTAACCAGAAGCATAATTTTAACTGGTTTCCCAGCCAAAGCGCACTTAGCTGGGGGATTTGCCAGCCCCATCCCGTTAGAATCTGTTGCCCTATAAGCCTTTGCGGACCTTGTGTTAAACCCTGCGTCCTCCATACCTGATAGGGGTCTACTGGCGTTTCTTTTAGTCCCCTCTGGATATGCTCACTGGCTCCGTCAACACCAGCCGGTTCTTCATGCCCGCCGACAAACCACTCTCCAAGCGCTTCTGCTTAGTTCAGCGTCCTCTGGCTTCATCTAGGTAAGCTTTTCTTTGAAGCTAAAGGAGGACTAACCTACTTTGAAGCGCCGGATAGCCCAACCTAAAACCCGCTGTCTCCCTGGATTGAGGCAATTCTGTGTGATTCCGTAGAAACTCGCCTTTAAAGAGCCGCTTCAATAGTCTAAAAATCCTTGCTGTGAAATTCTGGGTCCCTAATTGGCCCCCTTAACCGCATCCCACTCGCCATAATTGAGGTTGTTTTTCGCCCCCTAGACACAACGCTCAACCCAAATCACCCCTTAAACTTTCGCTCCAACCCGACCCAGGATCTTTTGCTGGCGGCATGCTTTCCGTCTCACCTCCAAACAAAAATTGGATTAGCTTTAACGCAACTTCTAACGATCCTATTGAGGTTTCATGTTGCGCATCCAATCGATCATTGACGAGTTGACCACCCGTACCGAAACCGCCGCCCTTGATTGCAGCTACGAGGTGACTTCCCTGCAAACCATCCGCACAGAGTTAAGCGGGAGCGACCTGTTGGTGGATCAAGAGTATTCCGCCTTGTTGACCTTAGACAATCTCCACAAACAACGGACCTACCCAGCCGTTTGCCTGACGTTGCTTCAATGGTTCGACCAGTGGGCCCAATCAGGAGAGAGCTATCAGGTAACCAGTCTACCGATCGATGCTCTTCATTGCTCGGCTCAAGTGGCGCTGAAACTGACCGAACAACTAATTTGGTCGCCAGTATTGCCCGCCGAGGAAGCCACAATCCCGCTTGACGAGCGCATTGCCTATCTAGGCGTCGACTACAAGCAGGTCCAGCAAGCGGCATTGGTGGGTATTTAAACAGGAAATTAGCATTTTCCGGGGTTCCCTATTTGGGCTAAGGGACAATGCAAACCCTTTTTCAGCCCAACTGGCCTTTAATTTCAAGATGCCTGCGAAGGGACCCTGACGGGTCGGGCATAGATCAATGAGAATTGATCCTTCGAAATCGCATTAAAACGGCCCCATAGGGCCCAACTACCCAAGGAGTGATACATGGGAATCAAGCGAGTGAGCGGTATTTCGGCCCAACTGGCCAACAGCGGGGAGCTCAGCCCTCCGACCGGATTTTATGGAAAGCTGGGCTGGATCACCCAGGCCGGTAGCCTAGCACTGGTTCAAGCCTTTAACGCTAGCAGCGACGAAGCATCCATCTTCTCAGGTGAGACGCGTCTGATTGCCGAACTGACAGCAGCCCGGCTCAACGGCGGCGCGCGGACCAACCTACTAGTCAACAGTGGCCCGGCGGGACACTTGGATGCAGCTAACTTAGGCAGCCGTATCGATGAAGTTCTGGCGGTCGGCGAGGTCGAAGGCCTAGTACTGGATACCGAAGCAGACGCTGCTTTTTTAGATGCCCTGAAAAACGAATTGGCCAGCCGCTCGGCCCTTAAAGAAGATTTTTTTGCTCTGACCCGTTTCCGCAAAGCCTATCGGTTGGATCTGAGCGGTGCTGCTGCGGTGGACAATACCGGTGGACTGGTGGGTATTCCTGCCCTGGGCCATCCCTTGGCTGTGGGCGACACGGTGATTCTTTCGGGGACCGCTAATTATGATGGAACCTATGTCTTAGACGCTTCGACCGGCGTCGATGAATTGGTGATCACGGCAACCTTCACTGCCGAAACCTTCGCCGCAGATTCAAGCTTAGAGGAACAACCCGAAAGCTATTTGGCTGCTTTTAAAACGGCTTGCGACGCCTTTTCCAGCCCTAAAATCGCCATCGTAGCACCAACCACCCAGGACGGACATTTAGGGGCTTTGGCCGGCGCGGTGATGAACGTTGAGACGCTCGCTGAGGACGCAGGCATGGTCATGCGGCACAGCCTTTTAGGGGTGTCCCTTGATAACCGTTGGAGCCTGACCAAGCGCGCAGTGATCGACGGCTTAGCTGAGGCTAGAGCGGTGGTTCTCAAACGGCACAAGGAAGATCCCACGGGCGTATACATCAACCTGGGCCTGACCCTAGCTGGCCCCTTGGACGATCAGGAAATCCTGCCGTTGACCCGCATTGCCCACAAGGTCCTACGTGAAGCTCGTTTGCGGGCGTTCCCGGCCGTCAACAGCCATGAATTCCCCTTGGATCAACCGGGGGCCAACGCCATAGCCATGATGGCCACCGCCGGTTTCCCCGAAATGAAACGAATTGGGGAATTGACCCGTTGGGAGACCAGCGGTTCTTGGAATGCTGATGGAAGCCTGAGTCTGACCATTTCGGCCCAGGGCCCCAACCATGTTCCCGTCATCACTGAAACCATCACCCTGACCCCAGATCAAGGAGTTTAAACCATGGCCGTTAAGACCCATTACCAAGGGCGCAATGCCCGTGTCCTCTGTGAACTAGGGGAGATCAAGAGCGCACACGAAATCAACCTGAACCTGCCCAAGCGCAGCGAAGCAGTAAACGGAGTGCGTATCGAAAAGTCGATCAACGTGACCGGTAGCCTCAAAGCTAGAGGACGGCTGATGCATGCCCTGCTGGCCAAAGCTACCGCCAACGGCGAGTTGAGTCCGCCCGTCCGCTTCGAGTTCATGACCCTCGACGTTGCCGAAGACAACGGCGGCGACGCCCTTTGCGCCTCTTTGTCTGCGGTGGACTTGCATTTGCCCGAGTCGATCAGCTTCAACCGGATCGACGGAAGCGACGACCTCTTTGAGTTCCCCTTTGACGTTGTCGGCGAGGCAATCGTCAACGGTTTACTGGTTAACCCGGACAACGAAGAGGGCGGCATCTAGCCACCTTAAACCCCAAGCACCCAAAGTCAATGAACGACGACATGAAATTACAGGAAAATGGGTTTGCCGAGGTTGATCCCTCGGCTCCACATACAAGAAGTCTCGCCGAGCGTTTGGCTAAAGGGCGCTTGAGGAGATTCGAAGTCGAAGTGGGAGGAACCACCTTCCGCTTCGCTTTCGACAAGGAGTTATATTCCCGTCTCCGCTTGTTCCTAGGAACAGCAAGACAAGAAGAAGCACCACACCAAAACTGCGTAGAAATTCTTTTGGCCGCCGTCGAATCCATCGAAGGATTCGGTGGGCTGAAAGACCTGGGCCTTAAACTCAGCGACCCGGACCACTGGGACCTAGCTTTGGACCTATTGGCACAACTAGCCAGTGAGATGGTCGGCGTTGAGGAGATCAGCCTGGGAAAGCCGAAGCGCATCGTTTAGACGAGGAAGACATTTTGGAGGCCTTGGCCTGCCGCTGGGGGCAGGCCCGTCCCCACCAAGTCGGCGAGTTAAGCGCTGAAGAACTGGTCCGTGCAGCCGCCAAAGCCCTTTGGCTTGAAGCACGTGAAATAAAAAACCAAGCCAAGTTACAGGGAGTCCGAATTGATTAAAAACCTTCCCCCCCTGGCCATCTCGCAAGAATTGGCCACCAAAAATGACTTCGTGGAGAGGTTGGAGGACTGGTGCCTGTTGGCTGAAAAGCTATCGGGGAAGTCCGAAAAATGGGCCTCACTACTTAAGACCTTTGATTTCCAGCTCTTTGATCGGCTCTTTCACCACCGAGCAATAGCCAAGTTAGAGAAGGCCTTTGCTCATCAAACCCATCAAGTTGGTTCGGGTCCTTTGGAGATGATGCGCTTTAAAGAGGACCGGCAAAATGATCGGGCAGGCTCGGCCCAGTCGTTGTCCCAGACCGTCCTCTCTCTTGGTGTGGCGGGAGTTTCAGTGGAACGCTCCGCAGTTAAAACGGATCAGAAGGTGAAATACTTGGGCGTGATGCCTCCCTTTTGGAGCCGCCATAAAAGCCAAAGAGCGGGAAATCTTGACCCCAAAGCCTTCTTTCTGTCGCTATTTCAACACACTTCTGGGGACACGGACCGCCCTATTGAACAGAGCAGCGAAGGTTTCCAACCGGCAAATTTCCTGGCCCAGGTGCGGGTTGGCTCAGCTTGGGGCATGGCCTTTAGAGCAAACCCAAACAAGCAAGCATCATTTCCGGTCGGCTTAAGCATATCGACGGGCGAAGGGCGTTCCAACAAGGCTTTGGAAGATTTTGGGCGCAGCTTCGAGGCTAATTTACCGGTTGCCGCTTTATTGCCCGTGAAGAAGACCCAAAAGCTTTTGTCGCAAGCCCGCAGGACTCCCCAGTCAAATGAACACCTGTTTGAAAGGAGCCCTCAGATTTCCGGCCTTGACCATTTCTTTGGGAGTCAACCCTTTCAGTTGGCACCCAAGCTGCCCCGCCCAAAGTTCTCTTTGGAGACCGGCGCAAGAAGAGGTTGGCATACCAAGCTAGGTTTCAATCAGCAATTGCTTAAGGCAAGTGGCGGGTTAGTCCAAACCATTTCAGGCAAGATTCTCTGGATAGAAAAAAAGGTGGATTTAGTCTGGGCATCGGCAACCGAAGGCTTTTTAGAAGGGGGGATGGGCGAACTACCCCACCAAGCCACCACCACGGCGCTAGTAAAGAATGCTCAGGTCGGCTCATGGCGACCTGATCGACAAGAAAACCTAATCCAAAACCCGCTCAATGCCCACCAACCTGTGGTTCAATATCATATCGGTGCTGTCTATAGCCGTTCACGAAACGTGGCGGCGGACTTGCGGCGCGAAGCATTAGCAGGAGGATAAAATGCCGGCATTGCAAAATTTTAAACGAATGAAATTGGGTTCCTTTTTGGTGGAACGAGTGATCGCCCTGTCAGGTTCCGAGAAACTGGGCCCTCAAGGCACCGGCACCGAGCAAGAAGGTTTGCGCCTTTTAATGGGCCTGCATGATAGTTCGGATTTTGGGAATTCGGGCGAAGGGATCCAGGACAAAGACGCTAAACTGGCCGCACTTCAGGCTATGTTCCAAGCCCATAAAACAGGCGACCAAGGAACAACCTATCCCCTGGTCCACATGGGCCTAAACGCGCTGGGTTATACCGATGTGCGCATCCGGCGGTTGAGCTATGACTTAAGGCCCCAGGGCTCCAAAAGCTGGTATTTGGTCACCTTGGAATTAGAGGTGGTAAACGACCCGCAACAGCGGCGGGTGAAAAAGGACACGCCCATGCTCAAGGGGGGCGGCGAAATCGCCGAACGTATCCAAGCCGCTGCCGCCGCAGCCAGCCAAGGAGCCATCGAGCAAGCAAAGAAAAACAGCCTGCTGGCTTCCATCGACGCCAACATGGCTAGCTTCGGTGAATCTATTGGCTTGGGGGGTTAGTGGACGCAGCATTAGTATTGGGTCGGCTGGACTTAGCCGGGGCCAGCTACCAACTGACCGATTTCAGGATTGAGCTGGAGCGGCAGCGGGCAGCCCTTTGTGAAATGAGTACCGAAGAACCCGTTCCGGTCGGCGGGAGCGCCCTGATCAGCTTGGGGCGGTGGGGGGAATTGTATCCGGTGGCAGCAGTGGAAGTTACTAGGTGCCAGCAAGTGGGCGACCGTTTGTTTGAAATCGAGGCGGTGGGACTGGTCCGCCGCCTATTAAACCGCCCGGTGCAGGAGCAGATGCGGGCCGTTACCGCTGAGGCAGCTTTGGCCAAGCTAGCGGTGGGAGCTGGATTGATTTTTCTGAGCCTAGCGCCGCCGATTCCCTCACAGCCGCGCGATATGGTTTTTTGTGGGAGCCTGCGGGGTGCCTTGGATCAGGTGGCCCTCTGCTTTGGACAAACCACCGAACGCTGGCATTTGAACATAGAAGGCAAAAAACTACTGCTGTTGCCAGGTTACGCGCCGGGAGTCCCGACTGAAATCGGCTCGGAATTGATTTTTGAATCTCGAGCCGACGAATTTGAATCGGTGATTTTACCCCGGCTGCGCCCCTTCGCAAGGCTTCAATACCAAGGTGCTGCAAGAACGGTAGACCGAGTGGCCTTCGACGCCAAATGGCAGAGTATGACCGTAACCCTGGTTCCGGAGACAACATGAACGCGGAAGTTTTGCGGACCTTGGTCAAACGAGCATTTCCTGGTTTAGGCGGTTGGCACACGATTCGGGAGGCCAAGGTTTTGGCCGTCTACGCGGCAACCGGCACAGACACCGCTATACGCCCGTTGATGGTGGCCGACCTGCAACCCCTAGATGCTGATGGAAAAAGGGATGAATCATTCAAACACCCCTTGGCTAAAGTGGCCTTGGCGACCACCCATCCCGGTATTGTGGCTCTTCCCGAGCCGGGCGATGTGGCCTTGGTTCAGTTTGTTGGCTGGAGGGCCGACAAGGCCATTGTAACCGGGTACCGATACCGGGGGCGCAACTTGGATCTGCAAACCGGCGCGATCCAGATTCAAGGGCGGTCAGGAATCGAGTTGGGCAGCGCTGAAGATTATCTGGTATTGCACGACAAATTGCTGGTGGCCTTGAAAGTGATCACCGGGTTGTTGGTTTCGATTTGCCAGAGCGGGGGCAACTTAGGGACCCCTTTGGCGGCATTGTCGGAGGTCAAGCAAGCAACAGAGAAGCTTGAGACGGATTGGGACAACGGAGTGATCCGTAGCGAAATCAAACTAGGCAAACAGTCAAAACCATAGGAACGATATGACACTGCAGCTTTCAACAATCCAGAGTGCAGCACAAGCCAACGTGTTGGAGAACCTGAATGCCAACTTGGCGGCAAATTCTCAATTAGATGCCCTAACGCCAGAGGGTGCCGCTTTGGTGGATGGAATCACCCAGGCGATTACCGAACAAATCTTGAGTAGCGCGGTGGTTATTGGTACCTGCCCACCTGGAACTCTAGGGGGGCCATTGACTGGCGGGCAGGTAACCTGATGTCAAATATCTCCGCTGCAATAGGTCTCGCATGGGACCAAGAAAACCTGGATTTAGTGTTGGACACAACAAACACCCGATTCGGCCAAGTCAATGGGCTGGCTGCTTACGAGCAAGCCCTAGCCATCCGCGGGCGGGAGGCGTTGTTTAAACATGGGCTTTTAAATGCCACCCCGGCCCAGTGGGCCGAGCGGTTGCCCCAACTGATAGCCGAGTTGGAAGCTTCAGAGAACTGGATCGAGCTAAACGGCCTGACGATCCGTTACCAAGCAGACGGCAAGGTTATAGTGGCCGCAAAAATTCGGGGCTTTGAAGGTCCCGGGGTGGCAGTAACCCTAAACAGCTTGAGGGCCTGATGGCGATCATGAGCGACAAAATCAAGGCCACCCTGCTTGCCCAATTGGGCATCAACAAGGACTGGGCCAACAACGAGATCCAAGCCCAAGTGACTGGAGGACCGCTGGCCAATATACTGCAAGCTGCCACGGAACCGGTTTTTGAATTGGTGCGCGTAGTGCTTTCGGCCGCCTGGCAGTTGTTTTACGAGGCTATGGGGTTGTTGATGCCCCAACTTTTCCTGCGCTATGCCTCTGGGCATTGGCTTGATGAACGGGCCCTGGATGATGGGCTAGTGCGGGAACCGGGGCAAAAAACCCGGCTGACTCTAAATCTGACCAAGGCAGCCGGGGTGCCTCTTTCGATTGATGCGGGCACCGAGTTCTTCATCAGCGAGTCCAACCCGCGCCGGTATGCAGCGGTGGGTACCGTAACCCCCTTAGAGGGGGACACCGCTTTTTCGATTTCCGTCGAGGCCCTTTGCCCGGTAGCAACTGACGAGTACGACACCGGACGAGAGATAGTCTACTCGGCAGATTACAACGCCCCCACCGGGTTGACTTGGGAGTGCTCGGCCGCCTTGCCACTGGATTCTATTAGTTACGACGGAGGCGGCTATCTGGTCATCGGCACCGACCCCGAAACCGACGAGGCGTTGCGTGAGCGAGTTTATGCCAAGCGCGCTCTGGGATCGGTCAATCCGGGTGGGGTGCTGTATTATATTGCGGTCTTCTCGACCCTGCCCGGCGTAGTGCACGTGACCCACGACGCCACCGACACCCTGACCGCCAAAATGACCTATACGCTCTATGGGGCCAGCGGAGCTTTGGACCCCCAAATTCTGACGGACGCCGAAGCTCTAGTGAACGAAAAAAAGATTGAAACCGATACCATTGAGGTCCAATTAGCCCAACCGGAATATTTGTCGCTAATCCTCAGTGTCAAAAATGGGCCCGTTGACGACGAACTGATTACAGCAGTCAGCAACCATTTTGAGGCACTAGAACGGGGTCAAGATTATGAAGAAGGGAGCCTGTACGCCTCATTGTTCGCAGAATTTTCGCTGATCTATCCGTCGATGGTCTTACGGCTGAATACCGGCTATGCCCAACTGCCTCCGGGTACCTATTGGGTGCCCCAAACCGCCATCGAGTTACTGCCATGATCACCCTGCCGGATTTTAAATGGTGGTTGGTCGGCCCGATTGCCGCAGCCTTCCGCAAGATGTCCCAGGCTATCTGGGCTGGTATGCTGGGTTTTACCGAGTCGGTGATCCAGTCCAGTTGCGTGGATCACAGCACGACCACCGGGTTTGAGATCATCAAATCGGACCTAGTCATTCCCCCACCTGCCTCGGCTTCTTCGGAGTTACAACGGGTCTATGTGCAGTACTACCGGGATATTTTAGCCTACAATGCCACGCCCGAGGGGATCGCCTTGATTGGTCTGATCTTGGGTGAAAGTTGGTTCAAAGAGGAGCTTAGAGGCCCTGCACCGACTAATTACCCCTTTTATTTTACCCGCTACTGGACTAGTGCGACCGGTGGTCAGTTGGCCCTGGCTAAGGAAATTTTTGGCTATCTGGCCCCGGCCCGCTGCGTCAAACATGCCCAAATCGAAACCCTCATCCCCCCGGCGGGCTTTGGCACCACCCTATTCGGCGCGCGTTTCGGCGACGCGCCGATGAATTTTGAATAAGGAACCCCAATGCATACCGAGAAAATTTTCCCTTTAGGCCAACGCCTATTTGAGCCCAATAGCCCCCGCTGGGCTGCCGCATGGCACCAAAACGAGCAAATAAAAAGTTGGGTAATGTGGCATTTGGCCCAAGGTAACTCGCTGGCTGCGGGTAGTTGGGATGGGACCACGCTGTCGGGGATAGCCGTTGATTTTTTCAATGCAACCACCGGTACCTACAGCCGAGTTCAATTCGCCAACCTTGTCCCCGGTTCTACCGCCGCGCCCACGCTTTGGGTTGCCGACCAAACCAGTGGTACGATCATTTCCGAGCCGTTGATCAACTTTGACGAACAAAGTGCCACGCTAAGCCAGGACTATCTCAATGCCGCGTTACCAGCACCCGACGCGGGGCGCTATCCGCTGTTGATCACCGGAAAATTTCAAGAAAGCCCTACCAGCCAAAACGACTTTGCCGAGTTTTTGGGCATTCTCAACTCGAGGAGCAGCGGGGGGGAACCCGACCTGATTATCAACGGTGGATGTCGGGTTGCGCAATATGCAGCATACAACTTGGATGCTGGCTGCGTGGGGCGTGGAAATCGACAATTTGGTTCGGTGGACCGGCTGGGTTTTTTCACTACGCAGACCGCCACCTCCGGGACCGCCGACCAAAACAACTCATCTAGCCTTAGCGGGGGACATTCGGCGCGGCTTTACAATGTTTCGATTCCATCGGAATTGGGCAAGCTCCACCGCGTCTACCGCATTGAGTCAAAAGATGCAGCAGCGCTTAAAGGCGGACGGATATCGTTAGCTTTTGAGTCCATGCACAACGCCCCGACGGACTTGGTAGTCACCGTTTGGCTCCGCCATGCCAACGCTTCCGACGATTTCACTAATGTAACATACATCACCCATGACGGGGGACAAACTCACGCTTACGAGACTGTGGTATTGCACAAATTCGAGGCGGTGGACTTGAGCGGGTTTCCAGTACAAAACGGATTGGAGATCGAGATTGAATTGGACTGCGGCATCACAACAAATTTGAGTTGGGAAATCGGGGCATTTCGACTTCAGAGGCGCTGGGAAGCTACCCAAGAATTTTTGATGCCCAAATATTTACAAGATTTGGGAGCTTGCCTGCGGTATTACTGGCATTACGAAGAAGACAATGGGCAGATCATGGGCAGCGGCTGGACTGACACAGGCTCACAAAGTTTTATTTTCCTTAGTCTGCCGTCCCCGATGCGGGCTTCACCTATGCTCACGGGTTACAGCCCGCTGTCAACATGGTTTGTGGGTGGGCCAAATATAGGAGGTCAAACTGTTGCGGGGATTAGTTTACCACAATCTAGTCCATACACTGTCTGTTTAAATTTCACCCGATCCATTTCAGGTGGTGTGACCCCGCAACAACCGGCTCACGTGTACCCTGCAGGTGGGCCTGCCTACCTTAATTTCTCTGCGGAATTGTAGATAGGTCTGAACCGTTCCAATAACCGGTCTTTGATTCAGCGCAAGGATGAGAACACCGGTAGTATCCTATTTAAACGGCTCGAATACTATCAGAAATAGTTGTAAGTACCTTGTGTGTACCTGATGGGTCCTCAGATTAGCACTGTCTCAGGTTGATGCTTAGTCAACAGGTGCCAAAAACCATGTTTTGATCAAGGTGTCCCTATTTCCAGTTGATTGAACACTAAGAGCAGTTTAACGCAATAAATCAATTATTTATGCGAAAAATATGGAGACCGAAAGCAGCCACACTAAGCCAACACAATAGGTTCATCTGGACGGTATTCGGTGTATTGAAGACTCCGGAAAAGCAATAAACAAAGAAAGCCTGGGAGGCTGATATGGCAGAAATGAATGAAAAAACGGCCAGGGACCTTCTGTCCGAGGTCGGGATCACCGAACAATGGGCCAACCAAGAACTGGAGGCGCAAATCACCGGGGGGCCGCTAGCCAACTTGTTGCAGTCGGCTGTGGAGCCAGTCTTCGAGCTATTCAGAGTCGTGGTTTCGCAGGCCTGGGCGCTGCTGTACAACGCCTTGGTGGCCCTAGTGCCCCAGTTGTTTTGGCGCACTGCCACGGGTCATTGGCTCGACGAGCGCGCTATGGATGACGGGCTTTCCCGCAAGTTGGGCCAACGTACTCAGTTGACCCTCGACTTAACCAAAGCGGTTGGGGTGCCTTTGGCAGTGGACGCGGGCACCGTGTTTTTTATCTCTGAAGCTAACCCGAGACGCTATCAAGCCCTAGCTGCGGTCACTCCGGCAGATGGAGATTCGACCTTTACGGTACAGGTCGAGGCCCTTTGTCCCACCGCAGAGGATGCCTATTATCCGGGGCAGGTCTTGGTCTATTCCGTCGAGTATAACGCCCCACTAGGTATGGCCTGGGAGTGCGAGGCGGCGCTGCCGTTGACCAGCATCACCTACAACGGTCCCGATTTCGACCAGACCGGCGAGGACCCTGAATCTGATGCGGCGCTACGTCTACGGATCCAAAACAAAAGGGCCTTGGTGACCATCAACCCAGGCGGAGTGTTGTATTACACCACCCAGTTGGGCACCGTGCCCAGCGTTGCCCATGTGACCCACGACCTCACCGGGCCCGATGCGTCCATGACCTTTACCATCTACGGAGAGGGCGGGGAATTGACCGTGCCCACTCAAGAGGCGGCACAGGCCTTGATCGACGCGGAAAAAATGGAAACCGACACCGTAACCGTCGAATTGGCCACCGCCGAGGTGCTCCCCCTGGGCCTGGGTTACGCCAACGCACCCCATGAGTCTGCGTTGATCCAATCGGTCACCGACTATTTTGCCCAGATGAGACTAGGTCAAGATTTTAAAGAAGGACCGCTCTACGCTCATCTCTTCGCTGAATTTGGCTTAAGCTACCCGGACCTAGTGCTGGAGCTAAACACCAACAGTGCCGTGCTTCCCGCGGGGCGCTACTGGGTTCCGGACGTAACCTTGGCGGCCTTATGATCCAGTTACCTCCCTTTAAGTGGTGGCTGCAAGGCCCCTTGGCCCAAGCTTGGCGCAAAGCCGCCGAGTCTGTTTGGCAGGGTTTTGAGGGGTGGGTGATCGCCCTGTTTGAGTCAGCCAGCGTTGAACACGCCACCGCCACGGGCCTTGAAATCCGCAAGCGGGAATTGGTGATCAGCCCGCCCAAAGACCTGAGCAACGAAGCCCAGCGCCTATTTGTGCAGTATCAGGCGGACATCCTACGCGACTGCGCCAAGCCCCGCGCCTTGGCTTTGCCCCAGAGTATTTTAGGGCTGAACGTTTGGCACAAAGACCCGGCCAGCAACAGCCCCTTCTTTTATCTGCGTTATTGGGTAGACGCCGACCAAGCCCCTCTGGTCACAGAGCTATTCGGCATCCTGGCCCCGGCCCGCTGCGTCAAACATGCGCATCTGGTGGCCTATGATGGAACGCCCGCTGGTTTCGGGGGCACTGCTTTTGGCCTGCGTTTTGGCGACCAGTTTTTGGATTTTGAAACATTGCCGCCCGCCCCTTCGGCGGGCTTTGGACTCACGCCCCTGGGCGCAAACTACGGAGGATAGATGTTTGAACAACGCAAAACCCCTATCGGGGTGTTAGTGCCCGAAGCAGGCGATACGGCCTGGCAAAACCACTTTTACCGCTCTGCCCACCTGATCGGGGCCATTCTCAAGTCCCAGAGCGAGCGGTCGCGTTTGCTCGCGGGCAGTTGGGACGGTACGGATCTGTCTGGGGTCGTGGCGGAGTTTTTTGACCCCTTAAGCGGCGGACTGGTGGTTGAAGCAAAGACGGACCTGCCCGGCCTAGTTATCCCTACCGTACCAACGCTGTATTACGCTAAACAGGGGCTTAGCGCCATTCAATCGGTACCGTTGGAAGTGTTTACCAACACCAGTTGGACCCTAGACCAGATTCCGGTTCTGGTGGCCGGCTATTACCAAAACACCACGACCACCACCGCCCCCTTTGCGGAGTTCGTGGGCCCCATGAGCGACCCTCGGATCAGCCGGGGAGAGCCCGACTTGATCATCAACGGCGGTTGCCGGACGGCGCAGTACGACAGCTATGCCTTGGGTGCTGGCTGTGTCGGCCGGGGCAACCGGCAATTTGGTGCGGTGGACCGGATGGGCTTTTTTACGACCGAGCAGGGCACCGGTACCGCCGATCAATACGCGCAATCAAACCTGTCAGGAGGCTATTCGGCAAGGCTGAATGGCGTTACACTGCCCGTCAATGGTAAATTACACCGAGTCTACCGGATGGAAGCCAAAGACGCCGCCCGACTCAAAGGCGGGCAAATCTCGCTGGCCTTCGAATCGCTCCACAATGCGAGCTCCGACAAGACGGTAACCGTCTATCTTCGCTATGCCAATAGTGCAGATGATTTCAGCGCGGTCACCGACATCGGCAACGACGGGGGTAAGCCCCACCCCGGCGGGGTGATCAAGCTACATGGCTTAGACGCCTTTGACCTAACCGGCGTGCCGGTTCAAAACGGGTTAGAGATCGAGATCGAATTGGACTGCGGAGCCGTATCGGGCCTGACCTGGGAGATTGGGGCTCTGCGGGCGCACCGTCGACGCACGGCGATGCCGGAATTGATGCTGCCGGGAATTGGGGACGAACTTTTTGCCTGTATGCGGTACTACCAAGTCCACGGGCATCGACTTTTTTATGCCCACCCCCGCGCAGACGGTCAGAACTACTACGCTGGCGCCACTCTGTCAGTGCCCCTGCGAGACTATACCAGCGCGGCGTTTACGCTGTCCTCCGCAAACTTCAACGCCTTTTGGGAAGGCCAGGGTAGTGCCCAGTCAGGCAACTCGCCAGTTATCGTAGCCGAATCTTCGATCGAGATCAAATTGTTCGCCGTGAATTCAACCCCAGTTCCTATTGGTAAGCTATATTACTCTCTAGGCACAACCTACACCATCAACAACGAATTGTAGCCATAATTTACGAACTAGTGCCCTTTGAGAGGGATCGCGCCCTAAAATAATGGAACGACGGGTACTTCGCCACCCTATAAGCCTTGTCATTGCATCATGAAACGGCCCGGTTAATCATCGGCTCGCCCAGGGCAACTCGCCGGAGCTTGGAGCAATTTTGGGCTAGCAATGCACTGAGCGCAATTTATTGTTGCTGGGTGCTAGGTGTCTTTTACAGAAGTACTAGAAGCGAGGCAAGTGTTTGCCAGAGTTGACGGGATCAAGACGATACTTCGGAGACCTGGTTTTTGATTTCGATATGATCACACCCGCCCTTTCGGCGGGCTTTTAGCTAACGCCCCTGGGCGCAACCTTCGGAGAATAGATGTTTACACAGCGAACGACCCCCATCGGGGCACTGGTACCCGAAGCGGGCGACACCGCCTGGCAAAACCACCACTACCGTGGCCAATATCTGGCGGGGTTGCTCCTTAAATCCTTGGCCGGACGGTCCCGCTTGGTGGCAGGTGGTTGGGATGGGGCCGACTTGACCGGCGTAGTGGCTGAGTTTTTCGACGCCACCACCGGCCAGTTGGTCTATGAGTCCAAAACCGATCTAGTGGCCCTGGTCATTCCGACCACACCCACTATTTACTATGCCAAGAAAGGCTTGGCGGCCCTGCAAAGCGTTACCCTAGAGGTCTTCAACAACAGCACTTGGCCCGAGGACCAAGTGCCGGTCTTGGTGGCAGGCTACTACCAAAGCAGCGCAACCGAAACCGCCCCCTTTGCCGAGTTTGTGGGCCCCATGCTCGACCCTAGGGCGAGCCGCGGGGAACCCGACTTGATCATCAACGGCGGGTGCCGGACGGCCCAACATAACGTTTACACACTGGGTGCAGGTTGTGTGAACCGAGGCAACCGGCAGTTTGGCGCAGTGGACCGCCTAGCTTTTTACACTACCTTAGCTGCAACCGAGGGCACCGCCGACCAAAATCCCCTTTCAACGCTGGCAGGAGGCTTTTCGGCGCGGTTTAACAACGTCAGCCTTCCAGCCGGGGGTAAGCTGCACCGCCTTTACCGCATGGAAGCCAAAGACGCCGCCCGGCTTAAGGGAGGCGAAATCTCCTTAGGCTTCGAGTCCTTGCACAATGCGGAGGTGCCAAAAGATATTACCGTAACGCTGCGTTATGCCGACGCCAACGACAATTTCACCACGGCAACCGAGATCGTGAACAGCGGGCCCCAAGCCCACCCTAGCGGCGCGGTTATCTTTCAGCCCTTCGAAGGGGTGGACCTAGCGGGGTCCCCGGTCGAAAATGGCCTGGAAATCGAAATAACATTGGATTGTGGCGTGGAGGCGGTGGCTGGACTCACTTGGGAAATCGGAGCCTTAAGAGCCCACCGCCGCCACTTGGTGGTGCCCGAGTTGATGTTGCCAGGGATTGCTAGAGAGTCGGGCGACTGCCAGCGGTATTTTTTTCGGAAGATTCTAGTCCCTGGCGGTGCCGCGATGATCGCCACGGGCCGCGCCGTAAACAGTACAGATGTGGAAGGGGTTATACGGTTCCCAGTTGAAATGCGGGCAAAGCCGTCCTGCTCCTTTTCTGATTCCTCAGTTTTCCAAATATACGCAAAAACTTCGGTTTCTCAGGCCGATTCCGGAGGCTTGATAGGTGCGCTAGTGTCCACACAATCAACAACCATCAACCTGGCAAAAACGTCAGCCCCATTTGTAGCGGGTGAATCCGTCCAAATTTTGCTCGCTAATGTTGGCGGCTGGTTCGCCTTTAACTCGGAGTTATAACTATGTATCAGATTAATAGACTAGGCGTAGTCTCGCGCAAAGAGGATGGGGCAACAATCCCCAGCGATCTAGACAACCGAGACTGGCGCAAGTATCAAGCTTGGCTGGCCGCAGGGAATACCCCAGAGCCCGCTGAAACCGACGCCGAGGTCACGGATAGACTTTGGGCTGATTTACGGGCCAAGCGGGACCGGCTTTTATTGGGTTCTGAATGGTTGGTCCAGCGCCACCAAGAGCAAGTCGAGTTGGGACAATCCAGCATTTTAGATGCCCAGACCTACCAAGCCCTGTTGGCGTACCGTCAAGCCTTGCGAGACCTACCGGGCAACACCCCCGACCCGGCCAACCCCACTTGGCCCAATGCGCCGGTCTAAAAAACAAAAGCCCCTGGGTAGTTTGCCACAACCCAAGGGCTGCCCAAGGGCACATGACGGTGCGATGTCAACTCAAAGGCATGAACACAAGGCATCCAGCGGGGCCAAAATCCGCCAAGCAGAGGCCCTGGACACCTTCTAGGGCCCACTGCCCTATCTATGGCCTTCGGTTGATCGCGCCTGTAACACACTACCCTTGCACAGGACCTTAATAGCCGACAAGTTTAGGGCCCGGGCTTGTAGAATGCCATGAAGAGGCCGATCGCTGGGCAGTATCTTGAGGCTTCGCGTCAATTTTGGGCTCAACGCCTTACGTCTACTGGACAATTCCGCCCCGTGGCCGCCGAGGGCTTGAGACTTTTTGCCGGGCCTGTTAGGCTGGTGCGAAATCTTCAATACCTCCTTGCCCATGTTAACATTCGATTCGGACGCCTTCATCCAATCGGCGACCCTTTTCTTTGTGCTCTTCAACCCCTTCTTGATGAGCATCTACCTGATGGACCTGATCCAAGATCTGGATTCGGTCACCTTCGCGAAGGTGCTGGCGCGGGCGACAGGGATCAGCTTGTTGGTTTTTTACGGCTTTGCATTGGGCGGTGAGGGGCTCTTTAGGACCCTCTTCCAGGTAGACTTCGCTTCTTTCATGATCTTCGGCGGGGTGATCTTTTTGATCATCAGCCTGCGTTATATCTTCAAAGGTAGTGAAGCCATCGTGCAGACCCGAGGACCGGCGGAACATCTGGCTGGTGGCATTGCCATGCCCTTCATGATCGGGCCGGGTACTATCAGCGCTTCGGTCTGGGCGGGCAATAGCTTGGGACCCCTATGGGCCATGGTGGCCATCACGGTATCCATCGTGATTGCTTTGGTGGCCCTTTGGGGGATCAAACTGCTTTACGACCGTGAAATCCGGCGCGACAGTAGCTTGGTAGAGCGCTACGTAGACATCACGGGTCGTGCTTCGGCGCTGGTGATCGGTAGCTTTGCGGTCCAGATGATCATGACCGGCCTAAAAGATTGGGGATTTTTTGTCGGTAAGACTTAAAATCAGACCGGGCAGACCCTAAGGACCGCCCGGTTGCTCCTTTTTAACCCTTAAGCTTCGCTTCTAAAGCCGCCCGGAACGCCGCCAAACCCTCAGGCTTGGTACCGCCGCATTGGGCCATCTCGGGCTTGCCGCCGCCGCGTCCTTCGACCAGCGGTGCCAATTCCTTGATCAAAGCCCCGGCATTAAAGCGGCTGGTCAAATCAGGACTCACCGCCACCAAAACCGCTATTTTGCCATCACCCACATGGGACAACAGCAGCAGACCGCTGCCCAATTGTTTGAGCAGTAGGTTTACCTGATCCTTCAGGTTCGGCTCGCTGGATGCCTGGGCCAAGAAGCGGACCCCGCCAATTTCGACCACCGAATCTAAGGCCGCTTTGGCCTCAATCTGGGCCAGCTTAGTTTTAAGCTGCTCTAATTCCTTCTCCTTCTCTTTGGTCCCTTCCAGCATCTGTTCGGCCCGCTCGGCGGCTTGGTCCAAACCCACCTTCAGGCGTTTGGCCAAGCGCTCCAGGCCATTTTGCTGCTGCTGGACCCAGTCATAGGCCCGGCCTCGAGTGACCGCTTCGATCCGGCGGATGCCGGAACTGACGGCCTGTTCGCTGGTGATCTTGAGCAAACCGATATTCCCGGTGCGGCTGGTGTGGCAGCCACCGCAGAATTCTTTGCTGGCACCGGCGCTGACCACGCGTACCTCATCGCCATATTTCTCGCCGAAGATGGCCATGGCCCCGGTCTCAAGGGCACGGTCAAAGCTCATCTCTTCAGACGACACGGCGTCGTTTTCACGAATCCACCGGTTCGCCAGCGCTTCCACATCACCCAATTCTTCGGGCGTCAAGGGCGCATAATGGCTGAAATCGAAGCGCAGCTTCTCATCGTTCACCAAACTACCCGATTGCTTTACGTGCTCCCCCACCACAGTCCTGAGAGCGGCTTGCAGCAAATGGGTGGCGGTATGGTTCGCCTCAATGCGGCGGCGGCGTTCCTCATCGACCTGCGCCTCCACCAGAAAACTATCTTCGGCGTTCAAAGACCCAGAAATCACTTCCCCTTGGGCCAGATTGAGGTTGGGCAGTGGGCGCTTGACATCGCTGACCTTGATGCGGAAGCCTTCGCCGATGATTTCCCCCTGGTCGCCTACCTGACCGCCACCCTCGGCATAAAAGGGAGTTTGCTCAAGCAGGATTTCCACCCGGTCGCCGGTCGCAAAACTATGGGCCCGCTGTCCCGCCTTGAGGATCGCCGCCATGCGGGTGCTGACCTTTAGTTTCCCGTAGCCCACAAACTCATGAGCCAATTTCTTGGGCACCTCACCGGCGAGCTCAATATAAACAGGTGCGACCTTCAATTCGCCTTCACGGCTGCCCTGGGCGTTTTTGGCCCGTTGGCGCTGCTCATTCATGGCCGCTTCGAAACCGGCATGATCAAAGACCAGACCCTTGTCCTCTAAGATATCCCCGGCCAAGTCCGGCGGGAAACCGTAGGTGTCGTAAAGCTTGAAGAGTTCATCGCCCGGTGCGGTCTTTTGCCCGGCCGCTTCAAGCTGATCGATCAAATTACCCAGAATATTTAAGCCCTGGGTCAAAGTGCTGTCAAAGCGGCGTTCTTCTTGTTTGAGCAGGATTTGGACATAGTCCGAAGCTTCCTTAAGCTCCGGGTAGGCCCCGCCCATCAATCCCACCAAGAAGTCTACCAAACCCGCAAAGAAGCCGGGCCGGTAGCCCAGTTCCTTCCCATGCCGGGCGGCACGGCGGATGATACGGCGCAACACGTAGCCCCGCCCTTCGTTCGAGGGGATCACCCCGTCGGCAATCAAAAAGACGCTGGCCCGCAGGTGGTCGGCAATGACCCGGCAGGAGACGTCCCCCTCAGCGCTTTGGCCCAGTTTATAGCCAATCCCCTGGGCGACTTGCTCGCAGATCGGGGCCAGTAGGTCTGTATGGTAGTTGGTTTGTTTGCCCTGCACCACCGAAGCGATGCGCTCTAAGCCCATACCGGTGTCGATACTGGGCTTGGGTAGGGGCTTCAACTCGCCATCTGCTTGGCGGTCGTACTGCATGAAGACTAGGTTCCAAATCTCCAGGAAGCTGCCGTCGTCGGCTTCTAAAGACTGACAGGGGGTCCGCCCCTCCTTTAAGGGGTGCAGATGGTAATGGATCTCCGAACAGGGCCCACAGGGGCCCGTGTCGCCCATGGCCCAAAAGTTATCCTTCTCACCCAATTTGGCCACCCGATCAGCGGGTACGCCCATCTGTTCGGTCCAAATTTGGTAGGCCTCGGGATCGTCTTGGTAAACCGAAATGGCCAACTTATCTTTGTCTAATTTTAAGACCTCGGTCAGAAACTCCCAGGCATAGGCAATGGCCTCTTGCTTGAAATAGCCACCAAAGGAAAAATTGCCCAACATCTCAAAGAACGTATGGTGCCGGTCGGTGCGGCCTACGTTCTCCAAGTCGTTGTGTTTTCCGCCTGCCCGCATCACCTTTTGGCTGGTGGTGGCGGTTTGGTAGGGGGGCTCCTGGTTGCCTAAAAAGAAGTCCTTGAACTGATTCATCCCGGCGTTAGTGAACAGGATGGTCGGGTCGTTGTGCGGTACCAGCGAGCTGCTGCGTACGGATTTGTGGCCCTTGGACTCAAAATAGTCCAAGAAGGCTTGGCGGATCTGGTTTCCGGTCATGTAAGCTGCCTTCGGGGTTGCCGGTAGAGTAAAAATGGTCGAAGCTATGGGGTGGTTTTAACAGAATCCTTAAAAACCTTCCAGCCCCAAAGCCCGGCATGAACCAAAAGGCCGTCTTCTTTGACCGCGACGGAACGCTGATCCGAGAAGCCCACTATCTTTCCAAGCTTGAGGACATCCAACTTCTGCCCGGTGCGGCCGAATGCCTGCGCGACCTGCGGGCCGCCGGATACTTCACGGCCTTGGTCACCAATCAGTCGGGCGTAGCCCGTGGTTACTTCCCCGAGTCTTTTGTACAAGAAGCCTTTGAATACCTACAAGAGTTACTCAAAGCCGAAGGGGCTCAACTGGACGCGATGGCCTACTGCCCGCACCACCTCAAAGGCACCTTAGCACCTTACAACCGAGACTGCGACTGCCGCAAACCCAAGCCGGGCATGATCCAGCTATTGACCCAAACCCACGGTTTAGCGCTGGAAGGCTCCTGGGTTTTTGGGGACCGAGACTGCGACGTGGAATTGGCGGTGAACGCCGGGGTCAATCCCGCGCTAGTATTGACCGGATACGGCCAGGGCGAACAAGCCAAGGTGCTGGCCCAGTTTCCCCAAACGGCGGTGGTCGAAGACTTGCTGGCCGCCCGTGACTTGGTGTTAGGTGGTTGATGGAGCCTTTGGAGCTGCTCTTCCAAGATGAATATATGGTGGCGTTGCGCAAGCCGCCGGGCCTTCATGTCCACCCTACCGCTTTGAGCCGCGAGCAAAGCAGCGTGATGAAACGCTTGAGCCAGCAATTAGACCGCTGGGTCTACCCAGTCCACCGCTTAGACCGCGCTACTTCTGGGCTTATGTTAATGGCCTTAGACGAAAGCACCTGCCGAAGCCTTTCGCTGGCATTCCAACACCGCCAAATCGCCAAAACCTATTTGGCCTTAGTGCGCGGCTGGACCTTACCTGAAGGGCTGATGGACAGCCCCGTTAAGGCTCAAGGCGAAACCCAAGCCAAAGAAGCGCACTGTTCCTATACCTGTCTCGGGCAAACCACTTGGCCCCAGCCGGTCGGCCCTTACCCCCAGGCGCGCTACTCCTTGGTCCAACTCCGCCCCCAAACAGGGCGTCGGCACCAGTTACGGCTGCAACTGAAAAAAACCAACCACCCCATCTTGGGTGACAGCACCTATGGCGACGGAGACCACAACCGAGCCCTGAAGGAACAACTAGGCTGGCAGCGTTTAGCTTTATTCGCCACTGGATTGTCTTTCAAACATCCGGTTAGTGGCTTGGCCTTAGACCTGACCTGTCCGTTAGACGCCGAAACATGCGGACTCATGTCCCGTCTAGGGTTTGGCCCCCTTGATTCAAATCATTTATTGGGCCAAGATGGGCCTTCAACCTTCAACCAACTTTTGGAGAACGAATGAGCAATTTCCCTGAGATCTCGGCTTTAATGGACACCGATAAGGGCCCGATCCACTTGCGGTTACACGCAAACCAGTGCCCGGTCACAGTGGCCAACTTCGTCAACCTCGTGCAGCACGGCTTTTACGACGGCCTAAAGTTCCACCGGGTGATCAACGACTTTATGGTCCAAGGCGGCTGCCCCAGCGGCACCGGTACGGGCGGTCCCGGCTACCGCTTTGAAGACGAATGCAGCCGCGAACTGCCGCACAATAAGGCAGGTATTCTCAGTATGGCCAACGCCGGTCCGGGCACTAACGGCAGCCAGTTTTTTATTACCCACGGGGCTACCCCTTGGCTGGACGGCAAACACACGGTTTTTGGTGAGGCCAAATCAGGCGACGACGTCAAGATCGTCAACCTGATCAAGCAGGGCGACCAGATCAAAAAAGTGACCCTTGAAGGGGACGTAGCCCCTCTACTGGACGCCATGAAAGACCGCATCGCTGACTGGAACAAAGCCTTGGAAGCAGGCGGATTCTAGTGGAACCCCGGCCCGAATCGTTGATCTGCCCGCGCTGCGGTAAATTGATCAGCGGTTATTTGGAGGAATGCAGCTACTGTGGCCTCGCCAATCCGGCGGGCAAGCAGCGGCTGTTGGGACTGTTGGGTTTAAACCAAGGGAGCTTGGTGCGCCTGCTGATTGGCACCAACATCCTATTTTTTGGGCTCAGCTACCTCCTCCCGGTTCTATTACCCAGCCTGCCCACCCAGGGAGGCCGCGGGTTTATGGGACTCCTGCCGGGCCCTTCGTCAGCGTCCTTGGCCCTACTTGGCTGGGCGGACCCCCGAGCTATCTGGGCCGGGCAATACCACCTTCTGTTGACCGCCGTCTTTCTGCACGGCGGCTTCCTGCACATCATCTTCAACATGCTCTGGGTCCGCGATCTCGGGTCTCAGGCCGAGGCGATCTTAGGGCCCAGACTGATGGTCTTGGTCTTTTTGCTTTCCGGGGCACTGGGCAATCTGCTGGCCGTTTTTTGGCCTGCGGTGGCCATCTCTCTGGGGATGGACGACCACTTCGCCCCGGTTGTAGGGGCTTCGGGGGCGGTCTTTGGACTGATGGGGGCCATCATGGCCTATGCGCCTAAACTGGGCCATTACGCCGCTTCAAGCCTCGCCCGCCAAATGGGCCGTTGGGCCTTGGTCTTGGTCTTGCTGGGTTTTTTAATTCCCGGTGTGTCGAATACGGCGCACATCGGCGGGTTTATCGGCGGTTGGCTTTTAGGCAAACTGATCCCGCTGCGGATGTCGCTCACCGCCAGGGTCTTGCTTGAAGGAGGGGGGTTGTTGATGTTGCTGCTAACGGGGGCCAGTTTCCTGTACCAATTCACCCAGGCAGCCCGTTTTTTAGGGCTGATTTAGCTACTTAGGTGGCCGAAGTCTTTGATGAAGGCTTCGAGCAGGGCCATGGTCTCTTCTCGCCGGGCCTCATCGTCTTTGCGTACCTGCGTCTCCAATTCCTTGACTTGATCACCAAAGGGCTGGATGTTCATGTTCAGCAAAATCCCCTTGAGCTTGTGCAGGGATTTACCCAGTTTGGGCCAGTCTTCGGTCGCTGTTTCTTCGATGATCTTGCCGTAGGCTTCTTTGATTTCGATGACCGCCGTATCCACGATCTCGCGCAAAGTATCTTGGTCGTCACTCAAGTCGGCCAGAGAGGCCATCATGCGCCGCTTAACCGCTTCTAAGCTGCCTAAGGTCAACTCGGTGTTGTTTAAAGCCGGGCCGGGCGCGTCGGACAAAACCGGCGGTTCCGTTAGGTCGTCAGCGAATACCGGTGGCTCGCCGGAAATTTCGCGCTCCTCAAAGAGCGACATCAGCGCTTTCTCTAACTCTTCCTTTTGGATCGGCTTGGACAAAAAGCCGGTCATCCCCGCCCGTTTGGTTTCCTCGATATCTTCGGCAAATACGTTGCCCGTCATGGCCACGATAGGGGTGGTTTGGTCAAACTCGCGGATCCGGCGGGTTGCCTCAATCCCGTCCATGATCGGCATCTCAACATCCATAAAGACCATGTCATACCCGCCTTCACGCAGCTTTACCAGAGCGTCTTCCCCGTTGATCGCCATTTTGGGCTCAAGGTTGAAAAAGCGCTGGAACATCTGGAAAAAAAGCATCCGGTTGGCTTCTACGTCTTCAACAATCAAGATCGACAGTTCCGAATAGTCTACCCGGTAAAGGGGCTTAAACCGCTTAAACTCCTCATCCAGCACGCTGGCCAATTGGTAATAAGAAAAGGGCTTGAGTAGTGATTGGTCCAGCAGGTCGATCTTAAGATCCGTAGATTTTTGCTTAAGCCCAATCAGCGAGGCAGCCGGGTAGGTCTCGCGCAACGCACCAGCATACCAGACGGTCTTTTCCTTGAGCACGTCCAAATCCAAAATGGCTACGTCCACCTGATCAAAGGCCAGGATGTCTCGGAACCGGTCCAGGTAACGCGGGTTGACGCAGTCGATGAATTCTATCGAAGCGCCGGTCTGGACCAATTTGTCCTTTTGCTGGTCGCTCAAGCTGGGGTAGTCGCCCAAAATGACTACCCGCTTGCCATTGAAGGCAAAGAGGTCGCCCTTAACGCGGCCTTTGGTCAGCACCAATTCGATGGTGAAGGTACTGCCGCGCCCGGGCGAAGAATGCAGCGTTATATCCCCGTCCATCAAGCGAGCGATTTGGCGGCTTAAGTAAAGCCCCAGACCGGTCCCGCCATAATTGCCGCCTTGGTGGACCTGACGGAAGGGCTGGAACAACTCGCCTTGGCGGTCTTCAGCAATGCCCGGACCGGTGTCTTCGACGCAGATTCTCACCGAAAACAGATTGTTGTCGATGGGCGTGTATTCGGCCAAGTATAGCTTAATGACGCCATGTTCGGTGAATTTGGCGGCGTTTGATAGCAGGTTCAAAAAGATTTGTTTGATCCGTACCGGATCGCAGAGCACATAATGAGCGAGGTCCGGGGCACTCACCATCAATTTGACGTTCTGTTTGACCCTGGAGCTGATCATCACGCCCGAGCTGGTGAAAAGATCCGAGAAGACCACCTCTTGGATATTTAATCCCAACTGGTTAGACTCGATCTTAGAGAGATCTAAGATGTCGTTGACCAACGTGACTAAGTGCTTTGAGTTGGTCACTATGTTCGCCAAAAATCCTTGTTGCTCGGGGTCAAGTCCCCGCGCGTCCTTAAGCAATTCGGCGTAACCCAAGATGGCCGAAAGCGGTGTGCGCAATTCGTGGGAGGCCGAGGCGATAAAGGTCCGTTCCTTGACCAGCTCGTCCTTCAGCGCATCTTCACGATGACTGCGCTCCGTCAGGTTCTCGATCAGGCAGTGGAAACCCGCCTCGTGGTGGGTCGGGTCGAGAACTCGGGTCAAATAAAAGAGACCCCGTTGTTTTTGGTCCGGTGGTCCAATGGCCAGCTCAAAACGCTGGGGCAACCCCCCGATGCTACAGATGCTGATGAAGTTAGCGAAGCTTGAGCGCTCCTGATCTCCAAGCCAGGTATCTAAGCTCTGGCCGAACAGATGGTCCGCGCGTTCGCCTAACAACGCCGCCATCGGCAAGTTTGCCTGGGTGATCCGTTGCTCGGTATCCAGCATCATCGAGGGGGTGGTCGCCGAGTGATCCTCGATCCCCTCTGACTCTTTATTCGCTGTTATATCAAAGACATAACCAATAAAATGAGTGATCTTTCCGTCCGAATCGAAGAGTTTGCTGGTGTAATCGTAAACCCAGATGACGGTGCCGTCGGCCTTAACAACCCGATATTCCTGCTCAAAATGGGTGACGTCCATAGCCGAATATTCGACTACTTCCTGCTTAACCCGGTCGGCATCGGCTTCAAACAGAATGTCTAAATAAGCAACCCGACCTTCGGCAAAATCTCGGTCAGAATAGCCCAGAATTTCAAGGACATTCAGCGTTACATATTCAACCGGCCAGCCCGGAAGGTTCTTCCATTTAAAGATAGCCACCGCATCTTGCACAAAGAAATTTTTCTTGTGTGGCCCCTGATTGGAGAAAGAAAGAGCGGTCAGGACTTCTTGATAGGAGTTTAGAGTGCGGCCGACCTGGGCCCAGAATTCCCCACTGCCCAATTGCTCGTGGAGTAGTTCGCCTTGGATGGAATATTCCTCGGCTAGACTTCCCAGTGGCATTGCCCCGCAATAAAGCACGCGGGTCCAGTGGTTTTTTAAGGTATCGCGCAGGAAAGGCACCAATTCCTTGGCGGCCATCGGGTGTTCGTCTAACTGCCCGATCAAGAGAATGCCCAAGTCCGTGTGGTTTTGCAGGATCAGCTTCGCTTCGGATATCCCGTAAGCGTGCAGCAACAGGATCGGCAAGCCCGCGTGGGAAGAGGAATCCACCTTCGCTTGCACCTGATGGTGAAGCGATTCGTCTTGGTCGATCATCAAGATCTTCCAGCTGGTTTCTTCGGCAGCGTACTGGTCAGACACGTCTTTAGATGCTTCTCGGTTCATTCCTTTCCAGTTAGTGATGGGCACCAACCGAGACTATAGCTTAACGGACCGCAAAAATCACCCGAAAAACCCTCAGGGGCACCAGGGTGGTTAGTTACGATCCTTTTTTTTACCAAGCTGCAATAGGGTCCGGTTAAAGAGTCCGCGGATCATAGCCACATCCCTAGGCCCCAGGGCCGCGCGGGCGATCAGGTCGGAAAAACTTTGCCAGAGCGTATCACGCATCTTTTGGGTCTTTAGGTACCCTATGGCCTGCATGAACTCAAACAAATGTTGTTTAAGACCTTCTAACTCTTGAGCCTTGGCCCGCTCCGGCGCTTGGGGAGCTATCTGTCCAAATTCTTTGCTGCATTCGTAAAGGACCAGCAAGACGGCCTGGGCCAGATTCAAGGAGCTATAGTCCGAAAAGGTGGGGATCGTGATTTGGTGGGAGCAAAGGGCCAACTCATCGTTGGTCAAGCCAAAGCGTTCGCGCCCGAAGACCAAGGCCACCGGGCCCCCTTGGGCCGACGCTTCGGCGATGGGACCTAAATCCCAGAGACTACTAGAAACCCCCAGATGCTTGCGGGGGCGTGCGGTGGTACCTACCACCAAGGCGCAATCCGCAACGGCCTCGGCCAAGTAGTCGTGGTATTGAGCCGCTTGCAACACCTCTAAGCCCCCAACAGCCATGCGTTTGGCATCGGAGCTTTCGGGGTTAGCCCGGCCACCGATCAGGCGCAGGTCGGTTACGCCCAAGTTGGTCATAGCCCGCGCAGTGCTGCCCAAGTTCCCGCCAAAGGCGGGCTCCACCAGCACTACCCGGAGTTGCTCTGGCGTCATGCCTGGGTTTTAAGCCAGTGATCAAAGTATTCGATGGTCTTCTTCAACCCTTCTTTCAGCGGCACTTGGGGCTCCCAGCCGAATTTTTGTTTGGCCAGAGTGATGTCGGGCTTGCGCTGGGTGGGGTCGTCTGAAGGTAGGGGGTGGTAGGTGAGTTTAGACTTCGAACCGGTCATCTGCAAAATCAACTCGGCCAGTTCGGTCATGGTGAACTCGCCGGGATTACCTGTATTGACCGGGCCGGTAAAGCCCTTCTCACTGGCGAACATCTTTAAGATCACGTCGATCAAGTCTTCGGCATAACAGAAACTACGCGTCTGTTTACCGTCGCCGTAGATGGTCAGGTCTTCACCTTTAAGGGCCTGCACCACAAAGTTACTGACCACCCGTCCATCGTCGGCACGCATGCGGGGACCGTAGGTGTTGAAGATCCGCACCAGCTTAATATCCAAACCAAACTGCCGGTGGGCGTCCATCATCACCGTCTCAGCGGCGCGCTTACCCTCATCGTAACAACTGCGGATGCCGATGGGGTTGACGTGGCCCCAGTAGGATTCGGGCTGTGGGTGGACCAAGGGGTCACCGTAACACTCGCTGGTGCTTGCCTGCAACAACCGGGCATGGTTCTTTTTGGCCAGTTCCACCATGTTCATCACCCCAATCACGTTGGTTTTCCAGGTCCAATAGGGGTCGGACTGATAGTGGGGTGGTGAAGCGGGGCAGGCAAAGTTAAGGATGCCGTCTACCTTTAGGTCTAAAGGTTCGATGATATCATGTTTAAGAAATTCAAAATTGGGCAGTCCTTCAAAGGCCTTCAAGTTCGCCATCTGCCCGGTATGCAGGCAATCAACGGCAATTACATGGTGCCCTTGGGCGACCAAACGCTCTACTAAGTAAGATCCTAAAAATCCGGCAGCGCCGGTGATCAGAGTTCTGGGCTGGCTCATAACGATTGGGGGCGTCCGATACTGTAATATTCAAAGCCCCGCTCGGTCATCTTGCGGGGGTCGTAGATGTTGCGTCCGTCAAATA
>JAVVEA010000012.1:0-116516 GCA_032250835.1 bacterium
CACCTCCTGCTGATCCTTCGGCTCAGCTGGCCTATATTCCAGCCACCAACGGGGGGAACGACCCCTTTGGTTTGAGCAAAAAAACGGGGCCTAAGCCCACAGAAGGGAGATGAACTGGTCGCAGAGTTCACCTCGGTAGGGCGGGCACAGAAGCCACTGGCCAGGGAAAACCGGTGGCTCTGCGCCCGGTCGCCTTGGTTCCAAGCGCTGCCTTGCGGTATCTCCAAGGCAACGCCTGAAAGGGTGGCATCCTGGGGGGAGTGGACGCCACCGTTAAGCACCTTCTGCTGATCCTTCGGCTCAGCTGGCCTATATTCCAGCCACCAACGGGGGGAACGACCCCTTTGGTTTGAGCAAAAAAACGGGGCCTAAGCCCACAGAAGGGAGATGAACTGGTCGCAGAGTTCACCTCGGTAGGGCGGGCACAGAAGCCACTGGCCAGGGAAAACCGGTGGCTCTGCGCCCGGTCGCCTTGGTTCCAAGCGCTGCCTTGCGGTATCTCCAAGGCAACGCCTGAAAGGGTGGCATCCTGGGGGGAGTGGACGCCACCGTTAAGCACCTCCTGCTGATCCTTCGGCTCAGCTGGCCTATATTCCAGCCACCAACGGGGGGAACGACCCCTTTGGTTTGAGCCAAAAATAACAGGGCCTAAGCCCACAGAAGGGAGGTGAACTGGTCGCAGAGTTCACCTCGGTAGAGTGGGCGCAGAAGCCACTGGCTCAGGGAAAAACCAGCTTTCTGCGCCCTGTCGCTTGAAAAGGGGTCCAAGCGCTGCCTTGCGGTCTCCCAACAAAGCAACGCCCGGAACGGTGGCATCCTGGGGGGAGTGGACGCCACCACTAGGAACCTTCTGCTGGCGGTTCGGCTCAGCTGGCCTATATTCCAGCAGCCATCGGGGGGAACGACCCCTTTGGCTTGAGCCCAACCAGACCGGGGCCTAAGCCCACAGAAGGGGGAAAGTGTTCGGGGGCCCCCGAGACCCAGCCAAAGGGGCCGGAGCAGACGAGCGCTTGAGCTGCACCGGGGGAAGGTGCGCCCAGGCAGAAGCCCGGTAGAGCTTGAAATTCAAGTCTGCCGTGACCGTTCCCCAACCATGACTCAAGGTGCAATAGGTGCAGCTTTTTAGGTCAGGAGAAACGTCGGCTTTAGGTTGGTTTCCCGGACGCTCCGGCGCGGGCTGCTCGCCGCAAAGTGCGGACCACTGCGCCAGCATCGAAGGGGGGACTTCGAAGCGACGGCAATGCACCGAGAGGCCATAAGCCTCCGCAGCAATCAGCACAGAAAGGAGCAGCCCGAGAACGGGCCGAATTGTCCAAGAAACCAAAGGTAACTTCCAGTCTAGGATCTTCCGAGGGACCAAAACCGCCTATATTTCAGTTCTGGGTCTCAAGAAGATCGAATTTATCCGATCGGGATGGGTCGATACAGACGAAGCTAGACTAGACGGGAGGGGCTCTCGGAGGCAGTTGCTGGCGAGGAGCTGGAGTGCCGGTAAGCTCTACCGCAGAACTCTGGGCCAAAACCGCCAAGAAGGCGGGGCTGACCAGTGGAGCGTTGGAGCCAAAGGCAAGGTGGGTATTGGTCAGACTAAAGCAATGTTCGCAGCCTTCTTGAGGGTCCCGGTCGCTGCTCGTCTGGCCCTCATCGCCCAGGTGGGCACCGCAGATCATCTGCAATGCCGCCAAGCCGTCGGATTCGACGAGCAACTCGCTAGATAAAGTACAACCGTAGACCGAAAGGCCCAGGTTGACCATCAAGGCGGTCAGCGCAAAAAGGGAGGCAACATACTTAAACATCTAATCCAATCATTGAGGAAAAATCCTGTTCCTACCTAGCAAAGGCTTAAAAGGCTGGCAACCCACAATATTCACCCGAGGCCTCTCAGCCCTTTGTTAATAAGCCTTTATGGCCACTTCTGTCCGTGGCAGCTATAACAACTGGGCGCTTCGCCTCCGCCGCGCAAATCCGAGCCATGGCAAGAGACGCAGTAGGTTCGGGGCTCATTCAGATTGGGTGCGTGATAAGAGCCGTTTTTGTTGACTGTATGATCCGCCGGGCGCTCGTCGTCATCTTCCTTACAGCCCATCAAAGCCGCTGCCAGCAACAGGATCAAAATGACTTTAACCAACTTCATCACTCCCCCTTGAGTCTAACGAGTGTCAAAATGCTAAAAAATTGAGTCCTTGATAACCCAATGTCCTCTGACTTGGAAAGAGGCGCAGCCCCAAATTCACGGAAAGTTCATGGTTGCTTCATGGTCCGTTCATGTATGCAGGCCCTTTGACCTGGGGCAATGGATCAAATAGGCTTGTTTTCAAAGAAAATTCTGGGGTTTCGACAAAGCGAAAAAAAGAAGATTTTGGCCGCCTTAAAGCTTGCACTCGGCTATTGGGGGCTGTTAATCTAGCCACAACAAAATATCTCTTCCCCTCTCTGCTTGCAAACCAAATGGGCGCTTTGAAGTCTGCAGCAATCTTTTTGTGGGCGCTGATCCTGTTTTGCCAAGCCCCGCTTACCGGGTTCGGTGCCCCAGAGATTCTACGTCTCCAGGCCGAAAGCGAGCGCGTGCCGATCGGCTTACAGACCCTATATCTGCGCGACGATGCCGGGGCCATGCGGATTGAGGAGATGCTCAACCCGTTGGTGCGGGAACGATTCAAACCGCTAGGTTCCAATCACGTCAACTTCGGCCAGGAACACCGCCCCCATTGGTTTTGGTCTCGAATCCAAAACTACTCAGACCAACCTCGGGAGTTGGTGCTGCAAATCTACGGCGTACAACCCACTGCCGGGGCTTTTTTACTGCCCATCGATGCCACCGAGGTTTCCCAAATCCGACGCATTGCCCAAGACAGCAAACCCCACCGGTTTATGCTGCTGCATTTTACCCTCAAGCCCTTTGAAACCAGGGACTTGGTGTTATTTAAACAATCACCCAACAACCTAAGTTTCAACGCGACCCTTTGGAACAACGAATCCTTTTTTAGTTGGGACGCCAACGACCGCAGCCTCCATTTTTTATATTACGGCGCGGCTTTGGTGATGTTGATTTATAACCTCTTTTTATTCCTCTCGCTGCGCGACGCCGCCTATTTCTATTATGTCTGCGTGATTGCGGCAGTTATCCTTTTCCTCTTAGGCATGGACGGGATCGGCCGCGCGCTGGTCTGGCCTCAGTTTGCCGAATACAACCATTGGATTGCTGGGTTTATGGCTGGCTGCGTGCCCTTCTCCTTGACGCCCTTTACTATCCGCCTGCTCGATACCAAGCGTCTCTTGCCGGGGTTCCACAAAGTCCTGCTGGTTTATTACGGATACACCATCTTGGTCTTGGCCAGCGCCTTGGTGTTGCCCTTCGCGGTCTTTAGCGCTTTAATCGGGAGCCTCGGGGCCTTGTTCTTGTTTATCTACCCTCCGGCGGGTTTGATGGCCCTGATCAAAGGGAACTTGTCGGCGCGCTATTTTGTGGCCGGGTGGGTGATCTACGAAATCGGCGTCTTTTTGATCACCACCGCCCACTTTGGCTGGGGTAACTACTACGAAGCGCTGGCCTACTTTAAAATCGGTTCTTTCTTCGAGATCAGCCTATTCAGCCTAGCTTTGGCGGACCGGATCAACCTTTTGCAGTCCGAAAAACAAACCGCCCAGGCAAAGCAACTGCAACAGGAACGCAACTTCCGGCAGTTGCTGCAAAAAGAGGTGGATAGTCAGACCGCCGAGCTGAAGCAAAAAAACCAAGCGCTAGAGCACATGAACCTAGAAAAAAGTGAATTTTTGGGCATTGCGGCGCATGACCTTAAATCACCCTTAGGTGGGATTCTCGGGTTTACTCAGCTAATCGAGATGGAGACGGCGACCCAAAATATGGAGGAAATCCTCATCTACAACCGCATGATCTCCAGCGGAGCGCGGCATATGTTGGAATTGGTGAGCAACTTTTTAGACGTCAGCGCCATCGAGTCCGCCACCTTACCTCAGTTAGAAGAGGTGGATTTGCGCCAAGTGGTGCAAGATACCTTGGAATACTTCAAGCCCCTGGCGGCGGCAAAACAAATCCGGTTAACGGTGCGCCTAGACGGAGAAATCCCCAAAGTTAAGGCCCACCCCAAATGGGCCGCCGAAGTGGCCGGTAATTTAATCTCCAACGCCGTCAAATATAGCCCCCAACAAAGAGAAGTGACCCTGCAATTGGACTTTGAGTCCCCCTGGGTCCGCTTGGTGGTGATCGATCAGGGGCCGGGCCTTTCTTTAGAAGATAAAAATAAGCTATTCCAGAAGTTTACCCGCCTTTCGGCCAAGCCAACGGGCGGAGAGTCCTCGACGGGCTTGGGTCTTTATATTGTCAAGCGCATGACCGAACAGATGGGCGGTCAGGTTTGGTGCGAAAGCACCATGGGCAAGGGGGCTACCTTCGTCATCCAACTGCCCTCAGCCAGTTAAACAATTGCACCTTGCCCAAAAGGCACGGTCTTTTGTAACATCAGGCTGCCGCCTCTTGATTACTGTCTCTGAGGCGAACCCAAACCAGGTCTTTCATGCTGTCCAAAGAACAAATCAATGCTTTTTGGGATAACATCTTCCACCGCGAAGATGATCCCAGCAAACGCGATATACTCAACATCTTAGCTCATATCCCCCTTTTTTCGAAGCTAAGCCGGGGCGAACTCAAAAAGGTCGCAAAAATCATCCACGAACGGCACTACGCTGCCGGGGAAAGCCTTTTCCGTATGGGCGAACCGGGGGCTGCCATGTTCATTGTCAAAGCCGGGCAAGTAGATATCGTGATGCCTAAAGAAGACTCCAACGGCTTGATTTTGGCCTCCTTGGGGCCAGGGTCCTTTTTAGGTGAATTGGCCTTGCTCGATGACTCGCCCCGGTCCGCCTCGGCGGTAGCCCCCAAAGACACGGTGGCCATGGCTTTTTTCCGGGCGGACTTAAACAAATTGATAGAAACCGAAGCCCACATTGGCAGTAAAATCCTCAAGGAATTGGCTTTGATCATCGGCCAACGCCTAAAGCTCACCAACGAACAACTCTACAGCACGCCCAAACCTGCGGCTAGCGGATCATGAAGCGCGAGATCGGCAAAAGCCGCTTGAAACGGCGTATCTGGGTCTATTCAGTAGCCAGTGTCTTAGGTCTAGCACTTGCGTTTAGCTTGCTTTGGGCGTTACGTGAATTGCTTCTGCCGAGCATTGTCGGTGCTTTGGGGGCCTATCTTTGCCGCCCGATTTTAAACCGGCTCAAGCGCATGGGCATGTCGAACCTCTGGTCCATTGTCTTGCTTTTTGCGGGCTTCTTTTTGGTGATCCTGCTGGCGACCATGCAACTGAAGTCCGTCATCCCCGACCAAAAGGGCAAATTGGAATTGCGGGTACGCATCCAATACAAGCTCACCGAGCAGTACAACGACCTGATGGGGCTCAAGAACGGGGCTAAGGGAAACCTAGTTTTCGAGATGTTCGGCGGCGAGGTGCAGCCCTTTATGGACAAGTTAAACAACATGATCATGCTCTCGCCCGACGAGCGGCGCGATTTTGTTCGCCTCTATGTCTACGCCTACGGTAATCAGATGGTGGACCAGAAGTATTTTGAATACTTCCTTAGAAACGTAGACCACGACAAACGGCGGCTAGGAAAGCAGTACGTGGGTGAACAGGAGACCAACCCCGAAAAGATACCTCCCAAGGAACTCCTGCTGAGACAGCCCAACCAAGGCAATCCAGACAACATGCTGGCCCGGGTTGGGAACGTGATTTCGCTTTGGTTGGCTTCGCCCTTTGTCTTTTTATTCCTGCTGATTGATGAAGGGGAGATCAAGAAAAACTTGGTCACCTTAGTGCCCAACCGATATTTTGAGATGGTCTTGACGGTGATCGACAACGTAGACCAATCGATTGGCAAGTACCTGCGCGGTACGTTGATCGAATGTTCGCTGGTGGGACTGACCTTTGTGGTTTGTTTGTTTTTAATCGGGATCGAGTTCCGCTGGGCTATGGTGATCGGGATTGTGGCGGGTATTGCCAACGCAATCCCTTTTTTGGGCCCGGCTATCGGCTTGGTGGTGGGCTTAGGCTATACCTTGGTGGTCGAGCAATTTTCGCCCCTTTTGCCTTTCGTAGACGCCCACAACATGATCTTTTGGGTTTTGGCGACTGTCGCCATCGCGCAAGGGCTCGACAACGCGGTATTCCAGCCGGTGGTTTTGGGTAGCGCCGTCAGCCTACACCCCTTAGTGGTGGTGATCGGGGTGATGGGTGGATCGATCCTTTTGGGTTTTGCCGGAATGCTTTTTGCCATCCCCGCCATTGTCGTCTCCAAGGTGATCGTCACCACCCTTTTTAAAGAGATGAAAGCTTACCGCATTATCTGACTTTGAGGCTCCGGCATGGCTCCTACCTTCCAAATTTACTTTGCCGGAGCGCTCTTTTCCCATAAAGACTTAAGTGGAAACCTGCGGCTCGCCGCAGCCATGGAGGAACACTCAAGGGGTCGCTTCCGGGTTTTCCTGCCCCAGCAAATCTCCCACCAAAGCCTCAACCCCCAGGCGATCCGTGACGCCGATTTTGAAGCGCTGCTGGGGGCGGATCTGGCCTTGTTTAACTTTGATGGCGCTGAGCTGGACTCTGGAACGGTGGCGGAATTTATGGCCGCCAAATTTGTGGATCTTCCGGCGGTACAACTGCGCACCGATTTTAGAGCCGCCGGGGATCAGGGCCAGGGGGGGGACCCCTGGAACTTGATGTGTTCTTTTTATCCCCGCAGCCGCCCGCTTTGGTTACCGGTCGGTACTTGGATGGGCCAGTCAGACTTAGACAGCGCCTACCAAAATTTGGCCCGACAAATCAACCAAGCCTTTGAAGAACTTTTGGCCGAGCCTTCTATCTTCGGCGGGGATCAGGCCCAGGCAAACAGGGGGTATCAGCAGGCCGTTAAGTCGCTAGGCGGTATGCTACCCAACCGTTTAACCCCTGACCGGTTAGAGGCGCTCTTAAAAGTCAAGGCCTCAAAGGGCCTGCTTTAATAACGCTATACCCGAATAGGGTATGCCCGATAAGACAAGGGTCTATTAGGTTCTGCTGGCTAAAGGAGTCAAATTAGCGATATATTGAATAAAGAGATTTCTTCTGCCCCCAAGGGTCTTATGAAGCCAATTTACTGTTTTATTGCGCTATTGATTTGGGCTCCCAGCCTTTTTGCAGAGCCCCCTCAACGAATCCTGTTGATCGAAACCATGCCCGTTGAGGCGGTGATTGAACCGAGCCGGCATTTTGTGGAGGAACTGCGCGCTCGAGGCTGGACGCCTGAGCGCTTAAGCATCCAAAAGTTCCAGGCCCAAGGCAGCCGGGAGCGGGCCAAAGATATGGTGTTGCAAGAGATCCGCAAACAAAAGCCGGACCTGGTGGTGACCGTGGCGACCTTTGCCGCACAAGGCGCCTTTGAAGCGCTAAAAAAGCGCAATATCCCGCAGCTTTTTTTCACCGTCGCCGACCCGGTCGGTGCCGGTTTGGTCGAACAAGTAGGGGTCCCCAGCGGCACCAACATCACCGGGCTGGTTTACACCGTACCGCGCAGCACCAAGCTCAAGGTCATGTTGCCGCTCCTCAAACAGGCCTATAAAAGCTCCCCCATCCGGATTGGCTTCATCCACACCGACTACCCCTCGGAATTAGACGATATGCGCCGTTTAAAAGCTTTGGAGAAAGAAATCCCGGAGTTGGAGTTTGTCTTCAAAGAGATCAAATACCACAAAGTCCCCGAACAGGTGGACCAGATGCAGGCAGAGCTCAGGACGGCTTTAAAGTCCTTCAAAGGCACAGTTGACGGATTTTGGGCTCCCCAAGGGGGACTGGGACAGACTCGGATGTATAACCAGACGGTGGTAGAGGAAGGATACGTAGTGATTTATGCGGTCAACCCGCAGTCCGTTCAAGACGGAGCGCTGCTCTATTTAGACCCCGATTACAAGGCTACCGGGCACGATGCCGCCTTTTATGCCGAACAAATTTTAAAGGGTAAACCAGCAGGTGAGTTGCCTGTGTCTTACCCCACCAAATTCAAACTAGCGGTCAACCTCACCACGGCCCTCAAAATGGGGATCGTATTGCCGCGTAACCTCTTGGAAATGGCCGGAGACAACTTGTATCGCTAACCTAAGGGAATGAAGCTTCAAACCAAAATCCTGCTCACCTTGACCCCGCTTTTGGCGGTGATCATCCTAGTCTTAGGCCTGCTCTCGTTCAGTGCCGCACGCCAGGGGGTGTATCAGTCTACCCAGCAATATATGGGGTTGGTTTTAAAGCAGCGGGTCCAGGAACTAACAGAGACCCAGCAGCTATTGGAGCGCACCGGGTTGGTCCAGGTTCCAGCCTATATTTCCCAATACCAATCGGAGATGTTAACCCACTTCCGCCAGCGGTCCCAAGAGGAGCCTAGCCTCTACGTTTTGGTGCTCGACTTCCAGGGCCGTGTCCTCTTTGCCAACCACGGCGCTCAAACCGCAACCTTGCAAGGGGCCTACAGCCAGCTGATCGATCGTTTCACCAAAAGCAATCAATTCGTTAACGGCGAAGTTAGCAGTAACCAGCTCCATCAGGTCTACACCGCCCAGCGGTTTTTGCCTTGGCGTTGGGTGGTGGTGGTCGCGACACCGGCCTCTGAAGTGCTGGCTTTGATTAACGAAATCCGTAATCTGACTTGGATTGCCTCGGGGAGTTCCTTTTTGGTTTTGATGCTGGTGGTTAGCGTCTTCACCCGTAAGTTTCTGGTCAAGCCGATCGACCAACTAAAGACCTCGGCCAACCGCATCGCCCAAGGGTTAGACCCCGCTGAGCACCTGCCGGAATCAGCCGATGAGTTAGGCGAATTGGCCCAGTCGATCCAACAGATGGCCTATTCGATCCAAACCGCCCAAGCCATTTCAAGTGACCTGACCGATGGCTTACAGCGCTCTAAGGAATTCTTAGAGGCAGTCATGCAGAACAGCCCCGATGCTATTTTCATCTGCAACCGCACCCGCCATATCCTCAATTCAAACATGGCCGCGGTCGAGCTTACGGGGCGCAAGGCAACTCAATTAGAAGGCTTGACGCTAGAACAATTATGCTTGACCCCCGAAGCCTCCGAAGCCCTCAAAGAGGCCTTGGATCAAGTCTGTTTCAGCGCAACGGCGCTACATGGTTATGAAGTCGAGCTGGCAGACCGGCAAAACCACCCCGTGCCCACCATGTTGGGCGCTTCGGTGGTGGATGACGGGCCTAGGTTGAGGATGGTGGTCAGTCTGCAAAACATCTCCACCCGGGTCGCAGCTGAAGCCGCGTTACTGCGCGCCAAAGAAGAAGCTGAGGCGGCGGCCAAAATCAAGACCGAGTTTTTGGCCAATATGAGCCATGAAATCCGCACCCCTTTGAACACCATCTTAGGCTACGCCGAACTCCTCGACCAAGAGGTGTTCGATCCGCGCCACAAATCCCACCTAAGCTCGATCCGCTTAGGGGGCAACAATCTCTTGACCTTGATCAACGACATCTTAGACCTCTCTAAGATCGAGGCAGGCCGGCTTGAGCCTAAGCGCCAGGCCCTCTCCATCGAAAAACTACTCTTTGAAACCCGCCAAATCTTCGCGCTTTCAACGGAGTCGAAGGGCCTCTATTGTGAGGTGGAACTAGATACCCCCCTACCGCCTTGGTTGATGTTAGACGGAGCCCGTATCCGCCAAATCCTGGTCAATCTAGTGGGCAATGCCGTCAAGTTCACCAAGACCGGCGGGATCATCCTTAAAGCCCAGTTTACGGGCAAGCTCGATGGTCGGGGCCGCCTGGAGATCGCCGTCATCGACACCGGTATCGGCATCGCCGAGAACCAGCAACAACGCATCTTTGAATCCTTCCGCCAAGGGAGCACGGATATTACGGTAGAATATGGCGGGACGGGCCTCGGCTTGGCGATCAGTTCCAAATTGGCCCAGTTACTCGGCGGTGACCTAGTGTTAGACAGCCAGCCCGGCCAGGGCAGTCGCTTTACGCTGGTTTTAGAACAAGTCGAATTGGCCGAACCGCCCACCCAGGAAGAGAGCGCCCCGCAAGCCTTCGACCTTGCCAACTACCGCTTCCAACCAGCTACGCTCCTGGTGGTGGACGACTCGGAGATGAACCGTACTCTGCTGCGGGGATTTTTAGAAAAGGTGGGTCTGCAAACCCTAGATGCCGCCAATGGTTTGGAGGCCCTCGAGGTGGCCAAACGCAACCGACCGCAGATGATCTTAATGGACCTCAAGATGCCCTTGATGGACGGCTACGAGGCCACCGCCGAATTAAAACGAGACCGCTCAACTGCCCCGATCCCGGTACTGGCCGTGACCGCCTCGGTACTACAGCCCGATTTGGACCAAATCGATCAATTAGGATTTGAAGGTTACCTGCTCAAGCCAGTGGGCATGCAAGCATTGTTTGATGTGTTAGCCCGGTACCTACCGCTCCACACTGGGATATAAACCCTAAGTACCCTTTCGGAACCTTCTGTTTTTCCAGAATTTAGCTTGCAATTGCTCGGCATCGCAGAGAAAATAAGGGAAACCTCACGCCTGTCACCTTGATGCTACCGGACCCAATCTAGTGGAAAACCCGAGCCTGCAAGAGCTGTCGCTCAAAATACACCACCTAGAGCCGGGGATGCTGCTGGTCAAGTTTCTAGACGTCCCGCCTAAGCTCCGCCACACCACCGGTAAGACCATCGCTTTTTTAAGGAAGTTCGAATTCCGCAACCTCACGGTGCGGCGCTTTGACCGAACCGAAATACTAGACGCCGACGAATTGGAAGAAGGGGATTACCTGCTGGCCTTTGGACGCCTAGTTGCGCCGGTAACCATCAAAAACGCCTTACATGTAGAGGTACTCAAACAGGTGGGCTTTGAGCAGGCCCTGGTGCTTAAAAAGGTACCGGCCAAAAAGGTTAAAACCATTCCCGTTGCCCAGGAATTAAGCCGGATTCCTATAAGCGAGCGGAGCCAGTTTGACCCCAACTGGAAGCTGGGCGGACGTAAGACCACCGGCGTTCAAGCCGACAAAAAGCGGTCTCAATTTGACAACTTCGGGCCCGAACCCGCCGCCTCGACCCCGAGCCGCAAAGACCCAACGGCAGCTGGCGAGTTACACGCCATCCAAGACCATTTAGGCTGGGCCCAACGGGTGACCGAAGAGGGAACCCAGCTGCTCGACGAGCTATACTCCACCAATTTCATCAACCAGCAGGCGATCAAGGGTTCCTTAGAGCTAGGGGCCGAGTTGGTCCGGCTGGTGGAAGCCAATCCGCAAGCCGGGCAGGTGATGAGCCTGCTGCATGATGAAGACCGCTATACTTACCGCCATTCGGTAGATGTGGCTCATTATGTGATCAGTGCTTGCCACGTTATGCGCGGGCTGGGCGGTGAACGTTTGGCGGCGGTAGCCTCGGGCGCTTTATTACACGATGTGGGCAAGTCTAAACTCCCCAAGGCCCTGTTGCTAAAACAGGGCCGCTTCAATGAGCGCGAAAGGGCGCTGATGCGCCAGCACCCCGACCTGGGTGCCGAATTGCTGGGCGGGATGGGCTTTGGCTCTCTCCAAATCGACATCGTGCGCCACCACCATGTCACCCGCATCGGCGGCTACCCCAATTTCCCCTACCAGAAAACCACCAATTTGGCCCGACTGACCGGCGTGTGCGACATCTACCAAGCACTCACCACCAGACGCCCTTACAAGGAAACGGAACCACCCAATCAAGCCTTACGCAGCCTGCTGCTGCTCTCGAAAAGCCAAATCGACCCTGAGGTGGTGCTCTTCTTTATTAAAGCCCTAGGCGTCTTCCCGGTGGGTAGTACTGTCTTGCTGAGCAACCAGCAGGTCGCCTTTGTGGTGGGCCGCAGCGAAAACTCGGCAAGGCCCAAGGTGGTCCCGGTAATTGATGCCCAGGGTGAACCGATCATCAACCATGACTTGATCGACCTAAGTCTGCCCGACTTCGCCGAGCTATCGATCCAAACGGCGGTGGACCACCATGACTATTTTAAGGACCAAGCTTTGGACCTCTTTCAAAACCTCTCGGTTCTATGAGCTTGCCCCGGTGTATCCTAGGCGGTAGAATGACACTCATCCTTTAAAAGGGTTTCGATGCGCCGTCTGCTGCTGTTTTTGCTCTTCTTAGTTCCCTTCGGCGGCCTCTGTGCCGCGCCCGTTGAATTATACCTCAAATGGAAACACCAGTTCCAATTTGCCGGGTTTTACGCGGCTATCTCACAGGGATATTACCGCGAGGCGGGCCTTGAGGTGACCTTAATCGAGCGGCAAAAAGACCTCGCTCCGGTAACGGCGGTGCTTGATCAACCGGCGCGCTACGGGATTTCCGATTCCAGCTTGGTCTTAGACCGGATGCAAGGTAGGCCGGTGGTGGTGGTTGCCGCTATCTTCCAGCACAGCCCCCTTGCCTTGGCGACCCGAGCCGCAGACCGATTGATCAGCCCTTTAGAGCTCAAGGGAAAGCGGGTGATGCTGCAAGACAACGTGGACGACGCGGTCTTAACGGCCATGTTCCACGAAATGGGCCTAGAAAAGTCCGACTTTGTTTTGCTGCCCCATGCCTTTAATGACGATCTTTTGATCGACAAAAAGGTAGACGCCCTTTCGGTCTACGGCTCCAATCAGCCCTTTTATTATAAACAAAAGGGGATATCTATCCATCTGATCGAGCCGATCAACTATGGAATCGATTTTTACGGCGACATGATCTTCACCTCCCAAAGGGAAGTGGAACAAAACCCCGAGCGGGTTCAAGCCTTCCGTAAGGCCAGCTTAAAGGGCTGGGACTATGCCCTCAAACATCCCGCCGAGGTGGTGGATTTGATTCTGAGCCGCTACGGTCCAGACAAAACCCGCGAGCACTTGCTCTTTGAGGCCGAAGAATTGCGCAAGATGATCCGGCCCGATTTGATCGAGTTAGGCTACACCAGCGCCTCCCGCTTCCAGCGGATCGCCGACATCTACACCAAAGAGGGATTTGCGCCTCAGGTCGAGTTAGAGGGCTTGCTGGTAGAGGACTACCTAGGCGGCAAACAAAGATCACAGCGGGTCTTGTTGGTCTTAGCCACCCTGGCCGGGGTAGCCATAGTCTTAGCGGTCTTGCTGGCCCTATTCAACCGCCGCTTAAAACAACGGGTGATCCAGCGAACCCGTAACCTGGTCGAAGCTAAGGAGGCGCTCAATCAGTACGTGGGGATCGTAGACAAATATGTGATCACCTCGAGCACCGACCGGCACGGCGTGATCACCGATGTGTCCGAGGCTTTCTGCCATATTAGCGGCTATTCCAAAGACGAATTGCTGGGCCGAGCGCACAACATCGTCCGGCACCCCGACATGCCCCAAAGCCTGTACCAGGAGATGTGGAAGGAGCTAAAAGCTGGTAAAAGCTGGTGTGGAGAGATCAAAAATCTAAAAAAAGACGGCGGCTTTTATTGGGTCTTGGTCAACATCGAACCGGTTTTAGAGGCCGGGCATGTGGTCGGTTACACCGCCATCCGCCAAGACATCACCGACCGCAAGGAGGTAGAGGCCCAAGCGGTAACCGACCGACTGACCCAGTTGGCCAACCGGATGAAGCTGGATCAGGTCTTTGAACAGGAAATTGCCCGAGTCCGCCGCTACAACCACCCCCTTTCGGTCATCCTCTTTGACTTAGACCACTTCAAATCGGTCAACGACCAATGGGGCCACCAAGTCGGTGATTTGGTGCTGCAAGAGGTCGCCCAGATCGCTCAGCTGCGGGTGCGCGAGGCCGACACGCTGGGCCGCTGGGGCGGAGAAGAGTTTATGGTGATCTGCCCCGAAACGGACTTGGAGGGTGCCCGGCAACTGGCCGAAAAGCTCCGTTCGGCCCTAGAGGAACACCAATTCCCCAAGGTGGAACGTAAAACCGCCAGCTTTGGGGTCGCCCAGCTGGCGGGCGATGAAGAAGGACCCGAGGCACTAGTCAAGCGCGCAGACGATGCGCTCTACCAAGCCAAAGAGTCGGGCCGTAATCAGGTCAAGGCTCAGGCGACTCCTTAGCCCAATGGGCCAAAAACCGCTGGGCCGCTTCTTGACCCATGTATTTTTGCAGCTGCTTTTGGGGCGTTTTCAGGAGGTCGACCACCAAGAAGGCATCCGCGACATCCGAGAAGTCTGGGTCTAGATTAAAACCCAAGATCTTCCCGCCTAACTTAAGGTATTGCTTGAGTAAAATGGGTACCCCCCGCTGGCCCTGTTCCAACTCCAAAACCAACTCACCGAGCTGATCAAAGTCTTCCACACCCTGCAGCAGAGCGCGCTCGTCAGGGTTCAGGTTCAACTTGAGCGGCCTACGCGGCTTGGCCCCTTTGGCCAAATCAGCGTCCCAGAGGCGGTCTTTTAAAAAGGCCATCATCAAGCTGCGCGAACGGGCGTTGTAGTCCGCCGAGATACTCACCGGACCAAAGAGAAAACGACACTCTGGGTGCCCAGCCACAAAAGCGCCGATCCCCTTCCAAAGCAACATAAGCGGTAAAAAACTCTTTTGGGCTTCTGGGCGAACGAAGCTGCGGCCTAGTTCCAGGCCGGGGCTAAGATGCTGTAACAGTTGGCTGCGCATCGTGAAGAGGCTAGAAAGGTAAAACCCCTTTTTACGGAATCGGCGGTAAATCTCTTGACCCAAGCCGATCCGGTAGGCACCCAAAACCTGTTGGGCCTCTTGGTCCCACAAAAAGAGATGGTGGTAATATTCGTCAAAAAGGTCCAGGTCGCGGGCCTTGCCGGTGCCTTCGCCCACAGCGCGGAAGGACAACTCCCTTAAGCGCCCGATCTCGGCTAAAACCTTGGGGATCTGTTGGGCCTGGGCACAAATCACCTGCACCGGGGCTTTCTCGCTCAAAAGAGCCGCTGGGCCCAGGGCGCTCACTTCGGCCTGTAGGTCTGCCGGGTTTTGGGCCTCGGCTAAAGGCTCGGCTGGCTGATTGGGCGCGAGCCGTCCCTTGGGACTGGCCCGGTGGCCCAACAACAGACAGCGTTGGCGCAGATAGTCCATCAGCGCTTGGTCTTCGGGGTAACGCTCCAGCTTGGTGGGCTCTAAGGGGCTGCCCAGCTGCAGTTTAAGCTTAAACTCTAATTTATTGAGCAGTTCACGGGCCAGCAAGGCCGTCTTCAGGCGGGCGTTGATCGCGGCGGCTAATTGAAACCACAGGCTGTTGCGCCCTTCGAAGTGGACCAACAACACCTGGGCCCCGGTTTTGCGGACCAACCGGGCCAGGTTGGCCTGCCAAGGGGCTTCGGTCAGGCGTCCACTGACCCAGTCCATCTGCGCCACCTCGCCCGAAGGGAAAAGCCCCAAAACCCCGCCGCCCTTGACCCAGTCCATCGACTGTTTGAGGGCCCGAAGATTGCCGCGAGCCGCCTCTGGGCCCCCGTAGGGGTCTACATAAAAGCAACGTTCAGAAGTGTCCGGCAGATGCCCCAAGAAATGGTTCACCAGCAACCGCAAGTCCGGCCGCTTGCGAGCAATCACCTGGGCTAAAGCCATTCCTTCTAGGGCCCCAAAGGGGTGGTTAGCCATTACCAGCAAGGGACCTTCGGCGGGAATCCGGTCCAAGTCGGCGTCCGAAACCTCAATGTCTACCTTGAGGTGCTTGAGCACCTGTTCGAAGAAATCCTCGCCCCCTTCACGTTCAAATTCCTCATAATATTGCCGCCCCATCTCACTCAGGCCCGTGGCTTTCTCGACCAACGGGGTCAACTGCCGCAACAGCGCGGCCTTAAAACCGGTGCCCTGAGTGATGGGAAGGCGGAACAGACGCTTGGGCCGGGGATCGGAAAACTGGTTCATCGGTCTCCTGGGTTGTGATGGATTTCACCGCTAATCTAGAGAAGGGAAGGGTAGGGGACATCAGAGAGCTGTAAAATCTTGATCAAAGCCATTTACCTACATTTTTTTCCATTTGGGGGGGCTTTAGGGCGCAGCTGCTACAAGGTTTTTGCGGGCGGCAGGGGGTATAGGCCCTAAAAAAAGCCTTTAACCACGTTCAATTATTTAGTATGATCGGCCACAGCTTGATCCAACTTTGGATCACCAAGGAATCACCGACACTGAGACCTGAATATGAATCAAACTGTAAGGCCTGCGGGCTACCGGGGCACTAAGCTTTGGCTATTGTCCCTGCTTTTTTGGGGCCTCTTGACCGCCCCGACGGCCCAGGCCGCAGACATCCTGATTTATTCATCGAGCCACAAAAACCAAGGCACGACCCAGGTAAAACAGCCCAGCGGGACCTTGGTCTTGCAAGTCAGCAGTTTTTCTAAAATCTTGCAGGTCACCCTAAACGGGCAACCGGTACCCTTCAAAGGCACCGATGTGGCCGAGGTGAAAGCCCCCTACCAACTAGAAAAAGGGATCAACCGGTTAGAAATCGAGGTGAGCACCGAAGAGGGAAGCTTAGATAAAACCTTCATTCTCGCCTACGGAGAAGCCCCCCAACGCCAAGCCAGCCCCCCAACGCCAAGCCAGCCCCCTACGCCTCAACCTAATGGGCGGTTTAAACTACAGCGACAACGTGGCGCTGGTCCCAAGTGACCAAAAAGAAAGTGGTACTTGGTTTGATCTGGTCTTTTTGCCGGGCTACCGGTTTGATCTGGGTTCCTCACAGTTGGACCTATCGGGAATTTTTCTTTGGGAAAAATACACGAAGAAAGACCAAGCTCCCGAAGAAATCCAGCTGAATCAAGTCACCTTGGGCTACTTGAACCCAGGCATGTTGGGTAAATGGAAGCTTGAAGGCGGCTACCGAACCTTTGGTACCGAAAACGATGGCTTAGTGGCCAAAAGCCAAGAGGGCAACGAGCTTTTCTTTGGCGGCAACGGCCCCTTGGACCTAGGGGTGCCTTTGATCGTTACGGCCAAGTTCACTCAGCGGGTTTTAACCAACGGCGGCACCGAAGGCTACGACCCCGACGGGAACCTCTACCAAGTTTCGGCCCGTTGGACCCTCAAAGGCAACGGCCTGAGCCAAAACGTCTCGGGCGGGTTCGACCTGATGGACGCCAAAGGCCAATATAAGGACAACCAAGCCCTACGCTTAGGTTATGGATTGGACCTACCCTTGAGCCAGACGATGGGCCTTAAAACGGCCTATGACCTAAAAAAGACGGACTACTCCAAAGCTGACCCGGCCTATGGCGTTGCCGAATCAGACCTACGCCACCGGGTTTCGGCCGAGGGGACCTACCGGTTCGGGGGTATTGAGGGATTAGCGGCTCTGGGCGAGGTCGCCTACGAGACCCGCAGTTCGAACCTGGACGCCCGAACGTATACAGCCAGTTTGTTTAAGATTTCCGCATTATACAGCTTTTAGGAGTAGGAGATGAGTAATCGTAAGACCTTATTGACCTTTTGGGTTCTCCTGCTCGTTGGCCTGATCAGCGCCCCCAGCCTTTGGGCGGCTGATCAAGGAGAATTGTTTTTGATCCGTGGTAAGGTGAAGATCACCTTGGGCGGGGAATCTAAAATCTTTACCCAAGCCAACCAAACCACCCCGCTGGCCCAAGGGGCCCAGGTACAAACCGCCGAAGACACGCGGGCCCGGGTGGTGCTTTATAGCAGCGATACGGTGGAGCTATACGCCAATAGCCTAGTGAAGTTGGATCAACTGAACCAAAAAAACACCCGCATCGACCTGCCCTTAGGCAAAGTCCGCTTTACGGTCAATCCCCAGAGCGGCGGGCGGCGATTTCAGGTGCGCACCCTCAACGCCGTCTTAGGCGTCAAAGGTACCGACTTCTTGGTGCAGAGTATCGGCGGAGCCACCCAGGCGATGGATATAGAAGGTTTGGTCTCGCTGGCCAATGCCCAGGGCGGTGGCTCCGTAGACCTCGGCCCCAATAGCGCGTCCCAAGTACTGGGCAACCAACCCCCAGCCAAGCCCGTTAAGGTAACTAAGGAACAACAAACAGCCATCTTGGCTCAGGACGAAGCCGAAAGCTGGGATCAATTGGGCTTAAGTCTGCCCGAAGAAGCAGTCCCCTTCGAAGTTGGTACCGGAGGCATCGACGAAGCCCTTGATAGCCTAAAGGATGTGCGGGAAAACCTCGGCAGCCTCAAAGACACCCTAAACGTTACGGACCGCGAATTAAAGATCACGGTGACCACGGACAACGAGCCCTTTGAATAATCAGACCCAAAATCTGTGAGCAGACCATGATGCGTACCCTTTGGTTTTTACCCCTTTTGTTGCTGGCCTTAGCTGGCTGCCTCGACAATGGCGGTGGTGCTTACGTCACCGCCAATATCCAGCTAGAAGACGCTCCCGGCCAAGCTGCGGTGGCTCCCGCTGGAGCCCGTGCGGCGGCCTTAAAAACCTCGCTGATCATGGTGGTCCCCTCTACGGTGACCGCCAGCGAGGCGCTGCACTACAGCCGCCCGACCCAGGTCTTTGATCAAGCCTTAGAAGAGGTCGGTAGCGGCAGCGTGACGCTGCGCCTGCCAGTCGGTGAGTCACTGAAGCTGATCAAATTCACCTTCGCCGAAAGCCTAAGTATCGACCAAATCTTCGCCAACCAGCCCATTCCCTACGGCACCGCCACGAGCGCCGCCTTCGAGATCACCGCGAAGACCAGCGACCTGACGGTGACCCTCTTCGCCGAAGATTTGGTCCTGAACCAACCGCTTTACAGCACCGCTGCGGGCCGATACAAACTGACCCTAACCGGCAAGCAGGCCTTTGATGCCGGGCGGGGGTTTTCAGGACAATTCACCCAAAACTCTGGGGAAACCAGCATGGGTGACTATCTTTTATGGGTTTATGGGGCAGAGAGCCCTACCGAAGCTGTCCAATTCTTGGAAAACAGCAACCGGACCTTGAGCCTCTACGCCAACATGCTCTTTCCGAATCCCGCCAATGCGGCGCTGTTCGAACTCTTTGTGCCCTTTGCCGACGCCACGCTCCCCGCGACCACAACCAGCAGTTGGATCGAGCCCAAACACGCAACCGCTTGGACTATGGCTTTTTATGACGCCTCGGGCAACCCAGTCACCCCCAATTGTTACCAAGTTGATCCTACTTTGTACGGCACCGGTTGCCCCGAAGCGAGCGAGCATTTTTATGAGGAAATGGCGATTTCTTGGACCGCTGGCATCCCCACGGTGACGCGGACCTTTAAATCGGCCAACCGAAGCAAGTACCAACTGGTCGAAACCTACGCCGCCCATCCAGGTGCTGACATACCCAGCATCTGGGCTTGGTCTAGCTTCAAGCCAAGCCATAAATATTATAAATCCAACGTGACGCTGTACCAAAACACCGCCGCCAACACCGCGACCACCACCACCTGGACCGCCCTGGGCAGCCGCACCACCAGTGTCACTTGGACCCCTTCAAGCACCGGTTTGACTACGGTCACGACCAACAGCTGCCTCAACGCCAGCGGAACCGAAGCGACCTGGAGCGCGGCGTTAAACACCAATGGCACCTCCTACGTTGCCGCTCAGTTTACCGGTTTCAGCACCGCCCAAGTGGGCTATACCTTCAACTCTGCCGGTGATTGGGCTGCTTCAATAAGCTGTAGTTTCAGCGGCTCGACCAGCCGGCAGGTCACCACGAACGATTATAGCCAATCTGCCACCACCGAAGAGGTGACGCTCGATTCGTCAGACGTCTATTATCTGGCTTCGGGTAGTCTTTCAAGCGCCACTAAAGCCACCTTTGTCTATGCTGATTGGGGGGCTTTAAGACCTAAATCGCTTACTTACAAAAGCTATAGCGATCTTTTCACCACTTACGATCTAAACGGCTCTTTTTTTGACTATACCTACAATAACCTAGGCCTGATCACGGGGATCACCAATTACCAAGCGACCAGCACTGCGGTGTTGGGTAAGACCTCTTCTTACGCCTATGAATATGACGCCCAGGGCCGGTACACCTCTTTCGCGGCTTCCACTTGGAGCAACGACGTAGAAGCACCGCTGTATAAAGTGGTGTTTGGGCGCGACGCCAGTGGCCGGATCTCCAGCGAGCGGTCTTACGCCTATTCAGGCACGACCCTATCCACCACGGCCACCTGCGCCAGCGGCTACAACCGGGCTTTGGATTATACCTACAGTTTCCCTGATACCGGCGGCATGACGGTGACGGTACAGAGCTACTGTAGCAACTCGGTCTTATCCACCGCGGCGCAAAACCAATGGACCGTGGCCTATGACTCCAATGGGTTGATCACCCAAATTGTGAATTATCAGCTGGTCAACGCCACCCTGACCAAGTCCCTACAGGTAGATTATAGCTACGACAGCAACCTTAACCTGACCTTAAAGAAAACCACCACCTACAACACAGCACGGGAGTCGCTTCTGGAGCCTCAGGCACTGGATACGCCTATGATGCCCAAAACTTCCGCACCGGGGAGTGGAGCATTAGCTACGGTGGCACCAACTTGGCGACCGAGACCATCAACACCACCAGCAATTCGTCTTTCCACAATTCAGCCGGTACGGTTCTGAGCTTCAATACACGCGGGGTCTATACCTATGAATAGCCCCCAGGACTAGGGCCCAAACAAAAAGCCCCGGCACTCAGGCGAGTGTCGGGGCTTTTTTGTTTGGGGGTGATACGCTTTAGGGCTTGGATAATCTTGAAAGTCATGAATATCTATGTATAGGAGAGCCCAAGGAGTATAACATGAAGCTGTTCGATCTGGTCAAAAAACTCGGGACTCAAGAACAATGCCTTTCTTTGCTCGAAGAGGTGCGCTGGGGAAGCAGCCATCCGACCTGTCCTTATTGTGGCAGTAAACAAGTTAGTCGGCACAAAGAAAAAGTGAGGCAGTCACGTTGGCAGTGTTCAGGCTGCCAAAAGTCGTACAGCGTGACCGTGGGGACTATCTTCCACAGAACCCACCTGGAACTTCCCAAATGGTTTGCCATCCTTTCCTAAGTGCTGAATGCCAACAAGAGTTTGGGCAGCCATCAAATATCCAGAGACATTGGGATTCGGCAACCAACTGTTCTGAGCATCCAAACCCGGATTCGCAAAGCTATGTCCTCCGATCAAGCTCAACTGCTTCAAGGTATCGTCGAATTGGACGTAACCTATACTTAGAGAAAAGCCTCGCAAGAAAGGCGAATCAAAACGAAGTAGGGGGGACCAACAAAATGGCTGTTGTTAGTGCCGTCGAGCGAGGCGGCAAGGTCCTAGCCAAGCCGGCAAAGGAAAACAAGTTGAATTTCAAGATTCTTAGTGGTTTCGTCCGTGAAACCGTGGACACCGGGAGGGCTGAACTGCTAACGAATGAATACAAAGGCTATGGTGGTATGACGGTTGTTTTACCTCATTCAGAGATCAATCATAATTTGGCGTACTCGTTCATGAACGTTCACACCAACACGATTGAGGGATTCGGTTACCTGCTCAAGCGGGCGTGGTTCGGCCAACATCACCACTATAGCAGAAAGAAAGCCCATCTATACTTTGGGGAAGCCTGCTACAAGTACAATAACCGGAAGAATGGGAACACCTTCTTCGATATAATCCGCAACCTTCTTTCCGGCTCAAAATAATGGCCAACGAAGCAAAGACTATAGACCTTACCGGCAAACTGCTTGCCGGTCATGGGTACAGCGATTCTGGGGTGACTATCGAGCGGGAGCTATCGGATTCTCCGAAGATCAAAAAGCTATTAGCCAACGCATCCAAGAAAGGAGCGGGGTTCGGTAAGCCCGACTTCATTATCCGATCCGAAAACTACCCAGAGTTACTACTAGTTATCGAATGCAAGGCCGAAAACAAGTTCCACGAAAGCGCAACGGGCGACCAATACGCCGACTACGCCGCTGATGGAGCCAAGCTATACGCCTCCTTTCTGGCCAAGGAATATGACGTTATCGCGATTGCAATCAGTGGTCAGGATGAAAAGGAGTTTCGAATTTCGCACTTCTTGAACTTGAAGGGCCAAGACAAGGCCTATCCGATGGACTGGCAGGGGATCATGGCTTTGGGTGGCTACCACACCGCCTACATGAAGACTGACCTGAAATTCAACCAGGACTATGATGCCCTATTGGTCTATTCCAAGAAACTCAACGACAAGCTGCACTCCAAAAAGATCAAGGAATCACAACGAAGCCTGCTGATCAGCGCTGTTCTAATTTCGCTAGGAAATAAAGCGTTTCGGCTCGCCTATAAAGCCTATGACAAAGCTTCTGAAATTGCCGCCCAACTGTACAATACCGTCAAACTAGAGTTAGACCGATCCGAGATACCCAAGGAAAAAGTGAAGAACATCCTTCACGCCTATTCCTTCATTCAGGTCAATGCCAGCCTGACCGGGAACAAGGAATTTGTGTTGGAACTGATTGATGAAATCGATGAGAATATCAACGGATTCATCAAGACTCACGCCTACTTTGACGCAATCGGCCAATTCTATATCGAGTTCCTCCGCTATGCCAACGCCGATAAGGGGCTAGGAATCGTCCTGACCCCGCCTCATATCACTAAGCTGTTCGTGAAGCTTGCCGAGATCGACAAAGACAGCGTGGTCTTGGACAACTGTTGCGGGACCGGCGGATTCCTGATCAGTGCCATGCACCGAATGGTCCAGGATACTAAAGGCGATCAAGCAAAGGAAGCGGCAATCAAGGAAAAGCAACTGGTTGGTATTGAATGGCAAGACGATATTTACGCCTTGGCCGCCTCCAACATGATTCTGCATGAAGACGGCAAAAGCAACATTTTGCAGGGTGACTGCTTCAAATTGGTTGATGAGGTAAAAAATAGGTTCAAGCCCACGGCGGCATTGCTGAACCCACCGTATAAGAGCCAATCCTCGGACCCGGAAGAATTGGAGTTCGCCTTGAACGCCTTGGAAATGATCGAAAAGGGCGGAAAATGCGTGATAATCCTCCCCATGAGTTGCGCCCTGGCCCAAAGTGGAGTCCGCTTGGAGAAAAAGCGAAAGCTTCTGGACCAGCATACGCTGGAAGCGGTTCTGTCTATGCCGGATGAGCTTTTCCATAACTCAAAGGTGGGCGTAGTCACTTGCGTTATGGTCTTCACGGCTAATAAGCCGCACCCTAAAGACAAAAAGACTTGGTTCGGATACTGGAAGGATGATGGATTCACCAAAATCAAGAACAAGGGCCGAATCGACCAGCTCAACAAATGGGATGAGATCGAGAAGACGTGGCTTTCGGCATATCAAAATCGGGACGATGTTCCAGGCCACAGCGTCAAGCAAGTGATCACACACGAAGACGAGTGGTGCGCTGAGGCTTACATGGAGACGGCGTATGAAGACTTGAATCAGGAGTCTTTTGCGGCCGAGGTTAGGAAATACATTGCCTTCAAAGTGATGAATCATCTCAGGTTCGAATTCGGTACTCTGCCGATCACTTCGCCAAAACGGAGCTCTCCCGCGCCGCCGATCAACCTCGAAGCTTGGCGTTGGTTCGAGTTGCAAGAAATTTTCGATCTGAAAAAGGGAAAACGCCTGACCAAAGAAGCCATGCAGCTAGGCGAGACTCCTTTTATCGGAGCGATCGACTCGAACAATGGGTATCGGGAGTGGATTGCCGACCTGCCAAACCATCAAAGCTGTACCTTGACGGTGAACTACAATGGATCGGTGGCCGAAGCCTTTTACCAGCCCGAACCCTTCTGGGCCTCGGACGACGTGAACGTGCTGTATCCGAAGTTCGCCATGACTCCGGCAATCGGCCTGTTCATCTGTGCGATAATTCGCATGGAAAAGTACCGGTTCAACTATGGGCGCAAATGGCACCTTGAACGAATGAAGGAGTCCAGAATCAAGCTCCCCGTCGATCCCGACGGCAATCCAGATTGGGACTATATGCAAAACTACGTCGAGTCGCAGCCCTTTAGCTCACAGATTTAACCGGAAATGAAAAAGCCCTAAAACGTATCATTCCCTTTGTTTTAGTCGGTTTGTTATAAGTCCCTAATCCAGTATCCCCGGCAAGGGATAGTCACCTCGGCGTTTTTTGAAGGCTTCAGCATCTTCAAAGGGGCGCTGGTAGTAACAACTGCGGATCGTCTCTTTGGTCTCGCCGCGGTGTTCTGCTTCAGCCAGTTCGTCCATCTCGTAGCGGAATTCCTCCAGATGGCGGATCACTTCGGCTAGCTTTTTATGGCAATAAGCGCTTTGGCCGTAGCGGGCCGTAAGGAATTCTAAAGAGCGCGAGAGGAACTCGGCGCTGCGTTGGACCTCTTTGCCGAATTCTTGGTGTTCGGCCAGTTTCAGACCCCGGGTATCCTTCATGATGATTCCATTAGGGCGAAGCGATACCGCGTTCGAGGGCGTAACGGATCAACCCCGCAAGGTTTTCAATATGCAACTTTTGCATGATCCGGCTGCGGTGGGACTCCACGGTACGTACGCTGAGGTCGAGGTGGTCGGCGGCTTCTTTGCTGGTGAGGCCATCGGCGATCAGGCGCAGGACCTCTTTTTCCCGCCCCGTCAGCGGGAGGGTTTCTTCGGGAGCCGAAACCACCTGATTGCTGAGTTTTTCGCTAACATAACGTTCGCCGTGGATCACCGAGTCAATGGCGCGCAGCAGCTCGTCGAGGCTAGTGTCTTTGGTTAGGTAGCCGTCACAGTCGAGCTTAAACATCTCTGTTTGGTACTGTTCACGCCGGTGCATACTGACGGCGATCACCCGAACTTGGGGGTAGGTCTTTTTGACCTGACGCACCAATTCAAAGCCATCTACCCGAGGCATGTCGATATCGGTCAAAACCACGTCGGGAGCCCGCTGGGCGATCAATTCCATCGCCTGTTGCCCATCTTCAGCGACCCGGATCTGTGCTTCACCAAAATGCCCGGCCAGCAGGGCTTTCATACCCAACCGGAAGAGGGCATGATCGTCAGCGATCAGGATTTGCAGGGTTGATTCGGCTTTACTCATGTCCATTCCATCTCTTGTTTACACGCCACCTCGAACCCTAACATAACCGGTTAAAGACAGACCTGCCAAGGAGAAAGGGCACTAGAAAATAAACCAGCCAGAAAAAAAGGAAATCCACCGGCGGAACCACTTGGCTCGAAAGAGCCAAGTTACGGGGGAGGTTCCGCCGGTGGAAGGTTAACGAACAGGGGATAACGAGAAGATTGCAACCCTTAGGAACTCTCGTTATCCCCTGCCCGCATTTGGGCGCCTACTTTTAAAAAGCGGGCAAAGGGGCAGCTTTCCACCGCAAGGTGGTGGTTGAGCCAATCACGTAGCAGGCGTACCGCTTCAACGCTGATCAAAAAGTCGGCCTCAAACTGAAAGCGGTGGTGCAGCTGGCGCGCCTTGACCGCAAAGGAATGGTGGGCCAACTGGTGGACCTCTATTTCCGGGCAAGCACCAGCCACCAACAGCGCCCGCTCCACCTCAAAATGCCGCTGGGCATAATCTAAAAACTGCTCCAACAAAGGCCCCAACACTTGGCGGCTGTCCCCGTAAGACATCGCCACTTCCAGCCCGTTGAGCAAATTAACCAGCGCCTTGTGTTGCTTATCGACGCTACTGACGCCGATCTCAAAGGTTGATTCCCATTGGATCGTATTCATTGGGCCCCCTCCGGCCAAGCTGCGATTAGGTAATCCCATTTTGCATATTCTCTAAGGCCGACTTCCAACGGCGCATCAAGTCCCCTAAGGCCCGCTGGTATTTCAGTCGCTTGTAGATATTGGCCAAATAAACAAAGACGTCTTTATCTAGCTTCATCTCAAAGGCCAACTCAAAGTAGTGGATCGCCGACTGGAAGTTTTGCTGGGCTAGGTGGTCTTTGGCCGTTTGGATATGCCGCTGTCGCTTGGCTTCAAATTGGCTGTTGCGGTCTAGGCCCAACAGTTGGTTGAGTTCTTCTTGATAACTGGCCCCCCGAAAGACCTCGCCGCTCGCCTGGGCGGCTTTAGCGGCAAGTTCCAAGACCGACTGGTTGCGCTCAAAAAACAAGGCATGTTCGGCGAGGCTATGGGCCTTTTCAGCCTTTTTTGCCTTCAGCGCGTGCCCGGCCTCTTCCATATAAAAGCTTTGGACCTCGTCGATAAAGTCCCGTTTATCTTGGGCTTCCATTTCGATTTCAAAGCCCTTTTTGAAGGCCCCAAAGGCGTCTAGTAGCCGTTTTTTGTAGTACAGACACTGCCCCAATCGGATTTGCAACTGCGGGCTGGGTTCGTTGTCGGCGACGATCTGGAACAAAACCTGGGCTTCGTTGTATTTGCGGTGGTTAAAGTAACGTTCGGCCTGGTTTTTTATCTCGACCATGCAATAATGACCGCGCGAGCGCTCCAACAAAAACCCCGCGCGGATCAAAAAGACAGAGGCCAAGAAATGTTTGCCCAGCCGCTTAAAAAGCAGCCCTAAGTTGGCGTTATAATACCGATCCGCCGGGTTGGACTTCTGCAAACGGCGCAGCGTCGCTTCGGCCCCTTCGGTTTCGCCCCGGTCTGCGTCCACAATCGCCTTCAGTAGCTCGCGGTAGCGGTATTCAAAACCCAGTTCTTGGAGCCGCGACAAGGCCGAATCCAAGCCATGCTGGTCCTGTGCTCTGGTGGCAAAGATCGCCTGGTTGATCAATAATTCGCGTAGTTCCTCGCGTTGTTCTTCGTCGAGCAGAGCCAGACCTAACTGCAAACAGAGCTGGATCCGGCTTTCCAGTTCGGTCACCATCTGCTCCGGGGCCACATGGTTTTCGGGCAGTTGGTCAAAGGCCTTTTCGTCGCCTAGTTGTTCTAGTAGCTCACGGGCCATTAAGCGGATATGGGTCGGCTCTCCCACCGGGTTGGGCACTACCAAGGACTTCAGGCCAATCAAGGGCTTAAGCAAACCGTTGATTTCATCATCGTACCTTTCTACGCCAGCTTCTAGGGCCGCCAAATTGAGCATCGCCCGCCGATTCCCTGGCGACTTTTCCAGGGATTTTTTATAACAGCCCGCCGCCTCGGCGCGGGCCCCGGTCATCCGGTATTGATTGCCCAAGGCGCAAAACAGAGCGGCGTCGCGCTCAAAAAAGGTCATCAGCGGCTTGCCGATGGTGATCGCCTCAGCGTGCCGGTTGTTGAGCACAAAACCGTCAAAGAGATTGCGCATGTAAGGAGCAATCTTATCTTGACCTAAAATCAGTGCTTGGTTGAAGAGGCTGCGGGCTTCATCGTTGTTTTTATCGTCAAGACGCACCAGAGCCTGAACCACCATCTGCTCGGCTTTTCGCTTTTTGCGCGATGGCAAGTGCACCTTACTCATCATGTTGCTTGAGCTTTCTGCCATCGATTTTTGGAAATTCATGGTGACCTCAAAGCCGTAGTTACGGCTGGTGGTACGTTCGTAAGTTCAGTCCTAGTAACTAAGCAGGAGTTTCGAACTTTGTTGATTATACCATCGTAGATTCGCCCTAGGCCGTCAAAGGATGAGTCGGAAAAAGATGGAAAATCTCTCTAAAACCCCTTAAACAAAGTTAAGCCATTATAAATACAGCGATAATAGAATATACCTAAGACATTAACCCTACCAAAATAGTAAAAAACAGGGATTTTACCTTGTTTTTACCAAATTTATATGTTGTTGTTTTATTGAAGAATCGTTAGATTACCCTGTAAGTTCGGCCAAAATCGGTCAAAAAGTCTTCTTTTGAGTAGACCTCAAAAAACGCGGTCCTCTGCTATGCTAGGCCCAGAACAGGCCGAAAGGGCAAGGGTAGCTTTCCTCTAGGTAGGTCATGGCCCTGTGTTTGAAGGATTTTTACCAACATTTACCATCTACTGATGCAGCAGCAGACCAAAGGGCGTGATAGAAGGGGGGCTAAGGTGACGGGGACCGAACCATCTATATTATTTATTGAGCTGTAATGAGGCTACTTAGTAAGGCTTTTGTCTTGTTCGCATTTTTCTGGGCCCAGGGATCGGCACCCAGTTTATTTGCGGTGCCGGGGCTCCAAGAGGTTGAAGTTTTAAGCCAGCGCGACCAAGACCTGGATATTTCCCAAGTCCTTAGCTTAGGTACCGAGCAGTTCCGCCCCTTGCCCGTTCAGAACTTGGGCTTTGATCAACGTCCCCTTTGGCTCAAGGTCCAAATCCCGGCCCACCAAGCGCCCCTATTTCTGGCGCTGCCCTATGCGCCCTTGGACTGGGTCACCTTTTTTGCGCCCGGCAGCCAAATCGGCCAAACTTCCGGTGCTTCGGTGCCCTTGGATCTTTGGCCCATCCCGCACCGCTATCCGATCTTTGAAATCCCCCCGGGGACGCAAAACCAATGGGCTTACCTAAAAATCCGCTCAGATAAAGCGCTGATCTTCCCGGTGCGTGTTTGGGATCAACAAGAACTCAACCGGCACACTACCCTCGACGCAGTCTTGTTTGGGGCCCTCTATGGCGCTTTGGCCATCATGTTCCTTTTCAACGGGCTGATTTACTTAAGCACCGGCCAAAAAGCCTACCTCTATTACCTCACTTCCTTGGTGGGTTTTGGGTTGTTGGTGGGCAGTTTGGAGGGTTTTGGACAACAATACTTCTGGCCCGCCTCGATCCACGCCGAGATGTTACCCTTCGGGGCGACGATGGCCCTTTGGGGTTCCTTGGGTTTCGCCCGACTTTTTTTAAAGAGCCAAAAATACCTACCTAAGCTGGACCGGGTGATCCGGCTTTATATGGCCAGCTGCTGGGTGTTGGCCCTTGCCGGGCTGGCCTTTTACTCGCGCGGTCTGCTGTTGGGGGTGGTTTTTTGGGTGTTGCCCGGATTGCTGTTGGTCTTGGCGACCGGATTGCGCGCTTGGCGCAAGCAAGTGGATGGGGCCCTTATTTTCTTGGGCTCCTGGGCGCTGTACGCCGCTGCTTCCTTATATGTGGCGCTGATCCCCCTCTTGAGATGGCCTTATCCGGTCCATTCTGAGTTGGTCATGTACCTCGGCATGACCCTCAACTTAGCCTTCTTGTCGCTGGCTTTGGCGCGCCAAATCAACCGCCTCAAACAAGAGCAGGAAGCGGCGCAAAGGGAACTACTGCAGACCAAAGAAAACCTGATCGATCAATTACAACATACCCAGGAAACCAAAGATCGGTTTTTAGCCTCCACATCCCACGAGCTCCTGACCCCTCTGTCGGGAATCAACGGTTTAGTCGACATCATCCTGCACGAGCGCAGCCAAAACCTTGACTTGTCCGTGATCCGCGACCTTAAACTGGTCCAGGCCAACACGGCTAGGTTAGAGCATTTGGTTTCGGATATTTTGGATTTTTCCAAACTCTCCGAAGACCGCCTTAACCTCAACATCCAGCCGCTGTCGCTGTGGAAATGCGCGGAATTTGTGTTGGCCAGTTGCCGCCCGTTGGTTTCAAACCACCACCAATTTCTAACCAACGCAGTACCCACCGACTTCCCGAGCGTCTTAGCCGACGAGCGGCGCTTACAACAAATCCTGTTTAATTTAGTCGAAAATGCGATTAAATACAGCGAACAAGGTGAAATTTGCATCCATGCGATTGAAGAGGAGGAGGAAGCTATCATCGAGGTGAGTGATCAAGGGCCCGGTATTCCCGCTGGGGAATGGGAGCGGCTCTTGATGCCCTTTGAGCGCGGCCGCCAAGTCGAGGCTTTAGGCCACCCCGGAACAGGTTTGGGCCTATCCTTAGTCAACCGACTGACCGAACTCCACCAGGGAAAACTCTCCTACCACCGAACCCAGGGCCCTGGGGCCACCCTGCGCTTTACCCTCCCCTACAGCCAATCTGATGCGGTGAGCCCAAATCTAGCCGCCGAAGCACAACCACAAACCGATCAGTGGGTGGTGTCCCGCGAAAGTCTGGGTTCGAAGATTTTGGTGGTCGAAGATGAACCCCTAGCTGGTGAATTGGTCGCCCGGATCTTAAATAAAAACGGCTTTCAAGCAATGGTAGTCAGCTCAGGGATCGAAGCCTTGGAGACCGTGGCCGAAGATCCGGCCATCGAGATGGTCTTATTGGATATCATGATGCCCCATATGGATGGGTTTGAAGTTTGCCGCCGTCTGCGCGCCGAACATAGCGCCACCAATTTACCGATCCTGTTCTTGACCGCCCGTACCGATGTGGAAGATGTCGCCGAAGGTTTTGAGTCCGGCGGCAACGACTATATCACCAAGCCGGTCCGCCACACCGAATTACTCGCGAGGGTCACCAGCCACCTCAAAAGCCGCCAGTTGGTGGTGGCGCTGCAAGAAAACCGGATGCTGCAACGGGAAGTAGAACGCCGCCAGCGGATAGAAGGGTTATTAAAATCCATGCGGACTAGGTTGACCCGCGTCTTAGACGCCATCCCCAGCCCTTTTCTGGTCTTTGACCACCGGGGCTATCTTAGCTTCATCAACGCCGCCGGGGAAAGCTGTTGCGGTTTGGAGCTAGACGGAAAAACCACCCTACCCTTCGCGGAGTTGGCCCCTGGGATCAGTTGGGATCAGGCGATGGCCGGAAAACTCCCCGAAATCTCTTTAGACAAAAAGGACGGCAGCCAATGCAGGGCAATGGTTCACTGCCTTCCGCGCCACGGCGAAGCCGAAGCAGCCATGATTTTGACGTTGGTCGATGAAGAAAACCCGGAATCGAACCGTTGGCCGGTGCATCTGGGCTTCGACGCAACCGGGAACTTCCTGGGAACCCAGGACATCAAAACACGCCAAGAAACGCGGCTCATGCCCGAGCGCTTGGACGGCCTTCAAAACGCCCCCAACATCAGGCCCCAAGACTTGGCCGAAAAAAGTGCTGAGTTGATGAACGGTTGCCTCAATCTCTGGACCCAATACAGTGGCAAAGACAAATTGCAACTAGCCGAGGACAGCGGCCTTTGGACGGTCACCGCAGAAGCCAGCGGAACCTACCGCACCCGCACCCTCGACCGTTACCTTAAGTCCAGCACGCTGCCCAAGCGCCCCCGTTGGCGCAATGTGCTGCAAACCGCCTACTTTGTGCGCCAGCATATCCCCGAAGGCAGCGACGACCGCAAAATACTTGACCAGCAATTAGAACAGCTAGAGGCCCTGCTGATCCACCAGTAGGGCAGCCTCTTGGGCTGGCCAACCTTGAAGAAGCCCATTTTATTTGGTAGCGTAGGGGTTTTAGCCATCCCTCTACGCCAGCCATGATCAACAAACATCTTGTTATCTTTAGTCTTATTGCCCTCTTTTGGGTTCCTGCTGTCCAGGCGGCAGATTTAACCGAGCTGCGCTCACAGGGCTTTGTCCGCGTGGGCTTCGGCAACGAAATACCCTATGGTTACCTGGACGAACAGGGCCGCCTGACCGGTGAAGCGCCCGAAGTGGCCCGTGCGGTCTTTAAGCGACTGGGCGTGCCTGAGATCCAAGGCGTGATGACCGAATTCGGGGCCTTGATCCCTAGCCTCAAAGCCTCGCGGGTAGATGTCATCGCTGCGGGGATGTACATCACTCCGCGCCGCTGCGCTCAAGTGGCCTTTTCTGAGCCCAGCTACCAGATTGGCGAAGCCCTGGCCGTACCGCTGGGCAACCCGAAAAAGATCCATAGCTATGATGATTTGGTCCGGGCCAAAGACCTCCGCTTAGGGGTGATGGCCGGTGCCGTAGAGTTGGGCTATGCGCGCAAATTGGGGATCGGGCTGGGCCGCCTTTCTATTTCTTCGGACATCCCCACCGGGATCAGCGACTTAACCAGCGGGCGGATCGACGCCTACGCCGGTACGGCACTGACCATCGAGCAGGCAGTCCGCCAAAACCCAGAGATCGAGCGGGTCGAACCCTTTAAGCCTTTGGTGATCGACGGAAAGCAGGTAAGCGGTTACGGGGCCTTTGGCTTTAAGCGGGCGGACAAAGAGCTACGCGATGCCTTTGATAAAGAACTAAAGAATTTTTTGGGCAGCAAGGAACACTTGGACCTAGTGCGGCCCTTTGGGTTCACCGAGAAGGAATTGCCCAACCGCAGCCGCGCCCAACTCTGTGCGGGGCGCTAAGCCATGGAGTTTACCTTGGCGGGAGCGCTCCCGCTCCTGTTAAAAGGCTTTTGGGTGACCTTAGAAGTCTCTGCGGGGGGCCTGCTCTTGGCGTTGGTGGTGGCTTTCTGGGTGGGCACCGCAGGGCTGATGCCCTGGCGTAGTTTGCGCTGGTTGGCTTGGGGTTATGTGGAATTTTTCCGGGGCACCTCGTTGCTGGTGCAGCTCTTTTGGCTCTATTTTGTGTTGCCCTTCTTCGGCGTGGAGTTGAGCGCCCTGTTGACCGCTATCCTGGGGTTGGGCCTGCATATCGGGGCTTACGGTGCCGAGGTGGTGCGCGGAGCGCTGCTTTCGCTACCTAAAGGTCAATTTGAGGCCGCCCAGGCCTTGGGGCTAAATTTGCGCCAGACCATGGTCCGGGTCATCTGGCCCCAGGCTTTTCCGGTCATGTTGCCTTCACTGGGCAACCTCAGCATTGAGTTAACGAAGGCCAGCTCGCTGGTTTCGCTGATCACCCTGGCGGACCTGACCTTCCAGGCCCAAAGCTTACGCAACGCCACCTTTGCTACCGGGCCGATCTTTGGTTTGGTCTTAGTTTTCTATTTCCTGCTTTCCTCGCTGCTCGCTTGGGGCAGCAAAAAGGCCGAAAGGCAGTTTGCCTGGAGGCGTCATGGTCTTTGATTGGGGCTTTGCAGCCGAAATCTTGCCCGAGCTGGTGGACGCCTTGGGCCTCAGTTTGCGGGTCACCGCGCTGAGCTTTACCCTGGCGTTATTGCTGGGGATGGTGCTGGCCTTGGGCCGCCGGGCGCAGTCGGGCTGGGTTGCCAGACCCGTCAGTTGGTTCGTCGAGTTCATCCGGCGCACCCCGCCGCTGGTGCAAATCTATTTGCTCTATTTCGCCGCGCCCGCCTGGGGGCTGCAATTAAGCCCCTTTTGGGCCGGCAGTCTCGCTTTGGGCCTGCATTACAGTTGTTACCTCGCCGAGGTTTACCGCGCCGGGATCGAGTCCATCCCCAAGGGGCAGTGGGAAGCTGCCCAGGCTCTAGGAATGCCCAAAGGTCTAGTCTACAAGGATGTGATCTTGCCCCAGGCGCTGCCGCCGGTCTTGCCCGCTATGGGCAACTATCTGATTGCGCTCTTTAAAGACACCCCTCTGCTCTCGGCGATCACGCTGTTGGAGTTACTGCAAGCGGCCAAGATTCTGGGCGCGTCTTACTTTCAATATCTTGAGCCCTTGACCCTGGTGGGCCTGCTCTTTCTGGTGGTGAGTTTGACCTCTTCGGTGGGGTTGAGGCTGCTGGAACGCTGGCTTCCCCAGGCGGGCCTACCCATGAGGCACCGATGATCCAAATTGAAGGACTAAAAAAGCGCTACGGCTCTAAAGAAGTGCTCAAAGGCCTCGACCTGAACATCCCCGCCGGAGAGCGCCTTTCGATCATCGGGCCTTCGGGCTCAGGCAAGTCCACCTTGCTGCGTGTGTTGATGGCTTTGGAGCCCTATCAGGAGGGTCAAGTGCGGGTCGATGGCGAATTGCTGCGCTTCCCTAAAGTACAGCCGAAGCTCCCCTTTTGGGACTCTAAGGACCTGCGCCGCTACCGCCGAAATCTGGGCATGGTGTTCCAGCATTTTAATCTCTTCAACCACATGACGGTCTTACGCAACCTAACCGAGGCGCCCTGCCGGGTTCTGGGCTTAAGCGCCACCGAGGCGCGCCAGCGGGCCGAAGAGTTGTTGGAGATGGTGGGGTTGCAGGACTTTGCCCAGCGCTTTCCGGGCCAGCTTTCGGGCGGGCAAAAGCAACGGGTGGCGATCGCCCGTGCCTTGGCCATGCGCCCCAAGGTGATGCTTTTTGACGAAGTCACCTCCGCCTTGGACCCCGAACTAGTCGGTGAGGTCTTAGGCGTCATCCAGCATCTCGCCGAAGCCCACGAACTAACGATCTTGATGGTCACCCACGAGATGAGCTTTGCCCGGCGCATCTCCGACCGGGTCCTATTTTTTGATCAGGGGTTAATTGTGGAGCAGGGCACCCCCGAGCAGATCTTCGACCACCCCCGCCATGAGCGCACCGCCCAGTTTCTTTCGGCGGTACATAGCCCCTAGGTTTCTAAATAGACCACCAAGTCCACCAAGGTCAGTTCGCCGATCACTTTGCCTTGGGCGTCTAAGACCGGGACTTCCTTGACGTTGCTGTCGATCATGCGGCGCAGAAGGGCCCGCACCTCCTCTTCGGGCGTGCAAAACAGCGGGTGCTGGATCATCAATTCTTCGGCCCGCTCTCCGGTGATCAACGAAAGCAACCGGCGGCCATGGACCTGGGGCAAGTGGTCTTGGGCCAAAAGAAACCGGACCAAGTCCTTGACCGCTAGGGCTCCCTTGAGTCGGTTTTGTTCGTCGACTACATAAAACAACCGGTTGCAACGGTAGCGGTCTAAGGCCCGGACCCAATCGGCCCGTTCGGCCTGGGTCGGGAGGGTCGGGATTTCGCGGTGCCCGATGCGCTCCAGCAAATCGGACACGCTGCTACGTCGGTCCTTTTTACTCATCTTCACCTCCCTTAGACCCTCTCTGGCCCGCTTCGCCAGCCAGATTCAACGCAAAGCGGATGAAGAAGGGGCTGATCAATTCGTTTAAGACCACCGTAGCTAAAATACCGTTAACCAATAAAGAGCCCACGGGGCCCGCTGGCAAACTGGCTTTGGCCGAGAGCACTAAGCCCACGGCCACCCCCGCCTGGGGCGTCAGCCCCAAACCTAGATATTTGACCACCTGCGGCGGGCTTCCGCTAACCTTGGCGCCCAACCCGGCCCCCAATAACTTACCTAAAAAACGCGCCAGCAGGATCAATACCGCTAGGGCCCCGGCCTGAGGCAAAACACTCAAATCCAGATGGGCCCCGGCGAGCAGAAAAAACATCCCGAAGATCGGCTCTTCGATCTCTTCGACCACCGCAAAAAGGTCTTGGTGGTGCTGTAAGAAGTTAACCAAAACAAAGCCCAAGGTCATGTTGGCCAGCAGGGGCGAAGCCCCTAAACTATGGGCCAATCCAGCACAGAGAAAGAGCGCGCCCCAGGCGACGCCAAAAAGCCCCAAACCGGGAGAAAAATGACGCGCCACCAGGGCCATAGCCCAACCAAGCACCCCGCCCAGCAGCAGGGCCAGACCAATTTCACGCCCAATAAACCCGAGTGAGGCACCCCAAGAAACCACCCCTACGCCCACCAAGGCCAAGACCCCCGTTTTGGCCAAGGCAAAGGCGGTGATGCCCAGGGCATCGTCGATAGCCACGACCCCCAACAACAATTGGGTCAAAGGGCCATCGGCACGGACCTCATGGATCACCGCTAAAGTCGCCGCCGGGGCGGTAGAGACGCAGAGCGCTCCGATCATGATGGCCAGAGGCAATAATTCAGTGCGCCAGTCCAAAGAAGGATCGACCACCTGACCCAACCCATAGGCGGCGACCACCGCCAAAAAAGGAAACAACATGGCCCCAAAGCCTTCGGCCAAAGTCACCGTGGCGATCTGAAGCCCTAGTTTTTTAAGCTGTTTCCAGCGCAACACCCCGCCGATGGAAAAGGCAATCGCCCCCAGGGCAATGTCCGTGATCAGGCCCAAACGCTCCTCGACCACCGTTGCCGAAAGCAGTCCGGTCACCGAAGGGCTAGCCAGCATCCCCACCACCAGATAACCGGTTACCTTAGGTGAATGGAGGCGGTGGGCCAAGAGCCCCGCCGCATGGCTAAGCAGCAGCAACAGGCCGACAAAGACCAGCGGATGGGCCGATTGGAAGGGAACCAGAAAAGACGAAAACATAAAGATGTCCTGAAAGCCTGGGGCAAATGTTTGTTTTCATATTGTCATAAATTGCGCTAAATTGCAGTTAAATCCCGAATCAAGAAGGGATTTTTCTCAAATTGTTTAGTAAAATAGACTACAGTCTTACCTACCACCCTGAAGGCCAACTAGTGAACTACTTTGCGAACGACCCATTGAAAGGGGGAAACATGGGCAGTCTTCCCAAACTATTTTATTGGCTATCACCCTACTGAGCCTTTCGTTGCCTGCCTCGGCCATCGAACGACGACAGAATCAATTTTTAAACGAAGAAAGTTATATGTTTGTTCCGCTGCCCTATTCGATTCCGGGCATCGGCCAAGGCGTCATGTTTACCGGGCTGGCGGGCAACGCGCTGGGGACCTATACGGACCTTTACCTGTTGGCTATCACCGGTGACGCCAGCGGACAAATCTTGGGCCTCGAAGACATCCATCTGGTGGATGAGACCTTAATTTTCAATTATTTTTATCAAGGCCTCAATAAAGCATCGGTGCAAATGTACGAAGCAAGGGGGATGGATACCCAAAAGGACGACTTTCAATTCATCGTCTTAGATAAGGTCACCGGCACGGACACCAACCTATGGTTGACCCTTTGGGAGCGCCGGATTGAGGCCTATATTGGCCGCTGGAGTCAGGGCGTGGGGGTGACCGCTATCAACGATGCCGAAGGCAACCTGCTAGCCAGTTACGACGAGTCCTATACCTTCGAGAATCAAACCAACTATTATGGCTTGCGCCTGGACTATACCGACGACCGGCAAAACCCCTTCGCCGGAGTTCGCCTTGAGGCCCTACGCACCTCGAGCCCGCCGAGTAACGACTTACAGCCGGACTATTATGTAGTCACCAAGTCGGCCTCCGCTTACATCCCCATTGGCAAAGCGAGTACCTTCGCCTTCCACCACCGGGTTTCCGATGCCATCGTCAACCGCGAGGGCGAGACCGACCCCTTGGCCATTGCCGCGGAGCAGGGAGTGACCTGCAACGACGCAGATGCAGCCTGCTTAGCGGCCGTTGAGTCGCTAACGGCGACCACGGCGGCAGAACGTAAATACGGCACCGCCGAAGATCTGGGCGGTCAGAACCGCCTGCGGGCTTATCCCCAAAGCCGGTTTAAGGGTGCCCATTCGCTCTATCAGTCCGCTGAACTACGGCTCACCCTTTTTGACGAAGTGACCCCCTTTAACTTCTGGATCTGGAAAGACGTCAGTACCGGAATCCAACTGGCCCTCTTTTATGAACAAGGTGCCGCCAGCGACGACGCCAGCGAACTGACCTCCAAGCTACGTACCTCTAACGGAGCCGGTATTCGGATGGTTTCTGGCTCGGGCTATGTCTACCGCTTCGACTTAGCCCAAGGCGACGAAGGCAGCCAGACGACCGTCATGTTCGCTTACCCCTGGTAACCCCCAACGGACCATGTCAAATCCCCCGGACCTAACCGCCCCCGCCCAAACACCACGCCAGGAGCTGGCCAACTGGCTTTTGCACGGCTTAGGCTTAGTCTTAAGTACCGCCGGGGCGGCGGTGGCCATCACCTTCGCGGGGATTTACGGTAACCTTTGGCATATTGTGGGCGTTTCTATCTACGGCGCGACGCTGGTCATCCTCTACGGTTCTTCGACGCTCTACCACGCCGCCCGCTCCGAGGTGGCCAAGCGGCGGCTGAGGATTGCCGACCATATCGGCATCTTCTTGTTGATTGCGGGCACCTACACCCCTTTCACCTTCGTGACGCTACAAGGAGGCTGGGGTTGGAGCATTTTCGGGGTACAGTGGGGGCTGGCTTTGGTCGGTATCTGCTTTAAGCTGTTTTTTGTGGGCCGGTTCCAGCTGATGTCCACCCTGGCTTACTTGGGGATGGGTTGGATGATTGTGGTGGCGATCTATCCTTTGTACCAAGCCCTGGCCCATTGGGGCTTGTTTTGGCTAGTCGCCGGGGGGCTGGCCTATAGCCTGGGCACCCTTTTCTTCCATAAAGAAGAGTATGGATACAACCACGCCATCTGGCATGGTTTTGTGATGGTTGGGTCGGTTTGCCATTTCATGGCGATCTTCTTTTTTGTGATCCCTGAAGTGACCCAATAGGGAAACTTGTCAGATGATTTTACAAGAATAAAACATCCCCTTGATTAGCCAACTCCTTTTGTCCTCTAGTTTGGGGCCATCAGAAGGAGTTGCCCATGGACCTCAAGAAGCGTGCCCTCTCGCTCATCCCGCTAGACCGGATACTGCGCTGGTATCTGCGCCACAAAGACAAAGAATATTTACTCCGCTTCATCGACGGAATGGCCCACATCGGCCAGCCGAGCCAAGTCTTTTTTCCGCCCGAACTATTTGAGCAAGGCGCTTCGCTCCTGCTTTCGGGCTTAAACAACACCCTGGCGATCCAATCAAACCCCAACTGGGTTTGGCCCTATTGGGTCGAGCGGCAGCAAGATCCCGAAGGGGACGACTTCGTGCCCACCGGGGTGAACTTGGTCTTAGGCAACCTGACCCACCGTAACTGGACTTCTATCGGCATCAAAGGCAGCCGCCTCGAAGCGATGGTCGATCCAGTCGGGATGACCACCATAGAGCCCTTTGGTTGGTCGGTAATGCCCTTTGTGCGCTACCAAGACCAACTGGCCTTACCGCCCCGTCTAGCCGAGCAGAGCCAGCAAAAACTGGGTCCCGACCAGATTCCGGTGGTGGTTACCTCATATAACTGCTTTAAAGACCTTGAATGGAGTTTCGAGGCTCAAGCGCTCTTGACCCAAGGCGAAGAGCTGGTTTGTTTCGCCCAGCGGTTTACCAACCGCTCAAAGCAAACCCTCCGATTCACCGCCGGATTCGCCCTGCGGCCCTACAACGCGCTGACCATCGGGCACATCAACAAAATCAAATACAAAAACCAGCTTTGGCGCATCAACCGCCGCCCTGCGCTGTGGCTCCCGCGCCCGCCGGACCGTAGCTTTGCCGCTGGCGGCACCGAGCCCGACCCGCTCTTAGGCCAGACCCAGGTCCCCCAAGTCAGCAAACTCCGCAGCCTTTCGGGCCTCTTGGCGGGCCAATCGGAATATGACCTCACCTTAAAACCCGGCGAAACCTTGGTGCTACGCGCGGCGGCCCCCATGGCCCGTCACGGGGCCTTGGAAAAACGCTTTGAGCATTTAAGCGAAGCGGCTCTGGCCCAAGCGGTGGACCGCTCTGTCGATTTCTGGCAGCTGAGCCAGCGCCGGGGGATGAACTTAACGGTCCCTCGCCATGACCTGCAAGAGGCCTTCGGGGCGGTTAAAAACCACCTGCATGTCTTTGACGATGGGGACCGCTTCACGGCGGGTACTTACTTTTACCATTTTGAATGGCTGCGCGATTCGGCCTTTTTGGCGCTAGCCTTTGAGAACTTGGGCTTTTCTAAAGAAGTGGCCCAAAAGGTTCCGGGCTTTTTGAAGTTCCAAGACAAAGAAGGTTGTTTTAAAAGCCAAGACGGCGAATGGGACGGCCCCGGTCAAGCGATGGTTACCTTGATCCGCCACTTCACCCGCGCCGGTGACGACGAATCCCTGAAGCGGTATTTCTCTAAGCTCTACAAGTCCGCCCAGTGGATCGAAAAAACCCGCCAGCTGAGCGCCAATGGCCCCGCCCCTCATGGCGGCCTGTTGCCTGCCGGGCTTTCGGCCGAGCACTTCGGCCCCAACGACCATTATTTTTGGGACAACTTTTGGGGTTTAGCCGGCATGATGGCGTTGCTTGATGTAGCCCGGCGCTTAAACCTACGGACCGAAACGGCCTGGCTAGAAGATGCCTCAGGGCGCTACCGTGAGCGGATTTTTCAGGTCGCCGCCCAGGCTTCGTCCAAGGCTCCCGAAGGCGGCCTGCCCTGTTCCATCTACCGGCATTTAGACACCGCCGCCATCGGCAATTTGGTGGCCCTTTGGCCGCTGGATTTGATCAGCCCCTTTGAATCCTGGGTGGGTCCGACGGTAGAGTTTTTATACCGCAACAACCTCAAACAGGGACTCTTTTACCAGCAGATCATCCACACCGGCCTCAATGCCTACCTTTCGGTACAGTTCGCCCAGGTATTACTCGCCCGGGGCGACGAGCGGGTTTGGGAGGTGATCGAAGCGCTCTTGAAAATGGGCGGCCCGACCTACGTTTGGCCCGAGGCGATCCACCCCAAAAGCCACGGTGGCTGTATGGGCGACGGGGACCATGGCTGGGCGGCGGCCGAGTTCGCCAACCTGATGCGCTGTCTTTTGGTGAAGGAACAACAAGGGGAATTGCTCTTCGGGTTGGGCTTACAGGCCGACTGGCTGAGTGAGGGCGCAAAAATTTCGATCCACGAGGCCCCCACCGATTTTGGCTTGGTTCATTGGGATCTGACCTGCAAACAAGAGCTCATGACCTTGACTTGGTCGATCCAACGCGGCCCCTTGCAAACGCGTGCTTCGGCCTATTTGATGCTACCGCGCGGGCTGGTGAAGGGACCCCATTGGGGTCAAAATAAAACCCGGATCGCCCTTGAAGGCGAACAGGGCCAACTGACGCTGCTCCGGGCCGATGGCCTAGCGGCTCCACTCCAATCAAAAACGGCATGAGCGCAAACTTCCACAACCGAAATGCCTTGGCCTTTCAGGCCTATTTGGACCGGGCCCAGGGGGACTTCAAGCCCAGCGAGACGTTACGCTTCGACCCCCACTGCCACGACTTCAACTCCTCAGAGCCCGACGAGCTTTGGGGCCGCATCTTGCGGCTGCCTGAAACCTGGCTCTCTAGCGAAGACCTGCTGCGCAACCTGACGGCTCAGGGCTGCCAAGCCAAAACCATCACCAACCACAACAACGCGCTGAGTTGTTGGCAGATGATGGATAAAGGGCATGACATCTTGCCGGGCGCGGAGTTTACCTGCACCTTCCCTGAGTGGACCTTAAAAATCCACGTGCTGGTTTATGGCTTCACGCCGGACCAGGAGGTCCGGTTGGCCAAGTTACGCAAGAACGTTTACCGCTTTGCTGCTTACTGCCGCCAAGAAAACCTCCCGACCATCTTGCCGCACCCCTTGTTTTTCTACCGCGAGGGCCAACAACCGCCGCCGGACCTGTTGGAAAAATACGCCATGCTCTTTGAGCGCTTTGAGGTGCTCAACGGACAGCGGGACGTCTGGCAGAATCACTTGACGGCCCGCTGGGTGGCGGGGATCGACGACGAAAAAATGCGGCGTTGGTCCAAAAAACATGGCCTGGACCCCGCCGAGTTTTGCAGCCATCCCTTCAAAAAGTCGGTTACCGGTGGCTCAGACGACCACATCGGGGCCTTTGCGGGCTCTTGCGGGACCTTGCTTGAAGTGCCCAACTTGGCCGAACGCTTAAAGACCGAGAAAGCCAGCGCTTTGGCTTTAGAAGCGTTGCGCGCAGGCCGCACCCGGCCCTTTGGCTTGATTGCCGAAGAAGAAAAATTGCACTTGGCGCTGCTCGATTACTTTGCCCAGGTGGCCCGTAACATCAAGGACCCCGGCATGCTCCGCTTGCTGCTGCACCGGGGCAGCACCAGCGACAAGCTTTCTTGTCTGGCCTTAGGCAACTTGATGATGGAGTTGCAGCGCCATAAATACACCATGAAGTTCTTCACCGTCTTCCACCAAGCCTTAGCGGGCAAAAGGCCGAGCTTTTTGCTCAAGCACAGCGTGGCGAAGGACTACAAACCCGCGATCCAGTGGATCGATCAATTGGCCACCGCCAAACAGGCGGGGATGGAGCCCTTCCAAAAGAGCCTTAAAAAGGTCTTGCCGGGCCTGTTCCGCAGCTTAGAGGACATCTTGGTGCGCCGGGTCAAAGAAGAAGTATCCGGCGGTTTGGACCTTGAGGCCTTGACCCAGTTGGACGCCGAAGACTTGATCTTGCGCTTTGAAGCGCCCAGCCGCTTAAGGAGTTTGTTGGGCAGCGAGCCGACCCAGGGACGGCGCATGAGCGAGGTACACTTAGCCAAAACCTTGGACCGCCTGTCCTTCCCGGCCTTGGCATCTTTGGTCTTGGCCGGTTCGCTTTTGGGCAGCAGCCGGGCCCTTTACCAAAACCGCGAGTTCCTCAACCAAGTGGCCGCGAAGATCGACGCGCCCCAACACCCCAAGCGGGTTTTGTGGCTGACCGATAGCTTGGGCGATAAAAACGGGGTGGCTAAGGTGCTTGAAGCGACGTTGGACGAAGCCCGGCGGCGCGACCTGCCGATTGATTTTTTGGTCTGCGACTCTGAGATGGAATCGGGCGAACACTTACATGTCTTAAAACCGCTGGTTGAGTTTGATTTGCCCCAGTTCGGGGGACAAAAGTTCCGCGTCCCGGACCTGTTAGAGGTCCACCAACTCTTCCAGGAAGGCGGCTATGACCGGATTGTCTGTTCTACCGAGTTGTTGATGGGGCCGGTGGCGCTGTTCCTTAAAGAAGCCTTTAAGGTGCCCGCCCATTTCTTTATGCACACCGACTGGCTCGATTTCGCCCACCGTAGTTTGGGGCTGGACCAGCAGGGGCAAGACCGGGTCCGGCGTCTGCTGCGCGCCCTTTATTCGCGCTTCGATGGCATCTTTGCGTTAAACAAAGAGCATGGCGATTGGTTGGCCAGCAGCCAGATGGAGATCCCGGCCGATCAGATCCATTTAACCGCCCATTGGGTGGATCAGCGGTTCACCCCCCAAGCCGGTGCGCGGGCCCGCTTTTTTGGCGACCTGGACCCCAAGGCCCCGGTGCTGCTCTTTGCCGGGCGGCTCTCGAAGGAAAAAGGGGTGATGGACCTGCCTTACTTGTACGAGAAATTGCAGGAGCAGTACCCCAGCGCCCAGATGGTTTTTGCCGGGAGCGGCCCGGCTGAGGCAGCGCTCAAAGCAGCCATGCCCCAGGCCCGTTTTTTGGGCTGGGTCGATTCCGCCCAATTACCGGAGCTTTACTCGGCGGTGGATTTGCTGCTACTGCCCTCTAGGTTCGACACCTTTGGCTGTGTCGTTTTAGAAGCACTCAGTTGCGGTACGCCCGTTGCCGCTTATGACACCAAGGGCCCTAGAGATATATTGTCACAAGGCGGGGGGATTTTGGCCGACAACGCGAAAGAATTGGCCGCTAAGATTTTAGCGCAATTGCAAAGCCCCTCGGGGCTGAAGTCCCTGCACCGGCCTGCCTTGCAGCGTTCGCAAGATTACCAAGCCCAAGAGATTATGGACCAGTTGCTTAGCGACTTAGGCTTGCCACAAGAACCAAAGACCCAGAAGGTTTCGCTGGCAGGTTAGGTCGCGCTCTAGGGCCCATTCGGGAAAAAGCGCCGGGGCTTTTTTGGGCTCTTAGCGAGCGCTAGGCCCCGGAAGGATAAAAAGACTTGGGGGGTGCGGTTATGCTGCGCCCCCTACCGAGAACTTTGAGAGCGAAGGGCGGGCACTGCGGGTTTGGCCCAGCCGCCGAACCCCTCTGCCCCCGGGGCACAAAATTACTGGAAACATTCAAGGAAAGGGCGTCTTTCTTTGGCTAGCAAAGCCGCTAAAAGGACCATTTGCTTAAGTCAGGTTGCGTTGCGGCGTCAAATTACGCACATCCACACTGACCTTGAGTTGGTGGCTTCCGCCGCCGTAGATCACGCCTTTGAGCGGCGTTACGTCGGCGAAGTCGCGGCCCCAGGCGCAGGTGATGTGGCGGTCATTGGGGATCAAGTTGTTGGTGGGGTCGAAATCCACCCAGCCTTCGTGGGGCACATAGACCGAGAACCAAGCGTGGGAGGCGTCCACCCCGACCAGCTTGGGCTTGCCGACCGGCGGTTGGGTTTCTAAATAGCCGCTCACGTACCTAGCCGCCAGCCCCATGGACCGCACGCAGGCAATGGCCAGATGGGCGAAGTCTTGGCAGACCCCTTGGCGCTTGGCCAAAACCTGGGTCAAAGGGGTGGAGATGGTGGTGGAGCCCGAAACATAGGCAAAATCTCGGTAGATCCGCCCCATCAAGTCCACCACTGCGTCCATTAAGATCCTCCCCGGCCAGAAGCTAGGCAGAGCGTACTCGTGCACCTCGGGGATTTGGGGCAGTTGGGGTGATGCGAAGGTGAATCCCTTGGCGTCAATCAGCTTGGCAGTGGTCGGCTTAGCTAAGATCGCTACCGCCTCTTCCCAGGGGGCTAGATGGTCGCCCGAGACGGGGGCGTCTAAGGTTTCGACGGTAACCAAGGAACTCATGGTGACCATCATCTTCTGGTGCGGTTCTTGGAGCGTAAAGAAACTAACCTTATTGCCGAAGATGTCGCGCCGCTCGCTATAGTCCTGTGCCCTGGGCGAAACGGAAATCTCGCTTTTTTGGCAAATCTGGTGGCTGAAACTGCGCGGGCAGAGCCTCGCCTCGTTGTAACTCTGACTGACCGGTTCGGCGTATTCGTATTCGGTGCGGTGGGTGATTTCGTAGATCACAGGGCTTCCTCCGTACCGGTCAACTGGTGGCGTTTGATGGCATGAGCAAAGTAGGCATTGTTGATGTAGTCCGAAGCCTCGGCAAGGCATTGGGCGATCTCGTCGCAGAGGGCATCCAGACCAGCACGGCGGCCATCCACCTCGCGGACCAACTCGTTCATGTCACTTAAGTTTAAGGCCGTATAGGCTTTCAGGATCAACTTGCCTTCTTCTTTGATGCCCTGACCAATCTTAAAGGGCGGAAGGAACTTTAGGTGTTCGGACAAGGATTCTAGCTGGAACAACACCGAGCGCGGGTTTTGGCCGTTGATCAACAGAAACCTTAAGATGTCTTTGGACCCAAAATTGGTGTGGTGCAGCCTGCGGTAAGAGATCAGGCTTTCCATCGCGGTCAGCAGCGTCTCTTTGGCAATCTGGCCCACAATGGACTCATCAGCTTCGCCGACCATGCTGGGGATCAAAGAAACGGCCAAGGTAGCGCGCTCTAAGCGCCGCCCCAACATCAGCAAACGCCAACCCAGGTCTTGGGTCATGTTTTCAATGTTTTGGCCCGAAAAAGCGGCGAGCGGCACCACCGCACGGTCGAGGTCGATCAACAGACGATTCAAACCAATCCGTTCGGTATTCGCCAGATGGTCCAGCGCCTGTTTGAGCTGGTTTAAGATGCGCCAGGTGTCGTTAGACCAACGCTCGCGCACCGAAAAGGTGGCCTGCATCAGTGAGCGTAGGTTATAAGCCAAGGTGCCGGGCCGGTTGGCGTTACCCACCACGTCCAGCAATTCGGCCTTAGGGTGGGCCAATCGTTCTTCGGGCTCTTCTTCGACAAAGCCAGGGTAGGTATTGGTCAGGCGGGTTAGGGCCTGTAACATAATCGCCAAGGCTTCTTGGTCGGCCTGGGAATCAAAATCAGAAATCTGGTTGAAGTGCTGGACCACAATCCGGATGAACCGGACCGTCTGTTCGGCCCGCTCAGCGTAGCGCCCGACCCAAAATAGCTGCTGAGCGCTGCGAGAAGACAGGGTGGTCATCTGCTCGTTGATGCGCTCCGAGGTATCTAGTTGGGGGCGCGGGTTGAAGCTGAGCATGCGGTGACCCAAGACCCAGGTGTCTTTGGCGACTGCGTCGCTCTGGTGCGGGACCACCGTAACGTCTTGGTTGGTAGCGCAGCGCGAAAGCCCGCCGGGCATGACGTGGTATTCATCGTCCTTGGCGGTCAGGAAAAACCGGGTCATCAGGTGGCGCGGCTCGATCCCTTCGGCCCCTAAGATCGGAGAGGTCGAGGTATTGAGCACCCGCTGGCCCACGTAGCTCGAAGGATTGGCCTGGATCTTCGCCGCCCATTCGGCCCGCTCGGCGGGGCTGAGTGCAAAGCCAAGGGTCGAGGCCATGCCCACGGGACGGAAAACCGGCGAGAGCATCATTTGGTCCATCTCGTCCAGAACCGTCCGGAGGCCCTCAGGTTGACCGCACCAATAGGTATCGGGCATGGGCAAAAGCAGATCTTCTCCCAGCAATTCCTTGGCAATTGCGGGCAAAAAGGGAAACAGGGCGGGGTTTTCTAAAATCCCCGCCCCGGCGGGGTTGATCAAGGTAACGGTCTTGCGACGCACCGCTTCGATCAAGCCGGGCACCCCATAAAAGGCGTCGGATTCGATTTCTAGGGGGTCCAAGTGGCGGTCTTCAATCCGCCGCAAGATGATGTCCACCGGCTTGAGGCCGTCTAAGGACTTCATAAAAATACGGCCATCACGGAAGATCAGGTCTTCGCCCTGAACCAACGTGATCCCCAAATAAGACGCCAGATAGGCGTTTTCAAAATGATTCTCTTGCTCGGGGCCTCGGGCCAACAGCACCAAGTTGGGTTCGCCCCGGGTTTCGGGGGCGTTCTCTACCATCCCTTCTTGCAGCAAGTTAAAGAACTCACTCAAGCGGCGGATGCGGTAGCGGGTGAAAAAGTCGGGCATCGCCTTGGCCATGGCCTTGCGGTTCTCGATGGCATACCCCGCACCGGGCGTTTCTTGGGTATGGTCGCGGACCACAAAAAATCGGCCATCGGGGCCACGGGCAATATCGGCGGCATACTGGATTAGAGGGGTGTCCCAGTTTTCGTACAGCTTGTCGCAGGCACGGATAAAATGAGAATGCTGGTGGACCAGTTCTAGCGGCAAGAGACCCAAGCGGATCAAGCGGCGCGGGCCGTATAGGTCTTTAAAAAGCTCGTTGAGAAGGCGGGCGCGTTGTTTGAGCGCCGCCTCTAAAAAGGCCCATTCGCCTTCTTGGACCATCGAAGGGAGGCCGTCGAACTGCCAAGGGCGCATGCCCATCTGTTGGAAGTCTCCAACCTCATAGGTGACCCCGGTCTCACGTAGCAACAATTGGGCTTGCTGGTGGGTGCGGTAGAGCTCGTCAAAGCCCATAGACTCCCAATCGCCGACCATGTTCTTCCAGTGGTCGCGGAGGCTGCCATCAGGAAAAAACCACTCGTCAAACCCACCGGGAGGTTGCCGGTAAGCCTTAAACAGTTTGGCGCCTTGATTCATCGAAGTCTAAGGTCCAGAGTGTAGGGGTATTCAGCATTGCGGACCGGTGGTTTGATCTCCACGGGATTGGGGTCAAAGGCTTTGGGCTCTACATAGTTCCCGCTTTTTATTTTTCCTGGTCCGGCGGGCATCTGAGGCACCGCGGCGACTAGTTGCTCCGGCGTGTGGCCAAAGTCCCAGAATCGGTTGATCCGCCGTGACTCCGCTTCAAAGGAATTGACCGGGAAGACTTCATAGCTACGTCCGCCGGGGTGGGTCACGAAATAATTGCAACCGCCCAGGATGGTCTTGTTACGCAGGTCCACTAGGTCAAAGGTCAGCTTGGGCTCCACCGGGATATTGGGGTGCAACGCCGAAGGGGGATTCCAGGCCAAATGCCGGATGCCCGCCACATATTCGCCTTCCGTACCCGTCGAAACCATGGGCACCGGGCGTCCGTTGCATTGTAACTGGAAGCGCTCGGGGATGAACCCAAACAGTTTGACCTGCAACCGCTCGACCGAAGAATCCACAAACCGCGCGGTGCCTTGGCTGGTCACTTCTTCACCCAAAACGTTCCAGGGCTCAATGCCCATGGTCAGTTCCATCTTGACCTCACCCACCTGCACCCGGCCATAGAGCGGGAAGCGGAACTCCAAGAAGGGAGCCAGCCATTCTAACTGGAAGGGGAAGCCCGCCCGTTGTAGGTCTTGGGTTACTTCCTTCATGTCTTCCCAGATATAATGAGGCAACATGAACTTATCATGCAGTTGGGTGCCCCACCGCACCAGTTGCCCTTCATAGGGCTTCTGCCAAAAGTGCGCCAGCAGAGTGCGGATCAACAGCAGCTGGGTGAGGTTCATCTGGTAATGGGGCGGCATCTCATAACCCCTAAACTCCAAAAGCCCCAACCGGCCCGTGGGGCTGTCTGGCGAATAGAGCTTATCGATGCAGAACTCAGCCCGGTGCGTGTTGCCCGAGATGTCCACCAGCAGGTTACGCAGGATGCGGTCCACCAGCCAAGGCTGGGAGACGTTGCCTTTAGGCAGTTGCGAGAAGGCCAACTCCAACTCAAACAAGATGGCGTCGCGCCCTTCGTCCACCCGAGGAGCCTGAGAGGTAGGGCCCACAAAAAGGCCCGAGAAGAGGTACGACAAACCGGGGTGGTGCTGCCAATAGGTGATCAGGCTCCGCAACAGGTCGGGTCGGCGCAACAGCGGGCTGTCGGCGGGGGTCGCCCCGCCTAAGGTGACGTGGTTGCCGCCGCCGGTACCGGTGGGGCGGCCGTCGAGCATGTACTTTTCCGAACCCAGCCGGGCTAGCCGGGCCTGTTCGTAAAGCGACTTGGTCTTGTCGACCAACTCCCCCCAAGAGCGGGAAGGGTGGACGTTGACCTCAATGACGCCAGGGTCCGGGGTGATCATGAATTTCTCGATCCGCCGGTCTGGCGGGGGATCGTAACCTTCCAAGATCACCTTAATACCCGTTTCTTTCGAGGCCTGCTCCACCAACCGGACCATCGCCGCAAAGGGCTCAAGGTCCTTAAAGGGCGGCAAGAACAAGAACAGGCGGCCTTCGCGGACCTCTAGGGTCATGGCCGTTTGGATCGTTTCGGTCCAAAGGTCCACTTGGGGCGTTTTGAGGTAGTCGGCGGGATTTTCCAACAGCGGGGGGACCTCTTCGAAGAGGCTCCGTTCGGCTTCGATTTGCTTTTTTTCTTCTTCGGTCAGCGCCAAGCGGTCTAAGGGTAGTCGGAAGCCCGCCGCCGAATTGCCGGGCACCAAAAAGAGCTGTTCGGTGCGGAATTTCCATTTGGAACTTTGGAAACAGCTAAACTCGCGGTTCCATTTAAGCGGCATGACCAAAGCCGCCTCTTGCCCCAGGTCGTCCATCAAGAGTTCGGCCAGTTTGCGCCGCTCCAGCGGATCTTTTAGCCCCGCTTTGCGGGGGTCTAAGTTGGTGGGGACGCGGCCCTCTTCCCAGGCAAAATAGACAACGTCTTCAAAGGCATCGATCCAAAAAGAATCGGGCACCTGAATGGCCTGGCTCAGCGCTTTCGCAAATTTGCGGGCCTGTTTACGGCCATAGTTTAATTCTTCGGTGTCCAAGGCTTGTAGGCTCGGGTCTTGCCAAAGCGGCAACCCGTCTTTGCGCCAATAACAGGCCTTTTTCCAGCGGGGCAGCGGCTCGCCAGGATACCACTTCCCTTGGCCAAACTGCAACAAAGCGCCAGGGGCCCATTGCTCCTTGAGGCGGATCAGCAGGTCGTTAGACAGTTGGCGCTTGTGTTTGCCATCGGCGTCGGTATTCCACTGGGCGGCTTCGTAGTCGTCGACAGACACAAAGGTGGGTTCTCCGCCGATGGTCAGGCGCACGTCTTCTTGTTCTAAAACGTGGTCGACCTGATAGCCCAATTGGTCGATCCGCGCCCAAGTGGCTTCGTCGTAAGGTTTGGTGATCCGGGGGTCCTCGTGGATACGGATGACCTTATTCTCAAAAGAGAAGTCTACCTCACAAGGGTCGGTCGCGCCGGTGATGGCCGCCGCCGATTGGGGGTCTGGGGTGGCCGAAAGGGGGATGTGTCCCTCGCCAGCGAAGAGCCCGCTGGTCGGGTCGAGCCCCACCCAGCCAGCACCGGGAAGGTATACTTCGCACCAAGCATGTAAATCGGTAAAGTCCGCTTCGGGGCCACTAGGGCCGTCGAGCGACTTTTCGTCGGTCTTGAGTTGCACCAAATAGCCCGAGACGAAACGTGCCGCCAGACCTAAATGCCGCAGCACCTCCACCAGCAACCAAGCAAAATCGCGGCAAGAGCCCGAATGTTTGGTTAGAGTCTCTTCACAGGTCTGGATGCCCGGTTCCAGGCGGATATTATAAGAAAGGTCCTGATAAACCTTTTGGTTGATGTTCACCAAAAAGTCGACAATCGGCACCTTTTTATGCCCCTTGACCTGCAAAGCCTCGATCCAATGGAGCAGCTTTTGCCCCTGGTCCTTGATCTCTAGGTAAGGGGCTAGGTCTTTTTTCAGTCGGTCATCGTAGGCAAAGGGATAGGCTTCGGCCTCTTCGTCTACAAAGAAGTCAAAGGGGTTGATCACCTTTAAGTCGGCGATGACCTCAACCTCGATCCGGAATCGGTCGGTTGGCTCCGGGAAGACCAACCGGGCAAGGTAATTGCCGAAGGGGTCCTGTTGCCAGTTGATGAAGTGTTCTTCTGGATAGACCTTAAAGCCATACCCTAAGATCGGGGTGCGGCTGTGGGCGGCGGGCCGCAGGCGGACTACATGCGGGCTCATCGCCACACGGCGGTCGAAGCGGTATTCGGTGTTGTGGATCAGTTTGATGCGGATGGTCATGGGCTCCCCTTTGGTGGCATCTGAAGTGTAATGCTCAAGACCCCCGAAATCAAGCAAGCAAATCTTTTCTGATCATTTTAACAGCCCTTGCTGGAACCCTTAGCTTCGATGGATTCCACGATCCTTTAAGAGGAAGGCTAAGTGGGTGGTGAGTGAATATTTTGGACAATATTCATTTTTTTCTTGGTGCAACCCCCTAGGTCTGTTACATTAGCGCAAAACCCTGTTTATGAGGACGATGGATGTTGATTTCCGCCCTTTACTTGCTCTTTGATCCCAAATTCGATGCCCCCTTGCACCGGGAATTGTCTGCGCAGCCGGGCTTGGACCTACAGACCGAAGAACCGGGCCGCATGATTTTGACCCTAGAAGCCCAAGACGAAGAGTCCTCAGCCCGTCGGCTCAGAGAACTGATCGGCTTGCCCGGTGTTTTGGACGTGCAGGTAACCGGATTTTATAGTGAACCCAGTTGAGCCTTGAAGACTCAGCCATGCCCCAGGGGAAACAAATGGAATGGAACCGACGTGAGTTTATCAAGCGCAGCCTCGCCGCCAGCGCGGCCTTGGCGGTGGGGATTGAGCTTCCGCTAGGCTGGTCTGAAGCCTTGGCCGCCCAGGCTGATTGGAACTGGGACCGGGCGGTTTGCCGTTTCTGCGGCACCGGCTGCGCCATCCAGATTGCCACCGAAGGAGACAAGGTGGTCGCCGTCAAGGGGGACCCTGATTCACCGGTCAACCGTGGCCTACTCTGCGTAAAGGGCTACCACAACGGCTCGATTTTATACGGCAAAGACCGCCTGACCGAGCCCATGCTGCGCATGAAAAATGGCAAATTCGATAAAAAAGGTGAATTTACGCCCGTCAGTTGGGACCAAGCTTTAGACCAGATGGCCACCCAAATTAAAAAGGTCTTGGCCACCGACGGACCCGCCGGGATCAGCATGTTTGGCTCTGGGCAATATACCGTTGACGAAGGTTATGCCGCCAATAAACTGATCAAGGCCGGCCTGCGCAGCAATAACCTAGAACCCAACGCGCGACATTGTATGGCCAGCGCGGTGGTGGGTTTTATCCAGACCTTCGGCATCGACGAACCGCCGGGAAATTATGACGACATCGAGGCGACGGACACCCTGGTGCTCTGGGGGGCCAACATGGCCGAGATGCACCCGATCCTTTGGACCCGCGTCACCTCAGCCAAGTTAAAACGCCCCGAGCGGGTGCAAGTGGTCAACCTAAGCACCTACCGCAACCGTTGTTCGGACTTGGCGGATTTGGAGATCATCTTTGCGCCCAACACGGACTTGGCGATTTTTAACTACATCGCCCGCGAACTATTGCAGCAAAAGGCGGTGGACTGGGACTTTGTCAACCAACACTGCGTCTTCGCTGCTGGACCGACGGACATTGGTTATGGCTTGCCCAAAAAGGACCGGCGCGAACATGAGGTGATTCTTTCTAAAGCCGGGGCCATTGCGCTGGGCTTAGGAGCCGCCGGGGCCGGACAGAAAGTGGCCCAAGAAAACACTGCCACGGCGGGCAAACATTGGGTGATCAGTAAAGAGGAGTTCATTAAGGGCTTAGAGCCCTATGATTTGGACTATGTAGCCAACTTAGCCAAAGGCGACGCCAGCGAATCGATTGAGAACTTTAAAGCCAAATTGGTGACCCTCGCCGGACTGTACGCCGAAAAAGCCCGCAAAGTGGTCAGTTTCTGGACCATGGGGATGAACCAGCATGTGCGCGGCAGTTGGGTCAACGAACAGGCCTATATGGTCCATCTGTTGGCAGGCAAGCAGGCGAGCCCCGGCAATGGGGCCTTTTCCTTGACCGGTCAACCTTCGGCCTGCGGCACCGCCCGCGAAGTGGGCACCTTCAGCCACCGCCTCCCGGCGGACTGGGTGATTGCCAACCCGGCACACCGCCAAGCGACCGAGAAGATCTGGAACCTGCCCCAGGGCACGCTCAACCCGGTGCCCGGCAGCCACGCGGTCAAAATCATGCGCGAGCTAGAATCCGGCAAGATCAAGTTTTTCTGGTCTCAGGTAGCCAACCCCTTCCAGGACTACCCGAACCTCAACCGCGCCATCGCCGCGGCCCGCAAGCCCGATGCTTTTGTGGTGGTCTCCGACGTCTACCCCACCGTCAGTTGCAAAGTCGCCGATTTGATCCTGCCCTCGGCGATGATCTTTGAAAAATGGGGCGCATACGGCAATGCCGAGCGCCGCACCCAGCATTGGCGCGAACAAGTCCCCCCGCCGGGCAACGCCAAAGGGGACACCTGGCAATACCTTGAGTTAGCCAAACGCTTTACTTTAGCGGAAGTCTGGGGCGAGACGCCGCTGGCCAAGGCACCGGGCGGAAAATTGCCCAGCCTGTTGGGCCAATTGGGCGCTATGGGCTATACCCCCGAAGATAGCCTCTTTGAGGTGCTTTTTAAACGCCCGGGCGCGGCCTTTCCTTGGGACGCCAAAAGCCCCTTGGCCAAGGGGAAGCGAAACCACATCGCACAAGAGCAAGGTTATTTTGTGCAAAAGGCGCTTTGGGAGGAATACCGCCGCTTTGGGGACGGACATGGCCATGACCTAGCCCCTTACGATACTTACTTTGAGGTGCCCGGTCTGCGCTGGCCGGTGGTGGACGGCAAAGAAACCCCCTGGCGTTACCATCAGGACTACGACCCCTATGTCAAAAAAGGTGAGGGCTTTAACTTCTATGGTCCCGCCTTTAAAGAACTACCCCAAGGCGACCTCCAGGGAGTGGACGCCAGCGCCCCGAAGGTCAAGCTGTTCGCCTCTAAAGACGCCCAAGGCCATATCCGAGGCGGCAAAGCCAAGATCTTCTTTCGGCCCTACGCCGACCCGCCGGAGATGCCCGATCAGGAATACGACCTCTGGCTCTGTACGGGCCGGGTCTTAGAACATTGGCATTCTGGCACCATGACCCGGCGCGTACCCGAGTTGTACCAAGCCGTACCCAACGCCACGGTGGCCCTACACCCCGAAGACGCCAAATCTAGGGGACTAAAAAACGGCGATTTGGCCAAAATCGTCTCGCGCCGAGGTGAAGTACAGGCTCGGGTGGAGATCGGCGGACGCAACCAGATGCCCCTAGGCAGCGTTTACGTTCCCTGGTTTGACGAACATATATTGATCAACAAACTGACGCTCGACCAGACCTGTCCCATATCAAAACAAACGGACTATAAGAAGTGCGCCGTTAAACTGACCAAGGTATAGGAGGTATGATGAAAGTTACCGCAACGATCTTCTTAGCCCTTGGATTTCTCTTGGCTGCCTGTTCGAGCGCCAATCAGGCGGGCTGTCAGTCCTTTTCCTTGCGCCAAGACTGCCTCAGCAAGACCGCCAAGCCCCTGCCTGCGCCGGTCTATAGCTCCCAAGGGGCTGGAGAAAGCCAGCTGCTTGTGCGCTCCTTTGCCACCGCTCCGCCCCAAATCCCCCATGACATGGAGGGATTACCGGTCACTAGAGAGGCCAATATGTGTCTGACTTGCCACTATCCGGGCGGCTCAGGGGTGCCGGGCCTGCCCGCTAGCCACCGGAGCCAGCCCAAGATTGCCTTAGGCCATACCCAAGGCTCACCCCAGTACACCCGCGTAACAGGGCGCGAACCGGCCCCCGAGGGCTTCGACCAAGCCCGGTATTTCTGCAACCAATGCCACGTCCCCCAAGCAGGCAACTTAAAGCCCTTGGTGGAAAACCAATTTTAACCCACCGGGCCCAGGCGTTAGCGGTTTCCTGGGCCTTGGGCTACCCTGGCGGTCGGGGGGCTTTATGGAGTTAGGCGGCGGGCTTGGGCCAAAGGGGGCGTAGGGCGGCCAGCAGCTTGTCTTTACCCAGCGGCTTGTTGAGGTAGCCGGAAAAAAGCTGTTCATCGGCTATAGAGGCCAGCTCTTGGGGGGAATAGGAACTGAGCGTTAAAATCCAGGGGGCAGGGGTCGGTAGACTTTTGATGCGGCGCGCCGCCTCGATGCCGTTCATTTCGGGCATGTCAATATCCATCAAGACCACCTCAAAGCGGTGGGCCTGCATTTTTTCTAGGGCCTCTAACCCGTTGCGAGCGGTAACGAACTCAAGGCCCAGGTCCTTTAGCTGAGAGCTGCTACTTTCCAAGTGCAGTGGGTTGTCGTCTACAATCAAAATCGGTCGTTGGGCGAGGCGCGCTAAAATCGCCTGGTCCGTTTGGGTGAGCGCCAGGGTATCGGCGTTGCCTTTAGGTAGGGTAAACCAAAACTGACTGCCCTGGCCCAGTTGGCTATCCACGCCGATTTGTCCGCCCTGACGCGCCACAAATTCAGCGCATAAGATCAGCCCCAAACCAGACCCGGCCTCACTCTGGGTGCCGAGACTCGAATGGGTTTTGCGGTCAATGGAAAAGAGGTCGGCCTGAGCCGTTGGCGCAATCCCTACGCCCGAATCAGCCACCGTCACCTTAAGAAAGTCCCCGCAGGCTTCCGCACTGAGCCGGATTTCCCCCTTTTGGTCGGTGAACTTTAGGGCATTGCCCAGCAGGTTACGTAAGATAGTGGTCACCATTTCCTGGTCCGCATAGGCCACCTGTGACGGGTCAATTTGGCCCATCAAGCGGACCTGCTTTTGCTGGGCGGCCTGTTGGTATAGGTCCAAACAGGCCTTTTGCGGCTGCGCTAAAGAGAAGTGGGTGGGCGCAAATTCAAGGTTCCCCTTTTGGCTGCGGGACCAAAGCAGTAAGTTTTCCAGTAATTGGTGGGTGCTTTTGGTGGTGCTGCGGATGGTTTGTAAGAGGTCCTCTTCTAGATCCTGGGCGTGATGGATCACGTCACTAAAAATCACTGCCAAGCTGCCGATAGGGCCGCGGAGGTCGTGGGCGATGATCGTAAAAAACTTATTTTTGGTGTCCACCGCCTCTTGCAGTTGGGCGGCGGTCAACGAAAGCCGCGCCTTAGATTCGATCTCCGACAAGGCCACGGTAGACACATTCCAGCCCTTCAGCACCACAATCCCAAAGCCCGCCCAAGTGGCCGCTAAAATCCCCAAGTAGATTGGGCTGTGGTGCAAGATCAGATAAAGGCTCCAAGGCACCATTACCGATATATCCAGCGCCAGAAAATAACCGGGCATGATGGCATAAGTCATGACGCCAACGGTGACCATCACCATCATGACGATCATCAGAAAAAAGATCCCTACCGATTGATTGTTGGGCAAAAAGAAGGGGCTGATGCCATATTGCAATCCAATCCCACAGCCGACCCAAACCCGGCGGCGGGCAAGGCGTAGCAGTTCAGCTTCATGTAGCTTTTGGGTGCTTTGGCGGCGAGAAAGCCAGAGCACAAAAACCACAAAGGCCAGCATCAAACCCAACAGCCCAGCCGCCTGATACCAAGGGGTACCCGAAAGATAGAGGATCAGCGTCAAGGTAAAAGACCCAATGACCGCCTTAGACATATTGTCTGTAGAATGCCTAAAAAACTGGTCTACCCGCGCGTGGAAGATTTCTTTTTCCAGCGGGCTTTCAGGTAACCGAAGCAGGCCTTCTTTTAGCTTCATTGCTTGTTAGTTTTTAGGGCGAACAAAAAAAGATTTGAGCCCAAACCTCATTAGCCGGGTCTTCCGGGTCCCTTCAGGATAAACCTACCTATAACCTAGTCATTTGGAGATTCCTATTGGTAGATGTTCTTAAGCTCAAAGTTGATTTTACGAGCCTAAAGCCCCCTACTGCGTTCCAACCATTATTGCGGACCAGGACTCTTTTTGTCTTACTTTTCTAGAGCAAAGCGGCAAAAGCCCTTTTAAAACCAACAAATAACCATATAATCATTGACTTATAAAGTCTGCCGAAACGTCATTTGCCGGGCCCTTGATTGAATATAAATCTAGCTGAAGGCCCCGCTTTGCGGGTCAATTCAAATCCGGCTAGGGGGCTCGGAGGACTCCACTCCTTTTTGGTTTTACCGAAAGGCCCAGGATTGGACCACCAAAGACCAGATGCCCGGGGCAGGCAACCCCCAAATCACTGGGGTAAAAGACCTATTTATTATAGCTTGGGGGCATACCTAAGGGGGTCGAGTTTACGGACCCAGGGTCTTTAAAAATAGCCCCCCTAACCTTTACCATAGGGCAGCCTGCTTGAGACCCGCCAAGGGCCTTTTCTTTTGAACTCAGCTAGGGCAAAGCACCGGTAGTCTCCCGCTGTCCATTGCTTGAGGGAATATTTTGATTGTAGCTAGGGGGGAGTTGATCTACAATCAACTACATGGGTCACCGGCCCAATTACCTGATACCGCCTCAGCGCGCCCAACATACCCCTTTGGGGTATTCGGTACGAGACCGTCCGCTTGGTTTATCCGCAAGTTCAACACAATTGGAGTTTACCGCATGATCACAATTTCCGTAAAAGAGTGGGAACGACGCAAACACTTTGTTCAATTTGAAGAAGAAGACATCACTCGGCTCAAAGAGTTGCTTCCGGTGGTGGAGAAGCAGGTAGATAAAGTGGTCGAACAGCTTTACGAAAACTTTGAAGCTATCCCCGAGCTCTCTCGGATTTTGCATGCCGAAGAAGGCCGCCTTGAAAAACTCAAGCGGATGCAGCGCGCCTATTTTCTCCAACTCTTTGAGGGCGACTACGGCTCTGACTACCTGAACAACCGCCTAAAAGTGGGGATGGCCCACCACCGCATCAATTTAGGGGTCGATTGGTATCTAGGGGCTTACTCAATGTACATCCGCTTGGTGATGCCGATCATCTTAGATCACTACAAGAAAGACCCGGCCAAAGGCCAAGCGGCCTTTGCTTCGGCCATCAAAATCATCCACCTAGACCAAGACGTGGCCATTTCCACTTACCTCTCGGCCCGTGAAGAGGTGATTGCCGAACAGTCCGAAGAGATCTTAGAGCTCTCGACCCCCGTAGTGCAGCTCTGGGACGGTATCGTCGCCGCCCCGATTATCGGCACCTTAGATAGCCAGCGGACCCAACTCTTTATGGAGCGTTTGCTGCAAACCATCGTGGACACCAAGTCGCCGGTGGCGCTGGTGGACATCACCGGCGTGCCCGCCATCGACACCGCCACGGCCCAACATCTGATCGACACCATCAACGCCGTCAAATTACTGGGCTCTACGGTGGTGATCACCGGAGTCAGCCCCTCCATCGCCCAGACCTTGGTGCATTTGGGCATCGACCTTTCGGACATCTTGACCCGCTCGAGTCTGGCCGAAGGCCTCAAGGTGGCGCTCAAGCAACTTAATCTGGTGATGACCACCAAGGGGGCTTGAGATGTACGAAGGTTCCATTTCGGTCATTAAAATCCGCAATGTTTTGTTGGTCACCGTGCCCCCGGACCCGGACGACGAGCTGATCAACCAACTGCAAGAGCGGGTGTTGCAGATCCTAGATCAGTCCAAGGCCAAGGGCGTGATCATGGACATTTCGACGGTAGATATTTTGGATTCATTTTTCGCCCACACCTTGGTTGAGACGGCCAAGATGATTGCCCTGATGGGCGGTCGGACCATCATCAGCGGGATGAACCCCAGCGTGGCGGTCACGGCGACCCAACTGGGCCTAACCTTTGGTGATATCGATACGGAATTGGATGTGGATTCTGCCTTAGACCGGATGGAAGCAAGCGAGGATTGACCCTATGGCTTTTACTCCTCTCGAAGAGGGCTTTGAATTTGTGCCCATTAAGACCGAGTCGGATATTGTGCGCAGCCGCAAGGTGATCCGCACTTTAGCCAGCAAGATGGGCTTCCGGTTGACCGATGTGACGCGCATCGTCACCGCCGCTAGTGAATTGGCCCGAAATATTTACAAATACGCCGATCAAGGGCAGATGTGTTACCGGGAATTGCAGATCAACGGTAAGCTTTGGCTTGAGCTGGTTTTCGAAGACCAGGGGCCGGGGATTGAAGACGTTGAAATGGCCATGGGCGAGGGCTATAGTAGCTCGGGTAGCTTGGGCCTGGGATTGCCCGGAACCAAGCGCTTGGTCGACGAAATGGAGATTGAAAGCGAAGCCGGTGTGGGTACCCGGATCACTTTACGCAAGAAGGTCTAATTGTCCGTTGAAAAAAGTGATCAAGTTATCTTTTTAATCAGCAATAAAGGGGAGGCCACCCTGGCGAAGCGCCGGGTGCGGTCTTTTGCCTTAGACTTAGGCTTTGCTGACGACCTAGCCGAAAAGCTGGCCATAGTGGTCGCCGAGTTGGCTTCGAACCTACTCAAACACGTCGGCGAAGGCCACCTGTTGGTTAGCCGCCTGCGTGAAGGCGAACAGTTTGGGATCGAGATCGAGTCGGTTGACCAAGGTCCGGGGCTCTCGGCGCTCGGTGACTCCTTTGCCGACGGTTTTTCTACGGCCGGTACCCTGGGCAATGGCCTAGGTAGCATCAACCGGATCATGGACGATTTGGAAATGCTGCCGGGGCACCATAAGGGCTTAAGGATCATCGCGCGCAAATGGATCCACCGGCCAGGCAAAACGGCGGGGTTGGTTTGCCCCTTTGACATCGGCGTAGCCAGCCGCCCGCACCCCAAGATGAGTGTCAACGGAGACAACTTTTTGGTGCGTAGTGGCCCGGACTTTAGCTTTGCTTGTGTGATCGATGGGGTGGGCCATGGGCAATTCGCCTTCAAGGCGGCTATCTCGGCGCGCAACTATTTAGAAGGCCATTTCCACAAGCCTATGACCCAGCTATTCCAAGGTGCCGCTCGGGCCTGCGCCTCTACTAGGGGGGCGGTAATGGCCGCCTTGACGCTGGACTGGCGGACCCACCGGATTAGCTTTGCCAGCGTGGGCAATATCGAAATCCGCGTCAAGGGGCCCAAAAGTTATAGTTTTATCCACCGTCGGGGCGTGGTGGGCAGCCGGATGCCCCCCTTTAAGCCCCAAGAAGAAGTTTGGGAGCCCGGGACCTTGATGGTGCTGTTTTCCGACGGTATCCGAACCTCTTGGACCTGGGATGAGTTTGCCGACCTATATAACGAACCCTCCAGCAAGATCGCCTCAGCCATGCTCAACAAACTGGCCCGAGACAATGACGACGCGACCGTAATGGTGATTAAGGACAAAAAGTCATGAGAGACAACGTCAATCTTGAGGAATTACAAGAATACATTGCCTCCTTAGAACTAGAGCTCGAAGAGACCCAGGCGGGGTTGGTGGCCTTGACCATGGAGCTGACCAGCGCCGAAGAAAAGTACCGGGGCATCATCGAAAACAGCCTAGAGGGCGTGTGTCGGGTGGACCGCGAAGGGACCTTCGAATTGGTCAACCCCGCCTTGATCGAAATGTTGGGCTACCAAGACGAAGACGACTTGCTGACCCATTGCTCAAAGATCAGTCAGGTCTTAGAAGAGCCCGATTCGCACCAATTGCTGCTAACCTATTTGGCGCGCAAGAAGGTCCAAGCCAACTGGGAAACGAGGTTGCGCAGCAAAAGCGGCCAATTGATCTGGGTCAGTCAGAACATCCACCAAATCACCGACAAGAACGGCCAGTGCATTGGCTACGAGGCCTTGATCAGCGACATCAGCCGCCAAAAGTTTTATGAAGAAAAGCTCAAGCTGCTGGCGATGGTCTTTGAGCACAGCATCGAAGGGGTGGTGATCACCGACGACCACGAGACGATCTTAGAGGTCAACGCTGCCTTTAGCCAAATCACCGGATATACGGCCCACGAAGCGATTGGCAAGACGCCTCACCTACTCTTTTCAGGCTGGCAGGATAAGAACTTTTACCAAGACTTTTGGGACAAGATCAACGGCGAAGGGATCTGGCAGGGCGAGATGAACAACCGCCGCAAAGGGGGCGAGCTTTATAAAGAATGGCTGACGGTCTGCGCCATCAAGAGCGGGGGACGGGTCCAAAACCTCATTGGAATCTTCACGGACATCACCGAAAAGAAACGCGCCGAAGCCCGCATCCATGAGTTGGCCTTTTATGACATCCTGACCAAGCTACCGAACCGATATCTATTCCAAGATCGCCTGCGCCACCGCTTAGATACGGCCAAACGCAACGACCAACGCTTTGCGGTGATGTTCATCGATCTAGACAACTTCAAGCTGATCAACGACACCTTCGGGCACTTTGTGGGCGACCTTTTCTTGCAAGAAGTAGCCGAACGCATCAGTTCGGTGGTGCGCCAAGAAGACACGGTGGCCCGCCTGGGCGGTGACGAGTTCACCATCATTTTAGAACAACTGACCGCCCCCGAGCAGGCGGCGGTGATCGCCGAAAAGGTTTTAGAGCAGCTTTGTCTGCCCTATACCTTAGAAGGACAAGAGGTCTTCTCGGGCGCTAGTATCGGCATCGCGGTCTTCCCTGATGACGGAGTCTCGGCCCAGGAACTGACCCAAAAGGCCGATGCGGCCATGTACGACATCAAAAACAAGGGCAAAAAGGGCTTTCAGTTTTACACCGAAGAGATCAACACCAAGGCGACGCTGCAAATCCAACTAGAGTCAGACCTCCGCCGGGCTTTGATCAACGGGGATTTTATCTTAAACTATCAGCCCCAGTTTGCCGTAGACTCAGACCAGATCATCTCCACCGAAGCACTGATCCGGTGGAACCATGCCGAACGCGGGGTGGTGCCGCCTTCGGAGTTCATTCCCTACTCCGAACAATCTTCGCTGATTGAGAATATCGGCAAGTGGGTCTTGTTTAAGGCCTGTGAACAGAACCAACGGTGGGTTCGATTGATCAACCGCCCGATCCGCATTGCGGTGAACCTATCGGCGCGTCAGTTGCGCCAAAAGGACTTGGTGGAAACTGTTGAGGAGGTCTTGAACGTCACCGGGATGGAGGCCAAGCTGTTGGAATTGGAGCTGACCGAATCGACGGTAATGGACGACCCCGAAGAATCCATCAAGGTCTTAAAACGGCTTAAGGCGATGGGCATCCGGCTGTCGGTAGACGACTTCGGTACCGGATACTCTTCGCTCAACTACCTCAAGCGGCTGCCTATCGACCGGGTAAAGATCGATTATTCCTTTGTCCGCGACTTAGTGGACGACAACGAGAACCAAGCGATTGTGCGGGCTATCTTGGCGCTGTCTAAGAGTTTGAACCTAGACGTGATCGCTGAGGGGGTGGAGACCGCCGAGCAACTGGAATTCCTGGCCCAAGCCGGTTGCGACGAGGTCCAGGGCTTCTTTTTAGGCCGCCCGGTTAGCGCCGAAGAAGTGACCCAACGGCTGCTTTCTTAGGCGAGGCGGTCCGTGGAGATATGATAACGGGGGTCTTCCACTAGGTTGAAGTCCACCATGCTGCCCGCGTTTTCTAAGAGTTGGGCGCATTCGGGGCTCAGGTGCTTGAGCCGCAAAAACTTGCCCAACCCCAAATAACGCTCGGTCAGTGCGTTGATCGCTTCTAAACCCGAGTGGTCGTAAACCCTAGAATCTTGGAAGTCGATCACCACCTCAATGGGGTCCTCGTTAGGCGTAAAGAGGTCGTGGAAGCTGCGGACCGAGCCAAAAAATAACGGGCCCGACAGCTTATATATCTTCACCCCTTTAACATCGATCTCGGTACGCACCCAAATCTTTTGAGCCTGCTTCCAAGCAAAGACCAAGGCCGAAACGATCACCCCTACGCCCACCGCCACAGCCAAGTCCGTGACCACCGTCACGCCCGAAACCAGGATCAACACAAAAGCGTCGGACTTAGGGATCTTGGGGATCAGCAAAATGCTGGGCCAAGCAAAGGTCCCGATCACCACCATAAACATGACGCCCACCAAGGCGGTCAAGGGGATCATTTCGATCAAGCTGGAAGCAAAAAGAATAAAGACCAACAGGAACAAAGCCGCCAAGATGCCTGAGGCCCGGCCCCGTCCCCCTGAATTGATGTTGATCATGCTCTGGCCGATCATGGCGCAACCGCCCATACCGCCGAAGAAGCCGGTCACCACGTTGGCCACGCCCTGACCGATACATTCTTTATTGCCGCGCCCGCGGGTCTCCGTGATCTCGTCGATCAGGCTCAGGGTCATCAAAGACTCAATCAAACCTACTGCCGCCAAAATCACCGCATAGGGCAGGATAATCTTTAGGGTCTCCAGGTTCCAGGGGACATCAGGGATGTTAAAATCCGGCAGGCCACCGGCGACCTGGGCCAAGTCCCCGACGGTGCGGGTGTCTAAGTTGAGGCCGTGGACTAAGCCAGTGACCACCAGGATTGCCGCTAAAGACGCAGGCACCGCTTTGGTCAGCTTGGGCAAGAAGTGGATGATCGCCATGGTCAGCGCCACTAAGCCCAGCATCAAGTAAAGCCGCTCTCCGGTCACCCAGCCGCCGGTCTGACGGTCTTTGAAGTTCGATAGCTGGGCTAAGAAGATGATGATCGCCAAACCGTTCACAAAGCCCAACATGACCGGATGGGGGATCAGCCGGACAAATTTCCCCATTTTGGCGACGCCCGCGCCGATCTGGATAATCCCCATCAAGACCACCGTAGCGAAAAGGTATTGGATGCCATGTTCGGCTACCAACTGGATTACCACCACCGCCAAAGCGCCGGTGGCCCCAGAAATCATGCCCGGCCGCCCGCCGATGGCCGCCGTGATCAGGCCGACCATAAAGGTGGCGTAAAGGCCCACTAGGGGCTCGACCCCGGCAACAAACGAAAAGGCTACGGCCTCGGGCACCAATACCAGAGTGACCGTCAGGCCCGGAAGGAGGGCATCTTTTAAATGGGTACTACGGCGTAAGATATAGTCGAACATCAAAGGTCTTTTGAGGAGGTTAAGGGCCGGGGGAAAAAGGTCCACATTAAAAGGCCCGAGAGAGGTTGTCAACCCAAAATTTTGTGAAACCCATTACACAAGCCTATGGATAGGGCCGCTTGCCTGCCCCTAACCCCCTCGAACAGGCTGGCCATGTAATCACTTATTTCAATTAGTTAACCAATATACCGGAGGGGTGCTGGAAAAGAGGGGAAAAAAAGTTACAAAAAAAATGGCGGTCATTGACAAAGGGTGGCGGTCTGAAATAGATTCTACCTTAGCTAAGCCAAGAGGCACTAGAACAGATACCGTGAACGATTGGTTTCGACCAATCCTCACCACCATAAAAATGGGGATCCAGCTAGTTCTTGGTCCCCTTTTTTTATGACCTGATTATAGGTTACGACCTAAAAAAGGGACAAAGCCCAATAGTTGGACTCAACGTCCTGGGCTTTGGTTTTGGTGCATATGGGCGGAAGAGCTGCCCGGCGGGCTTGGCTGTGAAACATCCTTTGAGAAAGAGAAGAAAGCATGAATATTTACGTTGGAAACCTCCCCTATTCCGTGACCGAAGCTGATCTGCGCGAGCTGTTTTCAGAATTCGGTGATGTCTCTAAAGCTACTGTGATCATGGATCGGGAGACCGGCCGCGCTAAAGGCTTTGGCTTTGTTGAAATGTCTGACGACTCGGCAGCTAGCGAAGCGATTTCGCAGTTGAACGAGACCAGCCTACAGGGTCGCAACCTGAAGGTCAACGAAGCTCGTCCCCGCGAAGAACGCCCCCGTGGTGGTGGCGGTGGCGGTCGCGGTCGCTATTAATAGCAACGGACCCAAAGTAGCTGCCTAGTCGCTTCGGTGGTTAGGTAAGTAGCCTGAGAGCCCGAGAAGATTCGTCTTCTCGGGCTTTTTTTTTGCCTTGCCTCCAAGGATTGGGTGAAGGCATTAGAATTTTCTAATTTTGACTGGTAGCCAACATGATCCAACCCATCAAACTCACCCCAGCCCCCGAGCCGCCGCACCCCTCAAGGCCCCGACCAGCAGACTATGCCGACGGCTTCGCTCTAAACTTGATTGTTTCAAGTGATATCAGTGCATTGACTCTGGAGTTTTTAAAGTCGCTGCCCCTATGGGCCGCCAGACTGGTCGCGCTGCGTAATTATCTGGTTGCTTGGACTGGACTCAAGGCCCAGCCCATTAAGCGCGAACTGGACGAGGCCGATTTGGTCCCGGGGGCGGACTTGGGGCTGTTTACCTGTTATGGTTGCGGCCCTGATGAAGTCCTGCTGGGACAAAAGGAACGCCACTTGGACTTTTATACCAGCCTAAAATTGGTCCCCTTGACCGGTAGTAGCCAACTACAGGTGAGCACTTGGGTCTATTTCCACAACCCCTGGGGTCGGGCCTACTTTTTCTTCGTCGCCCCCTGGCACCGCTGGATCGTCCGCAGCATGTTGGAGCGTCTGGCTCATCGGCTGATTCGGTAATTCACCTGTTGCCAGTCGGGCCTATAGGCGGCAACCTATAGGAAACCCGCTTGTTAGAGGACAACTATGTTGAAGGGCTTGTCGATTGTCTTGAGCTTTGTGGTCTTGCTGGTGCTATTCTGGGCTCATTTTAGCCGCCAAGGCTTCGAGCGCAAGGCAGAATCCGAACGGGGGCGGCTGCTCCAATTGGGCCAAAGCCCCGCTTCAAACCCGCTGCCCGAAGCGTTGCAACGGGCGGTAGAGTTGTCCGGTGACTTGCCGAGTGCGAGCCAGTGGGTTGAGTTGCAGCAAGAGGGGCATATGCGCCTCAAGCCCGATGGCCCCTGGATTCCTTTTAAGGCGAACCATCTTGCGTTGGTGGATCGTCCGGGTTTTGTTTGGTGCGCGGAGATGGAGATGTTGCCGCTCGTTCCGGTGTTGGTCTGTGACAGCTATGTAGAAGGGAGAGGGCGTCTGGAAGCGCGGATCGGTGGGTTCATTACCATTGCCCACGAAGAGGGGAACGACTTAGCCTTAGGCGAGTTATTCCGCTACTATGCCGAGTTGCCTTGGCTGCCCCAGGGGTTTGCCGCTCAACAAAACGCTCAATGGAGCCAAGGGCCTGATGGGGTCCAACTGCTCTTTGAGGCCGACGGCAACCGGGGCGAGGTCCGCTACCGTTTCAATGCACTGGGGCAGATAGACGAAGTCCATGCCCAGCGGCCCAACGCTAACGTAGGGGGGCGCAAGTTCCCTTGGACCGGGCGGTTCTCGGATTATCAAGACTTCGGTGGTCTGAGCCTGCCCGCCCAAGGCGAGGTTTCTTGGGGCCTTCCGGGCGGCGAGTGGACCTATTGGAAAGGGCGCATCATCTCCGTGAAGTTTGGACCTTGAGGCGGGGCGGGCTTAAGGTCGAAGGTCTGGGTTTAGTAAGACAGCCTAATCCCAGGCAATAGCCCCCTAAAAAAATGTAGGCGGCAAAAAATAAAGGCCGCCTGAGCGGCCCGGTTAGCCTTCTGGTGGGTCGTTATTTTGCCGAGCCGAAGGGGGTCTAGCTAAAGGCTCTTCCCGTCATATTCAATGATCTGGACCTGACTTAGATCAAATTCATCCAATGTGCGCAGGTTGACGGCGGTCATCATTTGCCCGGTGCCTGGCAGCGCACCCTTTGAAAAGGGCGTGACGCCACAGTTTGAACAAAAGTAGTGTTCGATGGCTTTTTTGTTGAACTGGTAGCTGGTCAGCGTTGAATCCCCGCTCAACAGCTTGAATTGTTCTGCGGGAACGAAAACGCGCAAAGCCGCTGTTTTGGAACAGATGGAACAATTGCAGGAAACCGCCTGGTCGGGAGTGAATTCCACTTCAAATCGAAGGGCGCCGCAATGACACCCGCCTGGATAAGTTTTCATATCGTTTTTTTTGCGCTTGGGGGTTGAGAGGCTTAGATATGAACCGCTAGGGAGGGGTTGTCTAATCGGGGGGGGCTTTTTCTACTGGGGGGAAGCCCCCATAGATGGGCTCTGAGAAAGCCACTTCCCCGGCGATCAGCTCGATGGCTTCGCCTTGACTAACAATCCGCAAGGCCCCTTGGGGACTTAAGCCCAATACCTGCCCGCTGCGGGTTTGGCCCTGCCATTCAAAGGAAACCTCGGCCCCTAGGCTTAAAGAAGCAGCCTCCCAAGCGGCGATCAGGGGCGCTAAGTCTCGGGCGCAAGCGGCGCAGAGTGCCTCGGCTTGGTCCAATATCTCTTCAAATAGGGCTTTGGGTTCCGGCGGGGGACAACGGAGCAACTCAAAATTAGTCAACTTACCGGCCAATTCACGGGGGTAATCTTCCAAGGTTCCGCGCAGGTTCACGCCAATCCCGCACACCACCCCTTCGCCGCTGGCCTCGCACAATATCCCCGCCAGCTTCCGTCGGCCACTCAGCAGGTCATTGGGCCATTTCAACCGGAGGTCTGGGGCCCCAAAATGCTCTGCGGCGCGCAAGACCGCCAAGCCAACCAACAGGGTCAAGGCAGGACGGAAGTGGGGCCATTCTCGGTTGGCCACATAGAAGCTGGCAAACAGTTGTCCCTCGGCCCCTGCCTCCCACTGGCGGCCCAACCGGCCCCGTCCTTGGGTCTGACGCCGGGCCAACAGGGCTAATCCGGGCCTGGCTTGCGCCAGCAGCCAAAGGTTGGTGCTGTCTAGCTCCTCAAAATCCAACAGTTCCCGCCCCCAAAGGTTACGCCGCTGTTTCATTGACCAAATCCCGCCAAATGCCTAAGTTAAACAAACCTCCAATACAAGCTGATCAAACGATGAAGATTGCCTCTTTTAATGTCAACAGCATCCGCGCCCGTCTGGAACTGTTGCTGCAATATTTAAAAACCGAATCGCCGGACATCCTGGGATTACAAGAGACCAAGGTCCAAGACCACGAGTTTCCCGTTGAAGCCCTTGCCGATGCGGGCTATGAAGTCGATTTTTTTGGCCAAAAATCCTATAACGGGGTGGCCCTGCTCTCTAAGGTCAAGCCTTTAAGCGTCCAACGGGGCTTTAAAACAGATGGCCCCGAAGACCAAAAACGCTTCCAGGCAGCTCGTTTCAGGACCACTGAAGGCAAGGAATTGGTGGTGGTCAATGGCTATTTTCCTCAGGGCGAAAATCGCGAGCACCCCACTAAGTTCCCGGCGAAGAAGAAGTTTTATGAAGACCTACAGCGTTTTTTAGCGAACGAAGACCCTTCGGGCTATCTCATGGTGATGGGTGATTTTAATATTTCGCCCACCGATCTAGATATTGGGATCGGGGAAACCAACGCCAAACGGTGGCTGAAAACCGGCAAGTGTTCCTTCTTGCCCGAAGAACGGGAGTGGTTAGGCCGGATGGCCGGATGGGGGCTTTTTGACAGCTTTCGAGAGCTACACCCGGAGGTAAAGGATCAATTCAGTTGGTTCGATTACCGCAGTGGGGGTTACCCAGACCGGGGGCTGCGTATCGACCAGATTTGGGTGACCAAACCTTTATTAGAACATTGCCTTGAAGCAGGCATCGACTACCACTTGAGGGCACAAGAACGGCCCTCGGACCATTGTGTGATCTGGAGCCGCTTCAACCTAGGCCTTTAGTGGAAAGGTCTTTACGAAGCAAGGCAAAAACCGCTAGTTTGGTGGAATGTTCCTTTAGCCCCACGGAGCCATGAGCGAAGAACCACAGATTTTAGAAAATACCGCCGCCAATGCAGTCATGCCCGGCGAAGACTTCTCCGCTATCGGCCGCAGTTTGCTGGCCAAGCGTGAAGAACTCTCTTATACGCTAGAACACGTTGCCGAGATCACCCGGATCACCCTATCCAACCTGCGCGCCATTGAAGACGGCGAGATGGATAAACTGCCGGGTTTGGTCTTTGTGCGCGGTTTTGTGCGCAACTACGCCAACCTACTAGGCCTCGATTCAGACTGGATGGTCGACGTGCTCAACCGGGTCTACGGTCACCATGAAGACGCACTCCACGCGGCCAAAATGCCGGTGCGCAGCGGCTTAGACCTAGGTCAACTCAACCTGTCCCATTTGGGCCTGTTGGCCGGGGCTTTTGTGGTGATCTTGCTGATCGGTTACTTCATGAGCAGCAACCAGTCCGGCGAGGGCCCAGTCCAACAAGCGGTCCAAGCGGTGGAATCCACCCAGGAAGCAGGCGTTAAGGACCTAAAAAAACAAGAACAGGCGATCCAAACGGCCATCAGCCCCTTAAACTTGGTTTTGGTCGCCAAAGCCGACGAATGGGTTTCGGTCGCCAAAGACGGCGAGCGCAGCCGCGAATTGCTGCTGGAAAAGGGCAAAAAATATGAATTCCCTGCCGATGATTATTACCAGGTGGTGATGACCAGCGGATCTAGCGCTTCGATTTACCTGAATGGAGAGGAATTAGAGATCCCTAAAGATCAACACGAAAAGCTTTACCAATCCAAGCTGAATAAGTTTTCTTTGACCCGGATGAATAACTAAGATGAAAGCCCTGGTCCTAGCCGCCGCCAAATCTGCTAAATTAAGCCCCTTTTCGGACAGCCGTCCGAAAACCATGATCAACCTGAGCGGTCAGATGATCTTAGAGCGGCAGTTGCGCATGCTCAAAGAGGCGGGGGTCAACGAGGTCTTTTTGGTGGTTGGGCATAAGCGGGAGATGATCCAGCAAGCCTTCCACTACGGCCGCGAACTGGGTCTGAAAATCGACTATTTGGTCCAGGAAGAACAAAAGGGGATCGGCAATGCCGTAGCACTTGGAGCCAAGGCCTTGGCCCAGGAAGAACGTTTCTTGCTGGTTTACGGCGATGGCCTGATGGGCGGGAATAACTTCAAACAGTTGATTGACCGCGTTCCCTTGGCCTCCAAACCCAACTTGGCCACCGTCACCCACCCGTCCTCCGATGGAGCCTACGGTAACGTCTACCTCTCTGGTGAGATGTTGATCAGCAAGTTAGTAGAAAAGCCCGAGGCCGGTCGATTTTCCAACTACATCTTTGGCGGGGCCTTTATTTTAAGCCCCAAGATCTTTGACCTGTTGGCCCAAAAGGGCGAAGACATGTTGGCGGTCTACCAGGAATTGATCGCCAATGCGGAGATGGAAGCGAGCCTCTGGGAAGATAGCTGGATCGACATCACCCGTCCTTGGCATATCCTGCTGGCCAATCAAATGGTCATGCGCCGCTGGAATGAAACGATCATCCCCGAGTCTGCGGTGATCGAACCCAATGTGACCCTACGCGGTGCGGTGCATCTGGGCGAAGGGGTCCATATCGCTTCGGGCACCACCATTGTCGGCCCCTGTTACGTCGGCGCTGGGAGTTATATTGGTAACTCCTGCCTGATCCGTACCTTCTCCAGCATCGGGCCCCAATGCACTATTGGTTATGGTACGGAAGTCAAAAATGCGGTGCTCTTCGGCAACAGCGTGGTCGGGCGGCTCTCCTTTATTGGGGATTCAGTCTTAGGCGAACACGTACACCTCGGCTCGGGCACCATGACCATCAACCACCGCATCGAAGGGGGCAACATTACCTTCAAGCCCGCCGACGAAGCCCCATTAGATACGGGCTTAAGTAAGCTAGGTGCCTTCATCGGCGACCACGCCGTGATCGGCACTGGCCATAATTTGGCTCCCGGCACCTGGATTGGCTCTGGCCAGATCTTGGGTGATCAATTTACCTTCCGAAACGAATAAAACGCCATGTGCGGAATCAGCGCAATCGCTAGCCACCGACCGGTGGCAGCCGGACTGCTCCAATGCCTAAAGAATTTGGAGTACCGCGGGTACGACTCCTGCGGCATGGCACTGCAAAGCGACCAAGGGATCGAACTACGCAAAAACGTAGGCAACGTGGCCGCAGTGGACGAAGCCGAACACTTTGTTGAAATGCCCGGCCACCTCGGCATCGCCCACACTAGGTGGGCGACCCACGGCGGAGTCACCAAAGAAAACTCCCATCCCCATGCCTCTAATGACGGCCAGTTTGTGGTGGTCCACAACGGGATCTTCTCAAACTACCAGACGCTGCGCGAAGAACTGCGTGCCAAAGGCTATACCTTCTTTTCCGATACGGACACCGAAGTCCTGGCCAACCTGTTAGAAGAAGCTTATAAGACCCACCCGGAGGTGGAAGCGGCCTTTATTGCCGCAGTGCACCAGCTCGAAGGCTCTTACGCGGTGGCCATCCTCTCAGAGCACCAACGCGGAACCCTTTTCGGCGCCAAAAAGGATTCTCCTTTAGTGCTGGGTTTAGGGGACGGTGAAATCTTTCTAACTTCGGACATCAACGCCTACATCAGCGAGACCCGCGACACGGTGCTGCTCAACGATATGGAGTATGTAGTCGTCACCAAGGACACCTGGCAGGTCAAATCACTGCTCGACGGCAAAAAGCTGACCAAAGAGGTGATCCAAGTCCAGTGGGACCGCGAAACGGCCCAGATGGGCGGTTATTCCCATTACATGCTCAAGGAAATCTTCGACCAACCCCAAACCATTAAAAATGCGTTGGCCGTTGACCAAAGCCAGATCGAGCAAATTGCCCGTCAGTTTGTGGCGAAGGGGCAGAACTTCCTTTGTGGAGTGGGTACCACCTATTACGTGGCCATGGTGGGGGCCTATCTTTTTAAGCGGTACGCCCAACTTTACGTCCCGGCGATCAGCTCCGACGAATTCCCCACCCTGCTGCCTTTGAGCGCCGACCAACACAGCCTGTTTTTGAGTCAGTCTGGGGAAACCTACGATACCCGGATGGCCATCCGCGCTGCCCAAGAAGCTGGTGGAGCGACTAGCGCCATCGTCAACGTAGTGGGCAGTTCCATCAGCCAAATGGTGGACCAATGTATTTTTCAGGGTTCTGGCCCGGAAATCTGCGTCGTCAGTACCAAAGCGGCTTTAAGCCAAATGATCCTACTTTGGCGGATCGCGCTGCGCACCGGTGTGCACCGTGGAACGCTATCTTTGGCCGAAGAAAAGCGCATCTTGGGGCATTTGCAAGAATTTGGCGAAATGCTGACCGATACACTCAACGAGGAATCTGGCTTCATCCGCCAATTGGCCAAGCAGACCAGCCATATCCACAACTGGCTGTTTATGGGTAAGGATATTTATTACCCTATGGCGCTGGAATCGGCCTTAAAAATGAAAGAAGTCACCTACCTTCATGCCGAAGGGCTCCCGGCTGGGTTTTTGAAGCACGGCACGCTGGCCATGGTGGACCCCAGCCTCTTCAGCCTATTCTTCCTGCCCACCCAGGGTGAAGGGGACCTTTACCGCTCGACCTTAGCCGCCATCGAAGAAGTCCGCGCCCGTGACGGCGTGGTGATCAGCTTCGCTACCGAAGGCAACCACCAAGCCCGCGAGCTGATGAACCACTGCATCCAGGTGCCCGACCTCCCGGCCGAAACCATGCCGCTGATGCAATTGGTGTTGGCCCAGCTCTTTTCTTATTATTCAGCGCTGCACTTGGGACTGAATATCGATAAACCCCGCAATTTGGCCAAATCGGTCACCGTGGGCTAGTGGACGTCGAGCGCTTCCCGCTGCAGCTGTTTGATCTCGACGACACCCTCCTGCATACCCGCGCTAGCTATTATGCAGCCCAAGAGTATGCCGTAGACGAACTGTGGGACCGTTTGCTGCTTCCCCAGCGCGAGCGCGCTTACCAAGAGATCCATTGGTTTTCCAAGCGGATTGGTTCGGTGGACCCACCAGCCTACATGAGCGCCTTCTTGCAAAGCTGGGGTATCCTCAACGACGCCAACTTACGCCTGCTGCTTGAATGTTACCGTGAATCTTATTGGAGCGACATCAAGCTTTATGAAGGCGCTCTAGAATTTTTAGAGAAGCTCCAGACCCAGGGACGCCAGTTGGGGTTGGTCAGCAATGGCACCAGCAGCACCCAACACAAAAAGGTGATGCATACCGGGCTAGGCCGGTTTTTCCCCGCTGCGGCAAGGTTCATCTCCGGCGATTTCGAGCCGAGACACAAAAAACCCTCACCCTACATGATTTTGCGGGCTTTGGAGTACTTCGGCAGAGAGCCGAGTGAAACAATATATTATGGGAATACCCAGGATGACGTCCTGGCGGCAAACTTGGCCGGAGTGACCAGTTTGTTATTTGGTCCTGAAGAAACAGAAGAAACCGCACCGCAAGCGGCCAAACCGGTCTTGCGGCGCGGATCTTGGTTGGGGATCGTAAAACCAGCCTGAAGCACAGGGGGCGAACCCCTGCACCTCAATCGGCCTTACCTATCCATCAACAAAGAGAACACCTTCGAGGGTGAGCTATTCGCCTGCGACATCATTGCCGCAGCCGACTGCTTCATCAACTCGTTACGGGTATAATTGGCCATCTCCAAAGCGATGTCCGTATCCCGAATGGTTGATTCCGCAGCCACCATGTTCTCCTGGGTGGTCCGCAACGTCGCGATGTTGGTCGCCAGAGTATTCTTCTGGAACGAACCCAACCTTGAGCGCGTCTGGGACACGTCGTTAATGGCGGTGTCAATGATCTTCAGAGCGTCCTGTGCCCCTTGAGCCGTCCGGACATCGATGTCCGCAAGACTTTCAAAGGCACTTGAGTTCGCAATACCCCGGCCAACTTGGTTGGCCGACATGTTCTGAAGCGCAATCTCGACCGTTTGGCCCGCGTCCGGTCCGACCTGGAAGGTTAAGGCGTTTTGAGCCACCGTAACCTTACCCACGTTCGTTCCTTCGGCCAGCGGCTGCACCCCTTCGGGCCGCCGGTACCGCACCGTCAAGTTGTCGGTCGAGGGGTTACCGACCAAACCGGTCATGGTATCCCCTTTTCCGAGCGTTGCCTCACCATTAATGGTTCCCATTAGGTCCGTACCCGAATTGGCGCTGCTTAGGCTACCGGCTTCTTGTGACAAGACACCAGCGGTCGAAGAAGACACCTGGAAGGTGTACTGAGACCCATGTTGCTTATGAGCGATCCGGATCACACCCGAGTCATCACTCGTCACGTCTACCGCGAGACCCGACTTACGGGACACCTCGGCGAAGTTCTTGATCGCACTAGCCACCGTGTCCGTAGACTTGGTGGTGTAGGTGGCGGATTTACCGCCCTCTACCAGCGTCAAGGTTTCCCCCGCTTCGACCATCTCTTTAGTCAGGGCCGTACTGCCCGACCAAGAGGCCGCGGAAGACTCTTGGGTAATGACTACGTCATACCCGTCTTTCCCAGAAGACATGGCTTTGGTACCGGCTTCGACGAAGGACAAGCCCGCGCCGATTGAGGTACCCGAAACACCGTTTGAACCGTCCAGCAGCTTCTTAGAGCCGAATGACGTGGTTTGAGCGATCCGGTCAATGGCCGAAATCCCTCCGCTGATTTCCGTTTGGTCGGCCTCCAGCATAACCATATCGTTCGCGCCCTCGTTGGCCGCGTGGATGGACAATTGGCGCATGCCCACCAAAAGGTTGTTCACCTCTGTTAAAGCACCTTCAGCAGTTTGAACCATAGAAACCGAGGCTTCGGAGTTCTTCACAGCTTGCTCGATACTCGCGATTTGCGAGCGCATCTGTTCAGAAGCTACCAAAGACGCGGGAGCATCCCCTGCTCGGTTGATACTCAAGCCCGACGAAAGTTTTTCAAGGGACTTTGAGACCCTATCCGAAGCTTGTGTCAGGTTCCTATGCGCGTTCAGACTGCTGGTATTATGGTTAATTCGCAAACTCATATTACCTCCTAATAGAGCGTATGCGGCTTGAGAGTATCATCGACCTCCGATGTCAATAAAACTCGAACCTTACCCTTTCGGGCAGGAAACGCTTGGGACCTGTAGGTCGCACAACCTGCGGGTACCAAAGCGGCTCCCCTGAACCACATTCCCCTTCCTAGTTTGGGGCTCAAGGCAACCGCTTTGCCGCGGTCACCCATACCTCGCCTGGAAAGGTGCTCTTAGACGATAAGTCTGCGATCCTGCCAATGATCGCAACCGATCCCCAATGGCCGGGGGGAGCAGCCCCCGGCTACGTTCATGCCGCTGTTAAGATCAACCCAACAACTTCATGATCGAATTGGGCATATTGTTGGCGTGGCTGAGCATCGCCGTAGCCGACTCGACCATGATCTGGTTTCTGGTGAAAGAAGCCATTTCCATAGCCATGTCGGTGTCGCGAATGGTCGACTCAGCCGCTACGAGATTCTCCGAAGCAATCCGCAGGTTCGATAGATTGCTTTCCAGGGTGTTTTTCTGGAAGGCACCCAACTCACCACGGATGGACGTGATGTCGTTGATCGCTTGATCGATCAACCGCAACGAGTCCTGAGCCCCGTCGAAATTCCGTACGTCGATGTCCCGCAAGCTAGCAAAACCTGAATCGTTCTCAACCCCTTTGCCCAATGACTTAGAAGAGGTGTCAAACAACGATACACTAGCGGTTTGGCCCTGGTTGCCCCCGATTTGGAAGGTCAACGAGTTGTTCGAAACCGCTACGGAGCCAATTTTAACGCCCCCTTCGGGGATGTCGCCATCGGTGCCGGCCCTACCCCAAAAGCCTACTTTTAGGCCTTCGACGTTTGCCGTACCACTGGAACCGGTAAGGACTTGTCCCTTACCCGAAGTGGTTTCTCCGTTGATCGATCCTTCAATGTCCTGACCATTGTCGATGGTCTGGACCGCCCCGCCTTCGTCCGAAAGCAGGCCAGAGGAAGTCGATGAGACTTGAAACTGTTGGCCGGAGCCATATTGTTTGTGGGTCACCACCAACTGGTTTTGTTCGTTTAGCGAAACTTCAACATCCAACCCTGAGTCTTTGACGGCGCTAGAAAGCCGTTGTACGGCCGTCTTCACGTTGTCGCTGCTCTCAGCTTTGAACCTTGCGATCTTCCCGCCCTCAATGATGGTAAACTCCTCGCCTGCGGCGATGGCTTCTTCCGTTAGGGCTTGCTTGCCGACCACTTGGCTGCGGGTGGCGTTTTTGGTGACCACTACGTCGTAACCGTCGGCGTCTGAAGCTTGAGTCTTGACGCTAGCGCCAAGAAATTCAACTCCATTACCGATGGCCACGCCGGTGGCACCATTACTTCCATCAAGCAACTTCCGTTTGCCGAACTGCGTCTGGGCAGCGATCCGATCTAAAGATTGAAGCGCGTTGGAAATCTCGAGTTGGTCCGCTTGCAGCATGACCTCGTCGTTCATCCCCTCGTTGGAAGCGTGAATAGACAACTGCCGCATGGATACCAAGAGGCGGTTGACTTCGTTCAGCGCACCTTCGGTGGTCTGAATGACGCTGATAGCGTTCTCGTTGTTCGTTACGGCCTGGTTGACCGAAGCGACCTGAGCACGCATCTGCTCGGAAATCACCAATTGCGCCGGGCCGTCACTGGCCCGGTTGATCTTCAATCCGCTGGAAAGCTTTTCCAGGGAGCCCCGAAGAGCCGTCTCGTTAGCGAGCAGGTTCCGGTGGGCGTTTAAGGCACTCTTGTTATGATTGATACGAACACTCATAACATTCTCCTTGTGAGATGGTTTAGCCCGAAATCCTTATCGGGCCGGTAAGCCAAGTCATGGCTACTTCGCAAAGCTCGGATCGGCAAAAAAGTTCGGTCGCCAACTCCTTTTGGCGGACAACCAAATCCTTTTGGTTTCTCCAAGCGAAGCACCCTACGAAGTCCCCCTAGAGGGGCCTCCCAGGGCAGCTCCCATATCCAACCCAAGCCTAACTTCTCGGGATATGGCAACTGCCGGGCGTGGTTCACCTTGCGCACCTCACGCATTATCCATAGGCAATCTCCAATTCAGGTTTAAAATAACCCTCCGTTGGCCACAGAGGGAGTTAGTTCCTTAACGGCTAAAGGCCGCTAAAACTTAAATACTCTTCGCCGCAAACAGGCCTTGGGCTTAGATTTAACCCCGTCCAGCCTAGTTGTAGCCCGATCAAAAAAACACAAAAAGGAGCTTCGAGCCAGGTCTTAGACCCGGACCCTTGGCCCCTGTGTTTCATGAGGCCGCATCCAAGGGCCCGCTTTCGTATTCGTCGATTTCGATAAACAACGGCGGATCTTCAGGCGCGTAAACCAGTTTCAATCCTGGCTGGATGCGCGTTAAGCTACGTTCGTCGAAGCAGATGTTGATCACCCGTTTCGCATAATTGGAGCTGTAGCGCTCCTTAGCAACTCGTTTGGCTTTCATGGTCCTTTTCTCCTTTGATCATGGCACAGCTTTCGCATCTCCATAATCGTCATGGTTAATTCGCAAACTCATATGCCGGATCCCCAAGGACCCCAAAAATTCGCGGTGCCGCACACGCCGCAGGGGAATCCAGAAGGATCCCGGATATGGGCAGAGTGATCCGACCAGACTCCTAATCAAAATCCCCTTGCCTTAAAATTTTGCCAAAAGTCCCCCGGGCCGCTTATCGTTTTTCGATGCCGCCTAGTTCTTTACCTATGGGGGCCAGTGCCTGGGCACCGGATGGGTCTTAACCTTCTACATTAACCGGCTTGACGGTACCGCGCATCTGCACATAATTGCTTTTGGTTTTGCGCTGTTCGATCACCGCACGCCAACCTTCGCGCAACTCGGTTAACAGAACCAAACACTCGTCGGTCAAGACCGGACTTTTTTGGATGTTCGCATCGATCAGCCGGTTGTAGATGTAGGTGTACAGCTTCTGAAGGTTAACACCGATCTCTCCGGTGCCTTCGGTATTCAAAGACCCCAACAACTCGGCCACAATGTCCTTGGTCTTCACCAACGAGGTGTGGGCTCCTTCCAAGTCGTTTTCTTCGAGTTTGATCAAAGCTTTCTTTAAAAAGCGCACCGCGCCGTCGTACAACATCAAGATCAGGGTCGCCTGATCCTGGGTGTTTACGGCGGCCTTTTTGTAGGCCTGGCTGCCTTTGGCATAGGGGTTCATGTTTCCTCCGAATTAATCTACAGTTTTGCCAGTTCCTTACTCATGTAGCTTTGTTCAGCTTTTAGCTGGCCCATCTTCGAGTCAAGGCGGGCAAACTTTTCCACCAACTTTTCGCGTTTGGCGGTCACGCGCTCTTCGAGGGTTTTCACCTCCGCTTCGTAGCCCTTGAGCTGTTCTTCAACGTTCTTGGTGTAAATCCCCAGGGCCCCGGTTTCGGCGTCCATTAGTCCGGTGATATACTCCATCACGCGGGTGCCCACCCCTTTAGTGAACACCATATTCGCTTCGGGCCCTTCGGCTAGTTGGGTGTCGGCCAGCGAGACAAATAGCTTCAACCCTTCAAAATCAGTCCCTTCGGGCCCGGATAAGATCTGACCCGAGCCGTCCATCTCGATGCCGTTGATGCTGCCCTGAACATTTTTACCCGCCGCCCCTTCGCCGCCCATCAAGAAATGCGGTTTGAGGTTGTCCACTTCCTTGGGCCGGACCTCGATGGCGCTTCTCGAACCGGTCAGGTTCGAGCGGATCGTGATTTTGCCTTGGTCCTGAGTCACGGCTATGTTCATGCGCTTAAGCGCTTTATCTTCCAAAATCTTTTTCTGTAATTCCTTAGCCAGCATCTCGACGCTGTCATAGGTCTTCTTTTCTAACTCGATCGGTTCGGACTCGCGTCCGTTGACCTTTAAAAAGATCACGTTATTGGTGTCGTCGACCACCACGGGCTGCGTAAAGGTTTGGGTGCTATAATACCCTTTGCTCGCCGCTTGGGTGATGTCGATGGCAAAGCCGTCTGCACCGCTCAACTTGGTTTTCTCGGTAGACGAGAGATAACTGATCGCGCTGTTCTCGCTGGTGCCATTGCTGCGGAACAGGTTGGCTACCTTAGAGAGGTCGTCATTGACCGCTTGGTTCAGTTTGTCTTCGTCTACAATAATGGTCCCTTCACCACCAATTTTGAGGCCAATGGCCATCAGCAAGTTGGCGTCTTCGGGCAACCCGCTCACCGGGTTGATGAAGATCCGCGACATCTCTTGTTGGATCCGCGGAAGGTTCCGGTCGCCCTGCAACGGGGCCGCCTCATCCTTATCCTTGTCGTACTTGATCACCTCTCTAAAGAAGGTGAGCATTTCGTTGTACGAATCCACAAATTCTTTGACGCCGGCGATGGCCTTTTCGGTATCGCCTTTGATGCTGATGGTCACCGGCTTTTCGGAGGTGGCCAAAAGGTTCAACTTGACCCCATCAATCACGTCGTCCAGTTCGTTGGTGGCGCTGGTGATCAGCAAACCGCCGCCCAATTCGGTCGCCCCTAGCCGAACCTCAGCATCTTGGGGCGGTTGGATGACCGGGCTGAAGGTGCGGAAGGTGAAGCTATCGGTTTCAAAGATACTCCCTTCGCCCAACTGCAAGCTCAAGCCCGAGTCGAAGGCTAGGGCCGCTCCGGCTTGGTAGTGGTCGCCACCTACCTTCAAAACGCCCGAATTGCCTTCATTGTCTTCCCATTTCATCTCCAAGCCCTTGGTGGTCCCGATGGTACCGGAGCCCAGGGCGGTGAAGGTATAGACCTTGGATTCATAGCCCTCAAAGTTACCTACGATCTGCTTTTCTACGTTGCTGACCCTAGGTCCTTTCGGAGCCGTCGAAGCCTTTGCGCCACCACCAAAACCGGTCGAGGCGGCATCGTCTTCTACCTCAGGGCCGATCCAACTGCTCAAATTTTTAATCTGCCCACCTTCTACCTGATCCGACTCGGGCAACCACCAATAGTTGGCCGTCGATTCAGACTGGCATTCGAAGGTAGCATAACTGCCTTCGTTTAGCAGACCGGGCTTCAACTCGATCTCTAGGCCTCGGCCCAAGCTCATTTTGGTGCCCGGTTGGTAACCGTCCCCGACGAAGATAGTGCCGGAGAAACCATTTTCACTGGTCACCTCAATCTTTAAATCACCTTGGCCGATCTGACCGGAGCCCACCACCTTCATGGTGAAGCGGTCGTCTTCTGCTCCGTCATATTGGCCGGTGACGATCGGTCCACCTTCGGTGGCCTGCTTGCCCCAACTGGCCGGTTGTTGGATCGCCGGGGCCCGCTCTTCATCAGACTTCCACCAATAGATTTCCGGTTCCTGTGGCTTAGCCTTGGCTTCGAAGCTGTCGTTAACGATCACTTCCCCATCGGTCATCACCAACTGGATCCCGTCGACTACCTCCACCGGCTCTCCGGGGGTGTAGTTAAAACTGCCCAAGTCCAGGTAGCCATGGCGTCCCTGGTTGTCTTCCCAGCGCACCCTTAAGGTTTCGCTAACCCCGACCGCGCCGGTGTTGACCACCGTAAACTTCAGGTCTAAGGGTTCGGTGCCCGTATAGGTCCCGATCAATTCCGGGATCGCCGTCGAAGCGCCGGTTCCGGTCGCCTTGGAATCTGCTTTGTCTCCTGCCGCAGCAATCCCTTTCCACTTGCTGGGCTGGTTGTAATAGGGGTCGAAGGTCGGCGAGGGGATTCCCTCTTCGCCTTGCAGTTCGACCTGGGTAAAGATTTCCCCATCTTTGCCCGTCATCTTGCTGGTCAACACGATCTGATAGGGCGCTTCTTTGTTGCCCGTCTTGATGATGTTGGCCTCTACCTCAGCGTCCAGCGCGTTGATCGCGTCGGCAAAGCCTTGCACTGTATTGTTGGTGTCATCGACCACAAAACTTTCGGAGGCATTTTCGCCCACCGTTAACGTAACCTTTCCTTTACCAATCTGGGCGTCCTTTTCGGCAAAGCCCTGGCTGGCAATCTGGTGGTTTAAGGCCAGCTTATCGACCACCAAGGTATGTTTGCCCGGCTTCGCTCCACTGGTGGCGCTGGCGGCGACGATCTCGGGGTCCGAGCTATCGACCAGCTTGCCTTCCCACATGGACTTCTTCGAGAGCACCTCGGACTTATCCTTTACCTGCTCAATCAAAGCCTTGACCTGCTTCCAGGCCTCCAACTCGACGGTCTTCTCAGTGGCCCGGCCCTGGATCGGCTCGATCTTCTTTTTTTCGACCTCAACCAATTTTTCGATGATGTTCTTGACGTCCAAACCGGAGCCAAGCCCTTGCATCATATTGGGTGAAATTTCACCAGCCATATTGAAACCTATCCTTGAGAAGGTCGGAACCGGCAAATAGTTCCGCAGTCTTTAACTAGAGACTCCGCTCGACCCAACGGATTAAACTCCGTCGTAGGGACCTCCTTTTATTGCTACCCGCCGTAATCAAAGGCGGACAGGTTCAGGAGCGGACCTGCCTTGCCATCGGGCAAGAGGTCCCTGAGGTTGATTGGGCCATCAAAGGCCCTAGAATCCCAAGGATAGGTTTACAATTCTTGTTCCAACTTGCCTTTACACTCCTTCTTTCTTTTTCGCCCGCCTGCTTAAGCTCCGGCGTTGGGGCCTAAGAGGATCAAGGCGATTACCGTTTAGGGGTGGCCGCGAGGGCCACTGGCTCCTCTGGTGAGCCCGATCATACGGGCCAGACCACTCGCCTCAGGCGAAATGCTGGCCACCCCATTAAGTTCCCCCTTTTAAAGGGGCTAAAGATTTGGCCTCCTACAGGCTGATAGGCGCACACCCCAGCCTGCAGGAGCCGACCCGAGGGGGTCGGTGTCATGGTGCTTTCGCACCCAATCTAACGGGCGGAACCTAGCCCTTTGGCTTAAGTCCTTGCCTCCTTATCGGCGGCTCCTTTTAGAACTTGAGCCTTTTTTCTTAATTTTCACTCGAACCCGCTGGGGCCTGCGTCCTAAGATGATCCCTAAGATCCATAACATCTCATCCTCCGTTGGGAGTTCTTTTTCGATTTGGCGCCAAGGATTGCGCTTGCTTCCCTATCGGTTGCTCTGAGCTTTAACTTAACTATATTTTTTATTTTTTAGTTACAGTTAGTTGGATTTGATTATTGAGCTTGGGCTTGCCAGAATGAAGCGGTTTTGATTTATATATGACTAACTTGATCAGTTTACTCATCTATAAAAGGGCGGTATGGAACTTTGGTTGACTCTGCTGGCGGTGGCTCTGGTGATCGGTCTGTTTTTGGTGACCTCCTGGCGGCCAGACCTGATTTTGGGTTGCGCCATTGGCCTGTTGGTGCTGACCGGCACCTTGACGCCCGCTGAGGCCCTGAAGGGGTTTTCTAATCAGGCCGTGCTGACCATTGCCCTTTTGTATCTGGTGGTCGGTGGGTTGCAGCATAGCGGTGGCATGCTCTGGCTCTCGCGCCACCTGTTAGGCAGTCCGGCGAGTGAATGGCGGGGCCGGTTGCGGATGATCACCCCGGTGATCGGCCTGAGCGCCTTCATGAACAACACCCCGGTGGTGGCCTTGATGATCCCGGCGGTACAAAACTGGTGTAAGCGGTTGCAGTGGGACCCAGCTAGGTTTTTATTGCCCCTCAGTTATGCCTCTATCTTAGGGGGAATCTGCAGCCTGATCGGAACCAGCACCAACCTGGTGGTTGCTGGGCTGGCGTTAGAGGAAGGTTTGACCGAAATCGGCCTGTTTGACGTCACCCCGGTGGGCCTGCCCTGCGCGGCGGTCGGACTGGTCTTCTTGATTTTTTTGGGGCCCCGGTTGCTGCCGAAGCGGAACCTAACGCCGGAGCTACGCCCCATTTCTTGGCCCCAGGACCCCAAAGAACCGAATTTAAATTACCGGGGTGCCCTCGCCCTAGGTTTGTTGGCGGCGATGGTATTGCTGGCCGCTACAGGGCTTTTGGGGATGTTTTATGCCGCTTTGGGCACCGCGTTGGCGATGCTGGTCCTGCGGTTTTTGAACTTCAAGGCAGCGGCCCGGTCGGTAGATTGGTCTGTTTTAATCGCTATCGCCCTCTCCTTTGGCCTAAGCGAAGCGATCAAAAAACATGGCTTAGACCGGATGGTGGCCCAAGGGCTGATGGACAGTGTGGGGCAGGACCCCTTCTGGGTGTTGGTGGTCTTTTTCTTGGCCACCTCCTTGTTGACTGAGTTGGTCACCAACAATGCCACCGCCGTGCTGATGTTCCCCATCGCCCTTTCGGCAGCGGCGCAATTGGGCGTTAGCCCCCTGCCCTTTATCTTTGCCGTGATGATCGCCGCCTCATCCAGCTTTTCTTCCCCCATGGGCTACCAAACCAACCTAATGGTCTACGGCCCCGGCGGCTACCGATTCTCCGACTATTTGCGGCTGGGGGTTCCGATGAATTTACTGATCGGGGCCACGGCGTTGTGCCTCTTGCCCTGGCTCTATCCCTTCTAAGACGGCCTCAAGCTATGCTGGGGGCCTTCTCCTGGCGGCTTCGATCCCCTTGGGGGCCGTTGGGGTAAGCCCAGCCATAGATTGGGTCTTTTCTGTAAACACCACCGCGTCCAGTTGGCTTCACCCCAGGGCTAATAAGCCACCTAAAGACTTTATGAGTCCTAAGGACCGGTTCGCTAACTCTATTTAATGGGGGTTGCGAGGGCGGCGTTGCCGCGCTGGCTTAAGAAGGGAGCAGGGGGCTGCCTGTTAGGCTATTCAGCAGGTTCTTCGGGGTCCGTCGCGACATCGGGCTTGGGCCCTTGGGCGGCCTTGAGCATTTCTTCAATCCGGTCTTCGTGGTCAAAGCCCCGGTGGTAGACGAAGTGTAGGCGGGGGGTGTTGCGGGTTTTGATCGTCTGTCCCAGTTTGGACTGGAAGAACCCGGCCGATTTGTTCAGCGCCCGCTCGATTTCTTCGGGGCTTCCTTTGGCGAAAAAAGCCGAAAAGAAGACCGTCGCTTGAGAGCCGTCGGGGCTGAGCTTGAGGTCTGCCAAGGTCACCCCTTCAAAGCGGGGGTCTTGGGATTCTTTAGCGAGAATCAAGGCGAGTTTTTCTCGGATCAATTCTCGCTTGCGGTCTTTGGAAATCTTGGCCATTAGAGGGTGGCGCTGGTTTCAAGCCGCTGGTAAGATTCCAAAATATCTCCAACCCGCAGGTCCTTGAAGTTCTGGATGCCAATACCGCACTCAAAGCCCTGAGCCACTTCCTTGGCGTTTTCCTTAAACCGCTTGAGGCTCGACAGCTTCCCATCGTGGATCAAGACGTGGTCGCGGAAGACCCGAACAGGACTGTCGCGGACGAACTTGCCTTCGGTCACCTTGGTACCGGCGATTAAGCCGACTTTGGGGATGTTGAAGACTTCTAAGACCTCGGCTTTGCCTTGGATCTCCTCGCGGATGATCGGCTTGAGCATGCCTTCAAGTGCCTTGGTTACGTCTTCGATGGCATCGTAGATAACCGAGTAAAGCCGGATTTCCACGCCCTCTTCGCTGGCCGCCTGTTTGGCCCCTTGGTCTGGGCGGATGTTGAAGCCAATCACGATGGCCTTACTGGCCACCGCTAACATCACGTCGCTGCGGGCAATGGCCCCCACCGCCGAGTGGATCACCCGAACGGCCACTTCTTCGTTGCCCAACTTAGCCAAAGAATCCGAAAGCGCTTCCATCGAGCCGACGACGTCGGTTTTGATGATCAAGTTCAGTTCTTTGGTCTCCGAAGCGGCATCTTCGAACAGGTTCTCTAAGCGGACCTGATTCTGTTTGGCCTGCTGGGATTCTTTTTCCTTCTGGGCCCGAGATTCGGCAATAGAGCGGACCTGTTTTTCGTCGCTGCCGACAATGAACTGGTCACCGGCCTTGGGCAAGCCGTTGAGGCCGACGATCTCCACGGGGATCGCGGGACCGGCCACCGTAATGGGCTGGCCCAAATCATTCCACATGGCCCGGACGCGGCCATACTCGGAACCGACTACATAGTTGTCGCCGATCTTGAGGGTACCGTTCTGGATCAATACCGTGGCGATGTTGCCCCGTCCTTTTTCCAGTTTCGACTCAATCACCACCCCGGCCGCTTCGCGGTTAGGGTTGGCTTGAAGCTCCATGACTTCAGCTTGCAGCTCAATGGCCTCAAGAAGCTCTGGAATCCCTTCGCCGCTGTGCGCACTGACTTTGATCATGACAATGTCACCACCAAAGGACTCAGAGACCAGCTCATGGGACATCAGCTCTTGGATCACCTTGTCTGGATTAGCACCCGGTTTGTCGCATTTGTTGATGGCCACGATGATGGGCACTTCGGCCGCTTTGGCGTGGTGGATTGCTTCAACCGTCTGGGGCCTCGGGCCATCGTCAGCGGCCACTACCAAGATCACGATGTCGGTGGCGTTAGCACCACGGGCACGCATGGCCGTAAAGGCTTCGTGGCCCGGCGTATCCAAGAAGGTGATCTCACCGCCCTGGAAGTTTACGTGGTAAGCGCCAATATGCTGGGTAATACCGCCCGCTTCGCCTTGCGTTACGTTGGTCTTGCGGATCTTATCGAGCAAAGAGGTCTTGCCATGGTCGACGTGTCCCATGATGGTCACTACCGGAGACCGAAGCACCATGTCTTCAGGAGCGTCTTGGGCCGTCTCCAGACTATCTTCAATGGTGGTGGCGTCAAACTTGATGCTCACACCATGCTCTTCGGCCACCAACTGGGCAGTTTCGCCGTCGATAGCCTGGGTGATGGTGGCCATGATGCCTAGATTGATCAAGGTCTTGATGATGTCCGGAGCGCGGACGCCAATCATGCCGGCCAAATCGCCGATGGTGATGCTCTCACCGACCACAAGATCCTTTTTGCGGGGCTGGAAAGTGTGTTTGACCTTAGGCTCGCGGCGGGCTTTCGGGGTCATGAACTTGGTTACCCGCTTCTTGTTGCCGCCAATAGGGCGGTCGTCGCGGTCCAAGTCAACCTTGGCCAAGTTCTTGTGGGCTCCGCCCTTGGCGTCAAAGCGGTCGCGTTTGAGCGCGGCTTTCTTGGGCTTAAGGGCCTGTTCTTCGTCAAAGATGCGGCGGGCTTCCTTGCGGCGGGCCGTTTCGGCTTCGTCTTCTATGGTCGGCTCAATGGCGTTGACTTCACCTTTGACTACCGTGGTGTTCTTGCCTTTGGCTTCGACCACTTGGATTTGCACCTTGCCGTCTGCGCCGGTGACCGAGGTAACCTTGCGGATACCTCCGGCCTTGCGGGGCTTGTGCAGGCCGCGGTGGTCGAGTTCGTCAACGACCTGGACCGGTGCCGCACTTTTGTCTCGGGGCGGTTCGGCCTTTTGAGCGGGCTCAGCTTCGGCTTCACGGGCCTCTTCTTCGGACGCCTCGGCCTGGATTTCGGTTGCTTCGTTGGTTTCTTCGACCGCTTCGGTCTCGGCTACCTCTTCGGCGTCCTCGGATTCGGCGGAACCTTCGGGCGAAGCCTTAGTTTCCTCTTCTTCCTCTTCCCCTTCTTTGGCGTTTTTGCGGCGAACCCGCTTGACGCCATCTTCGTCTTTTTTGATTGAAATGATCCGGCGCATCCGACGCGGGCCATCGCTCAGCTCCAGCTTGGAACCTTCCTCTGCACTGCCGCCGCCGGGGCTTTTGTGGGAACTACGGATCTTGGCAACTTCTTCATCGGTGAAGGTGGAGAAACTGCTTTTTGCCGAGATTCCCATCTTACTGGCCAAGGCGATCAAGTCCTTGCTCTGGATATCCAGCTCTTTTGCTAATTCGTAAACTCTGAGGGCCATAAATCGGTTTTCCTGGTTGTCGGGAGGCCGGGGCAGCGGATCGCTGCCGGATCAGCCCTTGTCTGCTTCGTCTTCTGCGCTTCCTTCTTCTTTCTTCTGCGGTTCGGGCTCGCTGGCCTCGGGAGTTTCTTCGGCAGGGGCTTGGGGGGCCTCGGCTTCGGGAACTTCGGGGGGCGTTTCCATCTCCGGTTCGTTCACTTCGACCTGATTCATACTAAAGGTCTGTTCCACTGCCGGTTCGCCGACCTGGATCGGTTCGGGCTCGCCTTCTGCAGCAGCAGCGGCGCGGGCTTCATGTTCCTCGAAGGGATCATAAGTTTCCCAAGCACCAATGTTAATCGAAACGTTGGTCAGCTTGCTGGCCAGACGCACGTTTTGGCCTTGCTTGCCGATGGCCAGCGAGAGTTGGTCGGGCATAACCTTAATGTCGGCGACCCTTTCCTCTTCGTCCAGCGTCATTTCGATGATTTCTGCCGGAGCCAATGCATTGGCAATGTATTGGGTCAATTCTTCGGCGTATTCGATCACGTCGATCCGCTCACCGCTTAACTCGCTAACCACTGCTTGGATGCGTGAACCGCGTACGCCCACACAGGCACCTACGGGGTCTACGTCTACATCATTGCTGCGGACCGCAACTTTAGCGCGGCGGCCGGGCTCACGGGCCGCCCCCATGACATCGATGATCCCGTCAAAGACCTCGGGGACCTCTACTTCCATCAGCTTCATCAAGAAGTTAGGATGGGTACGAGTCAAGACCAACTGGGGCCCGCGACCTTCCGTGCGGATTTCCAGCAGCAAGGCGCGGATGTTGTCGCCGGGCTGAAGCTTCTCGACCGGAATTTGTTCGCGGCGCTCTAAGGCGGCCTCAACGGTATGGCCGATCATCACGATCACGCGGTTGCGCTCAACGCGGGCAACCTGTCCATGGATGATTTCGCCGACCTTTTCGCGGTATTTCTCCAAGATCGATTCGCGCTCGGCCTCGTTGATCTTCTGGAAAATCAGCTGGCGGGCGGTTTGGGCGATCACATTTTGGAACTCGGCCACATCAATCCCAAATTCCACCTCGTCGCCTGCTTCGGCTTCGGGGTCCAGTTGCCGGACTTCGGCCAGGGCGATTTGGTTGTGCGGGTCCTCCACCTTTTCGGCGACGGTCTTAAAGTACATCAGCTCGACTTCGCCGGTCTTTTTGTCTAAGACCGCCTCAATGTTTCGGTAGTGCTTGTACTTCTTGTACGCCGCACCGACGATAGCGTCTTCGATGGCTTCGATGATGATATCCTGATCCAAGCCGCGCTCGTGGCTCAGTTCAACGATGGCTTCAATCAATCCAGCGTTGTTGGATTTCATGGGGCTCCTTCAGAGAGTTCCGTTTTAAAACAGCTTGGGCTCAAGGGACAACTTTTTGATGTTCTCTCTTTCCAGGTTCAGAGTCCTCTGATCCGATTCAAGAGTGATGCTGACTTGCCGGTCGTCGAAGCCTTCCAGGCGGCCAATCAATTGGTTGTTCCCCTCAATGGGCGTTATGAGTTTCACCTTCACTCGTTCCTGCTGGTGGCGTAGCAGGTCCTTATCTTTCTTAAGAACCCGAAACAAGCCCGGTGACCCCACTTCGAGTTGGTACTCAAAGGGGAAGGGATCCTCGACGTCTAACAGAGGCGAGATCATGCGTGAGATCTCGGCACAGTCGTCGATCAGAATCCCGCCGGGTTTATCCACCAGCAACGAGAAAATTTGGGTCTTGCCCTGGCTGCCCAGTTCCATGTCCACCAGGTCAAATCCTTTGGCCTCCAATAACGGGAGGATCAAGGTTTCTAGCTGTTCGTATTGTAGTTCGGTCAAGGACATGCTTCAGATACCGTTGGGCCGGGCCTATAAGCTCGACTGAATTTCCAAAAGTAGCATGCACCTAACTCTTAGGCAACCGCCTTTTTCCTAGCCCGAATTACTTAAGAAAAAGGGGTTGTAAAGAAGGGCGGCGGGCCAGTTGGAGCGGTTATGTTTGGCGGGTTAAAAAGCCCAGCCTAAGGTAAAGATGGCCGCGCCGCCCAGGCCGGAGATTTGGTTCATCGTCTGGCCCATCAGGTCAAACTCTTCTTGGGCGGTGGCGGTGTCGATGCCGGTGTTGCTGGTGATCGTATAGCTGTGCTTTCCCGAAAGAACCGATTCAGCGACGAACCAATCGGCACCAATGTAAAAGCCCGCGTCGAATAACCAAATATTACCGATCCCAAAAGAGGCCACCTGAGCTTCGGCCTTGATGTTAGCCTTGGCGGTGTAGGTTGCGGTGCTGTAAGTACTGGTCCAAACTTCGGTATAGGTGCCCGTTGCGTCCCAGGTCCTTTGGTGATAGCCCGCCTTGAGGTAAAAGCTATTGCCGACAAACCAACGAGCCCAGGCACCTTGGTTAGAATAGGTCAGACTAACGTCCGAGCCCTCTACGGTATCCGTATAGGTTTGCTCGCCAGAGTCTACCCCGAAGACAAAATTGTCGGTCAAGGAAATACCCATATGCAACGGAGGGGCGGCAACGGTGGGCACATGGACCCCAACGGGTTGGTACCCAATCCACAAAAGGGTGTCTTTACGGTTAGAGGCCGAGTCGGCTGCCCAAGCAGAGGTGGAAGCAACCATTAAAATAAAAAAAGCCAAGGTCCATTTGCGCATGGTCAATCTCTCGATTACGTTGATCTTGAGGCCCTATGATAAGGCCTTTTTTTTTGCAATACAAGGGTGTTTGGGGTTTAATTCCTAGGTAAAATGTCTGGGTTTCGCCTAGCCTTGCTTGGGCGCTTTAAAAATAAAAACCCAAAGTCAATACCGCTAGGCCGGGGCCGGTCATCACGTCATGGTGCAGTTTTGCGCGCTCCTCTATGGCTCTTTGGGCCTCTGCGTCCGAGCCGTATCCGAAGTAACTGACGACATCTCCGCTATAGCTTGAGGAAAGGGGCTTGGTGAAGACCGCCCAGTCAACGCCCAAGTAAAAGTGGCTATCAAAGTGCCAGAGGTTGCCAAAGCCAAAAGAGGCCAGTTTGGCCTCGCCTCGGGTGACGCCGTCTACGTCTTCCCAGAGACTATTGATGTTTCCAAAGAGCCACAAACCCTGGTTTGAGGTCCGAAATTGCCACTTGCGTTGATGATAGCCCAGCTTGAAATAGAAGCTGTTGCCGGTAAAAAGGCGCAACCAATAGCCCTGGGTCTCGTAGTAGAAAGAGCTGTCGGCTGCTTCATCGAGCGCCCCAGGCTGGTTTTTTTCCACACCAAATATTAAGTTTTCACCCAACCCAATCCCCAGATGACCGGTCGGACCGATCAAGTCCGGGATATCCATCCCGATAGGCTGTATGCCAAGGTATAAAGTGGCGTCTTTGCGGTTGCTGGCTGAATCGGCAGCAAAGCTGCTGGTAGAAAAAGAGCTCAGGCACAATAACAGGGCCCCTAGCTTAAAATAGTTCATAACCTTACCTTCCCGATTGTTGCCGCCTACCTAACTTGACGCCCAATCCCTGGATCGGTCACTTGGGGGCAAATCTTTAATCAAATATCGTAAGGTAATGAATTAAAAGGAGTATCCGAAGGATAGCTCGGCCAGGCCGGGATAGCCCCAAAGATTGCGCAGTTCGTCAGCCTGGGAAGCTACTTGGTTATTGATGGCGGCGTTTTGGGAGGCCGCCTGGTAGCTTTGGGTGAAGTTGAGGCGGTGGTTGTAAACCGCCCAGTCCAGCGAGATCACCCAACGGGCCCCGAAGTGCCACTGATTGCCCGCACCGAGGCTGACCCGCCACGCCTCGGCTTGGGCTTGGTAGGCCGCGGAGCCCAGGCTCTCGTTCCATTGGCCTTGCATACGGCTCAGCCCGGCCTTAAGGTTGGTGGTCTCGCCCCAAAACCAGCGCCCCCAAACCCCGGCCTCGTCGAGGTCATAGCGGACGCCGGAACGCCGGTAGTCCGGTTCTTGGGCGTATTTGATCCCCGCCAACCAGTCAGGCCCCCAAAAGGCCCCTAAATAGAGCGGGCGGCTGTCGCGCTCCATACTGACCCAGGCATCAACGCCCAGGGCGGCAAAATATTGGCGCTCGGACCGGTTCTGGGCCCATCCGCCGGCCGAAGCGCTCAGGCTCCAACCAACGAAGATCAGGACCAAAGCCAGCGGCCTCATTTATTGAACTTAGCGGCTAAGGCGGCCAAGTCGGCCTTAAAGTCGCCGGTCGCTTGGGGCGCTTGGGCTTTAGGCTGGGCCTTGGGGCGTCCTGCGCCGCGAGCCGAACCGGACTGACCGCCTCCGCTGCCCGTTTGGCGTGCACTGAGGGCGATCCGCTGGCGCTCTAGGTCCACACTCAAAACCCGCACCTTGATCACCTGACCCACCGAACAGACCTCAGCGGGGTCCTTGATGAACCGGTCGGCCAGTTCCGAGAGATGCACCAAGCCGTCTTGGTGGACCCCTAGGTCCACAAAGACGCCGAAGTGGGTCAGGTTGGTGACGGTGCCTTCTAGCTCCATGCCCGGTTCAAGGTCCTTGATATCTTGGATGCTGTCGTCTAATTGGGCGGCCACAAATTCCTGGCGCGGGTCCCGGCCCGGCTTTTTGAGTTCTTCGATGATGTCCACCAGCGTGGGCAAGCCCACCTCGCCGCCCACATACTTTTGTTTGTCTAGCTTGGCTAGCGCCGCTTCGTTGCCGATCAACTCGCCAACGGCCAGCCCTAAATCCTTGGCCATCTGGCGCACCAGCCCATAATTCTCGGGATGTACCGCCGAGCGGTCTAAGGGCTCGCTACCTTCAATGATCCGTAAAAAACCCGCCGCCTGCTCAAAGGTCTTGGGGCCAAAACGAGGGACCTTCTTGAGGGCCGCGCGGCTTTCAAACCCGCCTGCTTGGTCGCGGTGGGTCACAATGGATTTGGCTAAATTGGCGTTGAGACCGGCCACGTAAGAGAGCAACGGGGCCGAAGCGGTGTTTAGGTTCACCCCCACATGGTTCACGCAGCTTTCTACGGTGTCGTCGAGCCGCTTCTTTAACAGCCGCTGGTTCACGTCATGTTGGTACTGCCCGACGCCGATGGACTTGGGGTCGATTTTGACCAACTCGGCTAAGGGGTCTTGGAACCGGCGGGCGATAGAGATGGCCCCGCGCAAGGTCAGGTCCAGGTCCGGGAACTCTTCACGGGCAATGTCTGAGGCCGAATAGATCGACGCGCCGGACTCGTTGACAAAGATAGGCCGGAGTTTGTCGGTGAGGCCCTCGTCGGCGATGAAGGCCTTCAAAAAGGCCATCACCTCGCGGCTGGCGGTGCCGTTGCCCAAGCAGACCACCTCGGCCCCATATTGCTTGACCAGCGACTTGAGCACCGCCCGGCTTTGGGGGACCTGTTTCTGGGGCTCTACGGGGTAAATAGCCCCATGGTCCAGCAACTTCCCGTTGCCGTCGACCACCACCCACTTGGTGCCGGTACGAAAGCCCGGGTCCAGGCCAATGGTCACCTTGGCCCCACCCAAGGGAGCCAGTAGCAGGTCGCGCATGTTTTTGCCGAAGATCCCAATGGAGTCTTCGTCGGCCCGTTCCTTCAGCTCTAAGCGCAGTTCCACTTCGATAGTCGAAGAAAGCAACCGGTCCCAGGTGTCGGCCAGCACCAACTCCAACTGGTCCTTATGTTGGGCCCCACTGGGGAGGAAATGACTGCGCAGGATGTCCAAGACCGCTTCAGCAGGCAGGTCGAGACGCAGGCGCAAGATTTTTTCCTCTTCGCCCCGCCGGATCGCTAAAAACCGGTGGGCCGGGATCTTGCGGATCGGTTCCTGGTATTCGTAATAGTCGTTGAACTTGGTTTTTTGCTCCGCAAACTCGGGGCGCACCTCGGTGCGGATTTCGCCTAAGCGGCGGCAGAGGTCGCGGATCGCTTCTTTGGGGGCCGCGTCGTCGGCAAAACGCTCGGCCAATATGTCCCGCGCCCCTTTGAGCAAAGCCCGGTCCTCGGGCCGTTCTTGGCCTTCGGGGGGTTGGAAGGCGGCCATCCAGGCCTCTAGGTCGCCGCCCTGCAATAACATTTCAGCCAGCGGCTCTAAGCCCAGCTCCTTGGCGATGGTCGCGCGGGTGCGCCTTTTGGGGCGGTAGGGCAGGTAAAGGTCTTCTAAGGCTTGCTTGGTGGTGGCCCCATGGATTTGGGCCTTGAGTTGGTCGGTCAGTTTGCCCTGTTCGACCAGACTGGCTTCGATGGCCTCTTTACGCTGGGCCAATTCGCCTAGGTATTCTAAGCGCTCTTGGATCTGCCGGATTTGGACTTCGTCTAGGTTACCGGTGCGCTCTTTGCGGTAACGGGCAATAAAAGGTACCGTAGCGCCTTCGCCGAACAGCTCGGCTACGCGCTGGACCTGGCCGGGCGTAATGCCCAGCTCAGTTGCGACCAGTTCGATCATATTAACTTGGGGATTAGAGGGTCTTCGCCGCGAGCGGCATCCGCCAACCGGTGCCAAAGGCCAATTCATGGATCTTAAGGCCCGGAGGTGATTGTTTGCGTTTGAACTCGGCACCGCGCACCTTGCGGATGATGTCCCAGACCATCTCGGCATCAAAGCCTTCGTCGATGATCTCCTGCCCGCTTAAGCGCTGTTCGATAAAGCGCAGCAAGATGGCGTCTAAGGTGTCGTAGTCCGGCAGGCTGTCTTGGTCCTTTTGGTCGGGACGCAACTCCGCCGAAGGGGCCTTGGTGAGGATTTCTTCGGGGATCGGGTTGCCGTGGTGGGCGTTGATCCAGCGCGCCATGCGGTAAACCCGGCTCTTGGGCAGGTCGCTGATCACCGCCAGGGCCCCGGCCATATCGCCGTATATGGTGCAGTAACCCACCGAAAGCTCGCTCTTGTTGCCCGTCGAGAGCAACAACGAATTTTCTTCATTTGAAAGGGCCATCAAGAGGTTGCCACGGATGCGGGCTTGTAGGTTTTCGGCCGTTAGCCCCTGGGGCTCTGCGCCGAATAGGCCCTTTAGGCTCGCATCAAAGCTGGACATCAACGGGCCGATGGGAACCTCTTTGGCAACCACGCCCAGGCGCTGGGCCAATTCCTTAGAATCATCCAAGCTGCCTTGGCTCGAGTGGCGCGAAGGCATCATCAAGGCGGTGACGTTCTCGGGGCCTAAGGCGTGCGCGGCGATCACCGCCACCAGGGCCGAGTCGATCCCGCCCGAAAGACCCAAACAGGCCTTCTTGAAGCCACACTTGTGGATATAGTCGCGCGTACCGGTGACCAGCGCCCCGAAGATTTCGGCGTCTTCGTCGTATTCAGGTTCCACCACCCCCTGGGGGTCATAGAGGTCTACGATGATCACGTCTTCTTCAAAGAGGCGGCCTTGGGCTAGCTTGTTTCCTTGACCATCATAGGCCATGCTGCGGCCGTCGAAGATCAGGTCATCGTTGCCACCCACTTGGTTGACGTAGACCAAGGGCACCTTCGACTTCTTGGCAATGCTCTGGAGCATCGCTTCCTTTTGTTTGTTTTTGCCCAAAGAAAAGGGCGAACTGGAAAGATTGACCACCACCTCGACCCCCTGAGCCCGTAGATCACTGAGCGGGTTGGTGGCGTACAGCGGGCTGGCTTTAAAGAGGTGGTCGTTCCAAATATCTTCGCAGATGGTGATGCCCACCATCTTCCCGGCCAGTTCCATGATCTGGCTTTCTTTACTCGATTCAAAATAACGGGCTTCGTCGAAGACGTCGTAGTTGGGCAGCAGTTTCTTTTGGAAACTGGCCTTGATCAAGCCTTCATGCAGCAAGAAGGTGCTGTTAAACAGCGGTTTGCCCATGCCGCTGAGGTTGAGCTCTGGCGCGCCGACCAGCATAGCCGGGCCGCCGTTTAGGTCTTGAGCCAAGCGTTCTAGTTGCAGACGGCAGCGGTCGATCAGGGCGTAGTTAAACAGCAGGTCTTTGGCCGGGTAACCGACCAGCGCTAACTCAGAGGTGATGATCAGGTCCACCGGTTCGGTGATGGTCCGTACTGCCTTGAGGATGCGTTCGGCATTTCCTTCAATGTCCCCAACCAATAGATTGAGCTGCAACAGGGCGATTCGCATTAGTTGACGGGCTCCACCAAGAGGGAGTTGATCACTTTACGCAGGTTGGCCACATCGGCACCGACCACTTTAATGCTGTCTTGGATCACCAAGGTCGGGGTGGACTCGACCCCTTTGGCTTGAGCGTAAGCAACGCCGTCATTCATTTGCGCCACAATCTTCGGGTCGTCCATTTGGGTTTCAAACTCAGCGCTCAGGCCGGTCAACTTGGCCACAAACTGAAGCTTGTCGCGGGTGAACATGCTCTTGCCCAGTCCTTTGTCGTGCACAAAGTTAAAGATCATTTCCTTGACCTCATGTTCCTTTTCGGGGCCCTTGCGGCGCGCGATCAGGAGCAAACGACCGGGATCGTGCCCGCCCCAGCCGATAGGCACCGAGACCAACTTAAGCCGATTACCAAACTCCGCCTGGAGCGCCGGAAGTTGTTTGTGCAGCTCATAACAATGAGGGCAACCAAAGAAAAAAACCTCATGGACCGTGACCTGCTTAAGGCTGTGCGCTTTAGGTGCCACCGCCGGAGGAATGGGCTCGTAATGACCGTCAAGGGCCTGGGCGAAAAGCGCCGGGGCCAAGAGAGGGAAGAAGCAGAGCAGGGCCAAAGCCCCTTTAATGGGTCCCATCATCAGACTACCTTAGTGTTGGATCTTGGGGTAATAGGTTTCAAAGCGAAACTTGGGGGAGTGTGATCCTTGGTGGCAGGTCGTGCATACCCGCTCCGTAACGGGTTTGCGGTTCTTTTTGAACTCAGCGTCTTGGGCATGGGCTTCGGCTACAACTCCGTGGCAGTTTTCACAACCCACGTTCTGTAACTCCGGCGTAAGCTCCTTGGAAAGGAACCCCCCTTTGCGCATCCCCTGAACGTGGCAGACGATGCAATCCGGATCGTATTGACGACCGGCCGCTTCCAAGACACTAAAGGCCTTAGAGTGATCCGAGTCAGCCCAGGCTTTGCCTGCTTTAGGGTGACAATTTACACAGTAGGCACTGCCCTTGTAAACCCTTTTGTCCGGCTTGGCGGACTGGCTTTCGAGAAAGGCCATAAAGAGCCCCTCTACCTTTTTGTCGTAGTCTTTAAAGTCCTTGGCCCAGGAGGAGTCATTGGCCACGGTATTATCCAGCCAGTCTATGGTGGGTTTTTGCTGGACAGCACCCAGGTCGAGCCGCAAGACCCCTTGCCCCTTGATGGGCGGCTTGGGCCATTTTTTACCCCCAGCGGTTTCTTCGAAGGTCTGTTTTTCTTCAAGGATCGCTTGGTTTGCCACTAGAATTTGGTCAAAAAGCCCGGAGTCGGTTAGCTGCTGTAGCTCGGCGGCATTGCCCCGAAAGAGCAGGAGGTTCTTCCATTCCGCAGATTTAAGCCCACGGACCCGCTTAATCAGCGCCTGGGGCCCATCTAACAGTTGGGTCTTGTGGGTTCCTTGGCTCAGCAGCTCCGGCGAGAGGTAGCCAAAAAATTTCCAACCGCCGCGGTGTTTGATCCGCTCGGTAAAGGCCAGTTCGCCTTTGTGGTTAGTCAGCAGGTAAGGCAGGCGATTCTTGGCGATCCCCCGTTTGCCCATAGAAAATTCCGCCGGACCGGGAAGCATGGCAAAAAGCCTTTGTTGGCGGAAGAGCTTTAAGAAGAGGGCGTTTTTCAGTTGCCCCTGGGGGTTCGGCTCCACCGCGTAGTTGCCTAGATCGACCCAAAGCCGGTCTTTGCCCAAGTGTTCCTTCAGGTAGGTCGCCAACCGCTCGATCCCGCCCTTTTCCTGGCCCGGCTCGCAGCCGCAGGGGCGGATTTCACCCAGGATTTGACCGGTCACACGCAGTTCTAGTGCGTCGGCCCCGAGGCTCCAAAAACAAAGACTAATTAGCAGCAGCCAGCGTTTCATAGCTTAAGTCCGCGTGAATTTTTAAGTAACGGCAGCCCTCAAGCCAACCGGGAACCACCACCGCATGGCCGGACTCGATGCTTTGGTCGATCGGTTCGCTCGGGTGGAAGTGGCCGACCAACACTAATTTAGGGCGTTCCTGGGCGGCCAGTTGGCGGGTCCAGTTTTCCCACTGTTCGGTAGGAAAGGACATCTTATAGTTCAGGTTGCTTTCGCGCAATTTGGCTTCTAAGCCAAACATAAGCTTCTTGGCCCAGGCCTTGGGCATCAACTCAAAGGCCCAGCGAAAGACCCGGCTACGGATCACCTTGCGCCAACGCAGGTACGCCCGGTCTTCTTGGTTGACCAGGTCGCCATGGGTGCAGAGGAGCAGCCCTTGGGGCGTTTCGATACGGTCAAAGTCTTGGGCGATGCGCGCAAAGGGGAGGCCTTGATAGGGCGGCTCGCCGACTTGGACTTCTTTAAAAAAGGCATCCCGGTTCCCGACCACTAGGCGCGAACTCCCCCCGCGCTCCCTAAAAGCCCAGAGGGTGGCCATTAGGGCTTTGACTTCGTCGGTATGGAACCTTTCGGGCCCGGCCCAGATATGGAAAAGGTCGCCTAAGAAGATCAACTCCTGGCGGGCGGGGTCGAGGCTTAAGATCAGTTGAGTGACCGCTGCCAAATCGCCGGGACGGGCTCCTAGGTGCGGGTCGGCGATAGCGATCCATTCGGTTGCGCCCATGATCCTTATAGAAACGGGGGTTGGGTTTTGCCCCTAATAGATAGTTGGTTTGCGCCCAAACTGGCAAGTTGTAGCAAGAAACCTTCTTTTTTGCGCTCAGACTGCTTGACAACAAGCGCCCGACCCCTTATAAATTGGGGTTCTTGTGGCGGCGAAGTAGCTCAGCTGGTTAGAGCGTACGACTCATAATCGTAAGGTCGGCGGTTCGACCCCGCCCTTCGCTACCACAAGCCCCCCCCTCCAAAAGAATAAGCCCGCAAAGTCAAAGGTGTTCAAGCCAGATAGAGTTCTGAGCCCTTACCTTTTGGCTCGCCTGCCTGAACCGGACAAATTTGACGAGCCCTTAAAAATTCGCGCTAACGATGCGCCTGCTTAGCTTTGCTCCGCCGCATGGTGGAGGCAGGCCGCCCCAATCCCCGCCATTTTACGCTTTGCCCTGAGCGTCTTTAGTTTCTCCGGGGCCCGATTCCAGTGGTTCTACAAGCTAGCAGGCCGGTTACGCTGCCGAGTAGCGGCGATGAAGCCGGGAAACCATCAGGTTGGTGTATGGAAGGGCCTTGAAAAACCGCAATTTTGGGGTCAGAATAGTCAGACCAGCAGGAGCGGGCTTTCCAAGAGGCCCGGGCCCTGGAAGCAAAATAAAGCGGGGGGGCCGCACCTTAAACCGATGATGGGCTTTAAGATGAGGGGGATCATCATTATCATGAACAAGCCTTTTTTCCATCTATTTGGTCTCCTGCTGTTGGGCCTGAGCTTTTTGGGCCACAGTAGCCGCCTATATGCAAGCCCTGCGCTGATCCTCACCAATCAAGAGCAAGTCTCCCTGACGCCCTTCGTCAGTTATGCTTGGTCCGAAGTGCAGGCCATTGAGCAAGGGTTATTGCTCGACTATCAGCCCCCGCAAGAAAAAAGCCTGCTGAATTTTGGTTTTAGGACAACGCCGCTTTGGCTCCGCTTCACGCTAGAAAACCCCTCTACAAAGACCATCACTCGCTACGTCAACATTGAATATGCCCCCCCTTGACTCGGCGACGCTCTTTGAACAGCCGGGCGGAGTATGGCAAAGCCATACCCAGGGTGATCAAGAGCCCGTTCCGCCAAACTTTCAGGGTTGGCCCGCCTTCAGCCTCAAAATCCCGCCAGGGTCGCACCAGTACTTTATCCGGGTCCGCACCGACACGGCCTATACCTTGCCGCTCATGCTGAGGAGCCCCGAAGGACTCCAAAAAAACGAAGCGCAAAACAACCTGATCTTTGGCCTTTTTGTTGGTGGTGCGTTTGTGTTGGCCTTTTACCATGGGTTTCTGTTCGCCACCATTGGACGCAAGGAATACGCCTACTTCGCGCTCTTCTTGATTTTTATGCCCCTGTACTTTTTCGCGAAAGAGGGCAGTTTGGTGCGGTTGCTTTATCCCGGTTCATTGTTCTGGAAAGCCAATGGATTGGCCTTTGCGCTCGCTTTTACCGGCATCTTTTTTAGTCTATTCGCAATTAAGCTACTAGAATTAAAAAAAGTCTCTCGGGGCTGGTACGGGTATTATAACGCGGGCATTTTGCTTTCCCTCCCTACCTTTGTGCTGGGCATCCTTTTTGAGGACAATTCTGCGGCTAAATGGATCACCTGGGTCGGTTTAGCGATTGTCTGCATGAGCCCTGTGGCCAGCGGTTGGGTTTATTTTAAAACAAAAAATTCGTCGGCCATTTGGCTCACCCTGGCGATCACGGGCTTTGCGTTGCAAGCCTTGGTTGATGGCTTAGTGGTCTATGAGGTCTCCGGCGTTGGGTTTAGCCTCAAATATGGATACACCCTTGGGCTCGCTTGGATCGGACTTACCCTGGCGGTGGCCTTAGGTCTTTCCTTTCGGAATTCGCAAAAACGGCAAGCCCAGATGCAGCTTGAGATGATTTCTCTGCTCGAAGACCAATCGCACAAGCTGAAACAGATGGTTGCCGAACGCACCTATGAACTACAAAAAGCCAATGAACACAAAGACCAATTCTTAGCGATTATCGGCCACGACCTAAGAGGGCCGATCAACAACGTCACTTGGCTCTTTAATAACCTGGATCAAACGCAAGAGGCACTGGACGCGGAAATGATCGACGAGATCCGCAGTTCCATGAACAATACCCAACATCTCTTAGAAGACCTGTTAAGCTGGGCAACCAACCAGTTGGGCAACATCCAATATTCACCGGAACCCATCCTTATTGAGCCTTGGGTCAATGAGGTGGTGTCGGTGTTTGCTGGTCAAGCCAAAGAAAAAGAGATTGAGTTCCTCGTTTCTCTGGAGGCTGGCGCGGAAGAAGTATATGCCGACAAAGCCATGGTTTCGACGGTTTTAAGGAATTTGATTTCTAATGCCCTAAAATATAGCCATCCCCAGTCCAGTGTTGAAATCACTGCCCAAAGCGGCCCAAAAGAGGTCCGGTTCTCCGTTACCGATACAGGCATTGGGATGAGTCTATCGACCCAAGAAAAGCTCTTTAAAATTGACCAAAAGATGTCTTCGCACCAAGGCACTAATGGTGAAAAGGGGACCGGTATGGGCTTGATTTTTTGCTCCGACATGGTCAAAAAAAATGGGGGCATGATTGGTGTCCAAAGCCAAGAGGGAGCCGGTAGCACCTTTTGGTTTACGCTGCCTCGCCTGGACCCCTCCGCTACCAAAGAGCGCTGAGCCACCGCCAGGCACAACGGCAGGGCAAAAAGGGACCACGTGACAGGGCGGCTCCGGCACGAGGTACGGGGCCCGGTGGTTGGGGCAGGCTAGTTAAACGCTTCGTCAAGACGGGGCTTTAAGATCCGCACCAAAGAGGCGTGTTGCGCATCCACCAAGGCGCGGAAGATCGCTTCGGTCCGGGGGTTATACTCTAGGTCATCGGCATAGTTGATGATGGAGCCAAACCAATGCTCGCCTGAAACCAAATGACTACGGCTGCCGATGCTGTACCCGTCTAACATCATATTAAATTCGTCTAAAAAGGCGCGCCAAGCTAGGTGCTTTTTAAACAATAGGGGGTCTGCCTCTTCTTTGCGACCCTCAAAATCCTTGAAGGTTTCCTCCCAACGCTGCAAAGCGCCAAAACCTTGTTCTTTAAAATGATATAGAACTATCACGTCAAAAAATTCGGCCGCATTGGCGCGGTAGGCTTCCATGAAAACAGGCGCGAAATTGTTGATGCTGATGTAGTTGCTCGTCGCTTCATATTCGTTGGCCAGCCTAGCCAACGAGCAACCCCAATGGGTGAACGGAACCTTGCGGCGCAACCGTTCCATAACCCCACGGAAGTCTTCTTCGGTTTTCGAAACCACAAACGCCGAAGACAACTCGGTGATCATCTCCCGGTCTGCTTCGCTTAAACCTTTGAACTCAGGGTTTTTAAGGACCGTCATAACAAATACCTACTCAAAAATGGCGCGGTTGAGTCAGGGGCCAGCATAGGCCTAATTTACTTTAAAGTTCAAGGAGAAAACCTTTTTAGGGGAGAATTCCTAGAGGCTTAAGCCTTTTGCGCAGGACCCCACCAACCGCCCCCCCCTGGGGAAAGGCATTAGTCTGGCACAACAGCTTTAAGAGAACCCATTTATCGGTTCAGGCTATCTTGACAAGGCCATCGGTGCTTAAGCCACCATCCCCCGCACAAAGACCTCAACAAATTCCTTCATCTTCGCCAAAATCCGCTCCCCAACGGCGCGGGCCTGCAAGACGCTGGGCCGGTCGCCGAGGCATTTAAAGACTTCTTCACGCAGCGGTTCTTGGGAGTTGTAGATATAAGACTCAATCAACCGGCTAAACTGCTCCCGGTCCAACCCCTCTTCCTCACAAATCCGGCCCAGGGCCAGCGTTTTTTGGTCCTGCCAATACTTTATGAATTCATCGCCGATGGCTTCGGAGTCTTCAATCTTGGGCAGGTGCTGGTCAATGAACTTTTCGATCAACTCCCGCTTGCTGCGCAGGCCTACGTTACCGCTCAACAGGTCGATGATTTGTTTCTTTTGCTGGGCTTGGTCTTTGGTTTCCGCCTCCTTGAGCTTCGCCAACAGGCGCAGGATATAGGCCACGTTGATTTCGTCTTTGTGGATCAGCTCCAGCTCAAAGTCCACTTCCGTTAAGATCGATTCTTTCTCTTTTACATGGTCGCTTTTGGAATGCTCATAGAGGTCTAAATACTTTGATTTATAGTCCTCAAAGGCCTGCTGCGTCATGGGCAAATCAGCCCAAGTAAATTCCGTGAAGCTGATCAACACGTTGCGCAGGCGCATTAGCTCACGGAAGGCCTTGATGAATTCAAGCTGGTCTTCTTCGCTCTTGAGGTCATCCACCGCCTCCACGCTGGGCGCAATGGATAGTAGTTTGCCGAAGGCACCGCCAAATTGGCGGACCAGTTCTTTATAGGGCGGCAAAAAGATGTGTTCTTTGGCGTCTTTATCGGAAAAAAGAGCAATGGCCTCGTCGGTCGCGGCCTTGAGGTTGCGGAAACAAAGAATGTTCCCCTGGGACTTTTGCTCGTTTAAGACCCGGTTGGTACGCGAAAAGGCCTGAATCAACCCATGGTGCTTGAGGTTTTTATCCACATAAAGGGTATTCAGCTTCTTGGCATCAAAGCCAGTCAGGAACATGTTCACCACCAAGAGGATGTCCAGCCGGTCTTTGGCAGGCTGCCCCTCTTTTTCTCGGTCCTTGAGGCGCTTGGCGATGGATTTAAAATAGGCCTCAAAGCTCTTGCTGTCTTTGGTGGAAAAGCCAGTGCCAAATTGGGCGTTGTAATGGGCAATGAACTGGTCTAGCGCTTCGCGACTATGCTGGGCTTTGGGGGTGTCTTCGGCGTCTTCCTCGGCCCACTCGGCTTCGCCTTCGAGCATCCCGTTGGCCTCTTCGTCTTCTTCGTTGGCCCCGTACGTGAAAATGGTGGCAATCCGGAGGTCGCCTTTTTTCACCTCTGGGCGCTCCATAAAGAGGCGGTAATAGTCGATCAGGTTCGGGATGCTGCTGATCGCAAAAATCGCGGAGTAGGCCTTGTTGTGGGTTTTTTGGCCGTGGTGCTCGGCGATGTAGTCCACAATCTTTTGTTTGCGCTCGGGCGCGTCGATCACCTCTTTGGTGTCCACCGCCTCGACTTCAATATCCACCTCCTCCCCGCTGTGGTCTTCGCCCCGCCTTTTATAGCGGCCAATATACTCCACCGAAAAACGCAGCACATTTTCGTCGCCGATGGCGTCGGTGATGAGGTATTTATGCAGGCGGTCCCCAAATAAGTCCGCCGTGGTGCGTTTGCCCCGGTCGTTTTGGATGGCGTTGTCGGCGAAGATCGGCGTGCCCGTAAAGCCGAAGAGTTGGGCCTTTTTAAAAAAACCGGTGATCCGTTGGTGGGTCGCCCCAAATTGGCTGCGGTGGCATTCATCGAAGATGAAAACCAGGTTTTTGTCCGCCAAGGGAGCCATGTCCTGCTCGAAGCGCCCGGGCCCAATCGCCCGGTTTAGCTTTTGGATGGTGGTGAGGATCAACCTGGTATCGTTGCAAAACTGCGCCACTAACTGTTTGGTGGCGTTGGTCGTGTCTACGCTATCCTTTTGGAAGGCGTTAAACTCCTGCATTGTTTGGTCGTCCAGGTCCTTGCGGTCCACCACAAAAATAACCTTATGCACCTGGGGCAGCCCCATAAGGATCTGGGCGGCCTTGAAGCTGGTCAGCGTCTTGCCCGAACCGGTGGTGTGCCAGATATAACCGTTGCCTTTTTGCTCCCGCACTTGATTGATGATCGCCTCGGTGGCGTAATACTGGTAGGGCCGCAGGACCATCAAAATCTTCAAGGTCTCGTTGACCACCACATAATGGGCAATCATCTTGCCCACATGGTCCGGGTTTAAGAAGGCTTCAGCAAAGGGGGCCAACTCGGTGATGGTGCGGTTGCTTTCCTCGGCCCAAAAGAAGGTCTGCTTAAAGGACTGCTTGCGGTTGTTGGCGTAATACTTGGTGTTTACGCCATTGGAGATCACAAAGATTTGGATGTACTGGAACAGGCCGACTGAAGCCCCGTAGCTGTGGCGCTGGTAGCGGTTGATCTGGTTGAAGGCTTCTTTAAGCTCCAATCCCCGTTTTTTCAGTTCGATCTGCACCAACGGCAGGCCGTTGACCAGCAGGGTCACGTCGTAGCGGTTTCTGTAGATGCCTTCTACGGTGACTTGGCTGGTCACCTGAAAGCGGTTGTTGCCCCATTTTTCTGCGTCAAAAAACCGAATATAGACGGACTCCCCGTCTTCCTTGGTCAGCTGGAACCGGTCCCGCAGCGCCTTGGCCTTAACCAGCACGTTGCCCTTCGAAAGATAGTTCACCACCTGGGTGAATTCCCTCGGGGTCAGTTGCAGGCCGTTGAAGGCCTCCAACTGTGCCTTGAGGTTAGCCAGCAAGCTCGCCTCGTCCTGAACCGACGCATGCGCGTAGCCCAGGCCTTTAAGCTGCTGGACAAGATTGGCTTCTAAGATGGCTTCGGGTTGGGTGGTCATTCTTTCCCTAATTTTGACTCGACTTCGTCTCCTACGGAGTCGCCGCTTGCATCCTCGGCCTCAATTTCTATTAATGCGTTTATCGCGTAAATCGCGTAAATTCTCGCTTTATTTTGCCCGGTTTCGGCGGCTTCTTTAATATCGCTACTAAATATACCAAGAAAAAACAGTACTAAAGCTAAAATTACCTGGACTCTACTTCCCGTTTTTAGCTCGCTTGAAAGTGTGGCTAAGCTTTGCGCCGCATTACCAGATATATCCATATTTATCATATTTTGAGCGGAGTTTAGCTTCTGCGCTATTACTTGCTTGACAGTACCTCGATTGAAATCGTCACCAAGCCTGTCTACTTCTTCAATTAGCGATTGATGAATATCTTCGTAGGGAATGGTATCGATGATTTCTCGTTCGGCCTTGGAAAAACAAGAAAAAACTTTTTCCAGGTCTGCCTCAGAAACCTGTTCGCTCATCTTCAGGTTTAGAGCTATGCGAGTTCGAAATTCAGGATCATTTAAGATTTTTTGAGCATCATTAACCCACAACAATAGAAGCTGAATCTGTTCTTGAGAAAAGGTTTTTTGAACCACAAAAGCAGCCTTCCTTGCAATTTCATTAGCTTGAGCAATTAGTAACGAGCTATTGGAAACGGCATTTTGGACAATTTCAGCAAATGAACGTTGGTTATTTTGATTCGTGTCCATATATCCCTATTGAAACAAAAAATACGAAACAACCCCTTCTTAAAAGCTTCGGGTGGGGGGTCATTTTGGGTTGGGTTTAGCGTAAAAAACTTGGCCTACTCGGTTGATGTGGGCGATCAAGTCGGGGTTGTCTAGGGTGGCAAAGATCGATAGGTCAAACAGGTAGGGGATGGGGAGTTGGTCTAGTTCCTCGGCAATCCTCGCTAGGGTCGCAAAGTCTAGGGCTTCTCCTTTGAAGCACAAGTCTATGTCCGATCCGGTCTTGTAATTGCCCTTCGCTCGGGAGCCGTAGACGATGGCTTCTTCCAGGTTGGGGTGTTGGGCCAGGACCCCTCGGATTTGGTCGATCACCTGTTGGCTTAATCCAAAGGGCATGGGCGTTCAGCTCCCTAGTTCTTGGTCGGCCAAGGACTGCAACCGTTTTTCTAAGGCCACGAAGGCCCCAAAATAGTCCTGCTTGATGGCCGCCACAATCGCCTGGGCCGTTTCTTGGTTGTAGGTATGGGAAGTTAGGTTTCGTTTTTCGATCATATCCATCCAGATAGTCCCCGCTTGCTCCGTGTCCCCCAGTAATCCTTGGCTAAAAGCCCTCCGGCTCACGTCTTTGGAGCCAAAAAGATCGGTCGCCCCTTTGTCTACCAAGAAGTCTTTGAGGGTCTTCCAGGCCAGTTCATGGTTGTACTCAAAGGCCTGAATCAAGCCCTGTTTTTCCAGGTCGTTGAGCTGCCCCTGGGCGATGAATTGGTTCAACTGCGCCAGGGCCTTCTTAAAATTGGAAAACCGCTGAATCCAGCGGATGTCTTTTGTACTCATCACCAATCTATCGGTTACTAGGTTTAGGTAACAGGTTCAGATAAAAGATGCTCATAAATAGGCTTAACGTTTTGCACCCAAAAGCTAAACAAACATCTGCTGGAGCAGGCCTTTTTTGAAGGTCTCGGTTTGGGTCAGTTGGGTTTGGGTGGCTTCGATTTTTTGGTCGAGGCTGGTCAGGAAGTCGGCGATTTTTTGTTGTTCTAATTTGCACGGGATTTTAAACTTTATTGGTGCCAGCATTGGGTACTTGAGATTCCATGTATCAGAAGTTAGCCCTTGAGAGTGCCGCTGAAAAATAAAAACTACCTCTCTCATTTTAAAAAAGTATCCAAAATACTTTGAATGAGTCTCACTTTTTGGAATTATAACTGTGTAGGCTGGACTAACTATACCTTCATATTGACTGACTCCACTTGCCCCCTGCCACATTCTCATCGAATTGTACGCAATATCATCTGGTAAAACCCTTTTATACTTGCTTTTATCACTATTAGAGTTGTCGATTTTGTCGACATCTACTTGCCGAATGACCCCTTTTTTAAGGGTTACCGAGAGCAAGTCCAAATCTGTATAGCTATTTTCTGTTCTTTGATCAAAAATTTCCCCCAAACGCTTCTCTTCCCAATCCGGGAAGGGGTGGCCTTGGTCGTCTTGGAAGCGGAGTTCTTGGGAGAAGAGTTTTTGCATCACCCCTTTTTTGTAGGCTTCCAACAGCTCCTTTTTGCGGCGAAGCTGCCCAATCCGCTTATCCACCGCCGACAAAAAACTAGCGATTTTTTGTTGTTCGTCGGCAGATGGAACAACCAGCTTCACCTTGAGCAGTTTATTTACGGCTAATCCTGGCTGTGCAGAGGATTCTGAAAGGCGATTGAGTTGAAAGTAATCCAGCTTTTGAGCGAGCCATTCAGTACAAGCCTCAGCGTTGGCCTGCACTGCAATGGCATGTTCAGAAATGTAGGCCTTTCCAAAAGTTCGGTTGATACACCCACAAAGAGCACCCTGTCGCCCAATTAACACATAAAAACCTTCATGGTTATATTCATCTGTATACCCCCTCAAACCATTACCTCCAAAAACGGGATACGTTCCTTCCTCAGTAATCTGCTCTGAAGTAATCCCGATTCCGCTTTTAAAAGTTGAACAAATCTCACCTAGTTGCTTTTCTTTCCACTCCCCACTGAACCCCGGAAACCGCAGCTCAGGCGTCAACTTTTCTGAGTGTTTCCGGCTCATTTGCTTCCCACCCTAAAAGGCGGAGCAATCCCCAATTCAGCACAAAAGCCCGCAATCACTTGGTCAGTCTGGGCCATATCTTCTTCCAAGCCTGCCAACTCTTGGCTCACCGCTTCCAAATCCACCGATTCCTCTTCTTCAAAGGTATCCACGTACCGGGGGATATTCAGGTTGTGATCGTTTTCCCGAACCTCGTCCAAGCTGGCCACATAGCTGAACTTCTCGACCTCTTGGCGCTCCCGGTAGGCGTCCACGATCCTTTTTATGTCTTCGTCGCGCAAAACGTTTTGGGTCGCCACCTTATCAAAGTGCTGGCTCGCATCAACAAACAAAACATCCCCTTGATGCTCCCGCCCCTTTTGGCAAACCAAGATACAGGTGGGGATGCTGGTCCCGTAAAAGATATTGGCCGGGAGGCCGATCACCGCATCGAGGCAGTTGAGTTCTTCGATCATATACTTGCGGATATGTCCCTCGGCGGCACCCCGAAACAAGACCCCATGGGGCAGCACCACCGCCAACCGGCCCCCTTCTTCTAACTGGTAAACCATATGCTGCACAAAGGCGAAGTCGGCCTTACCGGCAGGGGCTAACTTGCCGTAGCCTGCAAAGCGCTCGTCTGTCTCTAATAGCCTACTAGCGCTCCAATGGGCCGAGAAGGGGGGATTGGCGACGATGGCCTCAAAGCGTTGGTCTCGGTGCTGGGGGTGCTCTAGGGTGTCTTCGTTCTTGATGTCGAAGCGCCGGTAATGCACATCGTGCATGATCAGGTTCATGCGGCAGAGGTTATAGGTGGTGGGGTTGGATTCCTGGCCGAAATACTGAAGCCCCTTATTATCCTTTAACTGCTTTGCCACCCGCAACAGCAACGAACCAGACCCGCAGGTCGGGTCGTAGACCGTCTTGAGTTTGTCTTTGCCGGTGGTCACCAAGCCCGCCAAGACCCGCGACACCTCTTGGGGCGTGTAAAACTCCCCGGCCTTTTTCCCGGCTCCGCTGGCGAACTTGCCGATCAGGTATTCATAGGCATCGCCCAAAACATCTGAATCCGCATCACCGATGCGAAAATCAATCTCTTCTAGGTGGGTCATGATCTTGACCACCAGTTCGTTTTTGGCGGCTACCGTCTTGCCCAGTTTGCTGCTGGTAAGGTCCATGTCTTCAAAAAGGTGGTCGAACTCCTCTTCGGACTCATGGCCCATGGTGGATAGGGCAATGTTGTTGAGCACCTTTTCTAGGTCTTCTAAAATGAAGTGGTCCTGTTTGCCGTCCTTTTCCTCTCCCTCGCCTTCCTGTTTCTTTTTGCCCTTTAAAGTAATGGCCCCGAACAGCTCCGAAGGGGCCAGAAAGTAGCCCAGGTTTTCCAGCGCTGCGTCGCGGATGGCTTCTAGGTATGCTTTGGCCTGAGGTAAGTTTTCTACGGAGTGATAGTTCAAACCGTCGGGCTGCAAAATCTCGTTGGCGTAAGCATGCATCTTCTCAGAGAGGTACTTATAAAAAATGAAGCCCAAGATATAGTCCCGGAAATCATCGGCCCCCATTCTTCCGCGCAGGGTGTTGGCAATGTCCCAAAGGCGTTGTTCTAGTTTTTGCTTGTCATTCATCGCTGGTCCTTCAGCATTTTTTTTCAAATACACCGGCAAGACGCAGCCCTGCCTTAGGTTTGATAGCCTGTTTGGGCCGAAGCTGACAAGGATAAGGGGACACAAATCCCCCAGCCAGGCTGCAAATATTAGCCACCTCCGGCTTGTCGAATCGGCTGGGTCTGGGGTAAGAAATATTCTTTTACAAAACAATCTACTGAACGCACCTTATGCGCTGTCCTCACTGCAAAACCCCTCTGGAAGGGGATTTGACGACTCATCAAGCTTGTTTTAAAGAAATGGAGGCCGCACTGGCCGCCCAGAAGTCGCTACCTGATCTTTGGGATGGATTTGACTTAGAAATGGGCGAGACGCCGCTGCTTCAATGTGGGGCCGTCCTGGTAGACCTGGACCTAGCCAGCGAATTTTTAAAGCCCAAGGAATTAGACCTGCCCGAAGTCGACATGCAGGACCTAGTCTACCGGCGGCAACTCGAAAACGGCATGCTGGGGCCCGAGTTAGAAGAAATCTTTCTGGACGGCGACCTACACCTAAGTGACCGAAGGATTCAGTTTGATTCGGGCGACCTGCTGGAAACGACCCTATTTTCTCTAAAAGAAATCTCCGCCCGGCCCGAAGGGGTGAGGTTTGTGGAGCAGGCGGGCATCTACCAGCACCGCTGGGCCCTGTTGCCCATTTTGCCTGAACACCAAGATCAGATCCTTGGGCTGCTCCAGCGCTACGCCCACCAAGAATCCTCGGCCAAGTTAACCCAAACCGAGGTGTCAGCGCCCAACCCAGAACCGCAGGGGCCCAAGTCGGCACTGGCGCTGTTAAATATCTTTGGGGAAATCAAAGGGCCCAATATTTTGGCTAAGTTGGCGGCCTATGAGGAAAGCCTCAAGCCCAAGGGGGCGGCAGAGCCCCAACCAGCGCAACCCAAGCAAGCATCCCAGGGCCAACCCAAGTCGGCCTTTAAACTCTTTGATTTTTGGTCTACCCAAGAAAAGCCCGAGTTGGCCCAGAAGTTGGACGTCCACCGGAGGCGCGTAGGGGAATTGAGGCAAGGACTTTGGGGGAATCGAAAAAGCTCCTGGTTGGGCGCTAAATTACAGGCCTCGCTGGACCAGTCCAAAGCAGAGCTAAAGGAAACCTTCGCTGGCGACAAAACCAGCCTCTTCTTCCAGGTAGGTATCTTTTCGGGCCTGCTCAGCTTGAGTATCCCTTGGCTTTTGGTCCTTCTCTTTGCCCTTGCCGCGCTGGTCGTCCTGGCCATTGATCAGGTCTTTCCGGGCTTTTATGACGCCACCATGGCCTGGATCGATTCGCTATAGGCCCGTTCACTAATTCAAGCCCAACCACCCCAACCAGACGCCAGCGGCTTCCTCTAGGGGTAACAACGCGCCGGGAAACAGCCATTCAATCAACATAACAGGGATCAACAGCAGCGCCACTAAAACAAAAAGCAAGAACGGAGAGGCCCACCAAAGCACCGCAAAGGCCGCCAAGTCTCCCAGGAAGCCCCAGGGGGATTTTTCGCTCAACAGCTCACCTCCACCTCAAGATTGCGGCCATTGCCCCTACCCCTTCACCTTAAAGCCCAACTCCACCAACATCCCCCGCAGGTCCTCAAGGCGGTTCCCTTGAAATTCCAGGTGCGCTGTTGGGCCCTCCTCTTTATAGGCCCCGCCGGTGCCGAGGCGGGTTTTTAGCTCCTTCATCAGGCGTTTAAAATAGGGCGGGTTGTGGGGCAATTCCAAGACCAAGCTCACGCCCTTGCCGCCGCGCCCTTTCTTTTCATATTGCAGCTTGAGGGTACATTGGCCGGGCTCGACCTCCGCCAACGCGGCTTGGCCCCCTTTGGACTTCTTTTTAGAAAGGTCCTGACCCTTCTGGGCAGTACTGTAAACCAGGTCTTCGTCGTTCATGGTAGGTGGTTGTTTGGTTTTGGTTTAGCCCAAAGGCTTGCCCCCTAGCTTGCCTGGGCTCCCGAGGCTTCGCAAGCCTTTTGAAAGCGCCTCTTTCCCTCCAAAACAGACATGCATCTAGCTGAACAAATTAGCATATTCAAAAAACATATTTACATTTTTTAAGTATTCAAGTAAACAATTGAATACTAGAGTTTGGGGCCCCTGGCCCTTTTGAGTCTACCTAAGGAGTGTGATGAGCGAATGGTTACTGTCCCAAGAATTGGCGGTCCGGCTGGGCTTCTTTTTTGGTGTCTTTATCTTGGTCGCCCTGGCCGAGGCGGCCTTCCCCCGCCGAAAACGGCAATATAGCCGAAAACTCCGTTGGTATGCCAACATCGGCATCGTTTTCTTAAACAGCGCCATCGCCCGGTTGGTCTTGCCCATCCTACCCATGGTTTTGGCGGCCACCGCCGTCGAACGGGGCTGGGGACTGTTTAATATTCTGTCGGTGCCCTACTGGTTTGCCCTGATTGCTTCGGTGGTGTTGCTGGATTTTTTTATCTACCTGCAACACGTGATGGTTCATGCCGTACCGCTCCTTTGGCGGCTGCACCGCATGCACCACACCGATCTGGATTATGACGTGACCACCGGGGCAAGGTTCCACCCCATCGAAATCTTGCTGTCTCTGGTCATCAAGTTGGCCTTGGTGTTGGTCCTGGGTCCGCCGGTGGTGGCCGTGCTGGCCTTTGAGGTGATTTTAAACGCCATGGCCATGTTCAACCACGGCAACCTAAAGCTGCCTCTGGGCCTCGACCGCTGGCTTCGGTGGGTGGTGATCACCCCCGACTTCCACCGGGTCCACCACTCGACGGACCCCAAGGAAACGAACCGGAACTTTGGGTTTAATCTCTCTTGGTGGGACCGGCTCTTGGGTACCTACAAAGCCCAACCGGCCTTGGGGCATGAAGGGATGGAAATCGGGATCGATAAATTCCGCGAAGCCAAGTATTTGCATTTACACCAACTCCTTATGCAGCCCTTTTATCCTGAAGGCCAGTTTTACGCCTTCAACGACCTGCCCCAAAAGGACCAATGAAGGCTTGGGCTCGCTGGATTCTATTGGGAATGCTGGCCCTGGGCATTGCCGGGGCCGCCTGGAACCGGGAGGTGTTGCTCGCACAGCCTTGGGCCCAATGGATCGCTAGTTTGGGCTGGGCTGGTCCGCTGGTGTTTATCGGGATTTACGCCTTAGCGACGCTGCTTTTTTTGCCCGGCCTGTTGCTGACCATGGCCGGTGGGGCGCTCTTTGGGTTCGGTTGGGGCAGTTTTTACAACCTTGCCGGGGCGACCTTGGGGGCCGGGCTGTCTTTTTTGCTCGCCCGTTGGTTGCTGGCCGATTGGGTGGAAGCGAAACTGCAAGGTAAGTTAGCGCAACTCAAAAGCGGCGTAGACCGACAGGGTTGGTGGTTTGTAGCCATGGTCCGCTTGGTGCCGATCTTTCCCTTTAACCTACTGAACTACGCCTTAGGTCTGACGGGCATAGGCTTCTGGCGCTACCTGTTGACCAGCTACGTGACCATGCTGCCCGGTGCGATGGTCTATACCTACCTGGGCGTCTTGGGCAAAGATGCCCTTTCGAGCCAGGCCGGTTTGGCCCAGTGGGGCCCTGAATTGTTGATGGCGCTGGGGTCTCTGGCCCTACTCATCTACGTCCCCAAATTCTTTTTTTTCAACCAAAAGAGCCTCACCAGCTCCTGAATTGTCAGTAGGTCCGCCCATGTCTGAGTTCAAACACCAACTAAACGCCCAATTCGCCAAGGTGGCCAAGGCGCTGGGCCATGCCAACCGGTTGGAGATTTTAGATTATCTATCCCAGCGCGAGCATAGCGTCGAATCTTTGACCCAAGTTTCGGGGATCTCATACGCCAATTGCTCGCAGCACCTACAACAGCTCAAGGCGGTCGGGCTGGTGAGCAACCGCAAAGAGGGGCAACATGTTTATTATCAAGTTGCCAACCAGTTGGTGTATGACTGCATCGATGCCCTGCAACGCTTGGCGCACCACAACCTAGCCGAGGTGGACCGGCTGGTGGACCAACACCTAAACCACAAAGACCACCTAGAACCGATCTCTAGCGAAGAACTGATGGCGCGCCTCAAGGATGACTTGGTCACGCTGATCGACGTACGTCCCGCCGAGGAATACCAAGCCGGGCATATCGCCGGAGCACTCAACGTGACGCTGGCCGAGCTAGAAGGCTTTGTGGAGCAACACCAGGCCCACAAAGAAGTGATCGCCTACTGCCGGGGGCCTTACTGCGTCTTGTCTTTTGAAGCCGTAGAACGACTGCGCGCCTTGGGCATACCCAGCCACCGCCTCGAAGCAGGTTTCCCGCAGTGGCAGCTTGAGGGGCTTCCGGTAGAAAGCTAAAGCCGAGAGGTTTTTAGGTATGGGCTGTGAACAGGGAATAAGATACCTACCAGGGGCATACCCCCAGCAATTGACTAGCTCATCCCGCCAGTTCTGAGGGGAGTAAAAAATTTATAAACTAGTTCACTATTTGCCTTGGCAGGTTATTGGCCTGGAAACCCGTTATTGTTAGAACTCCGTTTTTGTGCCCCCTTTCTGCCCGACTCAAAGGCCACAAAAACTCTGAAATTCCAGTTAAATAATTGCGGCAAAAGGCTTTTTTCTGAGCCCGCAATAAGTTATTTTTAGCGGGGGTATAGATAGGTAAATTATTGGTATAGTTTATTTATCGTGACATTATCAAAAACCGGTTAATGGCCAAGAGTAAAGCCTTTACGGCCGCGTTGTTATTTTTTCCAAAAAAGAAATTGATCTTTAAATTCGAAATAAAATAGGCTGCTCGAAACCTTATGTAGCGGCATATGAATATTCAAAAAATTACCCTGTTCGGCTTTTTGATGGCCAGCTTGGTCACCCAGACGGCTCTGGCCCAGGATACGGCGGCACCGGCGCAAGCCGCTGCGGCGAGCCTAGGCAGCGAGAAGCGCTATAGCGACGTGATGATCTATTCCCCGAGCCACGGCGGCACCGGGGGCGTGGTCGAAACAACCCAAACCCAAGGGCGGATCGAAATCGCCATCAGCGCCTTCGCCAACATCCGCAGCGTCAGCATCAACCAACAAAAACAAACGACCCAACAGCCCAGTTTTGCCACCTATTCGGTGCCCTATTCGATTGGAAAGGGAGCGCAGACCATCGAAGTGGAGGTGATCACCGATCAGGGGACCTACCGCCAGCGATTTGAGCTAAAAACGCCGACCCCGGTGGAGCCGGAGACCGAAAAAACCGTTAAAAAGCCTTGGGAACTGGTGGCCCTGGCGGGGCTGGGTAGCGAATCAACTAGCCTAGACATCGACGGCACCAACTTCGATTCAACCTCAGGCACCTATACCTTTTACAGCGTTGCCCCGGTTTACAACCTCTTCGCCAAAGACCTCCGCTTCAGTGGCCTTTTGTATTCGCGCAGCCCTGCCGAAGGCAAGAGCACCGGCCTGACCAGCGCCGATGTTACCTGGAACCAGCCCTGGGGCTTTGCGGGCTTTACGATCAACCAGATTAAGGTAGACGGTGCCAGCGCCGAGAACCAAAACCTGATCCGAGGCGGCACCGAACGAACCTTTTGGAAGGGCGTAGACACCGCCCTAGAGGCGCGCTACGTCACCAAGGGATTTGAAGGCGGCGAGACCAGCAGCGGCTATTACCTCAAAGCCGAAAACACCCACCTGCTCGACAAAAAACGCTACGGCTACCACCTAGGCCTAGAAAACGAAAGCTACAGCAAAGCTTCGGTTTCCAAAAGCGCGCTCTTTTTCGGCGGCTTCTTTGGCTACCAATACACCGAGCGCGGCAGCTTTTCGGCAAGCTACAAAAACAAAAATTGGAGCAATAGCGGCAGCGGCCTGAGTGCCAATTATAGCCTCAGCACCACTGATTTGGGCTGGTTGCAGCACCTTACCTGGGGCCCAGAGCATTACGGGGCCTTTAACTGGATCAGCCGGACCTACACCGCCAGCGGCAGCAACCAATCGACCGTAACCGCCACCATTACCAGCTTACAGGCCAGCTACCTGTATCTATTTTGAGCGCCCCCATGAACCGAATTCTACCGATCCTTCTTATCGCCCTCTTGTTGCCGCTTAGTGCCTGGGCGCAGTCCGTTGGGTTTGTGCAACTCACCTCCGGGCGGCTCAAGGTCTTTTCTGATCAGGGGTTTAAAATCTTAGACCAGCCGAACCAGACCCTTCAGGTCTCTGCGGACGACCAAATCCAAACGGCCCAAGACAGCCGCGCGACCCTCTACCTGACCCAATACGGCAACGCGGTTCAGCTCTACAGCCTGTCGATCATGCGGGTGCAGAAGGCCGATCCGGGGCAAACGCTATTGCAGGTGCCCGCAGGCAAGGCCTATTTTAAAGTGGACCCCCTTAAAAACCGGGCCCCCTTCCGGGTGCGCACCACCAACGCTATGGTCGGGGTCAAAGGCACCGAATTTGTGGTGGAAACAGACAGCCGCCGGACCAACCTGTTGACCCTTAAGGGAAAAGTCACCTTTGAGGCGCTCAACCGAGCCGCCCAGGCCATTTCGGTTTCCGCGGACTTCGCCTCGCAGGTAATGGAAACCGCCCTGCCCCTGACCCCCGTGGCGGTGCCGCCGGATCAGATCGACTCGATCTTAAAGGCCGACACCAACGCGGGATGGGACGTCCCCGGCCTCTCTAGCGGCGAACCCGCGCCAGGAGCCAAGAAAAACGGCTTCCAAGCCGAAAAGGCCCGTGCCCAGGTAGATGACCCCTTAGCCGAGGTGTCTTCCGAATCCACTGGCAGCAGTTATTCCAGCGGGCCCCAGGCCTCGCCGGTCATCACCTGGACCATCACCGTTGAGTAAAGAGGACCCAAATGTATCTAGCAAAACTGATCCATAGGCCTACCCTGGCCCTGCTGGTACTTAGCTTGCTCCTCTTGGGCTGTAAGGCCGAGCCGGTGAGCGAAGAAACACAGCAAACAGAGGGCTATTACCAAAGCGCCCAACTAGAAATCAATCTGGACGCCCTGGGCACCCAGATCGGCGGAGCGACCCAGTCGGTCTTGTTCGGCGTGGTCAGTGACGCGACCTATTCGGCCAAGGGAACCACCTTTTCTAACTACAGCGCCGCCGATTTTATTGGCTACAACTGGGCTAGCTATAGCAGCAGCACAGGGAACACCCTGACCTACACCGGCGCGGTGTTGACCCAGACCAACTTGCGCGGCCTGTTGTTCACCTTCGACTCAAGCAGCTTCACCTTCGGCAGCGAGTCCCTCCAGCACGGGGTTTCAAACAGCTTCACCGTCTCAGACAGCACCACCAGCATGGCGCTGACCATCAGCCTGTCGGAGCCCCCTGGGGTAACCGTTTCGGGCACCGTCCGCAGCGCCACCAGCGGGTCGGGGATCAGCGGGATCACCGTCACGCTCAGCAGCAGCGCCAGCAGCAGCACCTACAGCACCACCAGCGGTACTTCCGGCGCTTGGTCGATCAGTAGCGTTCCAGAGGGGAGTTATACGATCACCTACACCGGAACGGGCTACACCAGCACCACCGCCGATTTGACGGTCGGGACCACAGCCGTCACCGCGGCCTCCGTAGACCTTAGCCCCACCTTATCCACCGGGCAATACCGCTTCGTCTTAACCTGGGGCTCGACGCCTTCGGATCTAGACCTTTACACCCGCACGCCTAGCGGCACCAACATCTATTACGGCAACAAAACGCCAACGGGACTGGGGATCAGCCTAGATACAGACCAAACGAGCGGCTACGGCCCCGAGACGATCACCATCACCTCGATGAGTTCGGGGACCTATACGGTCTACGTACACAACTTCAGCGGCACCAGTAGCTTCTCTGGAGCGACCTTGAAGGTATACAGCGCCTCTGGCTTGGCTCGAACGCTGACAGCAAGTACCTCTACCCTGTCTTACTGGAATGTAGGAACCCTCAGCAGCACCGGCACCTGGACCACCTCGAACAGCTACTCCAGCACCGCCCCTTAAAAGCCAACCCGCCGCATGCCCCTTGGGGCTTGCGGCGGGGCTATGCTAAGCCGATGGATTAGCGGCTTATGAGTGCTTCTAGAAAACAAAAAAAGGCCCGGTAAATGCGATGATTTACCGGGCCTTTTTTATTGGTGCGAGCGGAGAGAATCGAACTCTCACGGCCTACGGCCACAGCCCCCTCAAGACTGCGTGTCTACCAATTCCACCACGCTCGCAAAACCTTGGGGTTATCCGCCAAACTTACCTTGAACGTCTCATTCATTCAACCTAAAAATGTGGGTTATTAAAGCCAAATCGAGTCAAATGCTTAGCCCATTGGGTTCAGGTAATTTAATAGAGGGGTTGACAAGAGCGGGCGCAAACTTTAGTCTCAATATTCCCATTAGGGGCGAGAATAGCTCAGTTGGTAGAGCACGACCTTGCCAAGGTCGGGGTCGCGAGTTCGAGTCTCGTTTCTCGCTCCAAACAAATCCCCTCCCGGGGTGTTCCTCCCAGCCCTTTGCGAATCAGACGTCCCCCACCAGGGCCGCAGGCAATGGACCAGAGGAATGTAAAGTGGGGCGTGGTAGCCAAGCGGTTAGGCAGAGGTCTGCAAAACCTTTCAGATCGGTTCGACTCCGATCCACGCCTCCAAAAATCCCTCGCATTTCGGATGGTTTGGTAGCCAGCACTTAGGTGCGTCTGTAAATCGTTTCAGGTCGGTTCAACTCCGATCCCCGCCTCCATATATTCCTGCCTTTTGAAATCTCTCAGGCCTTGCTCCATAGCGATCAAGGGTTTTAGGCTCGTAGTCGGTGGGGGCACGTGTTGGGGTCTACTACACCCTCTATATATCCCAGTCTTTTTTGAAAGTTCTCGGGCCTTTATCTAAATTGATGATAATCCGAACAACAAGTTACTTAAAAATAGTAGACTGACGGGGTCCTATTTTAGGCTTCTTCGAGGAGGAAAAATGTCGTCTTGTCACTTTCAACCTCAAAACAAAAAGATTAGCACATATTAGGCTCAGCTACGGATTGATTTCTTCCACAGGTATGCAAAGTAGCTAAATTGGCTGGATTCGATAGGGTTTGCATATTTGGCAGATTTCTTTTAAGATGCCTTCCTTCTACTCCAGCATATAGCACAAATACGCAACCTCTAGGAGAATTTATGAGTGATATTGAAAAAGCAATGAAACAAGCTAATCAGTTCGATCTTGACTTTGTGGCTCGGAAACATAGCCTTGAATATGGGGTACCTTTAGAGACCGTTCGAACCTGGATCCCAGAGTTGAAACACTGGCTTGTACTGTGTGCAGTTAACCCGGACTCAAGCTATACACTTTTTGGGCGGATCGACTGGTTGTGGCACTCATTTATTGAATTTACCATTGAGTACCGGGATTTTTGCATGGCTATCGCGGGCAGGCCCATTGAGCACGTTCCGGATGTTCCTACCGAAGAAGAGTTGCAGAAAATCATACAAGCAAAGAAAATCAAGCAAGAGAGCGTACACGAAGAAAAGCTTGCATTTATTGGGGGGCAAGGCAACAAAAGCCGTCCGAACACCATTATTCCGTACAAGAAGGAGCAGGTTGATGGTTATGCAAAATTACTGAAAGATTATAAAAATTTTTTCCCCGACAAGACTCCACACCCTGATGTTTGGCCTCGAATTCTAAAAGACGGTTACATCGATTGCCCCGGCGGGTGTTGCGGAGGAGTATAGTGGACCCACTTGTCCAGACAACTTTTTGATTAGACGATCTTCCTGATCTTTTTTTCTAAGCAATCTTCAG
>JAVVEA010000013.1:0-115361 GCA_032250835.1 bacterium
GCGCCGATTAGGGGCCCCCATAAAAGCGGAGCTTTTTGGGGAAAAAGGAGGAAGTTCAAATCTTCTCACCCCGACCAATATCTCTTAAAGGGTGAGCGCTTGCTCGGAGCGCGCCGATTAGGGGCCCCCATAAAAGCGGAGCTTTTTGGGGAAAAAGGAGGAAGTTCAAATCTTCTCACCCCGACCACATTTCTTTAGGCCTTCCGACTAGTATTGCTCGGAGCGCGTCAGTCAGGGGCCCCCATAATAGCTCAGCTTTTGGGGGCAGCGCATTTTCTCGCCCTGACCACAAAGCCATTATATTGACTTGAGCGCTAGAACGCATTGGGCGCTTTGAGGAACCTGTAAACCCAGCGGGCAAGTGCCTTTGTGGTGGAGTGCTTGAAGGGGTCTTGGGCCGATTCGCTAACCGGTTACTCTTTCTTAGGTCAGGAAGCTTGGCGGTTGTTTTGCGGTGCCAACCTCGGCAACGCCTCAGGGAAACTGACGACGAAGGTGGCGCCGCCTTCGAGTTCGTTGGTGCAAACCACGGTGCCTTCGGAGGCTTCTACCACCAGTTTGGTGATGTATAGGCCTAGGCCGGTGGCGGTTTCGCCGCCGGTGGGTGCGGTGGAGAGGCGGGAATATTTTTTGAAAAGTTGGTCTCGTTGGTCGGCGGGGATGCCGGGGCCTTGGTCGTGGACGCTGTAGCAGACCTTAGTTCCTTCGTGGAAGGTCCGCACCTGGACCTTCGAACCCGGCGGGCTATATTTGACCGCATTAGAGAGCAGGTTTTCGAAGATATGCGGGGACCACTTGGGGTCTAACTGTACCGCAAGGGGGTCGGGGGCGAATTCGGGCTCGATGGAAATTTGTTTTTTCTTGGCCAAGCCTTCGAGCGCCGTGATGCTGTTTTTGGCCAGCTCGTTGAGCGATAGTTCGCGGGCATGTAGGATCAAGCCTGACTCTATAGAGGTGACATTCAGCAGCAGGTTGACATGTTCCACCATCCCTTTGGTGCTAATTAAAGCCATCTCCAAAAACTCGCGCACTTCGTCGGGGTCTAACTCGGGCTCGTCTAATAAATATTCAGTCCAGCCGACCAAGCCGCCCAGCGGTGATTTTAGGTCATGCGCGGCGATACCCAAAAATTCACTCTTGTCTTGGTTGAGCTTTTCTAAGGCCTGATTGGCCAAGGTGAGCTCTGCGGTGCGGGCCTCGACCCGCTCTTCCAACTCCTTGGTGGCTCGTTCTTTTTCGGCCTCTAGCGCTTGGGTCTGGGCGGCAATTTTGTCTAACATTAAGTTATAGGCCGATTCTAAATACTTCAGTTCGTTGTTGTCCTTGGAGCTGAACTGGAAATGCTCCGGCGGCTTTTCGATGTCGATTTCGGCGATGCGCGCCGTGAACTTTTTTAAAGGCTGGGTCAGTTGCCGGTTAAAGGCCCAGAGGATCAAGAAGGTGAGCAAGGCCGACTTGATCGCCGCGTTTAAGAAGATCAGCAAAAAGCCGACTTTGACCCGCTCAAAGACCACCGTAGAATCAGAGTAAAGATGCACTTTGGCCAGGTGGACTGAGCGCCCGTCAAAGGGGTGCAACACATCAAACTCGATCCCAAAGCTCCCCTGCTTGCCCGGCGAAAAACCCGGAGCATATTCGCGGTTGAGGATTTCTCCTTTTAGATTGGTCATTTCGACGCCCAAAACAATCGGCTGGTTGACCACCCCTTGACTGATGGACTGCACCTGCGCGTCGTTGAGTTCCCAGAGGGCGGTTTCTAAAGACAGCGCAAAGGTGTTGGTCAGTGCTTGCAGCTCGGTCTTGATGTTGCTTTTTGAGTTGATGTATTCGACGGAAAAATGCCCAGCGGTGATCAGGAAGGTGAGCGCAAAGTAAATAGAAAATACAGATTTTATGAGCTTTTTCGAAATAGACGAAAAGGGCTTTTTCTGTTTCATGGGCAAATCAGCGCTGTTTGATGTGGAAATACTGTTGGCTATATTCCCGGTAGATTTGGTCGTAGCGCCCAGATTTTTTTAGCTGCTCGAGTCCTGAGTTAAAGTCGTCACGGACCTGAGCATCCACGAAGGCAGCTTTGTAGGGCGTTGGCTTAAATAATTCGTGCAATTGTGGAACTTGCTCTGGAGTGGCCTTTCCCTCGTTGATCAGCTTGCCTCGGTAGTAGGTGAAAATGTACCGGTCCATTACCGCGAGATTGGTCCGGTTGCTGAGCAGCATTAAGACCTGTTGCTCTTGGTTGGCAATCTCTTTGTAATGGGGGTTGCCTGCGACCGCTGCGGCGAACTCCGGGCCGAGGTAGATATGGGCGTTTTGGAAGGCAATGAGGTCCAGGTCTTTGAAGTCGGCGAATTGGCTGATCTGATAACCCTTGGACTTTAAGCTGATGGCGACGTTGTGGTAATGCATGAAGTCCGCAGAGTAAAAGGCTTTCAGCTTAGAACTCTCTTGGATGATGGTGGTCGCGTCTACTTGTTTTTGGCTGAAGAGCTCAAAGGACCGGCCAATGGACTCAAAGTAGGGTTTTACTTGATACCCCTTATAGGCCAGCGCTTCGGTCACTATGTCGATGACAATCCCCCGGTGGGTCTCGGTCAGCACGAAGGGCGGCGTGTAGGCGCTAAAGACTACCTTCAACTCTTTGGCTGGCGAAGCGGCAGGCCAAAGGAGCAAAGCCAGCGCAAGGAAAAGGAAGGTTTTAGATGAGTTGCGCGTTTGGTTCGGCATGGTGGTGGACTGTTTGGTTAACAAGTGCCTGCATTCTGCCCTATACTTAGGCTAAAATAAAGGGCTTATGGAATGGTTTTTGACTACTCTTTCTGGCAGTCCCAGCCGGTTATTTTTAACAGGTATTTAAGGTTACCGTAGATTGGGTTTTTTTGGCGGTAAATGAGGCTTTGAACCTAGATTGCAGCGGTTAAGGACGGTTCGACAGAATGGCTTTAGCCCTTAATTCTCCGGCCTTTGGGGTGGCCAAATCGCTTGAGTAACCTACTTTGCGAATATTGTGATTTCGTCTTGTTATTGCTACAATACAAGCAGGGGGAAAGTTACGGTTTGGTTTATTGCCGGTCCAAGCGATGGACCTGGGTTGTTATAGGGGCACCCATGTTGTATAAGATGCGTCACCTTTTGGGATGTTCCGCCGCTTGGGCCTTCTTCTGGATGGCTTGTTTTACGCCTTCGTTGGCTGCCCTAGAGCCCGCTAAGCGGGTGTTGCTCTTAGAAAGCATGGACATCCCGCTGGTCCGCGAAAGCTCGTTGGCTCTGAAGGCGCATTTGCTACAGGCTCAGGGCTCGACCTTCCCGGCGGTCTCGCTAAAAGTCCTCAACGCCCAGGGCGATTGGAAGAAAGCTCGGGCGTTGTTGGAGTCTGAACTTTCAGACCAACCGCCCGACTTGGTGATCACCAGTGCCACCTTGGCGTCTACGGTAGCCAAAGAGTTACTTCAGGGCAAAAAAATCCCCCAAATCTTTTTGAATGTCTCCGACCCGGTCGGTACCGGGTTGGTTCCGGCCATCGACCAGCCGAGTGGCGCGGAGATTACCGGAAGGGTGTACAGCATCGCGCCGGAGGCGAAACTAAAGATCCTGATGCGCTTGGTACCTAAAGACCGACTGAAACGGCCGCTTCGGTTGGGCATCGTGCACAGTAGCTATCCGGCGGCGCGAGAAGATGTTTTGCGGCTGCGCCGCGCCGCCGCCGCGCTGCCCCAGATACAGATTCTTGCCCGGGAAATCCCCTACCAGGAAATGCCCAAAAAATTACCCCAGATGATGGCTTCGGCGAAGGTTGAGTTGGACCGCCTTCAAGGCCAGGTGGACTATCTGTGGGTGGCTACCGGCCCGATGGCCGAAGACCGGCCCTATTATGATCTACTCATGGGCTACAAGAAAACACCGCTGATTTTTGGGATCAATATGATCGGGTGCCAAGCCGGGGCCTTATATTGTGTGGTGGCGAGCCCCGAAGCGGCTGGTTGGGAGGTGGGGGAAATGGCCCTACGGGCGCTAGACGGCGAGCCGGTTGGGCAGATGCTGGTCCGGGCACCTGAAAAGGTGCTGCTGGCTTTTAATCTTAACCAAGCGGTTATGGTCGGGTGGGTGCCGCCGCCGGATCTACTGCAATTGGCCATGGGGCATCTTTACCGGTAAAGCCTGTGGGGTTCCAGAAGAAGCTGCTGATCTTTTTGTTGCCTTTGATCGTCTTATCCTTGGCGTTGCTGGGCACTTGGGCCGGGTATCAAGCAGACCAGCAGGTGCACCAATACAACCGAGACTACCAGCGGGTTTTACTTTCTAGCTTTGTGTCCGAACGCCTTCAGGCCTACTCGGACCTGTTGGAACGCGGAGGGCTGGCCGGGGTTCATTCCTTTGTGGACGCTTACCAGCAGGAAGCCTTCAAACATGTCCGGCAGTCCCTTAGCCGGTCCACTGAGTTTATCTTGATCTTGAGCCAGCAAGGGGAATTGGTTTTCGCTGAAGACCGGACGGATGTCGGCGGCGCGCAATGGCAATCAGCCTGGGCAGCGGTGGTCCATGAGGCTCTGGCCGCTAAGCCCCAGGCTGTCCATGGAGTCTTTGAAACCCCCTCGGGCCACTATCATTACAGGGCTCAATATTTTGAGCCCTGGGATTGGGTGGTGGTGCTCGCCGAAGACGATGCCCATATAGAACACCTAATCCGCCGTATCCATTGGGCCACCCTGGGTATCGCTCTGGTCACGATTCTGGTTTTATTCCCCATTGCCTTTTATTTTTCTAGGCACTATTTGGTCCAACCGATCCAGGAATTGCGCTGGGCAGCCGAGCGCATTGCCCGTAAGGAATGGACGGAAAAAATTGACGTACATTCTAAAGATGAGTTGGGCAGCTTGGCGCGCAGTATTGAGGAAATGTCGCGCAGGCTTAAAGAGGACGAGCAATCCCGCCAACAGGCCGAAGATAAGTTGGCGGCCTTAAACGCTAATTTGGAACGGACCGTCGAAGAACGGGTCGCCGAAATCAAGGAAACCCGAGACCAGTTGCTTTACCAAGAATCCTTGCTCCGCGCCTTGTTTAACGCCATCACCGAATCGGTATCTATTTTAGAGGTCGACGGAACCCTGGAAATAACCAACAAAACCGGTGCTCTGCGGCTCGGCGAAGTGCCCCAAACCGCAGCGGGAAAAAATGTTTTGGCCTCCTTGCCAACGGAACTGGCCGAGCGGCGGCGTAACCTTTTAGAAACCAGCTTTGACTCTGGCCAGCCCGCTACGTTTATTGAGCAAAACGAAGACCTGTGGCTGGAACACAGCGTATATCCCTTAGGACAGCGCGAAAATGGGAAGAGGCAGGTTGCCCTCTTTTCGCAGGACATCACCCACCGCAAGCGGGCCGAGGAACAATTGATTCGGGCCATGAAAGACCTAAAGGAGGCCAACCAAGAGCTAAGTTTGGCCAAAGACCGGGCCGAAGAAGCCACGCTGCTGAAAGACAAGTTCATCAGCTTGGTCAGCCATGATCTAAAAAATCCCCTGGGTAACCTGGGTAACTTGCTCAAGCTGATTGAGAGGGAGTCGGACCCGCAAAACAAAACGCAACAACAACTGCTGCAATTGGGATATAAGTCCATCACTCAAATGAACGATCTGATCCGCGAATTGTTGGCCGTAGAACGTTTTAAAACCGGGCAGTTGGTCCCCAAACAGGAACCGATCCACTTGCGGAAAGTGGTTGAGGAACAGATTTCTAGGGCGGAAGCGGATTTAAAGAAAAAACAGCTAGAGGCCTTGGTCAAGGTGCCCAAGGGCTTGGTGGTCACCGCCGACCCGGCTTTATACAGCGAGGTTTTACATAACCTGCTAACGAACGCGATTAAGTTTTCACAGCCCGGCCAACAGATTGTTTTTGAGGTCCCTGAGGGGCACCCCAACTGGCTTGCGGTGACTGATCAGGGGATCGGGATTCCCGAGAGTTTACAAGAACACCTATTCTGCTACGAGGTCACCACCACCCGCCCCGGCACCCAGGGCGAACGCGGCACCGGCTTCGGCCTACCCTTGTCCCAAGACATCCTCCAAGCCATGGGCGGCCACCTGGTCTTTGACCCGAGCCCCAACCAGGGAAGTCGGTTTGTGATCAAGCTGGGGTGATGATTGTGGTCTGCCATTGGGTTTTGGGGGTAACCGGCCTTTAGCCAAGATTGAAGGAAAAGAAGCGGGGGAAAGGATGCGCCGATTTGCATTTGCCGCAAGACAAATTAATACTTGCAGTTCAATTAAGTTTTATTGTAAAGCTATCCATAACCGCCCTTAAGGCGATGAAATCTCGTTCTGATAAGATCGAGCGGATTGAAACAATTAAGTTTTTTTGTATTTTCTAATACCGAGCTCCGCCCTGTAAGGGCGGGGTTGCAGTGGAATTGTTTTTAGTCTTTGAATTGAGCTGCTTTTTTGGGCCTTCGGCTACCTGGGACCCGCAGTTTATTTCAATATTTTTACCAATTGACCGAAACTTAGCCGCTCAGGGTGACGCCATGGGGTTCGGTTGTGAATTTTGGAGCTTAATTTCTGATGCTTGATCCCCTCTACGCGCACTCCCGCGAAGGCCATCCCAAGGAAGCTTGGCACTCTCTAGAAGACCACTTAAAAGCGACCGCCGCTTTGGCGGCCCGCTTTGCCAATCCGTTGGGCTTTGAAGATTGGGCCGCTTTGGCTGGGGTCCTGCACGACCTCGGCAAATCTTCCCAAGCCTTTCAAGGTTATCTTTCCATCGTCACCGAGAAAGTCTGCATAGGCCCCTCGTATTACGCAAAGTCCACCGCTGCGAATATTGCCCGCTGCCTATTTGCTGACGGAGCGAAAAGTTCCATGGGTCCATATGGTTTTTGGCAATCTCTACAAAACCACACTTTTTAAGGGCAAGTTATGAGTCCAGAAGATTTGATTGCGCATTTCCGCTCCTCTGATCACACGACACAACTCTTGGTCGATCACCTGACCGCGGTGGCGTCACTGGCTCGCCAATATGCCGCTAAAATCGGCTGTCCGAATTCTGGGGAGGCGATTGGCTTAGGTCATGATACCGGCAAAGCAGGCTCGATTTTCCAAAACTATCTACGGTCTGCGGTTGGGTTGCTGGACCCTGACCAAGACGCCGACTACCTAGATACGAGGCATTACGCCGGGAAAATCGATCACTCGACGGCAGGGGCGCAACTGATGTGGCGGAGCCTCTCTAAAGGCGACAAGCAGAGCCAAGTGTTGGGTCAGGTGCTGGCACTTTGCATTTCTTCGCACCATTCTGGCCTAATCGACGCACTGACCCCCGACGGCAAAGACCGATTTTCCGAGCGAATGGGGAAGGATGATGCCAAGACCCACTGCTCCGAAGCCTTTGAAAAATTGCAGGGACCCGTCCTGGACCGCATCTGTGAGCTGCTGGCGGACCCAGAGACTCAGGGCGAAGTTGCCCGATTGCTGCGCCAAATTTGGGAACGGGACCGGGCAAACGAAATAGTGGTTCGGTGCAAAGCTGGGCTTGCCGTCCGCTTTTTGTTTAGTTGCCTGATCGACGCAGACCGGGTGGATTCGGCGGATTTTGAAGCGCCCCAAGGGGCCGCTTTGAGGGGGCAACATCCCGGTTGGGAAATCTTGATCGATCGGCTTGAGGCCCATTTGGACAAAATACCGGACCAATACCCTATTGACCCCCTGCGGCGAGAGATTTCGGCTCACTGTCGAAGCGGGGCTGTGCGGGACCAGGGCCTATTTTCCTTAAGCGTCCCCACTGGCGGAGGCAAGACTTTGGCTAGTTTGCGTTTCGCGCTCCATCACGCCCGGCGGCATGGGCTGGACCGGGTGATTTACGTTGTTCCCTTTACCACCATCATCGACCAAAACGCTCAGTCGGTACGGAACATTTTAGATCCCCAGGCGACGGGTTCCATCGTACTGGAACATCATTCTAACCTGTTGCCCGAAAAGCAGACTTGGCAACACAAGCTGCTATCGGCCAACTGGGATGCGCCCATTGTCTTCACCACTTCTGTACAGTTTTTAGAAGCACTGTTCGGTTCAGGAACCCGAAGCGCCCGGCGAATGCACCAGCTGGCTAAATCTCTTCTGGTTTTTGACGAGGTGCAATCGCTCCCGATCAAGACGCTGCACCTCTTTAACAATGGGTTGAATTTATTGGTGGAGCAATGCGGGAGTACAGCGATACTCTGCACCGCAACGCAACCGTTGCTGGACAAAATCGATCCGGCCAAGGGGGCTTTGGCCCTAAAACCGGACGCCGAGCTGATGCCCGAAGTGCTGCCACTCTTCAAACAGTTGGAGCGGGTTAAGGTGTTACCCAAGCTCAAGCCTGCCGGATGGAAGGACGAAGAGGTCGCCCATTTGGCGCAAGCGGAGGTCCTTAAGGCCGGGAGCTGTCTGGCGGTGGTGAACACAAAAAAATCGGCCCAATCGTTGTTCCGGCTCTGCCAGGGCAACGCAGATTACCCGGTGTTTCATCTTAGCACCCATCAGTGCCCGGCCCATAGAAAGGACCTATTAGAAAAAATAAAAGCACTGCTGGTGGCAGAAAAACCGGTACTCTGCATCAGTACGCAGTTGATCGAAGCCGGGGTCGATGTGGATTTTGGATCGGTGATCCGTTGCTTGGCCGGTTTGGATTCCATCGCCCAAGCGGCGGGACGCTGCAATCGTAATGGCAAAGGTAAAGTGAAAGGGGAAGTGCACGTGGTCAACCTCGAAGCGGAGAACCTAGGTCCCCTGGAAGAAATCGCCATCGGCCAGAAAAATGCTCGGCGTATTCTAGATGAATTTGAAGAGGACCCAGAATCCTTTGATTGTGACCTCATCGGGCCTACCGCGATGAAACGGTATTACCAATATGCTTTTTTTGACCGCAACCAGACCGAAAAGATGGATTTTCCGTTGCCCGCAACCTCTTTTGATCGGGACGACACCTTGTTGAGTCTGCTGGCGGAAAACAAGAAGTCCAAGGAGGAATTTTTGCGCATAAACAAAAATCAACCGTTCAATCACTATTTTGCCCAGTCCTTTATGTCGGCGGCCAAAAATTTCGCCGCCATTGACACACCCACCCAGGGGGTGATTGTCCCCTACGGGAGCAAAGGCCGGGAGCTGATTGGGGCGCTTTGCACGGAAGAAGACTTGGCGAAGCGCAGGAAACTCTTGGCCCAGGCGCAGCAGTACTCGGTAAACCTGTTTAACCATGAGCGGGGAAGGTTGCCTCAAGGGGCCTTGGTCGAGGTGACGCAGCTCGGGCTGTTTTATCTGGATGAGAGGCACTACCACGAGGACTTTGGCTTTACTTTGGAACCTATCGGAAAAATGGAGGTGTATTTTGTTTGAATCAAAGAAAAACAGCATTGAATTTAAGGTCTGGGGGAGATATGCCCTGTTCACTGACCCCTTGACCAAATTGGGCGGTGAAAAATGCTCTTACCATATTCCCACTTACGAGGCGCTCAAGGGCATCGCAAAGTCAATTTATTGGAAGCCCACCTTCACTTGGTTCATTGACGAAGTCCGGGTTCTGAACCGCATCCGCACTCAGACCAAGGGGACCAAACCGCTGGAGTTCGGCGGCGGTAACTCACTAGCTTATTATACCTTCCTGGCCGATGTGGCCTATCAGGTACGGGCGCATTTTGAGTGGAACCCCTACCGCCCCGAACTGGCCGAAGACCGGATCGACAACAAACATTTTGAAATCGCCAAACGGGCGCTCTCCAAGGGAGGTCGTCAAGACATCTTTTTGGGCACCCGTGATTGCCAAGGCTATGTGGAGCCCTGCGTATTTGGCCAAGGCGAGGGGGCCTATGATCAGGCAGGAGAATTGGCCTATGGTCTGATGTTTCACGGCTTTGACTATCCCGATGAAACCGGTGTCCATCAAATGGTTGCCCGGTTTTGGCAACCTGTCTTGCGGGACGGGTACCTCCGGTTTGAACCCCCGGCACAATGCAGGGTGCGTAAGGAGATAAAGGAAATGAAACCCAAGCAATTCAAGCTGGACCAAAGCTGCCAGCCTTCCACAGCGCTTTTGGGCGAAATGGAGGGAAAATGAGCTGGATCCAAAAACTATACGAAACCTATCAGCAATGCGCGCCAGCCGCTTTGAACACCCCAGACCCGCTGGCCCCAATCAGCCATGTTACTCAGCAGGCGCACATCGAAGTCACCTTGGACGGAAATGGGAACTTCAAAGGGGCGGAGGTCGTAGAAAAGGTCCCTACTCTGGTACCGGCAACGGAAGATTCCGCCAATCGTACCAGCGGGCAAGCAGCGCACCCTCTTTGCGACAAGCTCCAGTACTGCGCTGCGGACTACCCCGATTTGGGGGGCCGCAAACCCTCCTATTTTGAAGGGTACCAATCACAACTGGGCCAATGGTGCGCCTCTGAGTTCTCCCATCCGAAGGCTCAGGCAGTCTTGTCCTACATCAGCCAAAAAAGGCTGGTTCGCGACCTAATCGACTCTGGTGTCTGCTGGCTCGACCCGCAGGAGCAGCTTTGCACCAACGCCCCCCCAGATCAAACGACAGAGGCTAAGCTGTTTAAAATGCTGACGCCCAAAGAGGGCCTTCGGGATCAAGGCGATGGCTTTGTCCGTTGGCGGGTCAATATTCCCGGTGATCCTTACCCGGAGACTTGGAACGACCCCTTGTTGTTAGATGCTTGGTCCCGTTACGACCAAAGCCAGCTCACAAAACGGGGGATATGTATGGTTACTGGTGAAGAAAGTGTTTTGGCGGAAAAACATCCGAGCAAGCTTCGGAATTCGGCGGATAAAGCCAAATTGGTGTCTTCAAATGACACTAGCGGATTCACCTTTAGAGGTCGTTTCAGTCAGGCTGATCAGGCGGTCGGCGTGGGGTTCGAAGTTAGCCAAAAGGCGCACAATGCCCTGAGGTGGCTGATCAAACGCCAAGGTTTCATGAATGAAGATCAAGTGATTGTCTGCTGGGCTGTAGCGGGCCAAGAGATCCCTGATCCTTGGGCGGACTCGGCTACATTGTTCGGAGAAGAATCTCAGCCCGAAGCAGTTACTTCCAGCGAAGCGGGCCAAACCTATGCCAAGCAGTTGGCCAAGGCGTTGGCTGGTTATCGCCAAAACTTAAATGACAGCGCTGCTATGGTCGTAATGGCTTTAGATTCGGCGACACCTGGACGGCTGGCCATCACCTACTACCGCGAGTTGACTGGGTCCGAGTTTTTGGACCGGGTCCAAGATTGGCACGAAAAGACGGCTTGGTACCGTGTTTCCAAAGGTCAACGATACATTGGGGCACCGCTCCCCAGGGAAATCGCCGAAGCCGCTTACGGTCAAATGGTGGACTCCAAGCTGAAAAAGGCGACTGTAGAGCGCCTCCTGCCCTGTATCATTGACGGGCGACCTTTGCCGTTGGACTTGGTTGAATCAATCGTCCGCCGCGCCTCTAACCGCATCGGTCAGGAACCCTGGTTTTGGGAAAGAACCTTGGGCACCGCCTGTGCCTTATTTCGTAAACAAGCAAATGGGAGTTATTCGATGACTTTAGAAGAGCAAAGAACCAGCCGGGACTACCTTTATGGTCGTTTGCTGGCCATCGCCGATTTCTTGGAGGGGAAGGCCCTCTTTCTGGCCGACGAAGACCGGGAAACTACCGCTGCCCGGATGATGCACCGCTTCTCCAGCCAACCTTTTGCCACTTGGCCTCTGATCCACCAAGCCTTGGGCCCGTATAAGGCACGGCTTCGCGCGAAACGCCCTAAGCAGTTGGACTACTTGGAGCGCCAGATTATGGAGGTAACCAGCCAATTTAACCCCGCAGACTTTTTGGACAACAGGCGTTTGTCCGGCGAGTTTTTGCTGGGCTTTTATTGCCAGCGCCAAGCCCTGCGGTTCAAGCCAGACCATTCGGAAGAGACGATTGAAGAAACCCAGGCCAATTAAAAACAACTTGTACGATTTAAACTATATTAAGGAGTTACCATGACTGCTTTGCAAAACAAAATTGATTTCGCCGTTGTCTTTGAAGTTAAAAACGCTAACCCCAACGGTGACCCGCTCAACGGCAATCGCCCCCGAACCGACTACGACGGGATCGGCGAGGTGACTGATGTCTGCTTGAAACGAAAGATTAGGGACCGCCTTTTAGAGCAAGGCCACTCTATTTTCGTGCAGTCAGAGGACCGGAAGTCCGACGACGCCACCAGTTTGCGTGACCGAGCAGAAAAGAACCTGGGTAAAAAGCTGACCCGCGACGAAACCATCCAGCAGGCTAGCGAAAAATGGCTGGACGTCCGGGCTTTTGGGCAGTTGTTTGCGTTCTCATCCAAAAAAAAGGAGGAAGGTAGTGATGGCGTTTCTATTGGCATCCGTGGTCCCGTCACCGTACAATCGGCTTTCAGCATCGCCCCGGTTGAGGTGGTGAGTGTACAGATCACCAAAAGCGTTAACGGCGAGGACCCCAAAAAAGCAGGGGGCCGCACTTCAGACACAATGGGCATGAAACACCGGGTCAAACACGGTGTTTATGTATTTTATGGGGCCATGAACCCCCAGCTGGCCGAAAAAACCGGTTTTTCTGACCAAGACGCGGAGGCTATCCTGGAGGTCTTGCCCCGAATTTTCGAGAACGATGCCTCTTCGGCGCGGCCCGAGGGCACTTTACAGGTGCTAAAGGCCGGCTACTGGAAACATACCTCCAAGGCTGGGCAATATTCTTCTGCCAAAGTCCACCAGACTTTGAAGGTCCGTATGGATGATCTGAACCCCAATGGCGAACTGGAGCTTCAGGTCGGGCAGTTAGACGGATTGGTCTTTACGGAACTGCCCCTCTTTTGAGCATTTTGACATGCCTAAAAACGTACAGGCTAGCAAAGGGAATCCTGCCGGGGGCAGCTTGGATAGCTTCGACGGCAGGGATTCAATGACGGAAGGCGCCGAAAGGGAACCCATTCTTCTTTCGGCGCTACAACACTACTTATTTTGCCCCCGTCAATATGCCTTGATTCATCTTGAAGGGGCTTGGGCAGAAAACCAGCAAACCGCGCAGGGGCAAATTCTACACAGGCGGGTAGACGAGCCCCAAACGCTCTGGGAAAGTGGTGTCCGCGTCGAGATGGGCCTTCAGCTCCACCATAAAAAATTAGCCATTTCGGGTCGAGCCGACCGCGTCGAATTTAACCCAGACCCCTTTCCGGTAGAAACTAAAAGAGGACGTCCCAAAAAGCAGGATTGGGACCGAGTGCAGCTTTGCGCCCAAGCACTTTGTCTTGAAGAAATGTTGGGGGTCCCGGTCTTGGCGGGTGCGTTGTATTATGCGCAGCCGAAGCGACGCGAGCTCGTTGCCTTCGACCACGCTATTCGCGAAAAAACCCTGCAAACCATTGATGCGGTCCACCGGCTAAGTGAATCAGGGATTACCCCGGCCCCTCCGGCCAAGGCCTCATGCCGCAATTGTTCTTTAGTGGATTTATGTTTACCCAACATGTTTAAGCATTCCCGCAGCGCGGCAGCTTACCGAGAACAGGAGTGCGACCTATGAAAAGACTACTCAACACGCTATATCTGACCCGCGACGGAATTTACCTGAACAAGGAGCGCGAAACCTTCAAAGTGATGAAAGACACCAAAACTCTAATGAAAGTCCCTGTGGGCACCATCAACCAAATTATTTGCATTGGGTCGGTCACTCTCACGCCCCCGGTTATGGCCTTTTGCGTTGATCAGGGGGTGTCGGTTGTTTACCTCAGCGAATACGGCAGGTTCCAGGTGCGACTAGAAGGGCCGACTTCAGGCAATATACTTCTGCGCCGCCGGCAATATGCGATAGCCCAGGAGCCCAATACGGCCTTGGACGTGAGCCGAAGTTTTGTGTTGGGGAAATTAGTCAACGCAAAGCGGGTGCTTTCTAGGGCTCTGGCCGACCACGGGGACCGGCTGGACCAAGGCGCTTTTACCACAACCCTCCAAAGGTACCGCGAGGCCCGGCAACAGGTGCTGCAAACCGATAATTTAGATAGCTTGCGGGGTATTGAAGGGGAGCTGGCGAAACGATATTTTGCCCTCTTTGATCAGATGATTTTAAACAACAAAGAAGATTTCTATTTTAAGGGGCGCAGTCGCAGACCGCCTTTGGACCGGATCAATGCGCTACTTTCCTTTTTGTATGCGTTGCTTTTGGCGGACTGCCGTGCGGCTTTAGAAGGGGTCGGGTTGGATTCTGCCGCAGGGTACCTGCACCAAGACCGCCCGGGGAGGCCCGGTTTGGCGCTAGATTTGATGGAGGAATTTCGGCCTCTGCTGGCGGATCGGTTGGCTTTGTCTTTGGTTAATCGGTCCCAGGTAAATGCCGATGATTTCACGCTGCAATCCGCCGGTGCGGTTTTGTTAAACGATTCTGGGCGGCGCAAGGTGGTCGCCGCATATCAAGAGCGTAAAACAACCGACATCACCCACCCTTTCTTAAACGAAAAATTTGCTCAAGGACTGCTGCCGCACGCTCAAGCCCTTCTGCTGGCGCGCTATATCAGAGGCGATCTAGATGCTTATCCGCCCTATTATTGGAAATAGATAAAACGGGAGTATTATGTTAGTGGTTGTTTGCTATGATGTCTCTACTGTCGAAGTTGCCGGAGAGCGGCGGTTGCGGCGCGTTGCAAAAGTCTGTGAAGATGTTGGGCAGCGAGTTCAAAAGTCGGTTTTCGAGTGCTTGGTTGAGCCTGCTCAGTGGGAATATTTCAAGGCTCGCCTGATTGAAACCATCGACCTAAAAGAGGACTCGCTCCGTTTTTATTTTTTAGGTAGCCAATGGAAACGCAGAGTGGAACATATAGGGACCAATCGTCCCTGGGACCCTGAAGGTGTGCTGATTTTGTAATTGCGAACCTCAAGCTACGGTTGTGCTTTTGTGCGTTACATCAGCGGTGAATAAGGCGAGAGCTGCTTTTTTGAGACGCGCCCGTTCGCACTTCTCTTGTTCATTGAAAACTAAATAGGTTTATGCAAGAATTGTCAAAAGACATCAAATCTCCTTTCCGAAAGTTGCGGTTTCGCGGAAAGGCCCTGCCGAGCTGGTCCTAGCCAGCGATAAGAAAGCCGCAGTCGCCCCCCACGCGGGGGCGTGGATTGAAACTTTTGTTCTATCGCAAAGGCAATATCAGACATTGTGTCGCCCCCCACGCGGGGGCGTGGATTGAAACTCTAGAGCAACAACGTAACCCAATTCATTCATACCGTCGCCCCCCACGCGGGGGCGTGGATTGAAACAATTCGTCGAACATAACCAATGGTTTCCCTGGCGTGTCGCCCCCCACGCGGGGGCGTGGATTGAAACTATTATCCTGGCCCGCCTGAGCCCTCATGGAGGTTGTCGCCCCCCACGCGGGGGCGTGGATTGAAACCCTAAAATAGTCTGGGACTTCTGAAAAATAGGGGGTCGCCCCCCACGCGGGGGCGTGGATTGAAACTTTTTGGGACGACAACCAAGTGCTGGCCGCGCAGATGTCGCCCCCCACGCGGGGGCGTGGATTGAAACTTTTTTGACCAGCCCCCCGGCGGGGCGGCCTAGGGTCGCCCCCCACGCGGGGGCGTGGATTGAAACCTCATCTGCAAGCCCTCGGGCCCATTCTACGGGATAGTCGCCCCCCACGCGGGGGCGTGGATTGAAACAGGTAGTCGGGGATCTCGGTCTTGACCGCTTCGAGTCGCCCCCCACGCGGGGGCGTGGATTGAAACTCGTAACGGCTCCATTGAGTCGGCTTGATACCGCAAGTCGCCCCCCACGCGGGGGCGTGGATTGAAACCCCCAACTCCTTGGCGGTGGCGGCCAGTTTTTGAAAGTCGCCCCCCACGCGGGGGCGTGGATTGAAACTAAAATAGACCTTGTCAACCAAAACAAGGATCACAAGTCGCCCCCCACGCGGGGGCGTGGATTGAAACTTTGATTGCCGCCAACTTGGGCAACGTCAGGTAAGGTCGCCCCCCACGCGGGGGCGTGGATTGAAACATGATGGCCCGCTCTATAAAATCACGCTCAAGCTGGTCGCCCCCCACGCGGGGGCGTGGATTGAAACCTTCCAGGTCCATCTCCAAGCACTTACTGTGCAGGTCGCCCCCCACGCGGGGGCGTGGATTGAAACACCTTCGATAGCGGCCAGCAAAGCTGCACACTGCTCGTCGCCCCCCACGCGGGGGCGTGGATTGAAACTTAGGTTTTCTATACATATTGTCGGGGCTTAGTTGTCGCCCCCCACGCGGGGGCGTGGATTGAAACTCATTGCGTCGCCACCACGCCAGCGAGAACCGCCGGTCGCCCCCCACGCGGGGGCGTGGATTGAAACACCAAAGAAAAGTCCCTCTTAAGACTCAACCCGGGTCGCCCCCCACGCGGGGGCGTGGATTGAAACTTGCTACCGGCGATACTGATCTGTTTGACGCCGGGGGGTCGCCCCCCACGCGGGGGCGTGGATTGAAACTTTGGCGGCGGCGCGCGCATCCAGCTCGATTTTGTCGCCCCCCACGCGGGGGCGTGGATTGAAACCGTAAGTTCTAAGAGTTTCGTATCCTAACATTTGAGTCGCCCCCCACGCGGGGGCGTGGATTGAAACAAAACCTCCGCCCTGATGCTTTCCGGGCTTCCGGTCGCCCCCCACGCGGGGGCGTGGATTGAAACCCGAAGGCGGCCCACGACGACGGCCCCGACGCCCCCACGCGGGGGCGTGGATTGAAACAGTCGCGCAGGCACCGGTGTACACGCTGCCGTTGGGTCGCCCCCCACGCGGGGGCGTGGATTGAACCCCCCCCTGGGCGTCCAAGGCCCACCGCTCTTTGGTGTCGCCCCCCACGCGGGGGCGTGGATTGAAACCCCGGTGCCTAAGTCTTCCGGGCAAAGGGCGCGAACGTCGCCCCCCACGCGGGGGCGTGGATTGAAACCTGCGCTGGGCGCACGAGTCGGGCCGATTGGAGTGTCGCCCCCCACGCGGGGGCGTGGATTGAAACTCGTCAGGTGTGACCGAAGGCGCTATTCGGGCGGGTCGCCCCCCACGCGGGGGCGTGGATTGAAACTTCGATGGCCAGCGCCACGGCGGTGGCGCGTTCGAGTCGCCCCCCACGCGGGGGTATGGATTAAAATCAACGGGCTCTAGGGGTGCCAGTGGCGGTTCCCCGCCCCCTGGGGGCGAGCCGGACCATATCTTTGTTTGCGCCCGTCCGCATGGTTTCCCTACGCCGCCCAAAGGGGTTCTAAGCGATATTTCGGAGGTAAAGATGCCGCGCTGGGGGTGACCGAAATCGTTCTCCAGCCTTTAACACCATGCGTTTTGGGGTGGTTCTGTGGATAAAGTTTTGACTCTAATTTGAAATGGCTTATACTAAAGGTTAGTACACTTCTGTTCACTGGAATTCCAACTGAGGCTGAAGATGGACCGACCAACCCGCCACCAGGACATCGACCCCCAAGAGACTAGAGAGTGGATCGAATCGCTTCAATCGGTCCTTGAACGCGAAGGGCCCGAGCGGGCCCACTTCCTGATTGAGCAGCTTGCCGACAACGCGCGGCGCTCGGGTCTGCACCTGCCCTTTAAGGCCACTACGGCCTACGTCAACACGATCCACAAATCCCAAGAAGCCCAAATCCCCGGCGACCCGGACAAAGAGGCCCGCATCCTGGCCCTAGTGCGTTGGAACGCCATGGCCATGGTGGTCGGTGCCAACCGGGAAAATGAAGGCATCGGCGGGCATATCGCCTCCTATGCTTCAATAGCCACCCTTTACGAAGTGGGTTTCAACCACTTTTTTCGAGCGCCCACCGACGACCAACCGGGAGACCTAGTCTTTTTTCAGGGCCACAGTTCGCCGGGGGTCTACGCTCGTTCCTTTTTAGAGGGGCGCATAAGCCAGTCTCAGCTACAGCACTTCCGCCGCGAAACCGGCGGAGAAGGGCTTCCGAGTTACCCCCACCCGCACCTGATGCCCGGCTATTGGCAGTTCCCCACGGTGAGCATGGGCCTAGGGCCGCTCCAAGCGATTTACCAAGCCCGATTCATGAAGTACTTAGAGCACCGGGGCCTGTTGAAGCCCGGCGACCGTAAGGTTTGGGCCTTTTTGGGCGACGGAGAAATGGACGAGCCTGAGTCCGTGGGGGCTCTGGCCTTGGCGGCGCGCGAAAAATTGGACAACTTGATCTTCGTGATCAACTGCAACCTACAGCGTCTCGACGGCCCCGTACGCGGCAACGGAAAGATCATCCAAGAGCTAGAAGCAGACTTCCGGGGTCATGGTTGGCGTGTTTTTAAGGTGCTTTGGGGCCGCAAATGGGATGAGTTGTTCGCCAAGGACCATTCGGGAAAGCTGCGCGAACGTCTAGAAGAGGCGGTGGACGGCGATTTTCAAAACTATGTGGTCAAAGGTGGGGCTTTCGCCCGGGAACACTTTTTCGGCAAATACCCAGAAACCAAAGAATTGGTGGCCAACCTTTCGGACCAAGAGATATGGCACCTCGAACGCGGCGGACACGACCCACAGAAGGTCTATGCCTCCTACGCCGAGGCGGTCAAGCCCGACGGACGGCCCACGGTGATCTTGGCTAAAACGGTCAAGGGCTTTGGTATGGGCGAGGCAGGCGAAGGGCAAAACATCACCCACCAGCAAAAGAAAATGGGCGAGTCGAGCCTTAAGGCCTTCCGCGACCGCTTCAACATCCCCATTGACGACAAGGACCTGCTAGCCACCCCCTTTTACCGGCCTGACGAAGACGGGGATTTGATGGTCTACCTGCGGCAGCAGCGCGAAAAGCTGGGTGGGTTCGTGCCCCAACAGATTTGCAACCTACATGAGTTGGACTTACTCAAAGAAGATTTTTTTACCGACTACCTTGCCGGCGGCAAAGAGGGGCGGGCATTCTCTACCACCATGGCCATGGTGCAGATGCTGACCAAGATGCTGCGCGACCAGAAGCTGGGCCCCTATCTGGTGCCTATCGTGCCCGACGAGGCCCGTACCTTCGGGATGGAAAACCTATTCCGTCAGGTGGGCATCTACTCCTCTTCGGGCCAGGACTATGAACCGCCCGACTCAGATCAGGTGATGTATTACAAGGAAAGCCAAAGCGGGCAAATCCTTGAAGAGGGCATCACCGAAGCGGGCGCTTTGGCCGACTGGATCGCCGCGGGTACCGCTCGCTGCAACCACGGCCTGGACATGGTTCCCTTTTTTTTCTTTTATTCTATGTTCGGATTCCAGCGGGTCGGCGACTTAATTTGGGCCGGGGCCGACGCGGGGGCCAGGGGATTTCTGCTAGGCGGTACTGCCGGGCGCACCACCTTGAACGGCGAAGGGCTACAACACCAAGACGGGCAAAGCCAGTTAATGGCCAGCTATGTGCCCTCTTGCATCTCCTATGACCCCGCCTATTCTTACGAATTGGCGGTGATCGTCCGCGAGGGGATGCGGCGGATGTACAAACAGCGCGAAGAGATTTTTTACTACATCACCCTCTACAACGAAAACTACGAACACCCCTCCCTTCCCGAAGGGGTCGAGGAAGACATCCTCTTAGGCCTTTACCGCCTCAAAAAAGCTGGAGACGCTCAGGTCGAGTTGATCGGCTCGGGTAGCATTCTACGCGAGGTGGAACGGGCGGCCCGGTTGCTTGAAGAAGACTTTGGCCTAAAAGCCAACCTTTGGAGCGCCACCAGCTTTACGGAGCTAAAGCGCTCCGGTGAAAACGCGGACCGCTGGAACCGACTCCATCCAGACCAAAAACCCCGCAGCTGCCATCTGGCCCGCTGTCTTGAGCAGGGGTTGCCGGTAGTGGCGGCTTCGGACTTTGTTAAAACCTACCCCGAACAGATACGGCCTTGGGTCCGAGGCCCGCTGGTTACCTTGGGGACCGATGGCTTTGGCCGTAGCGATACCCGCGAAGCGCTCCGTGAGCACTTCGAGGTGGACGCCCAGCATGTCGTTCTGGCCGCATTGGACGCCCTGATCCGTGCCGGGAGCCTGGGGCCCGAGACGTTGGCCGAAGGTTTGGAAAAATATCAAATCGATCCTGAAAAACCCAATCCCAGCCGGAGCTGACTACATGAACCAATCCCACCAGAGCATAGCCCTCAAAGTGCCTGACCTGGGCGGCTTCGACCAAGTTGAGGTGATCGAGGTACTGGTTTCCGAAGGTGACCGGGTCGAACTCGAAGCCCCTTTGATCACCTTGGAGTCGGACAAAGCGGCAATGGACATCCCCGCCGAACGGGCGGGCGTGATCGAAAGCCTTTCGGTTAAGACCGGCGACCAGGTCTCCCCTGGCGATGTGTTCGCTCAGCTACGGCCCGACGAAGCTGGCGACAAGGAAGAATCCGAAGACTCTGAGGCCGCCGAGGAAACCTCTAAGGCCCAACCACAGGAACCACCGATCGAAGATACGCCCCCACAGGAACCGGTAACCACCGAACCAGGCGTGCCAGCGCCGGACCCTCCGAAAAAGCCCGACCCTGGCGACGCAACCGATGCCGACGCCCTACCCCAGATTTCCTTTAAGGGGGTCCACGCCAGCCCGACGGTGCGGCGCTTCGCCCGGCAGTTGGGCGCGGACCTGAACCAAGTCGAAGGCCGAGGGCGTAAGGGGCGGATCACCGAAGAAGACGTACGTCAATTCGTCAAATCACAGCTTCAGGGCTCCCCGCAAAGCAATGCCCCCGAGGCCGTTGACCCCAAGGAATTCGAACGCTTCGGGCCCGTGGAAGTGCGCGACCTCAGCCGAATCCGCAAGAAGTCGGCCCAAAGCCTTCAGCGCAACTGGTCCCAGGTGCCTTTGGTGACCCAGTTCGACGAGGCAGACATCACCGAAACCGAAGCCTTCCGCCAGGCGCAAAAGCAGGCCGCCGAGAAGGAGGACGTGAAGTTGACCTTGCTACCTTTGATAGCCAAGGCTTGCGTCAAGGCCTTGCAAGAGTTTCCCGAAGTCAACGCTTCGGTGGACATGGCTGGGGGACGGGCGATCATCAAGGGTTACTTCCACCTCGGTTTTGCCGTGGATACCGACCAAGGCTTGGTCGTGGTGGTGGTCCCCGATGCGGACCAAAAAGGGGTCTATAAAATAGCCCGGGAGTTGGACCAAAAGGCCCAAAGGGCCCGCCAAGGCAAATTGGGGCCCCAGGACATCCAAGGGGCCAGCTTCTCGATCAGTAACTTAGGAGCAGCCGGAGGCACGGGGTTCACTCCCTTGCTCAACGGTTCTAACGTCGGCGTGTTGGGTATCGCAAGGGCCAAGACCCAGCCGGTCTGGACCGGAGCTGAATTCCAGCCGAGGCTGATCCTGCCGATTTCTTTTTCTTATGATCACCGCCTGATCGACGGAGTCCAGGGAGCGCGCTTCTTGCGGCGGCTCTGTGAGTTGATTGAAGACCTACGACCCCTTCTACTTTGATCCCATGAGCTCCAAACAAAGAACCCTTAAGGTGCCGTCTCTTGGTGGAATTGACGAGGTGGAAGTGATTGAGGTCTTAGTCTCTAAGGGAGATCATATCCACCAAGAAGACCCTTTGATCACCCTGGAATCCGACAAGGCGGCCATGGACATTCCCGCCGAGGCAGACGGAGAGGTGGCCGAAGTGCTGGTTAAAACCGGGGACTGGGTCCGCGAAGGAGACCCGATCCTCAAACTGATTCTTTCGGCTGCCAAGGATATAGGAGACCCACCTCAAGAGGAGGGAAAGGGAGAAGAGCTGAAGGAGGAAGACCAAGACCACAAAAAAGCTGAGGCCTCCGCTGGTTCTAAGGCAGAAACCCAGCGCGTACCGGTGAGCGGAGGCGACGCAGTTGACCTCTTGGTTTTAGGCGGCGGCCCTGGTGGCTATACTGCAGCCTTCCGGGCGGCGGACCTTGGGCTGAAGGTGGTTTTGGTCGAAGAGCGGCCTAAGCTGGGTGGGGTATGCCTCAACGTGGGCTGCATCCCCACCAAAGCTCTGCTGCACGCCGCCCGCAGCATAGATCAAGCGGCACAGGCCGCAAAGATAGGTTTGAACTTCGGCGCGCCAGAAGTGGATTTTGCCCAGCTGCAAGAATGGAAACAGTCCGTTGTTTCGCGCCTAGTCGAAGGCCTAGGCGGTTTGGCCAAACAGCGCAAGGTTCGGGTGATCCAAGGTCGAGGTCGCTTTGTGGGGGAGCGGGAACTAGAAGTTAAAACCCAAAGCGGCACCGAACGGGTCGCCTTTAAAAAGGCCCTTCTGGCCACCGGGTCCCGCCCGGTGCGGTTGCCTCACTTACCTCAGAGTGAACATATTTTAGACTCCACCGGGGCTTTGGCTTTAAAGGAGATCCCCCGGCGGCTGTTGATCATCGGCGGCGGAGTGATCGGCCTCGAATTCTCCAACATTTACACGGACTTAGGCTCAAAGGTGTATCTGGTAGAGATGGCCGAACAACTCCTGCCCGGCTTAGACCCTGATTTAGCCCGCAGCCTGAAAAAAGCCCTGAAGCCCAAGCTGGAAGGGTTGTATCTGAAGACTTCGCTGGAGTCCCTTCAGGAAACTTCAGGCCACCTAGAAGCCATGTTTAAAGGCCAAGACCAGCCGCTAGAGATCGACAAAGCGCTGGTGGCGGTGGGCCGCAAGCCCAACAGCGGGGACCTAGGCCTGGAGCTATTGGGACTTAAACCCAATGACCAGGGATTGATCGAGGTGGACCGACAAATGCGTACCGAAGCGGCCGATATCTGGGCGATTGGTGACTTGGTGCCCGGTCCGCAGTTGGCCCACAAGGCCATGGCCGAAGGAAAGCTAGCCGCCGAAGTGATCGCCGGGAAACAGGCCGCTTGGGACCACCGGGTGATCCCCGCCGTGGCCTATACAGAACCGGAGGTGGCCTGGGTTGGGCTGAGCGAGGCCCAAGCGAAGGAGCAGGGGCTACCGATTGAAACCCAGGTTTTTCCTTGGAAAGCTTGCGGGCGGGCCCTGGCCGAACAAGCCGAAGAGGGCCTGACCAAACTGATCTTCCACCAAGAAACGAAGCGGCTTCTCGGCGCGGCGCTTTTTGGTCGGCAGGTGGGCGACTTGATTGGTGAATTGGCCTTGGCCATCGAGATGGACTGCCAAGCGGGGGATTTGGCCCTGAGCATCCACCCCCACCCCACCTTTGCCGAAACCCTGCCCCTAGCCGCCGAGATGTTCGAGCGCAGCATCACCGATTTGATGCCGCCCAAAGACTAGGTGGCAGAGCCATCGGTCCAGGCCCGCCCTCCTGTCGGTTATCTGCTCTTGAACAGCTGGCTTTCTGAGTTGAGGCATTGAGAGGTTCCTCTTTAAATGAGCATCCAAATCCTTGGTGCGGATAGGGTGTAGGTTGCGTAACCAAGTGCGCCGCTGAGCGGCAAAGAGAATCGCTTGCCGCACTTCATGGGGTTATTTAAAGGGAGTTGACTCGTTCTTAAGCCCTGATATTATGAGACCGGCAGCGAGAACAACAGGGTGAGTCTGGCTGCCCTGGCCACCGTCTGCGGACGGGTAAGAGCAACCCCTTGAGGTAATATCCACCGGCGCCTCCTCGCTGCTTCCCAACTGGCTGATTGCTCTGCTACTCCTATTTTTCTTGTTTTACCTTTTCCTTTTACCGCCATATTGTGCCGGCGGCCTCCTTCTGCGGTTAAAGATTTCAATGAGTTAATTGGTTTTTAAAAGCTTTTACTTAGGAGCTGCAAGCCAACTCCTGCTTGGCAAAGGCCTAATTCCCTTTTGAATTCTTGCCCCCAACGCAAACACCCCACCCCCCACAGCGGAGCGACGGCCTGTGGGAGGTGGGGTGTTTCATTGGGGCGGCTGGCGGGTTTGAGCCAGCCGCCCGGTGGATTGCGCCTTCCTTGGCGCTATGGGAGCGTTAAGCCACCTTGATTTGGTGGGGTTTCTCCTCGGGGCGCTTGTGCAGGGTCAGGTAGAGCACGCCTTGGTCCATTTTGGCCTCGATCTTTTGGGGATCGATCTGGTTGCTTACCTGAAAACTGCGGCTGAAGTGGCCCAGGTTGTACTCAGCATAGACCGCCTTGAGCGGCTCGTAACGCTTGGGGTCGATCTCGCCTTCAACGGTGAGGCGGTTTTTCTCCATCGTCACCTTGACCCGGTCTTTGGTCACGCCCGGTAGGTCCATCTGGACATGCAGCGCCTCGGTGGTTTCAAAGATGTCCGTATCGGGGCGGAAGTACTTAAACTGCTGGGTCCGCTCTTCGGCTTTGGTTTCCACCGCTTGGGTGGGGGCTTTTTGCAAGCTTTTATCGGTGTTCATGGCGTCCTCCGGTTTGTGGGTTAATTGATGGTGATGCTTTTGGGTTTTTCACTCTCTTTGATCGGTAACAACAGGGCCAAAACCCCGTCGTTCAGTTCAGCTTTGACCTGTTCTGGGTCCACTTCGTGTTGCAGACGGATGCTGCGGTCGAAGCGGTAGTCCGAACGCTCGCGCCGGTGGGCGCTGGCCCCTTCGGGAATTTGCAGGCGGCGTTGGCCCGAAATGCGGACCAAATTCCCCTTCACTTCAATGCTCAGGTCTTCTTTTTTAACGCCCGGAATCTCAAGGGTCAGCAGGGTGTTTTCGCCGTCCTTAAACAGGTTGACCGGCGGTTGCCCGGCTGCGGTGGTGGAGACTCCGAAATAGTCGTTGCGGGCTGCTTGATCAAAGGCTTTTTGCAAGGCCCAAAGGGCGTCAAAAGCTCCGGTTAGTCCATACATAATAACCTCCTACGTTGAGTTTGGTTGAGATGAGCCCGCCGACGGGCGGTGGGCTCTTGCCTATATTATTTCAAGGCTCGTGCCAGATAAAATTATTATTTAAAACAGAATCATAGATAGGTGTGGAAAACAAAATAGGTCAATTTGACCTAAGTCGTGGGACACAAGGCCGGGGGCTAGGCCAAATTGCCCAGCTACTGTCGAAGGCTCCCTAAAAGCTCTTCTTGTTCTTATCTGCTATAAATGGTAGTTTTACACGCAATAATTAGGTTACGCCCCAGGGGTATTAGATTGCAGAGGTAACCGGAGGGGGGAATGCGGTCATTTTTGATTTTAACGGCTTTAGGCGTCGGGTTTTTGTTGCTGGCGGTGGATTTATTGTTCATCGGCGGGATGGAGCGCCTCGTCGAAGCTTCGCTCTCGCCCCAGCGGCCCGAACAACGCAATGCTTTACTGATCGGCGCAAACCCCTGGCCGGGGTATGAACCGCTTTTTTTGGCCCGTGATCAGGGCCACTTTAAGCCCGACCAAGTCTCATTAGTGGAATATCCCTCAGCGACTTTGGTGATCAAAGCGCTGCGCAATGGCGCGATCAACGGGGCCGCGCTTACGCTGGATGAAGTAATGCAGCTACGCGAAACGGCCGTTCCGATTCAGTTGGTGGCTTTATTGGACTATTCTAACGGTGGTGACGCCATCTTAGCTCGGCCCCAATACCCTGATTTAAGTTCCCTTAAGGGGCGCAATATTGGGTTTGAAAACTCCGCTCTAGGCGGGTTTTTCTTCTCCCGTGCGTTAGACTTAATGGGCCTCAAACAAGAAGACTTTCGGATGGTTCCTATGCAGGTGGACGAACATGCACAGGCCTATTCGGAGGCAAAGGTCGATGCCGTAGTGACCTTCGACCCCCACCGGACCCATCTAATCCAACTGGGGGCCAAAGAAATATTTAATTCTAGCCAAATTCCCGGTGAGATCGTCGATGTCTTGGCGGTGCGGCAATCCTTTATAAAAGAACATCCCGAACAAGTGCAGGCGTTGGTGGACGGCTGGTTTGAGGGGTTACGCTACCTGCGTGAACAGCGAGAACCAGCCATGGCGGCCATTGCACAGCGACTGTCGCTCAGTAAACCTGCGACCGAAGCCGCCTACCGGGGGATAGAGTTCCCCAGCCGGTCCGAAAGCTTATCGGCCTTTAGCGGCCAACCTTCGGAGTTCGAAAGCCGGGCCCAGCGGCTTTTTGATTATATGCGTCACCATAACCTGCTTTCGCGGCCCGTCGATCTGAGCGGACTGGTCGAGACCAGATTTATCAAAAACGCCCCATGACGCGAAGCAAGGTTTTACTGCCGTTGCGCTTGAGCATTCCCACGGCTCTATTGCTCTTTACGGTCCTGCTGTCTATTTGGAGCGTCCAATATAACGGGCGCAAAACCACACAAAAGGTAGAGACCAACGCATCGGTGGCGTTGACCAAACTGATGACCCGGCTCCAAATCACCCTTGAACATGCCTACAGCCGCGGTGACCATACCTTGGTGCAGCGTGAGGTGAGTGGTTTGGCCTCGGAATTGGACTTTAAATATATCCTGCTGTTTGACGACAAGGGGCAAATCTTAGCCTCTTCTCGTATCGCCCATATCGGCCATAGTTTCATCACCAAGCTAGAATCCCTCTCTGAGCAAGAACGGAAAATGGTTTTCTCGCACTTAAGCGAAGTGCGGCGCACTCAGGCGGGGCACGTTTATTTAGGGGAACTCAAGCAGTATTTAGTGGGCATCTATCCCATTATTTTAGGCAACCAACCGCAAAAGCTACGCGAACCCATCCGGGGCTTTTTGTTGATCTTCCAAGACCTAAAAAGCCAAAAGGACGAGGCCCTACAGGCCGTCTACCGGCAGGTGCTGCAATTTAGCGTGATTTTGGGGCTGTTGATTATTGGGTTGGGGATCTTTTTTGATCAGATCGTCTCGCGGCGGATCAACCGCATTGTTGCGGTCACCCACCAGGTCGGCAGAGGGGACTATTCGGTGCGTACGGGCCTAGGCGGGCGCGACGAGATCGGCCTGTTGGCGGCGGCGGTGGACGAGATGGTCCAATCGCGCCAAGGGGCTGAGGAAATGCTGCACAAGCTCAACCGGGCGGTGGAGCAAAGCCCCGTTTCGGTGGTGGTGACCGATTTGGCGGCCAATATTGAATACATAAACCCAAGGGTCACCGAAATCACCGGCTACCAGCCCGAAGAGTTGTTGGGCAAAAATCCCCGGCTTTTTAAGTCCGGGCACCACGACAACGCCTTTTACCAGAAAATCTGGAACGAGTTGACCGCCGGACGCCAATGGCGCGGTGAGTTGCTCAACCGCAAAAAGAACGGTGAACACTTCTGGGAATCCACCACCCTGTCCCCGGTTTTTGATGATTCAGGGCGGATCATCAATTATTTGGGGGTTAAAGAAGACATCACCTTACAAAAACAACGGGACGACGAACTACAAAAGGCCCGCTTTGAAGCCGAGGCGGCCAACCTCGCCAAGACCAACTTCCTGGCCACGATGAGCCACGAGTTGCGCACGCCCATGAATGGCATTTTGGGGATGGGGCAAATCTTAGAAGGTGACGAACAGGACCCGGAAAAACGCGCCATGTTGCAGGTGATGCTTAGCTCTAGTCGGGCTTTGGTGCAGGTCTTAGACGAGATCTTGGATATCAGCCGGATTGAGGCGCGGCAGTTGAACTCCGAACAAAAGCTGGTAGACCTGCATAATCTATTAGAAAACCTGCAGCAGATGTTTTCGGCCAGTGCGCAGGCCAAACATTTAGATTGGATCGTGGAGACCCACCGGATCGGGACGCCCCGGGTAATGGGGGATGCTTCGTTGATCACCAAGGTGTTGTCTAATCTGGTGGGCAACGCCATCAAATTCACGCCTCAGGGCTCGGTCCGTCTGACGGCGCGCAACGTAACCTATCGGGGCGGCGCGGGTATGCGCTTTGAGGTCGCCGATACGGGCGTGGGGATTCCGGCCAGTAAGTTGGGCCTGATTTTTAAGAGCTTCACGCAGGCAGACAGCAGTAGCACCCGCCGTTTTGGTGGCGTCGGCTTGGGTCTGTCGATCACCCAAAGCTTGGTGCGCTTGATGGGCGGCGAAGTGGGGGTTCAGAGCCGTGAAGGCCAGGGCAGCCTCTTTTGGTTCGAGATCCCCGCACCGCCCGAAGACAATCCCCACAGCGCCAGTAAGGTCTTTGACCCCAGTTATCAACCACCAACTCAGGCAGCGCAACCTTCCTTAAACGAATTCCATGGGGTACTGCCGAAAAACCGCGAAACACCCGAACCAGCCCTACCGAAACCTAAACTTAAACAAAAGGCCCAGCACAGCGAGCGCAAGCACCGGATTTTGGTGGTAGAAGATGACTCGATCAACGCTTCGGTGATCCGGCGGATTTTGACCTTAAACCACTATCAAGTCCTTGAGGCGGGCAATGGGCGGATTGCCTTGGAGCTACTCGAACATGAGTCGGTGGACTTGATCTTGATGGACTGTTTGATGCCCGTTTTAGACGGCTTCAAAGCCACCAGGTTGATCCGCGAGCGCGAAACAAAAAACCAACAGCCACGCTTGCCCATCATCGCGGTGACCGCCAAGGCGATGGACGAAGATAAGGCCCTCTGTCTCGATGCGGGCATGGATGACTACCTGACCAAGCCCATTGAAATGCGCCAGCTGATCAAGAGCATCCAAAATTTTCTAGGAGAGCCTTAGGTTCTTGTCCGGCTCTAGGGCTGACGCTGCCAAAGGGTGAATAAATAACGCTGTTCGGTGCCGCCGGGGGTCCGGTGCAGCCAAGGGCGCTGGTCGATCAAGCTGAATTCCTCGCCTAGCAGCGCCGAGAGGCTCTGCAAGCTATGGCGCACCACCGGTAGGCCACTGCACTGCTCGGGTCCATCGGGCGCAAATCCCGCCAACATCACCCGCCCTCCGGGTAATAATACCTTCCGGACTTGGTTCATGTACATTTGTTGCTGCGCCGGGTCCGTCAGGAAGTGCAGGGCCGCCCGGTCATGCCAGAAGCGGTAGCGGCCATGTAGCGGCAAATCTAAAATATTTCCTTGAACCATACGGAACTTGGGTGCCCTCTCGCCCAACCGGGCTTGGATTTTGTCTAAGGCAGCTTGGGATAGGTCCACGAAGGTGGCCTGTTCAAAGCCCTTAGCCGCCAGCTGGTCGGCCAAAAAGGCGCAGCCCGCACCGATGTCGATCAAAGGTTGGTCCTCTTGGGGCGACCCGATCCATTCCAATTCCATGGCCGGTTCAGCTTGGTACCAACCTAGCTGCTCAAAGTCTTTTTGCAAGTAGATATTTTCCCAATGTTGTCTGACTGATTCCATTTTGTGTAGCCTATGGGTTGCTGTTTGGTTTTTTGGGGGTAGCTTGGACTAGATTTTGGCAAACTGGCAATTCATAACGCTGTTTGCTTTTTTTGTTGGTCGGGCTATACCATTAACTGATAAGCCTTAAGAGAAGATTTGGTAACGACGATTGGCGGGAGTTCCAAAAAAAAACGGGCTCTTTGCAAAAAATTATTGTAATTTTATATCGTTATATTAGAATATACCAAATCTTTTATCAGGGAACTGTTTTACTTTATCTTTTCAACCCATAACGAGAGGAATCATGAGCTTCGAAGTCAACGGAAAGACCATCGAGACGGACGAGGATGGATATTTAAAGGATATGACCGAGTGGTCAAAGGAAGCGGCTGAATACCTAGCTAAGTCCGAGGACGTGGACATGACCGAAGCCCACTGGGACTTGGTTGACTTCCTCCGCGACTATTACGCGCAGTACCAAATCGCCCCGATGGTCAAAATCCTGACCAAGGAAATTGCCAAGAAAAACGGGATTGAGAAAAAAGAAGCCTCTAAGATGCTTTATGATCTCTTCCCCGCTGGCCCGGCCAAGCAGGCCTGTAAGATCGCCGGTCTGCCCAAGCCTACCGGCTGCGTCTAAATCGAAGGGGTATTTCCTTTTCGAATTAACCAAAAGGGAGTTTCGGGCTGGCTCGCCCGAAACTCCTCTCTCAATTAGGAGTGAGCATGTCGAACCAAGCGAACCAGAACAGCGAAACGCCTCTGTTGGATGAACTCTTAAAAGGTCGTTGGCCCAGCTTCGTTAAAGAAATGAAGGATATGGCCGAGACCAAGCCGATGGTGCGGGACGTACTTCGCCAACTGGAAAAGTCCTATGTAGACAAGAAAACCCACTGGAAGCACGGGGGTATTGTCGGTGTTAAGGGCTACGGCGGCGGGATTATCGGCCGTTACTCGGACTCTCCGGATGAATTCCCCGGTGCAGCCCACTTCCACACTGTCCGCGTCAACCAACCGGCAGGGTGGTTCTACTCTACTCAGGCCTTAAATGACCTGTGCGACATCTTTGAAAAATACGGTTCGGGCCTGACCAACATGCACGGCTCCACCGGCGACATCATCTTGCTGGGGACCACCACCGACGAATTGGAACCGATTTTTTCGGCTTTGACCGAAAAGGGTTGGGACTTAGGTGGTTCCGGATCGGCACTGCGAACTCCTTCTTGCTGCGTGGGACCGGCTCGGTGCGAGTGGGCCATGTTTGACTGTCTGGACCTGTGCCACGACCTCACCCACCACTACCAAGACGAAATCCACCGCCCCGCCTTCCCTTATAAATTTAAGATCAAAGTTTCGGGCTGCCCGAACGACTGCGTCTCGGCGATTGCCCGCGCGGACTTCTCGGTGATCGGTACCTGGAAAGACCATATCCAGGTCAACGACGAAGAGATGACCAACTACGTCAAGGCTGGTCGCAACCCGATCAACGATGCCGTATTGCTCTGCCCGACCCGCGCCATTGAGTGGGACGGCCAGAAGATCGCCATCGACAACGAAAACTGCGTGCGCTGTATGCAGTGCATCAACGCCTACCCCAAGGCATTGCACCCCGGCAAAGAACGCGGCGCCACGATCCTTTTGGGTGCTAAGGCTCCGATCGTCCAGGGCGCTTTGTTTAGCTCTGTTTTGATTCCCTTCATGGAAATCGAGGCTCCTTACGACGACGTTAAAGACCTGTTAGAGCGCATCTGGGACGTCTGGGACGACCACGGCGAAAACAAAGAGCGGATTGGTGAATTGGTTGAGCGTATGGGTAAAGGTGAGTTCTTGGAGCGCATCGGCGTTGAGCCCGATGTTCAGATGGTGATCCATCCTCGCGAGAACCCTTACGTCTTCTACGACGAGTATTACGAAGAAGTAGACGAGCCCCAAGCTGGCGACGAACTGGTCGGCAAGTAAAACCCAACGCTTAAGAAAAGGATTTAACGATGAATGCAAGAAAGACCGATATCGGATGTCCCGATTACAAGCAGTTTCTGCCGCCCACCGTTTTAAACAACTACGGCAAGTGGCTTTGGCACGAAACCCCCCGCCCCGGTGTGATGCTTCACGCCGCTGAGTCGGGCGACAAACTTTGGACGGTACGCGTAGGCAGCCCCCGGTTGTTGAGCGTCAAGTCGTTGCGCTACTTTACCGCCATTGCGGACAAGTATTGCGACGGTTATCTGCGCTTTACCAGCCGCTCGAACGTGGAGTTCATGACCCCGACCGAAGCGAATGTTGAGCCGATGATCAAAGACCTCGAAGCGGAAGGCTGGCCCGTTGGTGGTACCGCCAACTCGGCTTCAAACGTGATCCACACCCAAGGTTGGGTGCATTGCCATACCTCGGCTACCGATGCCTCGGGTTTGGTTAAGTGTCTGATGGATGACCTCTATGAAGACTTCACGCACCACAGCCTTCCGGGCCGTATGAAGCTGGCTGTGGCCTGCTGCTTGAACATGTGCGGCGCCGTGCATGCTTCGGATATTGCCGTTTTGGGTATCCACCGCCGCCCGCCCCAGGTCCAGAAAGAAAACTTGCCCAAGTACTGCGAAGTACCGACCACCATCGCCGCTTGCCCCACCGGTGCTATCCGTGCGGACATCGTCGACGGCGAGAAGACCCTGACGGTAAACGAGTCGCAGTGTATGTACTGCGGTGCTTGTTATACCGCTTGCCCCAAGATGCCGATTGCTGACCCCGTCAACGACGGTCTGTCGATTTGGGTTGGTGGTAAGTGCGCCAACGCCCGTTCGGAACCCCGTTTCACCAAAATGGTGGTTCCCTTTATCCCGAACAATCCCCCTCGTTGGCCCGAAGTGGTCGAGGCTGTTCGGACCATCGTTGACGTGTACAAAGAATATGGCAAACCCTGGGAACGCTTGGCCGACATGATCGACCGGATCGGTTGGGCTCGCTTCTTCAAGCTCACTGGATTTGAGTTCACCAAATATCACATCGATGATTACAAATTGGCGACCAAGTCTTACAACGCATCAACCCACTTAAGGTTTTAATCATGGCAGTCGATGTTCAAACAGTAGCCGACGACATGTTGGCAATGGTCACCGAGGCCGCCGGCAAGAAACGCTACAAGCCCGGAGATCTCAGCAAGGCAATGATCGTCAAATACGGTGACGAGCTGAGCAAGCGCGATTGCAAAGACGCGATCAAGATCTTGGTGGATTCGGAGAAGTTGGTTTACACCTACTTCAACGGTACCTGGCTTGAGCTTCCCCACGAGGAAGGCTCCGCCAAGGCGTAATCCGCCTTTTGGGGGAGGGCTCCCTCCCCACCGCTTTGGCCGCCTCCCTTAAGCCGGGGAGGCGGTCCTCAAAAAATATAGATACGAACTTTTCAACAGGGGGTTCGCAATGTTCACGATTACCGAAAAAGCGGCAGCGAAATTCAACGAGTCGCTCCAACAAATCGGCGAAGAAGGTCTAATTCTGCGTCTGAGCGCGCGCCGCCATCCTGACCACGGCATTGTCTACAACATGGGCTTTGACCGCCTCAACATCGAAGAAGAAACCCTTGAGGTTGCGGGTATTAAGGTCTGTTGTGACGAAGAATCCCAGTCCAATACCAACGGCATGGTGATCGATTTTGGCGAGCATGAAGGCATCGAGCAGTTCATCTTCATGAACCCCAACGATGGCGACCAGGCCGATCCTGAATCCTGCGGCTCTACGGCGGGTTCTTCGAGCTGCGGCACTGGATGCAGCTGTGGGTAGTGTGACCATGGATTTAGAACAAATCCTGATTGAGCAGCAGGAATCTCTGCTGGATCAATGGTTAGAGGCGGTCTTCCACCTCTACCCAGAAGGGTCTTGGCGCTACCTCAAAAAGAACAAAAGCTTTTTCACCAATCCCTTGGGCCACACCCTGGCCGAAGGGTTGCGCGGACTTTATGCCCAGTTACTAGAGGGCACCGACGCCGACAAGCTGGCTCCCCTGCTGGACCAGATCATCCGCGTCTTGGCGGTCCAAGAACTGGCCCCCAGTCAAGCGCTCAGCTTTTTGTATATGCTCAAGCGGATTGTGCGCGGTCGGGCCAAAGAAGCGGGTCTAACGCCCGGCGACGATCAGTTGATCGGCTTTGACTCCCTGATCGACCAATTGGTCCGTATGAGTTTCGATGTGTACGTCAAGTGCCGTGAGGATCTCTTCAAACTGCAAGTGCAGGAACAACAGATCCAAACCCAAAGCTTGATCAAATTAGCCAACAACCGGTTTAAGGCCGACGGACAACTCTAAACGCAAGGTACGAGCTGTGAGAATTCTCATCCCTCTGGTGGCGACCCTGATTCTGGCCGCTATCGCCTACGGTGGTGCGCAAGCCGGTCTCTATGGGATCTTTGGCGTGGCCATCCCCTACTTGGCCTTTGTGGTCTTTGTACTGGGCTTTTCTTATAAGATCATCGCCTGGGCGAAGGTCCCGGTCCCCTTCGCGATCCAGACCACCTGTGGTCAGGGCAAATCGCTGGATTGGATCAAGAACAACGAATTAGAAGCCCCCAGCAGCCGCCTGGGCGTGGTACTGCGCATGGCGCTGGAAGTGTTGCTCTTCCGCAGCCTCTTCCGTAACACTATGGCAACGCTGCAAACCAAAGAGGGCGAGGCCACTCCCGAATTGACCTATGAATCCGACAAAAGCCTCTGGCTTTTTGGTCTGATTTTCCATTGGTCCTTTCTGTTGATCTTCTTGCGGCACTACCGGTTCTTCTTAGAGCCCGTCCCCTTCTTTGTGCCTGCCTTAGAGGCCATTGACGGCATGATGCAAATCACGCTGCCCGCCTTTTACCTGACCGATCTTTTGATACTCTTAGGGGTCACCGCGCTCTTTGTGCGCCGAGTGATCAGCCCGAAGATGCGCTTCTTGTCGCTCCCGGCGGACTATTTCCCCTTGATCCTGATTGGCGCGATTGCCCTGACCGGGATGGGGATGCGTTATCACGCCAAGGTGGACATCGCTAAGGTCAAGACCCATATCCAAGGCCTGATGACCTTCAACCCCGGTGCCACGGATATGCAGATTGGGGCTATCTTTTACGTACACCTCTTTTTGGTGTGCGTATTGGCCATGTACTTCCCCTTTTCTAAGTTGATGCACATGGGCGGAGTGTTTTTTAGCCCCACGCGGAACATGCGTAACGACAGCCGGGCAAGAAGGCACATCAACCCCTGGAACCCAGAAATCAAGATCCGCACCTACGCGGCTTACGAAGACGACTTCCGAGATAAGATGCGGGCTGCGGGCCTGCCGTTAGATAAGGAATAGCCCCAACCCAACGCAAGCCTACAAGGTAGAGGAAATGTCAAAGTTTGTAGCCAAATTGGCGGAGTTATCCGCCGCGATGAATCAGCAGGAAACCCTGCTGACCGGGCACAGCCCAACGAAGGATTGGATGGAGACGCCCGCCGAGTTTAAGCCCGGCAACTATTGTTACTCCGCCAAGCCCGAAGCGCTCAACGGTTTGGGTATGCCCAACCCCCGTGAGTGGGACCCTAAAGACCAAGACTGGCAGCTGCCCGATGACTGGATGCAACGCATGCGTCAGGGCATGAAGGACCGCTTAGAAAAGAACCGGGCCTTTAAGCTGTTCATGGATATTTGTGTGCGTTGCGGTGCCTGTGCCGACAAGTGCCACTTCTTTTTGGGCACCGGCGACCCGAAGAACCAGCCGGTCATGCGCGCCGAATTGATGCGCTCTATCTACCGTGGCGAGTTCACCAAGGCCGGAAAGATTTTAGGCAAGATCGGTGGGGCCCGCAAGTTCACCGAAGAGGCGGTCAAGGAATGGTACATGTATTATTACCAGTGTACCGAGTGCCGCCGCTGTTCGGTTTTCTGCCCTTACGGCATCGACACCGCTGAGATCACCATGATGGCCCGCGAGATGTTGCACCTGATCGGCGTCAACATCAACTGGGTCTTAAAGCCCGCCAGCGACTGTAACCGCACCGGCAACCACCTCAACCTCGAACCCCACGCCTTCACCGCGGCGGTGGAGAGCATCTGTGAGGACTTAGAGGACGTCACCGGTATTGCCATCGAGCCTAGCTTTAACCGCAAAGGTGCCGAGGTTTTGTTCATCACCCCTTCGGCGGACGCCTTTGCCCTGCCGGGTATGTACACCATGATGGGCTACCTGCTGCTCTTTGAGCATATCGGCCTAGATTACACCCTTTCGACCTACGCTTCCGAAGGCGGCAACTTCGGGCTCTTCACCGGCAATGACGTGATGAAGAAGCTCAACGGCAAGATGTACCACGAAGCCGAGCGCTTGGGCGTCAAATGGATCTTGGGTGGCGAGTGCGGCCATATGTGGCGCGTGGTGCACCAGTACATGGGCACCATGAACGGTCCGGCCAACTTCTTAGACGTGCCCGTCAGCCCGATCACCGGGACGGTCTTCGAGCAAGCCCGCGCGACCAAGATGGTCCATATCAACGAGTTCACCGCCGATTTGATCCGGCACAACAAACTCAAGCTGGACCCCAGCCGCAACGACCACCGCAAGGTGACCTTCCACGACTCCTGCAACACCAGCCGGGGTATGGGGATGATCGAGGAGCCCCGCTACATCCTCGACCATGTAGTCAACAACTTCCACGAGATGGACGAAGAGACGATCAAGGAAAAGACCTTCTGCTGCGGTTCTGGTTCCGGCCTGAACACTGAAGAATACATGGACATCCGCATGCGCGGCGGCTTCCCCCGCGCCGGTGCGGTCAAGAAAGTCCGCGAGAAGCATGGCGTAGATATGCTCACGGCCATCTGCGCCATCGACCGGGTGGCCTTGACGGCGAGCATGAACTATTGGAACCCCGGCGTTGAGGTCAGTGGCCTGCACGAACTGGTCGGCAACGCGTTGATCATGGACGGCGAAAAAAGCCGTGATGAGGACCTGCGCGAAGATGAAATGGATGTCGAAGTCAAAGGAATCGACGCCGAAGCCGAAACCGAAGCCGAAGAAGGGGAGGAATAAAGGATGTATAACGCTAAAATCGTCATCCCCGTACTGCTAGTGTTTCTGGGGCTGTTGACCTATCCGCTCTGGTCGCCTAAGGGCAGCCATCAGCACGAGACCCACCGAACTTTAGCCCAGCCCAAGGGTGAGCAATGCGTGGAGTCGGCCCGTTGGATGCGGGCGAACCACATGCAGTTGCTGGAAAACTGGCGGCATTCGGTGGTCCGGGACCAACAACGCACCTACGTCGCCACCGACGGCAAACATTACGACAAAAGTTTGACCAATACTTGTCTAGGTTGCCACGGCCCGGCCGAGCATTTCTGTGACGAGTGCCATGGTTACACCAGTGTCAAGCCTTACTGCTGGACCTGTCACTTAGATGAACCGCCAGCCGCAGGCAGCGAAAATCCCCATAGCCCCGCGATGGAGTTAAGTAAAGCGATGGAGGCCCAAGATGCAAGATGACCGCCGGACTTTTCTAAAAACCCTGGGCCTGGGCTCCTTGGTTAGCCTTGGGGGTTTTGCCTTTTTGCAACGACTCGGCGGGCCTAGCCAAGCGCTGGCTTCGGGCGCGCATCTGGCTAAGGCCGATCCCAACGTTAAGCGCTGGGGTATGGTGATCGACATGAGCCTCTGTAAAGAAGGCTGCAACGACTGCGTCACGGTCTGCCACTCTCGCCACAATGTGCCGGATCATGGCAACAAAAAGGACGAGATTAAGTGGATTTGGAAGGCACCGTACCAAAATGTGTTCACCGAAAAGAACCACAGCTACACCCAAGAAGGTTTGCTGGAAAAACCCTTTTTGACGCTCTGCAACCACTGCGACAACCCCCCTTGCGTACGGGTTTGCCCCACTCAGGCTACCTTTAAGCGCGGCGACGGGATCGTCCAGATGGATTTCCACCGCTGTATTGGTTGCCGCTTTTGTATGGCCGGTTGCCCCTATGGTTCGCGCAGCTTTAACTGGCGCGACCCCCGCGAAAATATCCAAGAGATCGACCCCCACTTCCCCACCCGTGAGCGCGGTGTGGTGGAAAAGTGTAACTTCTGCGCCGAGCGGATCGACCGGGGGCAAATGCCCCACTGTGTCGAAACCTGCAAAGAGGGCGTCTTGACCTTCGGCAACCTAAACGACCCCAATTCGGAGGTCCGTCAGGTGCTCAAGGAGAAGAAAACGATCCAGCGCAAACCGGCACTGGGCACGCAGCCTTCGGTGTTTTACGTTATTTAAATCGGGAGTATAACCATGATCGAAAAGGCACTCACCGGAGACAAGCGGTATTTTGGATGGCTCGCCATTTTGGGCCTGATCGCCGCCAACGGGGTCTTTTATTATCTCAAGCAGCTTGAATACGGCCTAGGGATCACCGGTATGAGCCGCGACATCTCCTGGGGCGTTTACATCGCCCAATTCACCTTTATGGTTGGCGTCGCCGCCAGTGCGGTGATGTTGGTGCTGCCTTATTACATCCACAACTATAAGCCCTTCGGCAAGATTGTGATCTTAGGCGAGTTCTTGGCCATCGCCGCAGTGAGCATGTGTTTGATGTTCATCGTCGTGGATATGGGCCATCCGGACCGCTTCTTAAACGTTTTGCGCTACCCAACGCCCCATTCCATGTTGTTTTGGGATGCCATGGTGCTCAACGTCTATTTGGTCTTAAACATAATCTGCGGTTGGGTGGTATTAGAGTCCGAAAAAAAGGGCACGCCGCCACCCAAATGGGTCAAGCCCTTGATCTATCTTTCGGTGCCCTGGGCTTTCTCGATCCACACCGTGACCGCCTTCTTGTATGCGGGTCTGCCGGGCCGCCATTTGTGGATGACCGCCATCATGGCTCCGCGCTTTTTGGCTTCGGCCTTTGCTGCCGGTCCTGCTTTGTTGATCCTGCTGTCGCTGTTGCTCAAGCGGATCGCCAACTTCGACATCGGCAAGGAAGCAACCCAAAAGCTGGTGACTATCATCACCTACGGCATCTTGGCGAACTTCTTCTTCATCGGTTTGGAGTTCTTTACGGCCTATTATTCCGGCATCCCCAGCCACCAGCATAACCTGGAGTACCTCTTCTTTGTGCTGGAAGGTCATGGCAACCTAGTCCCCTTCTTGTGGACCTCGGTCTTCTTGGGCGCGGCGGGTATTGTGGGGCTTTTTTGGCCAGGATTGCGGCACAATGAAAAGGCCCTGGGCTTGATCTGCGGAGCCATCTTCTTGTCTTTGTGGATCGATAAAGGGATTGGTTTGGTGATCGGCGGTTTTGTCCCCAACCCGCTGAACGAAATCACCGAATATTACATCACCTGGCCGGAATTCTCGATCACCCTGGGTATCTGGGCGATTGGTGCGATGATTCTGACTGTCTTGTATAAGATTGCGCTGAGCGTCAAAATGGCTAAATGAGATGGAAGTGATGATGGAATTCGACCGCCACCAACTAGAAATGGCTCTGGCCTATGCTGAATTTGCCGAGATTAGCGCCAAGCTGATGCCCGACGGCCAGATCCAGTTTGAACGCAGCGCTCTGCCCGAGGGGTTAGAGCCCGAGTTGATCGAAGAGATCAACTTTGTGGCCGATTATTACCAGCGCTCGGTTTTTAATGGCGACTTAGAATCCGACGAGTTGGACGCCACGGTACCGGGCTTCGACGATCCCTTAGAGGAGCTTAACTTCAAACTCAAGCGCTATCAGGGTGAGTTTGTAACGGAATTGAAAAAAACCCTGGGGATCGCCGACCACCGCAGCATCAATCCCTTCGCGCGGGCCATGCTGCTGTACTCGGCAGAGCAGGGCAACGACCCGAAGAAAAAGTAGACCCACCCTATGGAACTGTTCCTCTCGAACAGTTCCCTGAGGGCCCCAGGGGCTTCGGTCCTTGGGGTCTTGCCCCTTTTCGACCCCCTTTTTTTCTTTCCTACTCGCTGGATTCTCCTTGGGTTAGGCCCGTTGCTTTTTACGGTGATTTCGTGAACCGCGAGTCCCGAGGCCCCTCCCTATTACCTCAAAGGGCTCCGGTTGGGACCCTATCTTTGTGCCCCCTGAATATTTGGGACAAAAAAGGACAGGCTTCTGTTTGGTATTGGTAAAATTTTTATTTCCTGATAGCTTATGGGGACTTCACCTTAGTAGTGGGTCGCGGTGGTCTTCTGGCTCCTTTGGGGTCATGGGATTTGGGTTAGTAAACTTTCAGGAGCCTCAAATGAAATGGATTGTTTCAGTGTTTGCATTGTTGGTTTTGGCTAGCCCCGCTATGGCAGCCATGGACAGCGCCGCTTTTTGCGACGAAATGGCTACCCAGGTGGGTGGTGACGACAAGTTGGTCTTAGACTGCCTAAAGCAAGAAAAAGAAGCGAAGGATAGCCTTGCTGCGATGCAGGTACCCGAGAAAACCTTGACCTTCTGCACTACTGTGGCGGGCGCTGTGGGCGGTAGCTATAAAGCGCTGGCCGACTGCGTAGACAAGGAACTAAACCCCCAGGTCGAAGCCCCCGCCGAGCCGGTTGAAACCGCTGAAGCCGCCGCTCCTGCGGGCGAATCAGCCGCCAAGGAAGCCCAGTAAGAGACTGGATTTTTGGGCAAAAAAAAGCCCGGTATTCCTTTAGGAATACCGGGCTTTTTTTGTTTGTGGGCCCAAGTCGTTTAACCGAAGATGCGGACCTTTTTCTTCATCACATCAGACTTGAAGTGGTTGACGATTTCGGTCAGGTCATGGGCCACCAAGTCGGCTACCGTGTGGAAGTGCTTCCTTTCTTTTAGTTTGTGGAACCGGATATTTAGGTAGTTGTTGATCTGGTGCCCCGGTTGGCGGCGCTGGTCGGCAAAGATGTCTTTAAGGCCGTAGCGCAGCCAATTCCAAAAGTGGTTTTTAAAGAGCAACATGGCCAATAGGCGTTCCATGTCGGTATCGCCCTGGATCCGTTGGCTTAGTTCCTGGACCGCTTGGCGCTTGAGCTGTTCCGCCTCTTCAAAAGGCAGCATGGCTACTTCGTTTTTGATCCGCAGCAAGGCCGTCTCGCGCACCGATTTGCGACAATAGGCCTGGAAACTAGCGAGCAAAACGTCGGTCATTTTCTGAGGATTTTTGTCGTACTGGGCGTAGGCTTTGGTGATTTCTTCAGGGTTGAGGGGGTCGATAAAGGTTTCTTTAGACATGATCTCGCGGATCAGTTCGACCCGCTCGTCGGCGCTGGAGGGTTCGGCCGCTTTGATGTTCTCTTCTAGCTTCTCCTCCGGGGACTTTTCCTCAGGGACCTCTTCCTTGGGCGTTTCGTCTTCGGATTTGAGCAAATGTTCGGCCATAAAGAGTCAGCTAAGTAGGTTGGTTCCCACAAATTCCTATGAAAAGGTCTTAAGCGTCAAGCCCTTTCGGCTTTATCACCCGGAGGTTCCTGGGAACTCGCCTCATTTTTTACTGAGGGGTCTGGCTCAGGTGCTTCCGCTTTGGGGGCTGGTGGCTTTTCAAACAATGCCTTAGGGTGGGCAAAGTTGAGCAGCGTTTTGGTTTCGGTGGGGTCAGTAAATTCAACGCCATATTTGATGCAGAGCCGTTTGTTGGAATAGCCTCGATAGATTTCGCGGATTTCCTCGTCGGTGGCTGCCGACTCAAGAAGCAAGCTGATAAAAGAAATGTTGAAGGCCATCATGGCCTGATGGTGCAACTTGGCGTGGTTGCGGGTGCCCATGGTTTTCATGATCATCACGTCCAGTTTGCCGAAGACGTTTTTGGGGTCATGTTTGCGTTTGATGCCCCGGGCAAAAAAGTATTTGGTGATTTCCCGTTCCACTTCCTCGACCGAAAGCAACAAGAAGAGGCGGAAGTTCTTCATGGTTCCGTCGACTAAGACCCCGCCCTTTTTGGGTTGGGTTTCAAAAAAGAACTTGAGGCCCAACTGGCGGCCGATAAAACCATCGGCTTGGTGGTTGACCCATTCCTCTACTTGAGCAAAGGACATAAATTTATTGGTCGGGATGTCTTGGATATAAGAGCAGCCGCCAACACTCAAATCGCCTAGGCTATAAAGCCGCTCAGAAACCACCACAACCAAGCCCAGCAAGCCGTTGCTGGCTAGATCGAAGCGGATCGCCTTGGGGTGTTCGGGGTGGTTAAATACCACCCAAGGGATGGATGGGTCCGAGGGGATGAGTTCGTAAGCCATGGCCGAGTTACCTAGCAGGGTTTATTGATAAGATAGCACCCCTAGCGGCAATCGGCCAGACCCCAAGATGGCGGGGCCCAAAAGGGCCCGCCTCTCTGCGGCGTTACTTGAGCAGTGTTTTCATGTGTAGGTCTACATGGCTGGTGATGGTCTCGGCCATCTGCTCAACGCTGTTTTTTTCGTTGTTAAAGACGAGGTGGAAGTTGCTGATGTCGTTCATATCGCAACCTAGGAAGCGGTTGATAAAGTTTTCGCGTTCCTTTTCCTTTTCTTCCATCATCGCCAAAACCGCGTCGCGCCCCTGCTTACTTCGGTCCATCAGAGAGTTGATGCGGTATTCTTCTGAGGCATCTAAGCGGAAGTGGAAACAACGTTTTAGCTCTGCGGTGACCACCGAAGCGCCCCGGCCCACGAAAATTGCCCGGCCTTCTTCAGCGAGGCTCATGATGGTTTTGACCATCAGCTCATAAACGTCCGCATCAGAGGTCCAGTGGGGATCGATGTTGGACATCAAGGAGTCATAAAAGACGTTCTTGCGGCCAAAATTTTCCAGTAACTTCCGCGAGACGTTGTTGTCTTGCAAGATCTTGTCGATCAGCGAGCGGTCAAAAATGGTCCAGCGGTGGCCAACATCCAACTGCTCCAACCGTTCTTTTAATGCCACGGCCAACGGATACCCTTCACAGCCAAAGGCGCGCGAGAGAGTTATGCTGAAGCGATATTTGGCGGTCGGGTCCGGCTCGGCGACCTTTTTTTGTGTTTCCAGCCAGTTGGCGATACGTTGGTCTACCGAGGGGAGAATATCGAAATGCATTGTTCTGCCTATAAAGTTTCTGTTGGGTTTTTGGCTACCAATAGTGCCCCGCACATGCCTTCCAGACTAACTCAAGGCTTGCTTTGGGGCAATAGCGAAATGACTATCTTGGATAGGTCAAAAGGTGGACAGATGTTTCCTATTGAGGTAGAAAGGAAAAAATCATTTTAATTAATAACGTGAGTCTTTATGTCTACCGCCATCGCCCACTCTGCCAGCATCCTTGGCGTTGATGCCCACTTGGTTGAGGTTGAGGCCGACGTATCTATAGGACTGGGCACCTTTAATATTGTGGGGCTGCCCGATTCGGGTATCCGTGAAAGCCGCGACCGTATCTCGGCGGCAATCAACAATGCCGCCGGGGGTTTCCCGATCCGTAAGGTGATCGTCAACTTGGCTCCGGCGGACTTACCCAAAGGCGGCACCGGCTTTGACCTGCCCATTGCCTGCGCGATTTTACAGGCCAGCGACAAGCTTCCAGCGAAGGCATTAGAGGGCAAGTTGCTGGTTGGTGAGTTGTCTTTAGAGGGGCGCTTGAGGCCAGTTAACGGGATTTTGGCCATGGCCTTAGCGGCCCAACAGGCGGGCATAACCGAGTTGGTGGTGCCGGTGGAGAATGCCCCCTCGGCGGCTTTGGTCGAAGGGATCGAGGTGTATTTTGCCGAAACCTTACCCCAGGTGGTCCAGCATCTTGCGGGCCACCGGTTGCTGCCGCGCTATGACCGACCTGCCGCCATTGACCCCCAAGTGGCCTGGGGCGACCAGCTGGACTTTGCTGACGTGAAGGGACAAGAGACCGCCAAACGGGCCTTGGAAATCGCTGCTGCAGGCAAGCATAACGTGCTCTTTACCGGCCCGCCCGGTTCGGGTAAGTCCATGCTGGCCAAACGTTTGCCCGGCATCTTGCCGCCCATGAGCTTCACCGAAACCATCGACGCCACCAAAATCCACGGCATTGCCGGGCGGCTCCCGCCGGGCAAGGAACGCTTGGCCCTGCGCCCCTTCCAGAGCCCCCACCACAGTGTTTCTGGGGCAGGCTTGATCGGCGGGGGGACCTTCCCGAAGCCCGGTGAGGTTTCGCTGGCCCACCATGGCGTTTTGTTTTTAGATGAGTTGCCCGAATACCCCCGCAATATTTTAGACCTGCTGCGCCAGCCGATCGAAGACCGTCAGGTCACCATCAGCCGGGCCAAATCCAGCCTGACCTTCCCGTCCGACTTTTTACTGGTCGCCGCCATGAACCCCTGCCCTTGCGGCTATCTGGGCGACGTCAAGAAAACCTGCCAGTGTTCGGCTTCGCAGGTGCTCAAATACCGTGGCCGGATTTCCGGTCCCTTGATGGACCGCATTGATTTGCAGGTGGAGATGCCCGCTTTAAGTTATGAGGAAATGAACTTCGCCAAATCCGGCGAAAGCAGTGCGGCGATCCGCGAACGGGTGGCCCAGGCCAGGGCCCGCCAACAGGTCCGCTTCGGCGACCCCCGGCGCAGCAACGCCAACTTGTCGCATAAAGAAGTGGAGCGTTATTGCCAGCTAGACGAGTCGGGCCACCGGCTCTTGAAGATGGCCCTAGAGCGTTTGCGCCTGAGTGGCCGCGCCCATGATTCGATCCTCAAGGTAGCCCGCAGTATCGCCGATCTGGCGGGCAGCGACTCCATCGCGCTAGAGCACCTCGCCGAAGCGGTCAACTACCGGAGCCTGGACCGGGAGGTCCAGTTTTAGGCCGCCCTTTCTTTGAGCAGCCGCCCCCAAAAACTTACCTACTTGGTCCCCCTGGTTACAGGGGGTTTTGTTTGGGGCCCCGGAACCTTAATATGGAGGTTGTTAGAGCGGTCCTTTTGTGGAATAATTAAGAAGAATATCAATTGGTTAATAGGGTGTTTGCCGGTGCGGCGTAGGGTCCAGGCACGGCAGCTTTTTATCAGGGGACCGGTTGTATGGCCCCGAGCCCATTGGCTGGCTAGGGGAACAATCTGAGGGAGGGGGCAGGATGAGACCTAGAATTTTGTTGGTCGACGACGACAGCCACAATCTCTACCTGCTTGCCAAGATTGTGCGGCCCTATGGCCGCGTAGAAACGGCGATGGACGGGAAAAAGGCGATTGCTCTGTTTAAAGAGGGGTTGGAACGGGGCGACCGCTTCCATATTCTTTTTTTAGACATCATCATGCCCGGTTTGTCGGGGCGCGAGGTGCTGCGCGTGATCCGTGACCATGAATCCATCTGGATGGACCTAGAAGATATGCCCACCACGGTGGTGATGGCTTCGGGGATTACTGAAAAGGAAGTGATCCAGCAGAGCTTAAAAGAAGGCAGTGAGTTTTTTATGACCAAGCCCTTCCGGGTAGAGCAGGTCCGGCGGATCATGGACCAACTGGGGCTAGAGGCGGAGTCGGCTGATTGAGCGGACCCATACCTTTGGCTGATCGTCTCATTAAAGCCTGGCCTGCTTGAGGCAAAGGGTTTGGATAGCCCCGACTTTTCGAAAACAGGGCTTGGTTCGCCGAGGTATCCGCTAGAGCCGTTGGCGAACGGCGCGGCCCTTTGGAATCAAAGCTGTTTTGCCCCAACAGGTAGCTGGGCTCAGGAATGCGCGCCAAGGGGTCTAGCCCTTTGACTGCTGCGATACTCAAATTCCTCCGCCGCGCCAGGCCCGTAGAGGGGTTGCCCCCGCCCTGGCCCCTCTCCACCCAGCCCTTCCCCTGCGCTAGAAAGGCTTAAAGACCACCAAAAAAACGATGGCCACTAAAAGTAAGGTCGGCAACTCGTTAAAGATCCGGTAGAAGCGGTGGCTGTGTTGGTTGCGGTCTTCGGCGAACTCCAACAGGTACCGGTAGCAGAAGAAGTGATAGACCACCAAGGCCACCACCAAGGTTAATTTGGCGTGCATCCAGCCGCCTCCGAACCCAAATCCCAGCCAAAGCCAAGTACCAAAAGCCAGCGTCAAGAGCATGCTGGGCGTCATGATGTAGTGAAACAGCTTATGTTCCATCACCTTAAAACGCTCAATGCCCGGCTCGTCCGCCGTATTGGCGTGGTAGACGTAAAGCCTGGGGAGATAAAAAAGCCCGGCGAACCAGGTGATCACCACAATGATGTGCAGTGATTTTAGCGTTTCGTACATAGGGGGGGGGTGGGGGTAAAAAAAAAGGGAAGAACCCGCCGGGCCCTTCCCTCAATCAGAAAACCTCGAATTGAGGGATTCGCTTACTTGTTGACAGCGTCGCGCAGTTTCTTGCCAGGGCGGAACTTAGCTACTTTTGCCTTCGGGATTTTGATCTTGGCGCCCGTCTTGGGGTTGCGACCTTCGCGAGCCTGGCGGCTAGCGGTGGTGAAGGTACCGAAACCAACCAAGGTAACGTTCTTGTCTTTGGTCAAAGCTTCTTGGATAGAATCCAATACAGCGTTGAGGACTTTTTCGGTAGCGGCTTTAGTGGTTCCTGCGGCGGTGGCTGCGTCAGCGACCAGTTCTGCTTTGGTCATGTTTTCGCTCATTTATCCGTTCTCCTAATGAGTGATTGTACGAAAAGGGAGATGTTCAAAGGTTGCACACAAAGCTTTATCAAATTAAAGCCAAAAAGCAACCGTATTTCTCCTGAGTGCTGCAAATTTTTTCTTCGCTAGAACCGCATCAGTTCTGGAACAAGTCTCTTTTGAAGATCGTTTCTTCCCTTTTTGGGCCCGTTGAGACCAAGGTAATCGGCACCCCTAAAAGCTCCTCGATCCGCTCTAGGTAGGCCTTTGCGCCTTCTGGCAAAAGCGCGTAGTCGGTAATCCCTTGTGAACTCTGGCTCCAACCGTTCATCTCTTCATATACCGGTTTGAGTAATTCCTGCTGGGCTAAATTATGAGGGAATCGGTCGATTCGGGTGCCGTCTGGTAACTCGTAGGCGGTACAAATCTTCAATTTTTTCATCCCATCAAGTACATCCAGCTTGGTGATGCCCAAATCGGTCATGCCGTTGATCCTTGCCGATTCTTTCACCAAAACGGCGTCAAACCAGCCGCAGCGCCGTGCGCGGCCGGTAGTGGCGCCAAATTCAGCGCCGACGCTAGACATATGTTTGCCATCGGCGTCGTCCAGTTCCGTGGGGAAGGGGCCCGAGCCGACCCGGGTGGTGTAGGCCTTAACGACGCCCACAATCCGGTCGATTCGGTTGGGGGCCACGCCCGCGCCGGTGCATGCTCCGCCCGAGGTGGTGTTGCTGCTGGTGACGAAGGGGTAGGTGCCGTGGTCGATGTCTAAAAAGGTACCCTGGGCGCCTTCGAACAGGACGTGGTTGCCCGCATCGATGCTGTCGTTGATCATCCGCGAACTATCGCAAAGGTAGGGACTGATTTTTTTCATCGCCTTCATCAGGTCTTCAAAGATCTGGTCCGAGTCGCAGAAGGGGCCTTTGTGGTCGAGCACATGCTTGAGGTAAAGGTTTTTTTCTTTTACCAAGCGGTCCAACTTGCCCTTAAAGCGGTTGTCGTTGTCTACCTCCACAAAGCGCACACCCTGGCGGCCCACTTTGTCTTCATAGGCCGGGCCGATGCCGCGCGCGGTGGTGCCGATTTTGTCTTTTCCGGCCCGGGCTTCGCGGGCGGCGTCGATCATGCGGTGGTAAGGCAGGATCAGGCTAGCGGCGTCGGAGATGAACAAACGCCCTTCCATCGACAGGCCCAGCGCCTCTAATTCGGCCACTTCTTTGAGTAGGGCCTCCGGGTCGATCACCATGCCATTGCCCAAAACACATTGGGTGTTTTTCTGGGTCATGCCTGAAGGGATCAGGTGTAAGATGAAGGTCTGGTCACCAAATTTGACGGTGTGCCCTGCGTTGTTGCCCCCCTGGAAGCGGGCCACTAAAGCGGCCTTTTCGGCCAGCAGGTCCACCAATTTTCCTTTTCCTTCGTCGCCCCACTGGGAGCCGATTACGATCACATTGGCCATATCGTTCCGTTTCTCAAGAAAATAGGGTTCAGGCCCCCCAAAGGGCTCGATTAATGGTTTGTCTCCTGGCGGATCACTTTACCGCCGATCAGCGCCACTGCTCCGGTGGCTACTTGGTCTAAGGCCAAGGGAAAGATGCGGTGTTCCTCCCGCAGCACCCTTCGGGCCAAATCTTCTTCGCGGTCGTCCGAATATACCGGCACCACCGCCTGTTCGACTATTGCCCCCGAGTCTACCCCTTCGTCCACAAAGATCACCGAACAGCCAGCGTAACGTACGCCGTATTCGAGCGCCTTTTGGTGGGTGTGCAAGCCCGGAAAGGCCGGTAAAAGCGAAGGGTGGATGTTGATCATCCGACCACTCCATTCTCGCACGAACCAGGGCGAAAGCAAACGTAGAAAACCGGCCAGCGCCACCAATTCAATACCCGCCCCCTTTAAGGCCCGATCCAATGCCCGATCGAAGGCCTCGCGGCTTTCAAATTCCCGGTGGTCGATCACCAAGCCGGGCAAGCCCGCTGCTTCGGCGCGGCTTAAGCCTTTGACCCCGGCGTTGTTGCTGATCACCAGTTTTAGGTCGTAATGGCTGGTGCCGCTTTGCCAATGTTCGATGATTGCCTGAAGGTTTGAACCTTTCCCGGAGATCAACACCGCCGTCGGTTTCATTGATTTTCCGGGCTCGAGGCGATGACCGCCTGCTCCATCTGCAATCGGTATTCAACGTGGACCGCCTTCAACGCCGGGTATTTGATGGAAAGGATTTGCAGTGCCAATACTGCGGCGTTATCGCCCCGGTCGATCCCCACGGTAGCCACCGGAATGCCCGGAGGCATTTGCACCACCGCCAACAAGGCGTCCTGCCCGCTCAGCGCAGAACCGGACGCCGGTACACCGATCACCGGCAAGCCGGTCTCAGAAGCGACCACCCCCGGCAAGTGGGCGGCCATCCCGGCGATGGCAATAAAGACTTCCACCCCTTCGCGGTGCCAGCGGTGCAAGGTGTCGCGGGTGCGCTCGGGGGTACGGTGGGCCGAAGAAACGATCACCTCGTAGCGGATCCCGAACTGGTCTAGCAGTTTGGTGCCCTTTTGGGCGACCTTCATGTCACTAGCCGAGCCCATGATGATGCCCACCTTTTTGCCGGTGGGGACGCCTTTTTTGAGGCCCTTGAGCCCAATGTCCCGGCGCAATTGCATCCCCGGCCAATGGATATGGGCCGCGGCAGCGTAGGCTTTGTCTAGCGCCGCTTGCAGCGTTTCGCCTAGGGCCGTAACCGCCAAGACGCGCCCGCCATTGGTTTTAAAGCGGTTGCTGTCGGCGGCGGTGCCCGCATGGAAGACTTGCAGTTCGTCGTTGCACTCGACTTCTTCTAGGCCTTGGATCACCTGACCCTGGGCGTAAGGACCGGGATAACCGCCCGAAGCCAAGACTACGCAGGCCGCTGCTTGGGGTTTCCAGCGGGCTTCAAATTCCTTTAAGCGCCCTTGGGCCAACTTTTCGCCTAGGCGGACCAAGTCGGCGTCAAAAAGCATCATCAAGGGTTGGCATTCGGGGTCGCCGAAGCGGATGTTGTATTCGACCACCTTGGCTCGGCCTTGGTGGATCATCAGACCGATGTATAAGACTCCCTTATAGGGGTGTCCGTCGGCGGCCATGCCTTTGATGGTCGGCTCGACCACCTCCTGTTTGACCTGCTCTTCCACTTCAGGACTCAAGATCGGTGCGGGGCTGTAACAGCCCATGCCGCCCGTGTTGGGGCCTCGGTCTAGTTCAAAGACCCGTTTGTGGTCTTGTAGGCTGGGCAGGCTGAGGTAGTCCTTGCCATCGGTGAAGACAAAATAACTGGCTTCCTCGCCGGGCATAAATTCTTCGATCACCAGCGTTTCGCCCGCTTCGCCAAACTTACCGCCTAACATCTCGTCTACGGCGGCTTCGGCGCTGGCCAGATCCTCGGCGATGACCACGCCCTTACCGGCGGCTAGCCCGCTGGCTTTGATCACATAGGGGGCGCTTAAAGTGGCCAAAAACTGCTTGGCCGGGGTGGCAGAGGTGAAGGCTTGGTAGCCTGAGGTGGGGATTTGGTGGCGCGCCATAAAGGCCTTGGCAAAGGCTTTGCTGCCTTCGAGCGCGGCCGCGGCGGCGCTGGGGCCGACGACCATGATCCCGGCGGCTTCCAACTGGTCGGCTAGGCCTTGTACCAGATAATCCTCTTGGCCTGCAAAGACCAGCCCGATTCCCTCGGCTTGGGCTCTGGAGACAATTTGGTCAAGATCGGTCAGGCCCCAACATTCGGCAATCTGGGCGATACCGCCGTTTCCAGGGGTGACCGCCAAGGATTGGCATTGAGGGCTTTTTTTAAGCGCATAAGCTAAGGCGTGTTCACGCCCACCTGCGCCGACGACCAGAACTTTCATAGGGCTATTATCCTCGCATTGGTTGGAACCAAAAGCCCGGACGGAGCTTTAGACCCAACCAACTTGAAGGTTAATCAGAAAGTGGTCAAGGGGTTTGGGGCTCCTTAACCTGCGGCAGGTGGGCCATGGATTTTTGGATCGCTGCTTCGGGGTAAGCGTAGTCTTCTATCTCGCCAGAGAAGTACTTGTCATAAGCACCCATATCAAAGTGCCCATGTCCCGAAAGGTTAAAGAACAGCGTTTTCGGCTCGCCAGTTTTTTTGCATTCTAAGGCATCGTCCAAGCAAGCCTTGATGGCGTGGCAAGACTCCGGTGCCGGGATGATCCCTTCGGCCCGAGCAAAGGTGACGCCCGCTTCGAAGGTGCCCAGATTGCCGACGGCGCGCGCCTCTAAATGCCCTTCGTGGTAAAGCTGGCTAACCAGCGGAGAATCGCCGTGGTAGCGTAGCCCGCCTGCGTGGATCGACGGGGGTACAAAGTCGTGGCCTAAGGTGTACATCTTCATTAAAGGCGTCATCCCGGCGACGTCACCGAAGTCGTAGGCATAGTGCCCCTTGGTCAAGGTCGGGCAACTGGTGGGCTCGACGGCGACCAAAGAAATCTTTTTGCCCGACCATTTATCGTGCAAGAAGGGGAAGGCCACCCCGCCGAAGTTAGAACCGCCGCCGCAGGGGGCATAGATCACGTCCGGGTAATCCCCGGCGAGCTCAAATTGTTTTTTTGCTTCTAAGCCGATGATGGTTTGGTGCAGCAATACATGGTTGAGCACCGAGCCTAAGGTGTAGTTGGTGTCGGCACGGCTGGCTGCTTCTTCGACGGCTTCGGAGATGGCGATGCCCAAAGAACCGGGCGAGTCGGGATCTTGGGCCAAAATCTGGCGTCCGGCGTTGGTCATGTCGGTGGGGCTAGGGAAGACCTGTCCGCCCCACATCTGCATCATCGAGCGGCGGTAGGGCTTTTGGTGGTAGCTGACCTTAACCATATAAACCTTCACCTCTAGGCCAAAGTGCTGGCCTGCGTGGCTGATTGCCGAACCCCACTGGCCGGCACCCGTTTCGGTGGTCAGCCTTTTGATGCCCGCCATTTTGTTGTAATAGGCCTGGGGGATCGCGGAGTTGGGCTTGTGGCTGCCTGCGGCCGAGACGCCTTCATATTTAAAATAAATCTTTGCTGGGGTGCCCAGGGCGGCTTCTAAACCTCGGGCCCGCACTAGCGGGCTGGGCCGCCATTGGGCGTAAGCTTGGCGTACCTCGGCGGGAATCTCGATCCAGCGCGCCTGGGCCATCTCTTGCTCGATCAAGGCGTCGGGGAAGATGGCGGCTAAGGCGTCGGGGGTGACGACCGAACCATCAGGGGCCAGAGGCGGCGTGGGCGGGTTGGGCATATCCGCCATCACGTTATACCAATGCGTGGGGATGTCGCTTTCCTTGAGTAGGAATTTAGTTGGTTTCATCAAGCCTCCGGTGAAAATGATTGGGATGGTGATTCGTTGCATCTATCACATCAAGGAGCGATTATCCAGCCTCTAAGGAGGGAAAAAATCCTGGCCAAGCCGGTTCGGATAACCTATAAGTATAGTCCTGACCAATCGAGGGGTAATGAATATCAAGTTTTTGGGTGTTGGGTCGGCTTTTACGACGGCCGACTACTTTCAATCGAATCTGTTGATCACCGCTGACAGCGGCAAGAGGCTCTTGGTCGATTGCGGCACAGACGTCCGGTTCTCTTTGGCCGAAGCCGGGCTGGGTCCCTTCGATATTGACGCGGTGTATTTGAGCCACCAACATGCCGACCATTTGGGCGGGATCGAGTTCTTGGTTTACGCGACCTTTTTCTCTCCTGATTTCAAACACCCGTTGCTTTTTGCTGAAGAAAACCTACTGCATACCGCTTGGGAACATAGCATCAAAGGTGGGCTAGGCTGTGTGGATGATGTCCCGCGCAAACTAGACGACTTCTTCCGCCCCCAGCCGGTTGCCGAGAACGGCAGCTTCGAGTGGGAGGGCAACCGGTTCACCTTGGTGAAGATGCCTCATGTGATCACCCAAGTCTGTCAGCTCTATTCTTATGGTTTGTTGATGGAGTCTTCAGGCGGCGAGAAGGCCTTTTTCTCGACCGATGCGCTTTATCAGCCCGATATCTTGGCTCCCCTCGCCGAACAGGTTCAGGTGATCTGGCACGACGCCGAGACCCGCAACCCCGCCACCGGTGTCCATGCCCACTACGAACAACTGGTGGACCTGCCTGCCGCCATTAAAGCCAAAACTTGGCTTTACCATTACCAGCCAAATCCCGAATTCAATCCCTTAGAAGACGGTTTCTTGGGCTTTGTTGCCAAGGGCCAAGAATTCACGCTCAAATCCCGCTGAAGCCATGAAACGCATGGTGATCTTAAACCCTACCGCACGCCAGGGGCGGGCGTTGGGGTTAAAGGACCTTTTGATTGAGCTGTTGGGCTTTGGGGCCAGCCAATTGGATTTGGAGGTTACCGAAGACCGGGGCCATGCCACGCTCTTGGCTACCCAAGCGCTCGAAGCCGGATATGACCACTTGATTGCCGTCGGCGGCGACGGCACGGCGAATGAAGTGGCCAACGGTTTCTTTATGGACCCGCAACAGAGCTATCCCCAAGCTCGTCTTTCGGTGATCCTGCAAGGCACCGGTTGTGATTTGGGCCGCAGCTTTGGGCTGGGGCCTAGCCTAGAAGAACAAATCGCCCGCATCCATTGGGGCCGCGATTGGCCTATTGATGTGATCCAGGTGACCTTTAAGGACCCCGAAGGGGTGGAGCAAACCCGGGTGGCTTTAAATGTCACCGGCTTTGGGCTTTCGGGCGCGGTGGACCGACGGATGCAGCAGCGCGACCGGGAATCGGCCAAGGCCTCGGGCCGGATGGCTTTCTTCGGGGTTACCGCCCAAGCTTATCTAGAATACCAAAAACCCTGGGTTCGGTTGAGCCTAGACGGAGGCCCGCCGATCTCGATGCGGGCACTTTCGGTGGCGGTGGCCAATGGACAGTTTTTTGGTGGCGGGATGTGGATTGCGCCCCAGGCGCGCAACAACGATGGCTATCTGGAGGTGGTGGTCTTGGGCGACTTAAATCCCCTTGAGGTGGTGACCAAGTTCGCCCATATCTACCGGGGCACCCATCTGGGGATGCCTAATGTTTACCATTACCGCGCCCAGAGCCTAGAGGCCCAATGCGACCCGACCAGTTGGATCGACCTTGACGGCGAAGCGCCGGGTCAACTGCCCGCGAAGTTTGAGGTCCTTCCGCTGGCTTTGACCCTGCGGATTTAAACCTTAAACTTCACTACCTGCTGGGCCAAGTCTTCGGCCATGCGGGTTAGGTCGTCGATGGTGGCTTCTACCTGAGTGATGGCACTGGCCAGTTCGTTCATCGCCGCCGCCGAGGTTTCGCTCATCCGGGAGACATCCAAAATCGCCGCATTGATCTCTTGGGTACGCCGGTCCTGTTCGGTGATGGTCAGGGTCATTTCTTGGATCGCTCCGCCGATGTCCTTGACCTGGTTGGTGATCTGCCCCAGGGTTTCGCCGGTACGGGCAACCACCTGGGTGCCTTCCTTGACGTTTTCGCTGGAAATTTCGATCAATTGGCGGATTTGCTCCACCTGATTGTTGCTGCGTTCGGCCAAGGTGCGGACCTCATCGGCGACCACCGCAAAGCCCTTACCGGACTCGCCGGCTTTGGCGGCTTCGATGGCGGCGTTGAGGCTGAGGAGATTGGTTTGGTTGGCAATTTCGGTGATTACGTTGACGATCCCCACGATCTTAGAAGAAGACTCGCTGATCTTGTGGATCGCGGCGTCCGTCTCTTTCATGGCCTTACCACCCATGTAGGCGCCCTCTTGGGCGGCCGCAGAGAGGTCCGAAATATTGGCCGCCGTGTGGTTCATCTCCATCATCGCCGCCGCCAATTCGGCCATGTTGGCGTTGGATTCGTTGACTGCCGCGGCCGAGGTTTCGATCCCTTCGTTGACCTCTTCGGTGGTCTTTTGGATTTGGGTGGCCGTAGCCGAAAGTTCCGCGCTTGAAGCGCTGAGTGTCTCGACGCCCTGGGCAATTTCCTTAAAGGCCCCTTGCAGGTTATCTAATAAATGGTTCATGGCTGTCGAGATCTCCGCCACCTCGTCGTGACCCTTCACCTCAATCCGTCCGGTGAAGTCGTTTTCCTGCTCGATGTGTTGCATTAAGCCGGTGAGCTTGCGGATCGGTACGGTGATTAGGTTCGTGAAGATCGATGCGGCCAAGATCACGAAGATGGTACCCACCACGGCCAGCGCACCGTTGATCATCTCAATTTGGCGGATCGGGGCGAAGGCTTCCTCGGTGGTGATGCTGGCAATTAAAACCCAAGGGCTCCCCATGACGTCGATGGGGGTGTAGGCGGCGTATACTTCGCGGCCTGCGTAGTCTTGGATGACTTCTACGTGGGACTTGCCGGCCATGGCATCATGGATCGCGTGCATGTCTACCTTGCCCTGCTCGGGGTTGGCAAAGCTGGCCTTGACGCTGCGGTGTTCGGGGTCCAGGTAGGAATCAGAGCGCATCAGCAGGTCCGGACCGACCAAATAGGCCTCCCCGGTTTCGCCCAACCCTTCGCGGTGAGACATGAGCGCGTTGATTTGGTCCAAGGGCATTTGGAAGGCCATATAGCCGATCACTTTTTCACCCTGTTCTACCGCACGCAAAAAGAAGGCTGCCGGTTCGTTGTTCGAAGGTGGGTAAGGGGCAAAGTCGCCGAAGGTGATTTCTTTATCTTCTTGTTGTAATTGGTAGAAGGCCGAGCCCAGCGAAGAGTTGCGCAGCGGCGGCTCGTTGAGGTTTAAGCCTAAGTCGGATTCCTCAGAGACCGTAAAAAGGATGTTGCCCTTGAGGTCGATCAGAAAGAGGTCATACCAGCCATAGAGCTTGGTGATGTGGTCTAAGTAGTTATGGTAGCGGTCATGGATTTGATCCCAGCGCTGGGTGCGGATCTTTCCTTCTTCTTGGTAGGCCGCCGAAAGGGCTTGCATCGCCCCGATCGCTTCGGGGTGGGTGTGCAAGACTTCAAATTGGTTCACCATGTTAGAGAAGATCTGCTCGATGGCGTATTTCTTCGAAGCACGTACCGCGTTTAGGTCCTCTTCAACCAACTTGGTGACCGCACTTTGGCTTTGGTAAATCGCCACGAATAAGTTGATCACTAGGGGAAGTAAGCTGATGGACAACGCGAGGACCATCAACTTCCCTTTTAACTTGAGCTTTGGCATAACAAGGGGGTCGGTAGAGTAAAAAAGCTTACGAATGGGTACAATTACTGCCCCAAGGGTAATGGATCGAGCAGCTTTTGCAAGCCCATTTTAATTTAGCGGGGTTCCGAGAACTGCTGGCTTAATAGACGGTAAAAATCCGGTGCCGAATAGGGTTTTCCTAAAAAGCCATCCATCCCCACCTGCTGACAGGTTTTTTGGTGTTCTTCGCTGACGTTGGCGGTGATGGCGAGGATCGGAACCTTCGGGTTTCCCGCTTGCCCGGCGCGGATCATCCGGGTGGCCTCGATGCCGTCTAAAACCGGCATCTGTAGGTCCATTAAGACCAAATCCACCGCTTGGCGGCGCAACACCGATAAGGCTTCTTGGCCGTTAAGGGCGGTTTCGGTCAGCACTCCGCAGCGCTGTAGCAGTTTGACCGCAAGTTTAAGGTTCAGTTGGTTGTCTTCAACCACCAAAACCCGCTTGCCCGTCCAATCAGGGCGTTGGTCTAGTTCGCTCAAGACCGGGGCCGCTATCTGAGAGGCCTTAAAGGGCAAGCGGACCTCAAAGCGGCTTCCGCTGCCGAGTTGGCTCGTAACGGTAATGGAGCCGCCCATCCGGTCCACCAATTCTTTGGTGATCGCTAGCCCTAGCCCGGTGCCGCCGTACCGGCGCGTGATCGAGCCATCGCCTTGTTCAAAGGAATTGAAGATGGCGTCTAAGCGGTCTGGGGCGATGCCAATACCCGTATCGGTTACGCTAAAGATCAACAGCCAGTGCCCGCCGCGGTCTTCGCTTTGGGTTTCAAAAATCACCTGTCCCTGCTCGGTGAATTTTAGGGCGTTGGATAAGAGGTTGGATAAAATCTGGCGCAGCCGCAGCGCATCACCGCATAACATCTGGGGGAGGTCCGGGGCGAGCCGGACGTCCAGTTGGTTGTTACGTAACTGAGCTTGGGCGGCAAATCCTTGGGCGATGACTTGCAATTCTTCGCCTAAAGAAAAGTCCCGGTCTTCGATTTTAAGCCGCCCGGCCTCGATTTTTGAGAAATCGAGCAGGTCATTGATCAGCGTCAGGAGGCTACGGGATTGGTCGCTGATGATCTGTCCAAATTCTTCGGCCTGGGGGTTTAGTTTTTCTTGCAGTAATAGGTCGCTCATACCGATCACCGCATTGAGCGGTGTGCGGATCTCGTGGCTCATGTTGGCCAAGAACTCGCTTTTGATGCGGCTGGCCGCTTCGGCCCGGTCCTTGGCCCCCTGCAATTGATCCTCTGCGGCTTTGCGTTGCTCGATCTCGCTGGTTAGCGCTTGGTTGCTTTGCTCTAACCCTTCGGCCAGTTCTTCTTGGGCCAGTCCGGCGCGGTAGCTCCGGTCTAAGCTGTTGTGGATCATCGAAGCCGACCGGATGACCATGAAAAAGAAGATCACTGAAAGACCGCCGAAGATGTTGGCAATCTGTAGCTTGTCGGACATCAACGCGAAGGAGGTGGGCAAGGCCACCAAGGGGAGATAGGAAAAAAAAGCGCGGCGGTGCACCGCCATAGCCGGGAGGCCCCCAGCGACGAGACCCAAGACCACCCAACCGATCAAAGAGGCATGATGCCAATCATCTGCTGGGTAATGGAAGAGGATCATATACCCCCAACCCGCCGCCGCCGAAGCGAGGGCGAGGCAATAGAGATTGAGGCGGTTTTCCATCAATTGATGGACCACAGGCAACTCAATTTTAAGCCGGTAGGAGGTGATCAGGCGGGCCAAGGTGGACAGTGACATATAGGCCAGCCACCAGATCATTTGGCTCTGGCTGAGGATTTGGCGGAACATCACCGCAAAGACAAAGGCCACCAGCAGGTTGGCCAGGGCCGAACCAGCCGCCGGGCGTTGCAGTGCCCGCAAATGCAGGTTTAAGATTTTACTGGGGGTGTCGGGCGCCATGATCTACTCAAAAATAGTTGATCCGGCTGAAATGCAAACGGGGGGCCTTTTGAGGGGGGAGGCCCCATTCTGCTGTTGGGCAGAGTTAAAGGGGGGCGCAAAGATAGGTTTTTTGAACTAGGCTCAGTCTTTAGACGGATCATATCTATAGAATGTGCTTCCAACCGTTTTCGTATCAGTGATGTCGGTCATGCCACCAATAAGATAAATATAGGTCCCATCTCCCACACAGCCCATATCCGCCCGTGCTGCGGGCATGCTGGTTTTAGTGGAAAAGCTGCTGGTGCTGGTGTTGTACATTTCTACCGAAGAAATCACTGTTCCTGAGCTATTGACGCCTCCAAAGACATATACGTTGTTGTTGTATACGCCCGAGCAGTGCCTATAGCGGGCGGTGCTGAGGGTGGCGTTGATCGTAGTCATCGAGGCGGCCCCGGGTGTATACCCTTCAACACTGTCTAGGGCGGCGGAGGTTCCCATACCCCCGATTAGGTAGATAACGCTGGAAGCGTAGTCGGCAGTGTGCCACTTACGGGCCGTACTCAATACGGTACCTGAGGTCGACCAACCAGCGGCAGTGTCATACAGCTTGATGGTTGTCACGGGCGTGGTGTTGGTTACAGCACCGCCAATGTAGTAAATCGTTGAACCCGTTCCCGGGTAGGTGAAGGTTCCCGCATAGCTGCTCGCTGCATTGGTGGTGGTAGCACAGTTGCTTAAGGTCGTGGTGCTGCTGCTGTATTGGCAGTTGGTGCTACCGGCCGTATTGTCTGCCGTACCGCCATATGCGTAGCCAATCGTCGTGCCGTTGGGTGCGGCGGCGCGCCACCAGGAACCAGCTGCTAAGGATGTAGCTAAAGTATTCCAGTTTGCATTGAGGAGATCGTAATACTGGATGGTCTGGTAAGCCGACTCGCTGGTGGCGTGGTATTGGATGCCTGGATAACAAAAAATACTGCCCCAGGTGCCCACCCCGCTGAGATAGACGCAGGAACCGCGGGCAAAACCAGTACCGGGGGCAGTTAGGCTAGAATAGACCGTGTTGGTGGTGAAGGTCGTGCCGGTATAGGTCGAGGCCAGTGCATTGCCCGAGGTGTCTTTGACGCTCGTACTGACTTCAACGTAATAGCCCGTGGTCTCTGACATTTGGGTCGACAGGGTTGCCGTGAAGGTTTTGTTGCTGTTGCTAGCTGTAGGTGTGTTGCTGCTGAACGCAAGGCAAGTGCTATCGGACGATTTGCGCAGCCGGATGGTACCGCTGGAGCAGTTGCCCGAGTTGTCTGCTGTTACGGTGGTGGTGTCCATAGCTTCACTGAATACCACGGAAACGCTGGTGGTAGATGGAGCGATAGCCGCATTGGGACTGACGCTGGAGACTGTTGGAGCCGTACCGTCTGCTGTTTGGAAACCTATCGAATCCGTATAATCACTTGCCAAAGCATTACTTGAGGCGTCCTTGGCAGCAGTAGTAACTTTAATATAATATTGCGTTAGACTGGACAGGTTTGCCGCCGGAGTTGCCGTAAAGGTTTTGAGATCGCTTGAAGCGCTCACTGAAGAACTCATGGCGACACAAGTGGCAAAAGTACTGGAACTGCTCAGCTGGATGCTACCCGAACAGGTGGTGCTGGTCCCTGTGGTGATCGTCGAAGCGGTCATTGCTTCGTTGAAAGTTATTTGGATACTGGTGCTAATCGCAATACTAGTCGCCGAAGCGGCGGGGCTGGTGCTGGATACGGTTGGCGCGGTGGTGTCCGCCTCGGACCCGGTGGTGAAGCCGGTGGCGGTGGTGAACGCCCTGGCGAGGGTATTGCCCGCCGAGTCGGTGGCCCCGGTAGTCACTTTGATTTTATAGGTAGTGGAGTATCCCAGGTTGCTTGTAGGTGTTAGGGTATAGGTTATTTTATCAGTGCTGGCGGAGACCGTAGAGATGGGAACGCAGGTGGCGAAGCTGTCGGAACTTAGTTGAATACTACCAGTACAGCTATTGTCACTAGTTGAGGTAATGCTGGAGTCGTTCATGGCCTCACTAAAGACCACTTGCACCGTAGTATTGATCGATATCGAGCTGGCGGCATTGGCCGGTACAGTTGAACTGACCGTAGGGGCGGTGGTGTCTGTGGTGGCCGGGGCCCCTTCCTCGATGGGCGCGCTGTCTAGGGTGGTGCTGTCTAGGCTCTGGCCGCCGCAGCCGACTAGGGTCAATAGGCTAAGGGCCAGGAACAAGTTTTTTGGTTGGAATCGACTCATATCCGCTACCCTAGAAGGACCAATTAAGATGTAAACTGGGTTTTTCCACGCCCGGCATCAAGGCAAATTGCCATTGGCGGGCCGGTGGGGCTCCGGCGGCGACCGCGCTGGGTCCCGAAAACAGCAAATAGCCTTCCCAAAGGGCGAAGACAACCGTCAAGGCGTCATAGGTTTGGACCTGCTGCTTCAAGCTGGTCATCTGGCTGGCATTGCTGTCGTATTTGGTTTTGAGGGTAGACCGCTCGGTGGTGCTGCTGCTGGCGTCGTATTGGGTCTTTAGGTCCTGCTGGTCGGTTGCCAAGGTATTGTACTGGCTGGCCGTATTGACCGAAAGGACGGCGGCCCCCAGGGCCCCGCCAGTGGCCACTAGATGCCAAAACACCCCGCCCGATTGGCGCTCAGAGGAGCGTAGCGTCGGGGCTTCGGCTGCCGCAGCGTTTGCGGCCTTGGTACCCGTCAGCTCGTGGGCTAAGGTCTCTAAAGCAAGGTCCAAGCTAGCCAAGTTGCCGTTGTGGCGTACTGTCTTGCTGGTCAGGATGGCCCCATTTTGGATGTCCATCACCTTCGAAGACAACATATATTTGCTTTCGGAAAGCTTAAAGAGGCTGGTACTGATCACCCGGTCTACGCCCAACTGTTCGCCGATGATGGTGGCACATTCGTCGCGGGTACAGCCGTAGGCCTTTTGGACTTGGTCGGGGTCCATTTTGTCGACGTCCGCCGAACTGGCCAGTTTGATTGCATGGGTGCTGGCCAAGGCGGCACGGAAGAGGTCTGAATAGGCCTTAGTTTGGTCGCGGGTCAGGTATTCGGCCTCAATGTCCAAGACGGCAACCAAAGATTCCTGGCGGGTTTTTTCGGTTTCGAAAACGCCTTCGGCCTGGGCGATGACCTCACCGTTCAGGCCGTTTAAGGCGGCGATGCGCAGGGTGGTGGACTCGCCTTTTTGCTCATATTGTCCCTTGACCACCAGCGCCTTGATCAGGTTCACCCCGTTCAGGGCTTCGGACAAAAAGACCAGCCTGAACTCAGGGAAGCTCCGCTCTAAAGCCAGATACAGCTCGGTCTCGATTTTTTTGGCCGTCTGGTCGGTCTTTTGGTTGTGTAGGTTGACCACCTGGATGATGATCGCCCGCTCAGCGTGTTTGGCAATCTTCGGCTTGGCGCGGAGTTCTTCGGCCATATCGGCCACCGCGTCTTTTATATCCGCAGCCCAGAGGGGCGAGCCCAAAAGGCAGCTGATAAATAGAGGGAGGATCCAGCGCAAAGGCTTAGCCACGGGTACCCTAGAGTAACTGGTTGATTTGATCAGTCAAAACTTTTTCTAAGTCGTCGTGGAACCCATGCAGTTCCATGGCGATTTTGCCCTCTTTGTCGATCACCACGATCCGCGGTAAGCTATAGACCTTATACTTACGGATGGCGTCGCGCTGGTTGGGCATCAACATGGGCAGGTCGATCTTCTTTTTGGCAATGAAGCGGGTCATGTCGGCGTCGCTGATCTCGGTATCTACGTTGACGTAAATCAGCTTGGCGTTTTTGCCCTCAAAGCTTTGGGCGATCCGGTTATAAGTGGGGATCTCGCGGATACAGGGGACGCAACTGGTGGAGAAAAAGTTGAGCACCAATACATTACGGGTCACTTCGGGCACATACTTGCCGTCCACTTCGATCAACTTACCCTGGGCATCTTTTTTAAAGCCAAACTCGGCCATCAACTGACGCATCTTCAAGAGGCCGTTTCCCTGGGCCTGTTGCCCTGAAAGCTGCGGGGCCACTTGGCCAACCATGGACTCACTTTTGGGGGCCGCCCAAATCGCTGGGCTGCATAAAAAAGTGGCAACAAAGAGGGTAAGGATGAATTTCATGTATTTTCAGTCTAGGGTTTGGGTCAACAATTAGTGCAGCCAATCTTGCTGCCCGCCGCTTCCTCGGTGCTTAATTGCTTTCCGGCTATCTCGACGCCTTCTAAGATGTCTCCGGCAATATCCCGCAGGGGCATGATCTCCCCGGCGGGGCCAATCGCTCCCTCTTTGCCCGCGGGCACGTCAATATCCTGTTGGGTTTTTAAGGAGCGTAAGAAGACCAACCCTTTAAAGGTGGCTACTCGGGTTTCTGCCCCCGGCGCGTCGGCGACGAAGTCGGTGCCTTTGACGCCGATCACCGCACTGACCGTGCGGACCCGGAAGTTTTTGTCCTGGCGTTTATTGACCAAAGCCCGCAACTTACCGACCAGATTGAGCTCAATCTTCCAGTTTTGGCCCTCAGGTTCGGCTGAAACCGTTAGCTGCGAGTTGGGCCCTAAAAAGGTGACGTCCCCATTCTCGAAGGTCAGTTTGGCGCGTCCCGAAGGGCCCGTTTCGATACGGTCCCCGTTGGTCAGCGGCGTTTCTATCTGCCGCAAATCGGTCAGTTTCCCTGCCCGGTCCAGGGTGACGCTCTTGTCTAAAAGATAGAGCGTCGCCACGGGGTTTAAAGCCGAAGCGGAAAGGGGCCAACAGAGCAAAAGGCAAATCCAGAGCAGAGAGCTTATTTTCATGGGTACCAGTGGTTTGGTTTCGGCCATGCCTATCAAATTCCGGTGATTTTGTCCAAAATCTTTTGGGCCTCGTCCTTCCCGGTAAGGTCATTGCGGGCGAGATGCAATTAACTAAAAAATTGATCTAACGAAGTCTTTAGATCATCAAAGCGGATTGGCTTATGTAAAACCTGGTCAATGCCCGCATCGGTGACGGTGCTGTCGTTGGGGGCGGTGACCCGGGCGGTAACGGCGACGATAGGAATCCTTCGCAGTCCTTCTTCGGTTTCAAAGGCACGGATGCGGCGGGTCGCCTCTAACCCGTCGATCACCGGCATCAATCAATCCATCAAGATCAGATCAAACCGGTCTTTGGCGAAGCGGTCCAGGGCTTCGGCCCCATTGCCGGCAATCACCGGATGGGCCCCGTAGGTTTTGACCATCTTTTCTAAAACGATCTGATTGACCCGGTCATCCTCGGCGATCAAGACCCTGCGTTGTTTTGGTGCCTTCACTTCGGTGCTGTGCGGCTGGGCGCTTAGGTCCTCGGTGATCGTCGGGGTGGGTTGGTCTGGATCGGCTAGGTCGAATTGCAGCCTTACCCAAAACCGACTCCCCACTCCCGGTTCGCTCTCGAGCCCCATGGTGCCGCCTAAGATATGGACCAACCGTTGCGCTAGCGACAACCCCAATCCAGTTCCGCCGAAGCGGCGCGTACTGGAAGAGTCAATTTGGGTGAAGGCGTCAAAAATCTTCTCTTGCCGGTCTAAGGGGATGCCAATACCGGTGTCTTCGACCTCGAACAACAGGGCTACTTGGTCGTTTTCACTAGGCTCCTGGCGGACTTTTAGGCTGACCTGGCCTTGGTGGGTGAATTTGATCGCATTGCCCAACAGGTTCGAGAGAATCTGGTTGACCCGGGGCGCATCGCCCATCAGGCGGCCCAGCTCGGCTGGGGGCGGCTCAAACAGAAAAGACAGGCCTTTTACCTCCGCACTAGCGCGGAACAGCATGGAGAGATTGTTGCACAGGTCCAATAGGTTGAACTCGGCGAGCTCAGCGGCAAGGCTGTGTTGCTCAATGCGGTTGATGTCTAAGATGTCGCTTAAGATGGTTAACAGGCCGTTACCGGAGCTTAAGATGATCTTTAACTGTTCGCGCCGCTCGGTATCTTCTTCTTCGTAGAGCATCAATTGGCTCATCCCTAACATGCCGTTGAGCGGGGTCCGTAGCTCGTGGCTCATGATCGCCAAGAAGTTGGACTTCGCCTGACTGGCCGCCTCGGCCCTTTCTTTGGCTTGGATCAGTTGGTTTTCCATTTCTTTGCGGTCGCTGATGTCCAAACCAAAGCCCAAGACCATCAGGTCCTCAGTTTCAGGCAGTTTGATCAAGCGTTTGCCCGTCAAAATGAATTTTGTTTGACCCTGAAAGATCAGTTCCCGTTCGTGGTTCAAGGGACCTTGGCCGCTAAGGATCAGCTTGTCTTCTTCTTGGTTGGCTCGGGCTATTTCACCGGGGAATAGATCTAAGTCCGTCAGCCCGACCAATTCGTCCTTGCTGCGGCCAAACGTCTTGGCGGTCTGTTCGCTGGTCATCAGAAACCGACCTTCGGCATCTTTTAAAAAGACGTTGATGGGCAGCGCGTCCAGCACGGTCTCGGTCAAAGCCCGTTGCTGGTAAAGGGCTTGCTGGGTGCGGGTTTGCTCTTCGATGCGTTTGTGTAGTTCTTCGTCGGACAGCTCCAACTCGCGGCTTTGTTGGTCTAATAGGGATTTTAACTGGTCGCGGTGTTTTTCGGTCTCTAAGCTGCTGGCTTGCAACTGGTGGAACAACAACCCAAAGGGGTTGCGGAGTCCTTCGGCGACGACGGCGCGGAAGACCAACAACACAGCCAACAGCTTGAGCAGATGACCGATTAGGTTAGGTAGGTCCGAGGCGGTCTGGTAGACCGTCAAGGCCAATTCGCTTAGCGCGGTGGCCACGATAGCGGCGGCCATCAAACGAAAAGTGTTGGGTGGAAAACTCTGCCGGAAACGCCAAAGACCTAGGCCCCCCAACAGCATCACCGCCGCTATCAAATATTCAACGTAAATTTTAAAAGGCGTCAGTCCTTGGCCCGAAACCCAACAGGTCGGGAACCATCCGGAACCTAAAATCCCTTCAAGCAGCAAACCCGAAACCAAGGCGAACAGGAAAAAGGTCCAATAGGGCCGCACCCGATAGATCACAAACAGTGGGGCCGCGGCCAGGGTGAAGGCCTGAATCCCGCGCGCAGCAATCCAAACTTGAACCGTCGGGTTGAGGCCGCCCAACTCGGTCCAGGTGCTCATGCCGGGAAAGATCAGGGTGTGGATCATGTCCAACAGCCCGCTAAAGAGGTAGCCGATCCCTAAAAAGAGCAGGAAGTCGAATTTGACCAGATCGCGGGTGTGCCAGGCGAGCACAAAGACGCAGAAGGAAACCAATACGCTGAAAGTCTCCACGAGACTATGGAAGATCAGAAAATCTGCCCAACTGACGGCCGTCGCCAAGGCGAGCATCAGCAGGCTGATCAACCAAGTTCCCCAGAGGGATCGGTTCGAGGAGAAGTCCGGTGGGTTCATAAAGGTACCTGAGCAATTAGTGAGCTAGCCTACCAAGAGGCTATAGGGTTGCCCAGAAAAAAGTGGTCACACCTTAGGTAGATCAGGGGCGCAAGAAAGGCGATAGTTATCAGGACATACCCCCTCCATTTGGCCGCCAATATTTCCTATAATTTTAGAGTATTTAGGTCAAGTCGTACCGTAATTGCGCTGTTTTAAGGACGTTTTTGCGCCTGTACCTAAAGGGGGTATGCTCGAAGAACCTATATATGATGCCAGTTGCGGATAAAACCCCGTGTTTTCTGTGGCACCCAGCCCTCTTGGCGGCCAGGGCTCCCAAAATTTTTAGGTAGCGAGAGCCCAGGATATTTACCGGAAGCTGATCTGGTAACTAGGCCTGCGGTAACCCGTCGGCGGGTGTTGTATCCTGCTGAAAAAGGCCCTTCCCTTAACAGGAACCCAACCCTACCGGTCCTTTGGTGCCTAAGGAGTCATTTTTGTTCGATTATTGGGCCTGGATTTTTGAGTTTCCCCGCTACCGCTTGTCTTCTTATGCCCCAGGGGGAATTTGGGGCAGCCATTGTCCGACTGGATCAGGAGGCGTAGATTCAAGGTCATTACCCCACAGGAGTTATGTACCAAAACCTGCACACCCACACCTCCTTGTGCCATCACGCGGTCGGCAAACCGGTGGATATGGCTAAAGTCGCCGTCGCTGCGGGGGCTACTTGCTTAGGCATCTCGGACCATGCCGCCCTGCCCGACGACCGGTGGCTGGATGTGCGGATGGAGTACGCCCAACTGCCGCTCTATGAACAATGGATTGAAGAAGCCCGGCAGGCCTACCCCCAGCTGAACCTGCTTAAGGGGTTTGAGGCCGAGGGCGACCCGGCACTTTTTGGTTATTACCGTGATCTGCTGGAAGGGCGGGGTTTTGATTATCTGGTCGGTGCCGGGCATTACCTCTCTCTTGAGGGGCAGTGGCGCTCCAGCTTTTCTTACCTGCAAGATGGGCCTAGCCTGAAGAACTATGTGAAACAGTTGGTGGGGATGATGGAGTCCGGGCTTTTTGCTTTCATCGCCCACCCCGACCTTTTTGGCTGCGGTTTTTCTGCCTGGAACGCAGACCTAGCTGCCGCCAGCGCCGATATCGCCCAGGTCTCTAAGGCCCTAGGCGTGCCCTTGGAAATCAACGGCAACGGTTGGCGCAAATTGCCGGTCTCTGGAGCCGAGGGCCCCAGAGCACCCTACCCCTGGGTTCCTTTTTGGGAGGTCTGCGCAAGCCACCAAGCCCCGGTAGTGGTCAACTCCGATGCCCACCGGCCCGAAGAATTATTTCATGGAATCGAACGGGGGCGGCAGTTGGCCTCCCAGTTAGGTTTACCCCTCTGGGACGCCACCGATCTGGGATTGGCAAAAACCAAAAAAATGGGCTAGGCTCCGGCAATTAACCTAATACCTTTGCCGGTCCCCAACATGCCCAAAGCCGCTAGATTTTTTTTGTTGCTCGGTTGCCTCGGGTTTGCCGCGCCCGCGTTGATGGCCCGAGATTTTCAGATCTGCTCAAATTATTCGGAGCAAAACCTTTATGTTGCCTATGGCTATCAGTCGAAAAACGCCTGGGTCGCCAAAGGCTGGTTTATGGTGCGTCCGGGCCGTTGCTTGCCTTTCGCCGCCCCGATCGAAGGGGGTAACTTTTACTATTTTGCCTACAACGAAGACAAAAGTAACCGTTACGATGGGGAACATCCCTTTTGCGTGGACTCAAAGCCCTTCGCCACCAGCACCCGCAACCCGCAAGGAACGGACTGCGCCGCCCAGGGGTTGATTCTGCGAAAATTTAAATCCTTTGAATTAGAGCAGGCCAGCGAAACCCGCCTCTTTTTGGAGCCCCCTTCAGGGGCCCAGGTCCAGGCAGTCCCCTATGGTGAAGCAAAGGAGAAACAACTGACCGATTGGGCCGATCAGGGCGACGCCAACGCCCGCGCCGAACTGCAACGCCGGGGCCGACCGGAAGCCCGGCCCAAGCCCGCAGCACCTAACAAAGACCAGGTGGACGACCTAGGAGAAGGTCCCGAAACTCCCCCCACGGACCAGGGCGCATTCCAGACCCGCTAAACCGACAAAATTTGCTTGCCAAAGGCCCTATGGGCTCCTAAGATGTGGGATTTTAGAGTCGCTCCTTTAGGAGCCTGAACAAGTCAACCTTTTATTTGTATTTTCCTTTCAGGAGAACTGGAACATGGCTGTTATCAGCATGAAAAGCCTCTTCGAGGCTGGGGTGCACTACGGACACAAGACCGAGCGCTGGCACCCTAAGATGAAAGATTATATCTACGGCTCCAAGGCGGGCATTTACATCCTTGACCTGCGCAAGTCTTTGGCCGCGCTCAAGGAAACCTACGACTACGTCTACAACCTGTCGGTCAACGGCGGTAAGATTTTGTTCGTGGGCACCAAGTTCCAAGCCCGCGACATTGTCGCCGATTACGCCCTGGCTAGTGATAACTACTACGCTAACCTGCGCTGGTTGGGCGGGATGATGACCAACTTCAATACCGTGAAGTTGTCAATCGCCAAGCTCAAGGCCTACGACGAGATGCGCGGTGCCGATGGTGACTATCCTGGAGTGATCAAAAAAGAAGCCGTCCGCTACGAGAAGGAACGCAAAAAATTGGAAGCCGTCTTGGGCGGTATCCAGGACATGCGCAAGCCCCCGGCAGCGGTCTTTATTATCGACCTTAAGCGCGAATCGATTGCTTTGAAGGAAGCCAACGTATTGGGCATCCCGGTGATCGGCGTGGTGGACACTAACTGCGACCCCCGCGGCGTGGACTTAGTGATCCCCGGTAACGACGACTCGGCCCATGCACTAGAGCTTTACGCTCAAGTGATCGCCGCCGCTTCGATCGAAGGCCGCAAGGTATATGAATCTAAGGCCGGTTCTGTGGACAAAATGGACCACAAGGACGAGAAAAAAGCAGCCCCCAAGGCCGAAGAGCCCGCAGTAGCTGCCGAAGAGGAAAAAGGCGAATAACAGCCCTTTTCGCATCCCATAGGCCCGGGCTAGCCCCGGGCCGCCCCAACCTGAGACGACAACCAAGAGAGATAGTAGCATGGCAATCACCGCTGCAATGGTAAAAGAGCTGCGCGAGATGACCGGCGCAGCCATGATGGACTGCAAAAAGGCCCTCGACGAGACCGCCGGAGACATGGACGCCGCCAAAGAATTTTTGCGCAAGAAAGGCGCGGCAACGGCCGACAAAAAGTCTTCACGCGAAACCAAAGAAGGAGCCATTTCCATCGTTAACGAAGGCAGCCAAGCCGGTTTGGTTAAAATCGCTTGCGAGACCGACTTCGTGGCCATCAACGACGACTTCCAAAAGTTTATTGCTGGTCTGGCCGCCAAAGCCATGACCCTGGGCGCCGAAGCCTTTGAAGCCGAAACCAAAGAAGACTTCACCACCGCCATCGCCAAGATGGGCGAGAACATGAGCTGCTTAGAGCTGCAATCATGGAAAGCTGCCGCAGGCAACCTGATCGGGGCTTATGTCCACGGTACCGGTAGCATCGGCGTTTTGGTCGAAGTGACCGCTGGCGCAGGCGCTGAAGAAAAGGCTAAAGACTTGGCCATGCATATCGCTGCTAATAAAGTCGAAGCGATCAGCGAAGCCGACCTAGACCCCTCCATCGTGGAGAAGGAACGGGTCTTCCAGATCGAGCAAGCCAAAGAATCGGGCAAGCCCCAAGAGATTGCCGAGAAAATGGTTATGGGCCGGATGAATAAGTTCAAAAAGGAGATATGCTTGGTGGATCAGCCCTTTGTGAAAGATCCGGACAAAACGATCAAGCAATGGCTTGGCGGTATCGAAGTGGTACGGTTTTACAAAGCCGCCTTCTAGTGTTACCCAAAGGGGGATGTGTTTCACATCCCCTTTTTTTTTGCCTTAACCCTCTGCCCAGTTGATTCTCGATGCCCCAGTCCTACCGTCGTGTCTTATTAAAACTTAGTGGCGAATACCTTGGCGGTCCCCAGGGCCAAGGCTTTGATTTTTCGGTAATCGATACCTTAGCCACCAAAATCTGTGCAGTCCAAGATGCGGGCTATGAAGTGGCGGTGGTCTTGGGTGGGGGAAACTTCTTTCGAGGTGCCCGCGACCTGCCCATCAAGATGGACCGCGTTGCCGCCGACCATATTGGCATGTTGGCCACGGTGATGAACAGCCTCTGCCTCAAAGAAGCCTTAATGGCGCGTGGCCGTACCGCGCGGGTGATGACGGGTTTAAATATTCCGGCGGTGGCCGAAGCCTTTGAAAAGCGCTTGGCAACCAAGAAAATCGCCGAAGGCCAAATCCTGATCTTTGGAGGCGGCACCGGCAACCCCTACTTCTCTACCGATACCGCCGCCGTCTTGCGGGGGCTGGAAATCGAAGCGGATGTGGTGGTCAAGGGGACGCTGGTTGATGGCGTTTACGACAAAGACCCCAAGAAATACCCAGATGCCGTTAAATATGAAGAGCTAAGCTTCACCACGGCCTTAGAAAAGGACTTAAAGGTAATGGATGCCTCGGCTTTGGGCATGTGCCGCGACAATAACTTGCCTTTGGGCGTGTTGAACATCAACTCCGACACGGACCTGCTGGACTTCCTGGCCGGTAAAACCGTGGGCACCCGCCTGAGTCGCTAATCCATGGAACCGGGAAAAATCCCTCCTCCGCGTAAAGGCCTCGCCCGTCTCTGGGCCGCCTTTTTCCACAGCCTCGCCGGGCTAAAATCAGTTTACCAAAGCGAAGAGGCCTTCCGTCTGGAAGTATGGCTGTTGCCGCCTTTGACGCTGGTTGCTTGGGTCCTGCCGTTGGGGCCGTTCTGGCAGGTTTGGCTGACCTTCGGGGCGCTCTTTTTGTTGCTGATGGAATTGATCAACACCGCGCTAGAGCGGCTAGTGGACTTGATCACCTCCGAGTGGAACCCCCTGGCCAAAGACGCCAAAGACATCGGCAGCGCCCTGGTATTATTCTCTACGGGCTTTTACTTGCTTTTATGGGCTTTGGCCGGTTGGAGCCTCTGTAGGGCCGACGCGCTGGCTTAAGCGGCCCTGTTGCTAGCTGTACAGTCTGCCTCTTGGCCAGACATTTTGTGGCTATTTCAAGAGCGCTATTCTTTGCGCCGAAAAGACAAGTTTTCAGGGCACAGGGCTTGGCTCGCTTAAGGGTCTGAGCACCGCCAGCCCGCTGGGCCGAATAAATCCTTCCCCCAACAACTTGAAATTGAAACCCATTCCCTCAAGCTTGAAGCCAGTGGTGCGCAACAACGAACCGCCAGCCATCAAAAAAAACTAGTGGGCCTGGATTAGGCCGTGTCGCTTGGGGCTTCGAAAGTTGATCTTTCAAGTTTCCTCGGGCCTTTGGAGGTCCCAGCCTTGGCTAACCAAAAAGTTCTCCCAAAGCCATCGACGACATGACCCTGGTCGAGCCTTTTGAGGCCGGTAAGCAGGCGTCTGGATAGGGCTTTGGCGGGGGAGCAAAACAGACCGGAATCCCTCGGGGCCTATAAAGGCGACCGCAGGCCAGAGGCCTTTGGTGGCCTGGCGGAGTTCGTGAAGCCAATGCGCCAGCCCCAAAAATTTCTTGTCCCCAAAGGCCCGCAAGTTAAGACATGGATCAAGCCGGCACTGGTTCGGCCTGGCTACCTTCATTGTTCTCGGGCACAAAAGACTGATCCGTTACGGTCGTGAATACGCTCAGAGCCTCGTATTTTGCCGCAATGGTTTTTGCGTATTTGTCGGAATAAAAGGGCCCATCCCAGTAGGCGAAACTCCCATTTTGCAGCTCGTGGCGTTCAAGATTGGGGAAGAGGTTGACCATGGCCTCTTCTTGCGTCTTGTTTTGGGGCACCAAAGCAATATACAATTTTTTTATGTCCGCGCCGCCGCCAACATAGGCGTCTTTAAGGCCTTCCAGTTCTGCTAAGATCAGTTGTTCGGACTCGCTGAAATCCTCGTCCAGTCTTGCCAAACGGTTCATTACCTCAATTAACTGCTCTACCTGATCTTTAGGCGGGAAGGTGAGGAGGTACTTCTCCATGCTGTCATGCATTTGGCTATAGTTTGATACCTTGGCTCCTTTGAGTCTATTCTCTACATCCTGCCAATTGATCTTGAGGTTCCAGTCGCGGGCAAACATGTCGAGGCACTCTTTTTCTTTGTCGTCCAAGTCCTGATCAATGATGGCCATTTGTGTTAAGATTTCGAGCACCTGGTTGGCCCCTGAAGGCCGGATGAACAACTTTACCAAGTCGGCGGCTTCATTGCGGTCTTGGACGAAGGTGCTTTTGATCATCTTCCAAATTCCCTTTTGGCGCTCCCCGGCTACCCAAAACCCGATAGCCACAAAGAGCTGAAACACCCCGAAGACAACCCAAACCAATTGGTCGACCAAGGAAGGCCAGGCCCCGCTAAGGGCTAAGTCTAAAGAATAGACGGTTCCAGAAAAAAGTCCGATGAAAACCGCTGAAATTGAGATGGATTCTGCCACCACTTTTTCGTGTTTGCGTTTCCATATCTTGTTCAAGGAAAGGTAAGCTTCGACGAAAGTAAAAATCAGCGCACTAAAGGCTAAAAACTTCAAAGTCAGTTGCAGGGCTGCCATGGGGATGGAAAAAAAGGTAGTTGACCAAATAGCAAAACAAACATCTGTTGGCGGCCGCAGAGCCAATGATGTCATGCCTTGCTGGGCTTTATGCTGACGAAAAAATGGACGCGGGGATCCCCCCTCAGGCCGAACTCTGAGGCTTTTTTTTTGAATTGTCTAGAGATTGTGGGGATTGAAGGGCACTAACTTCCCCAACAGATTACCAAGGCAGTGCTGGGGCCTTACAAAGGGCAAAATTATTGCTCCTAATCTTTACCGGGCTTTGATCGGCAATGCGGCTGTGTTGACTGGCCCTCTTTGTTTTTAGCTGGATTTTCGCAGAGCATGGCGGCGGGCTGTTAAACCGGGCTCGCGCTTTTTGTTCTCGGCTTGGCTGGCTGCTTTCTCGAAGACCTAGTGGTTTACTTCTTTTGCACCTCCTAAATACGAGTCTCCCAGGGGTGAGGCCGGTGGCAAATTCATTTTTGGCCCCGCATGTTCGGCGCAGAGGCCGTAGCGTCTGGATGGCACAAGGGGGCGTCAAAGATTCAAGGATCATATTGCTCTTAAGATGCTTGCAGAGGCAAAAATCCCCCAACCCAAAAGCCCGCAGTCGCCCGATTGGCAAGGCGCTAGTCACTGAAAATTTGAAAAAGTCAAATAATCTTAGGTTGATGAAAAAGTCTGCCAAATTCCTCTGTTAAAAACTCAAAGACCACCCGGATGCGGCGGCTGTTCTTTAGGTCCCGGTGGCTGACCAACCAGTTTTCTACCTTCAGGTTTGGGAAGGCTCCGGGCAGGACCTCCTGCACCAAGGGTTCGGCGTCCCCAATGATTTTACTGATAAAACCGATTCCCGCCCCGGCTTTAACCAACTCCCACTGGACAAGGTGGCTGTTCACCAACAAGGGGAACTGAGCGCTGGTTACCTTTAGGCCCAATAGGTTTAAGTGGCGGACCACCTCTTCGTTTTCCGTAAAGCCAATGAACTCAGCTGAATTTAAATCTTCTTTCTGCCGAATGGGCCCAAAAGTTTCGAGGTATTTGGGCGCGGCGTAAAAGGCATAAGGGCTGTCCCCTAAGCGCTTGGCAATCAATTCTTGGTGCCTTGGGCGGTAGTTGCGGATCGCAATATCGGCCTCTCTGCGCCGCAAGTCGCTAGATTCATTGGAGGCGACCACCTCAAGGATGATTTTGGGCTGCGCCTGCCTTAGTTTTAGTAGCAAGGAGGGCAGTAAATAAACCGCATAGGCTTCGGACGCCGCAATCCGCACTATCCCCTCGATCTGGGTGGACTGCCCGGAGGCACTTAGCGCGAGCTGATGGGCCGCCTCGGCCATCTTGCGTACATGCTCGAGCAATTCCAAACCGCTGGGCGTTGGTTTGATGGAGTTACCGTTTTTCTCAAATAGGGCAACGCCCAGCTCCTCTTCAAGGGCGGCTACCTGCCGCCCCAGCGTCGGTTGCGCCAGTTTAAGAGACTTGGCCGCCCCAGAAAAGGTGCCCGCCTCTGCGGTGGCTAAAAAGGCCTTGGCTTTGTTCCAGTCAAAGTCGATTTGTTTCCAGTCCAAAACACAGCTCCTTTATCTATACAAAAATGCATGGAGTATTTGCATATTTAGCTATTTAACATTCACAAATGCAAGGGTATAGTGAGTCAAAACCAACCAAGGAACGGTCATGCACTTCAACAAAAAGGCTTTTTTCTGGAATCTGATCGCCGCAAAATACTCGCGGCAGCCCGTCGCCAATGAAGCCGCCTATCAGTACAAACTGAAACAAACCCAAGCCTACTTGAACCCCGATTCGCGGGTCTTTGAATTCGGCTGCGGGACAGGCTCGACCTCGATCTATCATGCACCTAAGGTGAAACATATCTTAGCCGCGGATATTTCCGCTCAGATGATCCGGATCGCCAAAGAAAAGGCCTTGGCCCAGGGGGTCAAGAACCTGGAGTTTGTTTGCAGTGCCATTGAAGACCTGGTTTTAGAGCCGCAGGGTTTTGATGTGGTTTTGGCCATGAGTATTTTGCATTTGGTCGAAGACCGGGCGGCGGTTTTAAATAAAATCTACCAAGCCCTCACTCCCGGTGGCCATCTGATCACCAGCACCATCTGCGTCAAAGACGCCACCCCGGCTTTAGGTTGGATCGCGCCGGTCGGTTACTTTCTGGGGCTTTTGCCCTTGATCCGCTGTTTTACCCATGAAGAGTTAAAATCCAGCCTCACCCAAGCAGGCTTCACGTTGATCGAAAGCTGGCAGCCGAGTCCGAAAGAGGCCAGCTTCCTGATCGCCAAAAAGGAGAAAGAAGATGAAATCATCTAAGGCATTTTTGCTGTTCCTCAGCCTAGTTTTCTTGTTGCCTACGGCCAGCTTTGCCTTTGACGGAAAGCGCCAGGGTTTCTTGCTGGGCTTAGGGGCCGGGGCAGGTAGCCTGGAATATACCGAGGTACAATCTGAATTTTTAGCGAGTGACAACCGCACCGCCAAACAGAGCACCCCCGCCTTTATGCCCAAGCTGGGTTATGCCTTTGGCGACCAATTGGCGTTTCTGTACTACCGCCATCCCTTTTCCTTTAGCGCAGAAAACGCCCAAAAGGAGAGCCAGCAGATGACCGCCTGTGTGGAAATGCTGGGCTTTAATTACTACTTTAGCGGCGGTGATACTTCCCTTTATATCGGTGCCGGCAGCGGGCGGAGTTATTTCTTTGAAGGGATTGATAACCAAGCACCTGGAGTCTTGCAAGGCACCGGGTTCTCTTATTCGATTGGCTACGAGTTTAGCAAACATTTTTCGCTGGAACTCACCAGCTTATCGGGAACCTTAAATGACCAGAAGGGCGAGTTTAAGGGCTACGCCCTTTTGCTGAATGTCCTGGCTTATTGAAGCGGGCGCGGGCGAGCCGTCATCGGGGCGCTCAGAAGTTGGGGGAGAACTTCTTGGGGCAGCTTTGGGCGAACTGGTCAAAGAATAGGGGCTGTTGTTTGAGCCGCTTGAAGCGGTCATCTAGGTGCAGCCGCTGGCAGATTTGATCCTTTTCACTGCCCTTAAACTCTTGGTCCATCAGCTCAAAGACCGCACCGGTCCCTTCATAAGCCGCCAGGGCCTGCAACTGTAGATAGCGGGCTTCGGTATCGACCGGGTTGAGCCAGCTGGAGAGCCTAGCGGCTGTAAAGGCGGCGCGGGGGTGGTCCTGCTTGAGTAGGTCTTGAGCTTCTTTGAGGCGGACTTTGGCTAGCCTGCCGTCGCCTTCCTTGCGCAATAGAGTCATCGAAACCCGACCGCCCCGCTCTTGCCGCAAAATCAAGCGCCTTCCCCCGGCCAGGGGGAGCTGCAAATTTTTGATGTCCTTGCCGGCCAAAAGGTTTTCGCGGGCCATGTGTTGTTGGCGTAGTTCGGGCTGGTGGAAGGGGGCTCCTTTCTTGAGGATGCGGTGTGCCCCGTCGGTAAAGTCCAGGCGCACCATAGAGACTTCTTTGGGGCTTAAGCGCAACCAAAGACGCAGTTGGTCGGGCTGTTCAAAATAAAGCTCGCTGCACCAACGTTTTTCACAGAGGTTTTCCGCCAGATAGGGCAACGGTTGCTCCTCTAAATCGCCCAACGGCACCAAAACGGGCTGCTGCCAGCAGCGGCGTCCGTCCTGTTCGCTGGCGGCGGCTTGCAAGACCCCAGGGCTGACTTGGAGTTCCTCGACCAAACGCTGGGCCTGGGCCTCGAAGCGCTTGATGGCCGAAGGCTGCACCGGCTCTAGGCGGCGGGTCTTCAGGTAAACCAAACGCTTAAAATCGCCCGAAACCAAGAGGTTGCCCCCTTCGAACCAAGCCATCCGTTCGTTCTGGGCATCATAGAGAAAATAACGGTTCCCTTCACAGGTGAAATGGTCGGGATTGCGGCGCTCAAAGGCCAGCAAAAGCAGGCCCCGCTCAAAGGTATGGTAGGCGGCGGCGGTCTGTAACTCGGGATCAAACTGGGTCAGTAACATCCCCTGAGTGGCTCCGGCATGGCTAGGCAGCAATAGGCAAAGGGCCCCGAAGGCCCAACCTAAGACTCTAGCTTTAAAGCTGCTTAGCGCCATGGCGTGCATTCGGGCTGGGCCTTTAAGAGGTCTTTGGCGATGATGTCATGGCCTAAAAACAAGACCGGCTCTTCGGTGCTCACCGCCAAGCGGAACATCAAGCGCCCCGAGGACTGCACCACCAACTCGCTGAGGTGGTCGGTGACCAGATCTTTTTTGTCGGCGTTGTAGGCCATCAAACGATCCGAGGTACCCACCATCAGCTCGGCCAGCTCGGCGGTGTTGTGCCGCGGCCAGTTTTCGAAGTCCTGATAAAATTCCGTTACGATGGGGTCTAGGTGGTAGGCATCGACGGCGGCCATCATCTCTTCTAAGTTCATGTCCGGCGTCAACTTAGCGGCGCAGATTTCGCGTTGCTGTTGTACCCAAGCACCGCCGCCTTCTTTTTCTAAAGCCGCCAACAGGGGGTAAAGCGAAAGCTCGACGCCGCTGAAGAGGTCTGAGGAGTTGGTGCGGATCTCGGGGCAATTGAAGATGGTGGCGCGGATGCCTTCTTGGCGAGCTTGGGCCGCGTAGTCTTCCAGCTTTTTCTTGGCCCAACCGGGCAGGTAGGGGGTGTAGGTCTGCCAGCGGTATTGGCCTTGGATCAAAATTTCGGTGCCATGGTAGCCGTAGCCTGTATAGACACACTGGCCGCCCCAGCCGGAGACCATTTCGCGGATGCTTGCGGTGGCGTCGAGCAGGTCTTTGAAGCTGTCGGCGCTGACGGCGTCATAATTCAAGGAAGCCAACCGACCCAGGTCCGATTCCCAAAGCCCCTTCGAAGAAAGGTAACGGGCCCCGGTGCCTTTGATGGCGCGGTTGATCAGCACCAAGAAAATTTTGGCCTTAGGGATGCCGCCGGCCATGGTGTGTGAAAAGAAGACATTGGCCCCTTGGGGGATCAGGCCCTTGAGCTCGGCGGCCATCAAAGCCGCCGTCTCGCGGAATCGGCGGAAGCCCTCTTGGCGGGCTTCTTCGACTAAGGTCCAGTCTAGCTTGAAGTCTTCCCACTCGTTGGGTTTGACGCCTGCGATCATCTCGGCTGGTTGGGTGCCGGTGCTGCAAGGGTCCATATCAAAACCCGCCCAAAGCGGATAGTTGAGGATTTTGCCGCCCAGGTTGGCTTCGGCTTCGCTCAGCTCTTCGGGAGTCAAGGGGCGCAACTGATTTTCTTTGTCACGCCGACCGACGGTGATGCCGATGAGGGTCATCCCGGCGGCTTTGGCTTCGTCTACTAGGCCGTTGGCATAGCCACGAGAAAAAAGCTCGCCGAAGAGTACAAATACATCTCCCTGCTTAAATCCCTGCGCAGGGGGCAGGGTCCGTAATGGAGTCAAGGGTCGCATCTAGCTTGGCCTTCTAAGTGATTCTGGAATAAGGCGCTCTGGGCCTTGATTTTCTTGCAAAGCTAGCAGACTAGCCCCGCTAAATCAAGATCACAATTCGCTCTCTGGGGCGCTCTGGGGCTGGCTCGGCGGTGAATCTTGCGGGGCCTCGGGTGAGGTGGCGGTAGCGGGGTTTGCTTCGGCTTCGGGCTTGGGTTCCCTTTGGCCTTCTAAGCCGCCCAGGTTTTTCGGTGCCGCTAGCGCCCCACTGAAATCCAAGGATTCCAAGAGGTCCCAACTCATCACCGTTTTGCTTAAGTCCAGGCCGGTGAATTCGACAGCCTCAAAGTTACAACCCACAAACTTGACTGCCTCCAAGTGGACCTGCTTAAAGGTCGCCCCGCTGAAGTCGCAGTTGTAAAAGGCGGTGTAGGCGAAGTTGGCCCCGTTTAGCTTGGCTCCGGCGAAGGAACAGGCGATCAGGCGGTGCGGTTTTTGGGCCCGTTTGAATTGGACTTGGGTCAGGTCGGCGTGGCTGAAGTCGCAGCGGATAAACTCTTGGACCCCCTCAAAAACCACGCCAGTCCAAAGACTATCTTGCAGCTTCGCCCCTTCGAGCCGCTTCCAACCGGCCTGGACCATCGAAAAACTGGGGTCCACATAAGTGATCCCCGAGAGGGCTGGGGCCCAGGCAAAGACCTCCTGCTGTCCCATCTGGTCTGGCCGGGGTTCGGCGGACTCAATAGGGATTTCGGTCGCATCGGGTGGGTTTGCTTCGGGGGACTCCTGCTCCCAGGTTTCGGCCTCTTCTGGCTCCCCGTCTTGGGCCTCAGGCGATGCGTCAGGATCGAGGTCTGGTGGGGGCTGGGAAGCGGTCTCGGGGGATTCGGTGCCCCAAGACTCCTGCCGGTTTTCTTCGAGCAGCGGGTCCGACTGCTTGCGGGCATGGTCGCCTTCTTTTAGCCAAACCCGCTCGCGCCCCATCAGGCGGTTTTGTTCATATAAAAAACGGCGCAGCGCGTCTTTATAGCGCAGCCGGAAGAGGTCTAAGTCTTTAGCGCCGCCGCCAAAGGCGCGGCTGAAATAACCCAGGTCCTCAAATTGGTCGAAGTAGTCTTCCCAGGCCATCACCAACTGTTCACTGGCCTGATAATACTCTTGGTGTTCGCGTTCGCTGCGGTTTTTGATCCGGCGGTGGCGGCGCTCTAGGTATTCCAACTCGCGCTCCTTGGCCCAGCGGGCGGCACCGGTCATCTTGGCCAATTCTAGTTTGGCCAGTTCCCATTCCTTAAAGGCAATGGCCAGCTCAGAGTCCGGCGGTGGTGGGGGGGTGGGTTTGCGGTGCAGAGCGCTGCGGTCGGTCCGCTGAGCGATCCAAGGGGAGATCAGGAACGCCAAGAGCGGCCCTAAAACCAGAGGCCAAACAAAGGAGGGGATCGATTCCATGGGGGCTCAAAGAGGTTGAACCCTGATTTTACGCTTTGAGCGGTGGGCGGTCAAGCGCAGCGGGCATGACCGTAGACTTCGGCCAACAGGCCAATGTTGTGTTTGATTTTCAAAAGCGCCTGCCCGGTGGGCAGTTTTTTGGATTCGGCGGGCTCAAGGGCGTCCATCGAGGCCTGCAACTGCCCGTCAAAGTCCTGGGCGGGCTTAGGCGTATATCCCCGAGGGGGGATCAGCGCGGGATTTAGTTGGGGTTGCTTGGTGGTAAACATCTCGCCTCCGATTAGGTTCTAGTTCCTTATCGGAGGCTCAACGGAAAACTTAAATTTCTTTTTGGTCGCTCAGTAGCCTTTGACCACTAGGTTATACCCGGCATAGAACCCAAGCACCGAAAACGACTCGGCATCAACGGTAACCACTTCGGTGATGTTGCCGTCTTTCTTGGCCGCCTCTAGGCTGCAATCACCGGTGGCAAACATGCCCAGGATCGACTTGCATTTCGCCTCGCCTGTACGAAGGGCTCGGCCAGAGACCTCAGCATTCCCGACCAACTGCGCCGATTTTACATTAGTGAAAACGATGCCCGACACCGGGGCACTGGTGGCAGCGCAGCCCGAAAGCAGAAGAGCAGAAGCCAGCAGGGCTAAGTAGAATTTGTTCATTTTGGGTCTCCAATAAATGGTGGATTAAAAGAATCAGCGGGATGGTATTAGGTGGATCAAAGGTGGGTCAAGGGGAAGAACTGCAACTCAGGGGGTGCTACCTGAGGATACCCCCTTTGCGGCCCCGGTTTTTCGGGCTATAGTGACTTAAAAAAAACTAAAGGGAGGAATTATGTCGAAGCGCGTCTTGGTGCCCGTTGCCGATGGGATCGAAGAACTAGAAACAGTCAGCATCACCAACCCCTTGGTCCGCGCTGGGGCCGAAGTGGTGGTGGCTTCGGTGGAGCGCAACAAACAGATCCGCGCCGCCCGTGGGTTGGTGATCGTAGCTGATGCCCTGCTGAGCGATTTGGCCGGCCAGGAGTGGGACCTAGTCGTCCTGCCCGGCGGGATGCCCGGCGCCGCGACGCTGGCGGCGAGCAGTGAACTGACCGATTTGCTGCGCCACCAACAAAAATCCGGCAAATGGTACGGCGCCCTCTGCGCCTCTCCGGCGCTGGCCCTGACCCAGGCGGGCGTGTTAGAAGGAAAACGCGCCACCTGCTACCCCAGCTTCGCCAATCAATTGGGTGTCGAGCGCAGCGAAGAAAAAGTGGTCATCGACGGCAACTGCATCACCAGCCAAGGCCCCGGCACGGCCCTACAGTTCGGCCTGACCCTAGTAGAACTCCTCTTCGGCCCCGAAAAGCGTGCCGAGGTGGCGGCGGGGATGTTGGTGGGGTAGGGGGTGAAGTTGGGACGGGTTTAGAAAAAAGGTATTCGCCTTTTTCGGCATGGCCCGATACAAAAACATAAAGTGCGCCAATGGCCTCAGATGCCTAATGGGCATAAAACACTTTCGACAGGTTTAACGGCTACGCAGGGCTCGGATGAAGCTTTTACCGGATGAAAACATCCTCAAGTTCACCAAGGGGGCCGTGGATTTTGGAAGCCAAGCCAGACAGGTGGCCAAAAATTCATTTTCTATTCTAGGTTGGACGGTGAGTTGAGGGTTTCGGCTTACCTAACTGGAGAAACCCTTTGGCTGACCCAACACCCAGCGCCCCTTTGAAGCAGGAGAGCTGGCCAAAGTCGAAGCGGTCAAAGACCATTTGATCCTTCGCAGCATAGGCCAGAGACGGGCTCAGCTGGACTTGGACTACTTTAACCTCGAAAAGGGACGGCCCATCCTTCCGTCCCTTCGGCCAAAACAGGCTCAAAATGATTGAGTACGATAAATTCAAAAAGTCGTTAAAGCTGCTTGAAGAACAATTCGGGCATTACCGGACGCTTGACCCGAAACTTGAAGACTGGATGCAAGAGGCCGTCAAAGAGTCGGTCATACAGCGATTTGAAACCTGCTATGATTGCATGTGGAAGCTGCTGAAACGTTACCTAAACGAGGAATTGGGGGTCCCCGAGGTGCCCAATAGCCCCAAGCCGATTTTTAGAATGGCCAACGAAAATAATTTGTTGGGTCCCAGCATTGATTCATGGATGGCCTACGCGCAGGTGCGTATCGACACCAGCCATGACTACAGCGGAGAGAAGGCCGAAAACAGCTTGGCGATTATGGGGGATTTTCTAATAAGCGCCATTGGGCTTTACCAAACCATGAGCGGGGAACTCTGGGCATGACCGCCAAGATCGACCTGAAGCCCGAACATCTTAAGTTGCTGCTGGGCTTGCTACGGCAACACCTGCCCCATGTCGAAATCTGGGCCTACGGTTCCAGAGTCAAGGGCACGGCGCGGCCTAGCTCGGATTTGGACTTGGTCGCCTTCGCCCAGCCGGAGCAGGCGGCGCAAGTGGCCCGCCTAAAAGAGGAATTAGAAGAAAGTAACCTGCCCTTTAGGGTGGATTTGTTCCTTTGGGACGAGGTACCGGAGACCTTTAAGACGAATATTGAGCAGGGGCATGTCATTTTAACGGAGTAAGGCATAGGGGGTCTTAGGCGCGAAGGTTCAGGGCTCGTTTCTTTGCTTCATTTCTTTGCAAGCCCAAGAATGAAGTCCCATCACCCCGATCTTATCGGAACTTCTCCTTTGTTGCCCATCTCTAGATTTTGGGATATTGTTGAAGGAACAGCGACCTGTGACCTGAACTTAGTCCCTTAGCCGAACCTTGTTATGCCCCTAGATCTTACCTCTTTGGAACAAGCCCACCGGACCTTGGCAAAGGCGCTGGTGCTCTGCGAGCGGGCGACGGACCCAGAGGAAAAAGAATTGCTGCGAGACGGGGCGATCCAGCGCTTTGAATACACTTACGAGTTGGCCTGGAAGCTGATCCAACGCTGGCTGGCCGATGTGACGTCCCCCGAAGCGACGGAGCCGGTGTTTTCTCGCAAAGAGTTGTTTAGACAAGCCGCCCGCCTCGGTTTGATTGAGGACCCTTCGGCTTGGTTTGCCTTGCACCAAGCCCGAAACGTCTCCGCCCACACTTACAACGTAAAACACGCGGCCCTGGCCTTTGAAGCGGCTACAGAACTGGTCGAAGCGGTGTCCCAACTACTCGAAAAGCTAAGGCAAATCCATGATTGACCTGCCCGCAGACCAACTAGAAGAGATTCAGGAAGTATTGAGTCGCTTGGCCCCAGAGTGCCGGGTGATTGCCTTTGGTTCAAGAGTCCAAGGCCGCGCAAAAAAATTCTCTGACTTGGATTTGGCCCTGGAAGGCCCGGCGGAACTAACCTGGAAAACCCTAACAAGCCTCAAAGAGGCCTTCGCCATCTCCGATCTACCCATCATCGTAGACCTCCTAGACCTCAATGCGATGAAACCCCACTTCCGCGCCCTCATCGAAGCGGGGCCCTATGAGGTGATACAAGAGGCCTCTGAGAAAACGGGACAAGCTCACCTTCGCATTACTAATTACTATGGATAATACAATATTTAATAACCAGGTCGAAGAAGATTTCTCAAGTTTAATCACCAATGCTCGAGTAGCTTCAAATCAGGGACTCACTATAAGTTGTAGGATATCAACAAAAGAGGTTGATTTTCAGTGGCAAGATTCTCCAACCCTAAAACTCATTGCGCTCGAAAGCTGCGACTTAGAAGAGAACCTAACCTTCTCTGGAACAAACAGTCAGCCAGAAAGAAGCCTTCGTTTTTCTGGTTCTAACTTCGCTCAATCATTAACTATACAAAATTCAAACCTGACCAATTTGGAGATTAAAAAATGTGTTGTAAACAAACTTGTAGTTTCAGAGGTCGACATCCAAGAACATCTATTTTTTTCGGATGTCGTCTTTGAGCACCCACTACATTTTGAGGGCTGCAAACTCAATCACGCGACCTTTCGGAACTGCACCTTCCATGGGCTTAGTCTTCCTAACGCATTAGCAGGCTCAAAACGAAACATAAGCTTTGAGAATTGTAGCTTTGAGAACTTTAGTTTTGAAGCGCCTCAAGAAGAGCAAAGGAAATCCTCCCGGATAAAATGGGGGCAGAAATGCATCTGGAAATGTCAATTGTGGGTTGCTAGACACAAGAAAATGGTGTTTCTGCTGCATTTGTTTAATGTTCTCAACAAGCTTCCTTGCTGCAAGACGACTATATCTGAATCCAGAACTATAGACTCGCAGCCAACAAAATTGCCTAAGGTTCCCTATGACTTTCGTTACAAACGAGGCCATCAAGTAAGCTTCGTAGGCTGTAATTTACATCCGATCTCTCTACTCGGAGCTGAGACTGAAAATCTATACTTCTCCAGTTGTACTTGGGAGCAACATAGCGCCTCTAGGAGAGTGTGGGTTAGTATAATCACCTTGGTGGCGATTGCTGCTGGATTAAGTATTTGGTATCTTGGGATTCCATGTGTTTCACAAAACACAACAATTAAGTTTTCCCTGATCGCGTTGCTGCTTATTCTGTATCTAAACTTCTCCTACAAACCCCGATTGACACTGATTGACGAAAGACAGCTGCAAGACTTTTTACATGCGCCGTGGCATCCTAGCTACACCAATGATTTAAGTAAGTATTTTGAGAAACTCGAAGAGCTAAGGCAGCTATATCAGGACCTATCCAACTACTTCGAAAAGGATTTAAACGATCTTCAAGTTGCAGGAAGTTGCCACTACCACGAAATGCGCATCAGGTACATGTTGGATCAATATGATGAAGGTATTTTCGGAGTGTTCAAATTTAAAAACTTGATCGCGTCTTTGTATGAATGGACAGGAAATTTTGGCGAAAACTTTGCCCGGCTTGGCCTGATGACTTTTTCGGTGCCAATTGTTTTGGCCACTATCCCTATGTGGCCTCCCGAGAACGATATTTTGAGTAACCTCGCCTTCATAGTCTATAGCTGGACTCCAAAATCAGTTGTCCATTTCGGCAAGACACCGTGGAGCGATAAGCAGCTTGATGCAGTGCAAATTTTGACTCTTGTAGGAGGAGCACTAGTGTTTTTGGTGTTGGCCTTCTTGTTCATTACAAGCCTGAGAAGAGCATTCAAAAGATAAAGCATTTAATTTCAAGGGGGGCTAAATAAGCTCGCGGACTTTAAAATAGTCAAGATTGATTTGTTGCCAGATTAGTAATTGTATATTGTTTAATCAATCACCTCGGCGCAACAGGAACCATGGAATGGACCAAAATAATAATCGACCTAATAAAAGCAGTTGCTTGGCCTTCCACGGTTGTGTTCTTGGCTATCCTTTTCAGAAGGGAAATTTCCTCTAGTTTTGATAAAATCAAAACGGCCAAATTCCCTGGGGTTGAACTTGAAATGGGTCGTGAAATTGAGGAGTTGGCTCGAAACTCAATTGATCCAAAAAATAAGAGTATTCTTACGCTTTCTGCTGATTTTACTGATAAGCTCCCTAGTACTCAGCCGATGAGCGGGGCGACGCTCGTTTATGCAGCAAGACGGAAACTTGAAGAACAAATGGTCAAACTTGCTCAGGCATCTTTCTCCTACCAATACGAATCTGCTAAAAATATCCCTGAGGTCCTTAAAAAATTGGAATCCGAAAAGGTTATCACCAAGTCATTGAATCAAAAGGCTATGGCTTTATTAAAGGTGCTAGACGAACTATCTGATCAAGAACAAATTCCAGAAAAAGTTATAGTTGAAATTAATGGCATTGCTTCGCATCTTGCCGCGCAAATGCATTACATTACAATTTCACGCAGACTCCGCCATGATTTTGAATCTAGTTTGCTATGGCATTTCAGCCCAAAAATGAATGAGCTAAACAAGCGTGATTATAATGAGAAGTTCCACTTTTGGTCCGCTATTGCGGCCAGTGCTCCCGATTTTGATTATAGCTATGAAGTTTTTGTTGAAGCTGCCCAAATAATTAATGAACAAAACACCAAGCGAGAGAGCAAGAAATATTCAAATATCTACATTCCTACTGTTGCAGAATATATCTCTATTCTTCAATTTAGGCTTTCTGAGCTTCAAAGGTATATGGATGAATACAATCAGCAAAAGAGTGAAAAATGGATTTGGCCAAAGGAGTGGGGTGACATTAGCTGGAATGGACCTATCGTAAGGTTTGGTGGCTATAATCAAGCTATGTTTGAGCATCATAGAACAACTACTGCAATCGACTATTATTCAAAGCTCAAAGATAACTCTGCCCTGTAATTACCCATTATTTTAACTTTTTGGACTCTTCGAGGCCTGGCAAGTTTGCAAATTTGAAATCAGGTGGCAGCATACCTATTTCCGCGACAGCTCAGCCCGTGGGATATGAGCGGAAGTTAGTGTGCTCTCACTGATTTTAGCAATCATTGCGCTCAAAAAGGCCGGAAATATTTACCAATAAGAGCTCAATTGAGGTATTGTTCTGGGGTCTGGTGGTGGGATTATTTTTGAGCCCCCTCACCCCAACAACATCGCATCCCCGTAAGAATAAAACCGGTACCGGCGCTCAATGGCGGTGCGGTAGGCTTCCATGATCAATTCGCGGCCCGCGAAGGCGGAGACGAGCATCAGTAGGGTGGACTGGGGCAGGTGGAAGTTGGTGACTAGGCGGGTGGCGATTTGGAATTGGTAGGGCGGGTAGATGAATATCCGCGTTGCGCGCCGCCCGGGGACTACGCGGCCTGCTTCGGCGGCGGCTTCCAAAGTCCTCAAGCTGGTGGTGCCCAGGGCGACGACAGGGCGGCCCTCGGCCTTGGCTTGGTTGATTTTAAGGGCGGCAGTCTCGCTGATCTCGAAGGTTTCTTGGTGCATGACGTGCTCGGTTAGGTCTTGGACCCGTACGGGCTCGAAGGTTCCTAGCCCTACGTCCAGCGTGACCGGGCAAAGCTCTACTTGCCGTTCATGGAGAGCCGCCAAAACCCGCTGGGTCATGTGCAGCCCGGCGGTCGGGGCAGCGACCGCGCCATATTGGCGGGCGAAGACGGTCTGGTAGGCGGCGCGGTCGACTGCGGGGTCCACTTGGGTCTTGCGGGCCTTGTGGATATAAGGCGGGATTGGGGCCTGGGCGTGGGCCTCCAAACGCTCAAAAAGCAATTCGGGCTGCTGGAAGATCAAGATGCTCTCCCCCTCGGCGGTCCGCCCCTCAAAGATAGCCCTTAAAACACCGCCAAAAAAGTCCAGCTCCTCGCCGGGCTTGATCTTCGCCGCTTTTTTGAGCAACGCCGCCCAGCGCCCTGGGCTCAATTCCTTGAGCAGCAGGGCTTCGAGCGCCGCGCCGCTCTTGCGGCTGCCCAAAAGCCTCGCCGGGATCACCTTGGCGTCGTTGACCACCAACAACGAACCGGGCTCCAATAGCTGGGGCAGGTCAAAAAAGCGCCAGTCCTCAAAGACGCCGCCCGCACGGCAGGCCATCAACCGACTGGCGTCCTTGGGCTCTTCGGGCCGGATGGCGATCCGGTCTTCAGGCAGGTCAAAATTAAAGTCTTCGAGCTTGGCCAAGCTTAAAACTCCTGGGCATAACCCAGATACGTCTCGGGCCGCAGCGCTTTGAGCTGGGCCTTGACCGGATCGGGCAATTCCAAGTCGTCGATGAAGGCCGCCAATTCAGCGGCCCCGACCTGCTTGCCACGGGTCAGTTCCTTGAGCTTTTCGTACGCACCCGGTACGCCGTAACGCCGCATCACCGTCTGCAAAGCCTCACCCAGCAGCAACCAAGCCCCGCCCAGTTCCTGGTCCAATTTGGGCTGGTTTAGCTTCAGTTTACCCAATCCCTTGGCCAAGGAACGGTAGCCCAACAGGCCGTACCCAAAGCCCACGCCAATGTTGCGCAAGACCGTACTGTCGGTCAGGTCCCGCTGCCAGCGGCTGATCGGGAGCTTCTGGGCCAAGTGGTCGAGCAGCGCATTCGAAAGCCCCAGGTTCCCTTCGGCGTTCTCGAAATCGATGGGGTTGACCTTGTGCGGCATGGTGCTGCTGCCCACCTCACCGGCCACCGGGACCTGGATGAAGGCTTCGTTGCTGATGTAGCCCCAAAGGTCGCGGCTAAAATCAATCAAGATCACCTGCAGGCGGATCAGGTTGTGGAACAGTTCGGCCAAGTAGTCGTGCGGCTCGATTTGGGTGGTGTAGGGGTTGTAGGTCAGGCCTAGGCCGGTCACAAAGCGCTGGGCAAAATCGCGCCAGTCCACCTCGGGGCAGGAGACGCGGTGGGCGTTGAAGTTACCGACGGCACCGTTGATCTTGCCCAAATATTCCTGGCGCTCAAACTGGCCCAACTGGCGGGCGAAGCGGGCGGCGACGTTTTTAAATTCCTTGCCCATCGTCGAAGGCGTGGCCGGTTGGCCGTGGGTGCGGCACATCATGGGCGCGTGGCGGTATTCCTCGGCCTTGGCCTCGAACTGCGCCAAGAGGTCTTCTAAGACCGGCATCAGCGCCAACATCCCCTCTTTAACCATCAGGCCATAAGCCAAGTTGTTGATGTCCTCGCTGGTGCAGGCAAAGTGCACAAAGGGCTTCAGGTCGCCTCGGCCCCGGCTTTCCAAGGCCTCACCGATCCAATATTCAACGGCCTTGACGTCGTGGTTGGTGGTTGCTTCGATCTCTTTGACCCGGGCGGCCTCTTCCGGGGTGATCTGGCGGTAGAGGCCGCGTAGGTCTTCTTCGAGTTCCGAGCCCAAGGGGGCCAGGGAGGTAAATTGAGGTTCCTGACCCAAGGCGATCAGCCATTCGATCTCTACAGTCAAGCGGAAACGGATCAGGCCGTATTCGCTGAAGATGGGGCTTAGGTCCGAAATCTTGGATTGGTAGCGGCCATCTAAGGGGCTCAGGGCGGTCAGGTTGCTCAAGGTCATGTTGAAAGGTCTTTAAAAAATATGATTGAAGGCCTCTTCGAGGCGCGGGTACTTAAACACAAAACCCGCCTCTTCTAAGCGGCGGGGCAGCACCTTTTGGCTGCCTAAAAGCAATTGGGCGCGTTCTCCCAGGGCTATTTTCAGGCCCCAGGAGGGCACCCGAAAGGGCGTGCTACGCCCCAACGCGCGGCCTAAGGCCCGCGTAAATTCTTGGTTGCGCACCGGGTAGGGGGCGCAGAGGTTAAAGGGCCCCGAAAGCTCAGGGTCGCTGACCAAGCGGATCAGCGCCGAAACGTGGTCTTCCAAATGAATCCAACTCATCCACTGGCGTCCGGTGCCCAGCGGGCCGCCCAGTCCGAACTTAAAGGGTGGCAACATCTTGGCCAAGGCCCCGCCGCTAGATTCTAAAACCAAGCCGGTGCGGGCTAAGCAGACCCGCAACCCTAAATCCTGAGCCGCCAGGGCTTCGGCCTCCCAGGCCTGACACAGCTTGGCTAGGTATCCGCCGCCAGGGGCGCTGGATTCGCTCATGCCTTGGTCATCATCTTCAAAGGGATAAAAGCCAATGGCCGAACCCTGGATCAGTGCCTTGGGCTTGGTCTCTTGTTCTTTGATCACCTCGACCAATCGTTGGGTCAGCCCCACCCGAGAACCCCGCAGGACCGTCTTGCGGGCCTCAGTCCAGCTTTTATCGGCGATGGGAGCCCCGGCCAGGTTGATCACCGCATCTAAGGGCCCTTCGGGCCAATCATGCAAGTCATCGATCAGGGCCACCTGGGGGCCCAAAATTTTTGTTGCCTCTTCTTGGTTGCGTACTAAAGCTGTGATTTGGGCTCCTGAGGATTGCAGACGAGCCACCAGTCTACGGCCAATAAAGCCTGTTGCGCCAAGGATCAAGAGTGATGTGGTCATATGGAATGCCTCGTTTTCTTAGGTTGGATTTGGCGGCCCCATCTTGTCAACTTTCGCGAAAGCTCTATAAAATTAGGGTCTAAAGGGGTGCTGTTTTAGGGCTCATGCCCTATTTGCAATGCTTTAGAGATTCGTTAAACAAAATACCATGTTCTCCATAGGGGTTGCACGGTAAAAAGGGAGAACCCCCCTGCTCTGAGGCAGGGGGCAGCCCCGCCCGGCATTGATCCACAGCACTTTAATTGAGGGATAAAGTATGAGCACGAACATCACCAAATCTGACTTGGTCGCCGCCGCCGCCAAAGAAGCAGGAACCACCAAAGCCGCCACCGAAAAAGTTATCAACGCCCTGCTCGACGCCGTCGAAGGGGCCTTGGTCGCTGACCGTTCGGTTACCTTGGTTGGTTTTGGCACCTTTAGCGTAGGCACCCGCCAAGCGCGCAAAGGCCGCAACCCCCAGACCAAAAAAGAAATCAAAATTCCGGCAGCAAAAGTGGCTAAGTTTAAGCCCGGCAAGTTGCTTAAGGAATCGGTTAACAAGTAAGTTGTCCCGCAGTTTACTAGAAGCCTTTTACCACCGGCTGATGGGGGCCTATGGCCCTCAGGGCTGGTGGCCGCTCTTTTTGAGTTCTTCTGGTCCCCTTTACCATAAGGGGGACGCTTCCTTCCCCCAAAACGACCAGCAACGCCTTGAAATCTGTCTCGGCGCGATCCTGACCCAGAACACTTCCTGGAACAATGTGGTGATGGCCTTAGAGCAAGTGGGCCGCCAGGGTTTATTGGACCTCAATAAATTGGCCGAACTGCCGCCCGAAGCGTTGGGACCGGTGATCCGCTCGGCAGGGTACTTCAACCAAAAGGCCCGCTACCTAGGCAATCTGGCCCGTTTTCTGTTGCAACATCCCTTTGAACAACTACGGCAAATGCCCACCGACCAAGCCCGCAAGGCGCTCTTGTCGGTCAGCGGCGTGGGCCAAGAGACGGCGGACAGCATCTTGCTTTATGCCTTAGACCACCCCGTCTTTGTGATCGACGCCTACAGCCGCCGCATCTTTAAGGCCTTAGGGTTTTGCGCAGGCACCGAGCCATACGACCAGCTAGCCGCCCAGGTGATGGCCCAGTTCCCGCCTGATTTGACGCGCTACCGCGAGTACCACGGGCTCTTGGTGGAGCATGCCAAACATTATTATCAAAAAAAACCATACCCCGAGCTTGATCCGCTGGCCCCCTCCTAGTAGACTGCCGCCAAAGGCCATTAGGAGTCCCCATGAGCTTAAACATGGAGCGGTTCACCCGCCCCGCCGAAGAGGCGATTTATCTCGCCCACAAGATCGTCTCAGAACACCGCCAGCAAAAAATGGAGGCCGAACACCTCCTGTTGGCCTTGGTGCGCGTCTCAGAAGGCAGCCTGCCGGAGATTCTGGGCCAGACCAAGTTAAACAAAAAGGCGCTCGACGAGGAGCTGGAACGCTATATAGAAAAGCTCGACCCCGCCAATTCGGCGAACCGGGACGTCTATCTTTCTTATTCCTGTGAGCAGTGCATCCGCAAAGCCGAGTATGAGGCAGACCGGATGCGCGACGAGTTTTTGGGGCCTGAGCATCTGGTTTTGGGGATACTCGCCAACACCGGCACCGAAGCCAGCACCATCTTGCGCGCCCAAGGCCTGGACGGTAAGGCACTGACCAAGGTGATCGAGTCGGTGCGCGGCGGCCAGCGCATCACCAGCCGGGGCGGCGACCCCAGCGAGTTGGAGATGGTCCATCTCTATTGCCATGACCTAGTGGGCATGGCCCGCGAAAACAAGTTTGATCCGGTGATCGGGCGCGACGAAGAGGTCCGCCGGGTGATTCAGGTTTTAAGCCGCCGCAGCAAAAACAACCCGGTCTTGATCGGCGAGCCCGGCGTGGGCAAGACGGCGATCATCGAGGGCTTGGCCCAGCGGATTTACCAGGGCGACGTGCCCGAGAACATGAAAAACGCCAGCCTGATGAGCTTGGACTTGGCCGCCATGGTGGCGGGGGCCAAATATCGGGGCGAGTTTGAAGACCGCTTAAAGGGTTTGCTGCGCGAGATCGAGACGGTAGGCAAACACATCATTTTGTTTATCGACGAATTACATACCTTGGTCGGTGCCGGGGCCTCCGAAGGCGCGCTGGACGCCAGCAACATGCTTAAGCCTGCCTTGGCGCGGGGCGTTTTGCGCTGTGTCGGCGCGACCACCATCACCGAATACAAAAAATATATCGAGCGGGACGCCGCCCTAGAACGCCGCTTCCAACAGGTCTTGGTCCGTGAGCCCAGCGTAGAGTCCTGTATTGGCATTTTGCGGGGCCTTAAAGGCAAATATGAGGTGCACCACGGGGTTCGCATCAAAGATTCGGCGATCATCGCTTCAGCCAAGCTGGCGGCCCGCTACATCCCGGACCGCTATCTGCCTGATAAGGCCATCGACCTGATCGACGAAGCGGCCAGCAAGGTGCGTATCGAAATCGACAGCATGCCCACGGTAATCGACCAAGCCGAACGCAAAGCCTTGCAGCTAGAGATCGAGCGCGCCGCCTTGACCAAAGAGGACGACGACGATAGCCGCCAACGGGTGCGCGAACTGGACCGCGAAATCAGCCGCCACCGCCGTCAGGCAGAAGAACTAAAGGCACAGTGGCATTCGGAGCGCGAGGCGATCGGAAAAATCCGGGCCCTCAAAGAAGAGATCGAACGCACCCAGCAGCAGGAACTAGAGGCCCAACGCTCCGGCAACTTGGAGCTAGCCGCCAAGCTCAAGTACGGCGTACAAGACGCCCTGGCCCGAGAGTTGGCGGACGCCAACAAACTGCTGAGCGACTCCGAAGGGGGCCGCCTGCTTAAAGAAGAGATCGACGAAGAAGATATCGCCCAGGTGGTCAGCAAGTGGACCGGTATCCCGGTGGCGCGGATGATGATGGACGAGCAGGTCAAACTGCTGAACATGGAAAAGGCGCTTTCCCAGGGGGTGGTGGGCCAGAAGCGGGCGCTTTTGGCGGTCAGCAACGCCATCCGCCGCGCCCGCACGGGCATCCAAGACCCCAACCGCCCCTTGGGCAGCTTCATCTTCATGGGCCCCACCGGCGTGGGCAAGACCGAGTTAGCCAAGAAACTGGCCCACTTTCTCTTCGACGACGAAAAGGCCATGATCCGTATGGACATGTCCGAGTATATGGAAAAACACGCCGTCAGCCGTCTGGTCGGGGCCCCTCCGGGCTATACGGGCTATGACGAAGGCGGTATCTTGACCGAGGCGGTCCACCGCAAGCCCTATTCGGTGATCCTCTTTGACGAGGTCGAAAAGGGCCACCCGGAGATCTTTAACATCCTGCTGCAAATCCTCGACGAAGGTATCTTGACGGACTCGCGGGGGATCAAGGTGGACTTTAAGAACAGCATCGTGATTTTGACCACCAACCTGGGCAGCGAGGTGATCTTAAAGACCTTTAGCGAGCAGAAAAAGGTGCCCCAGCTGATGGCCCGCAAAATCTTGCTGACCCGGTTCCGGCCCGAGTTGCTCAACCGCCTCGATGAGGTGATTGTCTTTGAACCTTTGGGTATGGACAGCATCGAACGCTTGGTGGCGCTACAGGTAGACAAGCTTTCAGGCAGGCTAGAAGAAAACGGCGGGACTATTTTGCGGGTCAACCAGGAGGCCCAACGCCACTTGGCCCAGCGGGGCTTTGACGCCGAGTTCGGGGCCCGCCCCTTAAAGCGCCTGATCCAGCGCGAGCTAGAGGACGTCTTGGCCTATAAGATCTTAGACGGCACCATCCACCCCGGCGACCAGATAGAAGTCCGCCTCTCGGGCGAACAACTAACCTTCCACCGGATCAAGGCGGTGGAGTAGGCCGTAACGCTAGCCCGCCAAAATCCTTAGTCAAAAGGCAGCCAGGGGAGGTGCATTTGTTGTGATCCCTCAATATTTCGAGAAACACCAACCTACCGGCTTGCCCCTATTTCGCTAGCTCGACCGGTCCTTCGTCTTAACTGCCTTACTGATCCACCGCCGGATTTTGTCGGCCGAGGGTGGGGGGCCGTTGCCGACCGGTTTGCCGTCGATATAGAGGCCACCGCTGATGCCTTGGGATTTAAGGGCTGCTAGGTCTTGCACCAAGTTGAACTCCACCGCCCCGCCCAGTTCTTCGGCGGCCTTGCGGGCCCGTTCGCAGGTGAGGTTTTCGGCCATGCAGAAGCCGCTGCAAAAGGAGGTGACCCGAACCGGGCCGGGCTGGGGGGCCGGTTGGGGTTGGGCGCGGGGCCAGCGGGGCTTTTGGGCGGCCTCGCTAAAGGGTTTCCAGACCAGTTGGGGCCCCAGAAAGCCCTGTTTGTCGGCCAGCACAAATCCCTGTTTTTTGAACCAAGAGGCCTTCATCCAGAAGGGCAGACCCAGGCCCCAGGCGGCCAAGCCCATGGCTCCTGCTTGGCGGGCCTCGGCTTCCAGGCTGACCAGCAGGGCCCGTCCCATTCCCTTGCCTTGATGGTTGCCCACCCCCTGCTTGTACCCGTGCACCCAAATACACAAAATCATCCAGAGCCCGCTTCCTTGGGCGATCGGCGTTTCCTCTATGGGTAGGGATTGGATCATGCCGACGGGCCGGTCCGTTTCGTCCAAGGCCAGCTTGACGCAGAGCCCCCGGTCCTTGATCCGCTCAAACCATTCCCGGCGGCGCGGCAGACCCTCTTGGGCTTCGGCGCTCCAATCCTCCAAACAGACCAGGAATCGCTCTAGATAGGGCGCGCTGAGATCGACGATTTTCATGGGCACCTCCGCGTATCTTCGGTTCCAGTATATCCGGTTTTGAAGTTACAGAGGAAGACGTAAAATAGGGAGGGGTTACTTAAACTTCAAGAAGCGCTGAAGGCCCAGGCTCAAGCGGAGTCGGGGGTGGTCTAAGATCATCTGGCGGCAGAAGGAGACGGCCGCTTCGGTGGCGGCGGGGTCTTCGAAGCGGGTCAGGGGCTGCAAAAAGACGGGCTTGCCCCCGGCGTCTTCGGCAATCTCTAAGATGCGGGCTTTGGAAGATTGGGCGTCGCAGATTAGTTTGAGTTCGTCGTAGAAGGGGTCTTTTTGCAGCTGGTCCCAATCTTTGGGGCTGTAGGTGATCCAGTCGGCGCGGGCGATGTGTTCGGGGTCATAGCCATTGGTTTCCACCGCTACTTGGTACCCCTGTTTTTGCAAGAAGGCGATGAAGAGGTTGCGGTCTTCAAGGCTGGGCTCGCCGCCGGTGAGGATCACCCAGCGGGTCGGCCAAGCCTGGATGCGCTCAAAAACCTGCAAAGGACTCATCTCGATGTACTTGGACTTATGCAGCGGCTCGTCACAAAAGTCGCAGTCCAAGTCACAGCCAAAGAAGCGCACGAAAGCCGCCGCTTCGCCCATCCGGGCTCCTTCGCCCTGGATCGAATAAAATACTTCGCTGACCATCATCTTAAGAATCAATGCTCCCTTCGTCCTCTGGGCTCAAGGCCACCTCTTCGGGCGCGTACCAGACCGTATAGGGCCCTTGGTAGCTGATCTTCTGGCCGTAGCGCCCCGTTTGGCCCAATTGTTGGTCTTGGAAATCGAAGGCGAAGACCGCGAACAGCCAAAGCCGACGCTCCTCTTCCTTGACGTAGATGGCCTCTAAGCCCGTGTGGTGGCTGAGGCTATTAAACCCCATAGCGGCAACCACGTTGCGGTCTTGGACCAACATAAAGTCTTCGGCTTTGTGGCCGTCAAAGGGCAGGCCGAAGGCCTCGGCCAGCATTTGTAGGTCTTCGAAGAAGAGGCTATAGCCTGTCTCGCGCTCTAAGCCCGCATAGGGGTCAAAGGCCCAGCGTTGGGCCACTTTAGGGCTTTTGAACAGGACTCGGGCTTGGTGCAGCGCAACCACGTCGGCTTCGATGAAGCCTTCGGGAATCCTCATGGGCGTTAAGGGGCGGGGTTATTTATATTCGGCCAAGATTTGGGGCGAGAAAAAGACCTCGGTTAAATCAAAGGTGATTTCGTCGTCCCCTGCATACTCGGCATACCCCGTTTTGGTTTCATGCACAATGGTCTTGTGGATCGGCAGGCCGATCCTTTGGGCCTCAAAGTAGATGTGGCGGGCCATCTGCTCTGCGGTGGGGTTGTAAGGCAGGATCATGTAACGGTCGTTGAGCTTCGGGGCCATCTCGACCAATTCTTGATCCTCGACCCAGACCATCAGGCTGTGGTCAAAGGCGTCCATAAAGTTGTTGAACTTGTCTTTAAGCAGCTTAAAGTCCATCAACATCTGGGCCTGATCCTGGGTATCCCCCTTCAAGAAGACCTCAAAAAGGTAACTGTGGCCGTGCAACCCTTGACAACGGGTGGTGTAAGAGTAGGAAACCCGGTGGGAAACCTCGGCTTTAAAAAGCTTTCGAATGATCATAAGCAACACTATAATTTGGGTTCTTCGGCTCATCTTAAGGGGCCTAGCGCGGACAAACAAGTCCAAAGAAGCCAAAGTGTAAGGGCTGCTACCGTGGGTTTCCTTTTGACCCCTTGCCCACAAGGGGCTAAGACGGTTAGGCTGTTCCAGCCGGGACGACTCGGCCAAGTTACCTTAAAGGAGACCATGAATCGATTTTTAGTCAGCCTATTGGGGCTGGTATTTTTGGCCCAGGCCGCCCAGGCCGAATTGCTCTTCGGGGTAGATTTTTCCGAAGCACCCGAAGGCCCGGCTAAGAAGTATCTACATATGTCCAACTTCGACGCCCAGCAAAATGCCCAAGATAAGCTGCGCCCTGAAGTACGTGGCGGTCGTTTGATCCTAGAGCTAGGCCCCGGATATTTGGGCGGCTACACGCTACGCCGAGATGTCGAGGGAGCCAAGAAGCTGCGGGTCCGCTGGGGCGTAGAGTCTTACCCCAAAGGAGCCGATTGGGAAGATGACGAAAAGCGCGAAGCAGTGATGGTGGTGGTGGTCTTTAAGACCGAACGGGTGAGCGCCGGTTCCTGGCTACTGCCTGCGCTGCCCCGCTACCTAGGTATTTTCTTGAGCGACTCGGCCCAGGGCGGCAAGTGGTACCAGGGCAACTATTACGAAGAGGGGGGTCGCTACCGCTGCGAACCCTGCAACGCCCCAGCAGGCGAAGAAGTGGTTAGCGAAATCGACTTGGAGGCGGCCTACCAAGAAAACTTCGGTGAACCCATGCCCCCGATCTTAGGCTTCGGCATCGAGTTCGACACCCGCGGCATCGAAGGCGACTCTAAGGCTTTCGTGCGCAGCATTGAGTTGTTAGGCGAATAGAAGGCCATGACCCCTGGGGGTCCTCGGCCCCAGGCGGTTCCCCCAAAAAAGTTTTACTTTGCAGGGGCCCAAAGCGAAGCACCGAAGCAAAACCAACAAGCGGGGCCCAGGGCCATGGGGCCACAGCGTTCCCACCCCACCAAGCTCCGTTTTACGGGGTCCGCATAAGCCTAGGCGGCTTGCCGCCGCGATAGGGGCAGCGCTCCTTCGGTGGAGAGAAAAGGTTGGGCAGAAGAGCCAAAATCCATAATATACCTCCTAGCATCCCCGGCGCGTTTAGCCTGAAAGCCCCCAAGCCCCCAAGTCCCCAAGCCCCCAAGTCCCCAAGCCCCCAAGTCCCGAAACCGCATCCCGCAACGGGATTCCTCCCATAACCAGCGAGCGCAGCAATGCTTGCGGGCGTGCTCCCCAAAGTACTTCCCCGGATATGTCCTCTGCTAAGCGCCGAGATGCGCGGACAGGATTCCCTATTACCGGTTCCCCAAAAGCCCCCTATCGACCAGCCAGCAACGCTGCTGGACAGGACGGCAATACCCTCATCGGGCCCAGGTCCTTCGACTAAAACCGTCGCTTCCAGTGGGACCTAGTTGCAAGATTTTCCTGCGTTTATCTTTGTGCCATGCAAGCAGGGCTCAAACACTCAGCGCTAGTTCGTCGTTGTAGAGGCGTTCTAGTTTGCCCAGGATGGCTTCTAGGCGGTCTTCTAGGGCCGGGGGGAGGTCTAGGCGGAAGTTGGCGATGTCGCGTAGGTCCTGTTGGCGCTCGCCGATGGCGGCGGCGAAGGCTCCTAGGGGGACTCCGGCGTTGCGGCGCTCCACTAACTCGGTGATGCGGTTGCGGGTTTCGGTTAGGGCCTGATCGTCGCGCCCCTCTTCAACCGGTTCGGCGGTGGTCGCTGCTTGGACCCGCTGGGTCGGGAAGGCCAGGGTCTTGGCTCGCTTGACGGCTACCGGTGGGCTTGGTGCAGCGGGTTCAGCTTCGGTGGCAACGGGGGCCGTTTCCTTAGGCTGTTTAGGGGCCACTGGGGCGGCGGGTTGGCTCTGGGCTGCTGCCGGGGTTTGCGCAGCGCAAGGTTGCGCTGCCTCAACCCTTTCGTTTTTAGTGGTGGAGACAGCCGGAAGGTTGCCCTCGGCCTGACCGTCGTTTACCTCAGCCGCTGCTTTTTTAGTTGCGGAGACGGCAGGGCGGGTTTTCGTTTTGCTCCCTTCGGCTACCTCAACCGCTTCTCTATGGCTTGCGGCGGGTACTGGTGCTTCCTGTACCGCCCCCACTTGAGCTTCTCCAGCAGGTTCCTTTTGGTCTGTGGCGAGGACCGTGGTTTTCTGCTCTGCCTCCACGGGAGTTCGCTCGGTCACCTCTTTTTTGGCCTGGGCCTTCGTCAGGACTTCTTGAGCGGGCTTTGCTGGTGCTGCTTCAATCCCTTTGAAGTGGGTTGCGGTGTTGGCGGGCGCTTCCTCGGCGGCACGGGCTATTTCGACTGCCTGGGTTGCCTGGGGGGCCGCAACCTTAACCTGGAGCGGTTTAGCGGCAACTTTAGCCGGCTGCGCCGCTGCGGGCGCGGTCTCGATCATCTGTGTTTTGACGCGAGCCCCTTCTAGGGTGGGCTCTGAACTGTTCGGGGTCTCAAGGCTGTGTTCTTGCCGGTTGGGCTGGTTGGCAGTAGGTGCTACTGGGGCAGTCCGTTGGGCCGAAAGAACAGACGATGCCTCAGTCTGGGCCATAGGCTCTTTAACCTCTTCTGTTTGCGGCCGGTCTGCGTTTTGAATGGCCACCGGGTTTAGGGCGGTCTGGACCGGTTGCGGGCTGATCGCATCTGGCTTGGTTTGCGGGGCCTGGATAACATCCCCTTGGGCCGATCCGTCTCCCTGTTGGTTAGTGGCAACGGATGCGGGCGACTGCGGCGGCCCTTCCATCAACGCATCGTAAAGGGTGTGCCGCATTTGGGAGAGGGCCCGGCCCGGCTGTAGAGCCACCGGAGCCGGGGCGGTGGACTGGGCCTGTGCGGGGCTCGGTGCGGGGCTAAACTCTTTGCGACGCCAAGTCCAACCGGCGAGCCAAATACAAGAAAGGTTGGCCATCTGTACCGCCACGCGCAGCACCACCAAGAAAAGCACCTCCGCCCAAAGCCCGGTGGTCGCCTTTTGCTGGGCTAAGGCTTCCATCAATTGGGCCTTGGTTTCGGCTTGGCGGCGGACCGTCAGGGCCGAGTTGATCGGTTGGTGTTGGGCCACGAAGGTTTGCAGGCTCTTTTCGTGGTCTTCGATCTGCCCGCGCAATACCTCGATCACCTCGGCGTTAGAGGCCTGGGCCTCAAGGGCTTTTAAGTGCCCATCGATGGCATTAAAGCTCGCGCCGCCGACGGTGGTCAGGAAGAGTAGGGCCAATAGGCCCCTAAAGAGGTAGTTGATCGGATGCCCCTTAGAACGGGACTTGCCGGGAATCCAGACGGCGGCCATCACGGCCATAAAGGCCTCGTTCAGCGTCGCCGCTAAGTAGCCCATAAAGGGGAAGAGGGCGCTTTGGTAGAGGCTCTGATAAAACTGGCCCGCTTCGAGCACCATGAAGGCCGAGGCGGTCAAACTAACGACCAGCAACAGCGCTACAAATAGGATTCTCTTGAATGCCAACATAGACCATCTCCGTGAACTTATGTTCAATATCGAACATAAGTTCACTGTTGGCAAGAAAAAAATCTCTCTGAAAAATATCAGACCCCTTACCGGATCGTTTGATTTGTTTGCTGCGGCCTGTTATAGTCACCAAAAAGTAAGTGCCCATTACTTTAAAAAGTGTTGACCAACGGGCTGGATATTTTTTATAAGCCCCAAAGGGAATGAAACTGGCATTCCATCCGGAAACAGATTCGTCCATCCACATTAGGGAGTAGTTCAGAATGGCAGCAAACAAAGACATGCGGATCTTGGTGGTCGACGACTTCGCCACGATGCGCCGGATCGTCAAAAATATCCTGCGCCAATTGGGGTATGATAACGTGATCGAAGCGGACGACGGCACCACCGCCTTGACCAAGCTCCAAAACGAGAAGGTCGATTTTGTGATCACCGACTGGAACATGCCGAAGATGTCCGGCTTGGAACTGCTCAAAGCGATCCGCTCGTCTGATAACCTCAAGGAAATCCCGGTGTTGATGGTCACCGCAGAGGCCTTGCAGGAAAACATTGTCGCCGCTATCAAGGCCGGCGTCAGCAACTATGTGGTCAAGCCCTTCGACGCGGCTACGATCAACGAGAAGATCGAAAAGATTTTCGGCTAACCGCCGTTGCCCCCAAAAAAAAAGCCCCTAGCTTGGTTAAGCCAAGCTAGGGGCTTTTTTTTTGGTCAAATTTTGCGGCTTAAGCCCAATTCGCTCAGCAACTCGGCGAGTACTCCTTGGTCGTAGGGCTTGAGGAAATAATGGTGGGCACCCTGGGAAAAACTGGTGATCACGCTTTCGGCATCGTCGCGTTGGGTGGCCATCACCACCACCGCTTCTTCGATGTCGGCTTCTGCTTCAATCCGCCTCAGATTAGTCAAGACCTCCCGGCCGTCTAAGTCCGGCATCAGGATGTCTAAAAAAATCAGTTCAAAAGGAGTGCCCTCGGCGATTCCTGTTTCGATTTTTACTAAGCCTTCGGAACCACTTAGGGCTACTTCAGCTCGGGTCCAAGGGTCCAACATTTTTTGCAGCAGCTGGGCACTGTGGACGTCATCTTCAATGATTAATGCGCGCATAATGGGTCCTCCAACCTATTAGCCCAAGCGTATCATAGGGTGCCTTTAAAGGGCAGTACCCATTTGGTCAATTTCGGTCAGAAAGTTCCTTAAGATCGGCTATCAATAGGTCGATCTTATGGACGAAACGTTCCTTTTGCCGGGCCTCTAGGGTTTGGGCAAAATCGGTCAGGAAGGTTCGGTAAGCCTGTTGGTTCTCGTATAACTTTTGATGGTAAGGCAGCCTAGGCTCGCGCTGGTAGACCCCTAACCACTGCCTCTCTAGGAACTGCAAAAGGGTTCCTTTGGCCCGCTCCGGTTGGCTCAAGAGGGCAAATAATTCCTGGTGGGAGCTTTGGCGGAAGGCGAGCCGTTCGGCTCCGGTGGACGGCAAGCTGGCGAAAAACTGGCGGGCCTGAGTCTCTTGAGCGCTATTGAGGTAGCCAAGCCAACGCTCTAAATTTTTAATTCCCTTCTCCACCCGCTTTTCGCGGAGTTCTTCGGCGGGCTCTTGGATTTCTTCGGCCAGTTCGTCGTTCTCTTGGTTTAACTCAACGTGCAAATGTTCGATTTGGGCGGGGCTGAGTTGTTCTAGCCAAAGGGCCACTTCGGGCAAAATTTTGTGGTACAACCGGTTACGGATAACCTCAAAGCCTTTAAAGAGGCGGTCCATCGAGGCTAGGTCCAGCCCCTCTTGGAACTCGGTCTTGATCTGTCCGATGAAGGCGGCGTATTGGGGCAGTTCCTCTTGGCGGTGCCAGGCCAATAATTCGTCGATCTGCGCTGTGGCCTGATCTTCTTGGGTGTCGTTTAAGTCCAGGTAGCGGTCCATCTGATACAAAATAAACACGTCGGCCCATTGGTAACCTAGCTTCAAGCGGCTACAACCCACCACCAAAGCCAGGAGGACTAGGGCGAGGCCCAACTTTTTTAAAGAGGACTGCTGTTTGAAAGGCTGCTTCATAGGGCCTGTAAGAGTTTAGCCGGGCTTTTTGCCAACGCCCGGCCAGTGGCTAAGAGGGAGGTGGCTAAGCTCAGGAGGGTGATCAAGAGGACCGTTGCCCAAGTGATGCTGAGGTTCACCACAAAGATCCGGTCGAAGATAAACTGCGCCAATCCCCAACTGATTACCAGGCTTAAAAAAGCTCCGGCAGAGGCGGCAAAGAACCCTAACAGGCCAAATTCAAAGGACGTCATCACCCGCAGGTCACCGAAGCTGGCCCCTAAAATTTTGAGCAGGTTTAGTTCCTGTTCGCGGGACTTGGCGTTGAAGCTGGCGATGCTGTAGACCACGACCAAACCAGCGACCAACGAAAGCAGGGCCATTGACTGGATGGCCCAGCGGATCTGCTCGGCAATTTGTAAAATCTTTTTGATCAAGCCTGAAACGTTGATCAGCGAGACATTGGGGAACTTTTCGGAGATCTGGGCCTGTAGGCTTACTTTCCGTTCCTCGGGCACCTTTGAGAGCGTCCCCAGCCAGACCGCCGGGGCCATTTCTAACACTCCGGGCTGGAAGAGCACAAAAAAGTTGGGTTCAAAGGCGTTCCAATGCACCCGACGCAGGCTGGTGATTTTGCCTTTTATGGGGATGCCCATCACGTCGAAGGTCATGGTCGAGCCTAGGCCCACCCCCAAACGTTCGGCGAAGCGTTGTTCTAAGGAAATTTCAGGAAGTTTTTCCTGGCCCAAGTGATAGTCCCCTTCAAACCAGCGCCCCTCAACCAAGCCTTCGGTGTGGTATAGTTCGGCGCGGTAGCTTAGGTTCTGGTCGCGGCGCAGGGTCCGGCGGGCGGCCTCTTCTTCGCGGGTGCCGCCTTCGGTGGGCATTTGGGTGGCGATGTCCTTGCCGTTGATCTCCTTGAGCCGGGCCGAGACCATGGGCGAGGCGTCTTCTAAGGGAAAGCCCAATTCTCGTACATAATCATTTAAAGGCCCGATCTGTTCGGGTTGGATGTCGAGCAAGAAGAAGCTAGGCAAGACCGATTGGTCGGGGCTTTGGATTTCTTGGGAAAGGCCTTGGTGGATTTGGGGGATCAGGTTGATCAACAACGCGCCCAGCCCAATGGCCACCACGCTGGTCACCGAGGCGGCCCCGCCGCGTCCTAAGTTGCGCAGCGCCAAGCGCAAAGAGAGGGGCAGTCGGCTAAAACCCCGCCCCGCCCATAGCAGCGGCAATAAACCCAAGCCGGTCAGGAGGATGGCCGAGCCCGCCAACCCGCCCATAAACATACTACCCACCCGTAGGCTCTGGGACTGCCAGACCGAAAGCCCCCAGTAAAGCAGGAGCACCGGCCCGTAGCTCAAGGCCGTGGTCCAGGTCCCTAGGCCCGCCTGTTGGCGCAAGTCCGTTTGGTCTTGCAGCAATAGCTTGGGGCTGACCGAAAGCAAGTTGAGTAACAAAGGCAGGCAGAAGAGCGCCGAGCCCACAATGCCCACCACTAAGGCCAAAAACATGCTGCGGTAGCTTAGCTGGCTTTCAAAGCCCAAGGGCAGATAATCGACCAAAAGAGACGTCAAAAAGGGCAAGCCTAACAGCGCAAAGGCGCTGGCCAGGACTGCCGCCAGGCTCCCGAGTAGGGAGATTTGCAGCAGCGACAACTTAAGCGTATCCATCGGTTTCGCCCCTAAGGCTCGCAGGATCGCCAATTCGTTGAGCCGTTGACCCAAGAAATTGCGGAACAAAAAGGCGGTGCCCAGCCCGGCCAAAAACAGCGCCACCAAAGAGACCAAGCCCAAATAGTCGTTCAGGTACAAGACCATGCGCGACATCTGCTCGTTCGCCTGTTCGTGGGTTTTGATCCGCAGACCCCCATTGGGTCCTAAACGTTCGCCCATGGCTGCGTATAGCTTGGCGGCTACCTCGCGGGCCTCAGTTCCGGGTGGTAAGCGGTAGAGCCGGTGGTAATAGCGGCGGCTGCCCCGTTGCAGCAGGCCCGTAGCGGCGGCTTGAGGCATACCGATAAAGACCTTGTAGGTGATCCCGGCGTTCCAAAAGCTTTGTCCTGGGGCTTCTAACAAGATCTGGTCGGCGGAGAATTGCTGCTCGCCTAAGGAGAAAGGGTGGCCCTGCTCGACGCCTAAGATTTGTAATAGTTCCGGTTGGACCCAGGAGTGGTAGCCGCTCAATAGCTGGGCTTCAACCTCGTCGGGTCCCGCCGGAGGTCCGTCTTTTAGCGTCAACTGGCCGTAAAAAGGATAACCCGCCGATACCGCCACAATCTCTACCAAACGGGAACTCTTGGGCCCGCGCACCATCGACATAAAGTTGAGCTGCTCGGTATAGGCGGAGCCCTGGGGGATCACCTCTTCGAGCAGGGCGGTTTCATCGTCCCTGAAGGGGTGGGTGGTGCTGACCATCAGGTCTGCCGCCAACAGCGACTTGGCTTTAGAGTCTATGTGGTAGTCCAGGCTGAGCTTGAAGCTGTCTAGGGTGATGAAGCCCACCAAGCCAATGGTTAGGTTGGCCAAAAAGAACAGCGAAAAGCCCCGGTGGTTGAGCAACTCGCGCAGCGCTAGCTTAAGCCAGATCTTCATGCAAGGCTCCTTCACGCAGGACCAAGGCGCGTTGGCAACGCCGGGCCAGTTCCATGTTGTGGGTCACCAAGAGCAGGGTCATCTCCTGTTGCTCTACTAGCTTAAAAAAGAGGTCGCTCAGCGTGGCTCCGGTGCCTTCGTCTAGGTTGCCGGTGGGCTCGTCGGCCAGGAGTAACTTAGGGCGCACCACAAGAGCGCGAGCGATGGCCACCCGTTGGCATTCGCCGCCCGAAAGTCGGCTGGGGAAGTGGTCGAGCCGGTGGCCAAGCCCTACGGCCTCTAACACCTCTGCCGCCTGACCCTCGGGGTCTTTTTGGCCCGCCAGTTCCAGGGGGAGTGACACGTTTTCTAAGGCACTCAGGTGGGGCAAGAGGTGGAATTGCTGGAACACAATACCTAAGTTTTGGGCCCGGTAGCCGGAAAGCTGCTTTTCGTTCATTTGCCCTAAGTCTTTCCCGTCTAGTTTCACTTGCCCCTGATCAGGCCGGTCCAGTCCGGCGATCATCGAAAGTAGGGTGGATTTGCCGCTGCCTGATTGGCCCACGATGGCTACCGTCTGGCCGCGCTCTAAAGTTAGATCCAACCCTTTGAGCACGGTAACAGGCCCGGCGTTTTTGGCACCTCGAAAGGACTTATGTAGATCGATCAATTCTAAAGACATCTTATTTCTTCTTTAAGAGGGGAGCAATAAACTGGGCTACCTGGGCGGCGATGATCCGGTGCCCCTCGGCGTTGGGGTGGATGCCATCGGCCTGATTTAACGGGGGCCGCCCCGCGACGCCCGCAAGCAGTTTGGGGAGGTGGGGTAGCTGGTACCGCTCGGCTACCTCAAAAAAAGCTTGGTGGAAGGCTTGGGTGTATTCTTTTCCATAATTGGGCGGCATCCGCAGTCCGGCGATCACCACCGGTACCCCAGCCTTTTGGGCCGCCTCCACCACCGCCGACAAGTTGGCCTTCATCTCGTTGATGTCCAAGCCCCTCAGGCCGTCGTTGGCCCCGAGGGCTAAAAAGAGCAGGTCCGGTTTGGCCTGAAGATACCATTTAAGCCGGGCCGGTCCGCTGGCGCTGGTGCTACCCGAGACGCCCGCGTTGATCACTTGGACCTTGAAGCCTTGATTGCGTAGCTCCTGCTCAACTAAGGACGGGTAAGCTTGGGCCGGGTCTACGCCGAGCCCGGCGGTCAGCGAGTCACCCAAAAAGAGCAGTTTTTGCTCCGCCCAAACCGTGACGGGGGCCCAAAGAAGTCCCAGCAGTAGGAAAATGGATAGGATGCTTCGCTTCATTGGATACGGGTTAGCAGTTGTTTAGCCACCGAGCGGACCAATTGTAGGGGATTAAAGAAAACGTCCACCTTTTCGGCCTGTTGCCACCCTAATTGCTGAACCAAGGGAGCCCCCAGCGGAAGAACTTCAGGTTGAAGACCGGCGACTTTAAATTGTTGGGTGTCCATCGGGTCCAAGCCCACCAAACGGCAGAAGGCCCAATCAATTTGTTGGGGGTTTTCGGACATCAGTAGACTGCCTAATTCAAAGGGCTCGCCGCCCCTGGGGCCGTCGACATGCATGCTGGTTATCCCATCGGCAATGTGCAGGAAAGCCCCCGCTTGATGGGCATTGTCTTGCAACATCAAGGCAAAGGCAGCTTCGTCACCCCGGCTAGCAAAGTGCCGCGCCGGTTTGCGTTTACCCACCACACAGCCGAATAAGTTTTTGACGGCACCGCTAAAATGACATTGGCAGTGGGTCTTTAGTTTGGGCAGGTTGATCAATCCGTCAAAATCGCCTAGTTCGGCGGCGATACTCAACCGCCGGAACTTGGGGTTGTCGGTCTGAAAATAGCGCAGGTTCTTGAAGGTAAAGACCCGTACCTCTCTGCGAGCTAGCGCCTCGGTTAGTCCCAAATAGTGAACTATCAAGGCTGCGTCCCCGAAGGCCGGGGAGTCAGCCAAACTCACCTGACAACCCGCCACTTGCAACCAGTCCACCACGGCTAGGATAAAGGCCGGGTGGGTTAAATGATGTGGAGGCCCCTTGCCTAGGGCCAATAAATTGGGCTTGAGCAGCAGGTTGCGCCGCCCGCCCAAAAGCTGGCTCATGCCTCCTAGGGCCTCGGCACCGGCTTCTAAAGCTGCCGCCAGAGGGGCCGGGTCATAGTTGTCGAGGCGGTGGTGGTAGAGGGCCATGGGTCGTGAAATTTATCGCAGGCTTAGTTGAGAACACTTGCCCCTAGTATCGCCCTTGTTGGTCGTACGGTAAAGGGTTGCTATGTAATAAAAAGTAACAGGAAGCAACCATTTCGACAAAGTTCCGCTCAATTCTTTGTACATCCGCCGAGGCGGGGAGCCGGGGGCTATTTGACAGGCTGGGGGTAACCTGTCAAATTCCAGATTACCGCAAATTTAGCGCCAAAGGACATTCCATAGGGGCCGAGCGCCATGAAACCGGTTAAAGATAAATACGCAATCCAGGCGGTGGACCATGCCTTAGACGTGCTCGAACAGTTTTCGGGCCTTAAGGCGGAATTGGGCATCAGCGAAATCAGTCGCAATCTGGACCTGCACAAAAATAACGTGTTCCGCCTCTTGGCCACCTTGAAGGCCCGGGGCTATGTGGAGCAGTCCAAGGCTAACGACAGCTACCGTTTGGGCATCCGTGCTTTGGAGTTGGGTAAGGCCTTTTTGAGCCATACGGGCTTGATCCGCGTCGCCGCTGAAGAGATCCACCGGCTTTCAGCTGAGGTTCGTGAGACCGTGTACCTGGGTATCATGCGAGAAAATCAGGTTTTTTACATCGAAGACGCTGAATCGGACCAGCCTCTACGGGTGGCCAGCCGTATCGGAACCCGCTTGAGCCCCCTTTGCACAGCCATCGGTAAAGTCTTTTTGGCCTTCTACGACGAAGAGACCAGCAATAAAGTGATCGCCAACAACCAGTTCATTGCCCACACCAAAAAAACCATCACCGACCCCGATATATTCCGCGCCCAGCTGCCACAAGTGAGAGAGCGGGGCTATGCCGTTGATGACGAAGAAAAAGATGAGGGCGTTAAGTGCATCGCTGCTCCGGTCTTTAATTATGACAACGAGATCGTTGCCGCCATCTCGATCAGCGGTCCGGTGACCCGGATGGTGCAAGAGGCCTTAGACGACTTTTACCGCCCCCGTTTGCTCGCCGCTTGCGGCGAGGTCTCGCGGATGATCGGTTATACTGGTGAGGTCTACAAGTGAGATATGGGGCCCTTTTTGCCCTCTTGTTCTGGGTGGTCGGTTGCAGTAGCGACCAAGTCACGGTCCATGGTGGCTTGGTGACCCAAGAGGTTTATGGTCAAATCACGCCCTTTGGAGGCGAGCCCCCCATGGTACTGGTGCGCGCTCAAGGGGCCACCTTTGTTGAGGACCAACAGGGGCGTCTAGCGCAGACCAGCGCTTTCTTGGTCTATCCTGACCCACGAGGCCGCTACCGGGTGCCGCTCAATAGCGAAACCCGCAGCTTGGATATTTTGGTCTTTAAGCCTGGATTCAAGCCAGTCCGCCGTGGTTTCGAGCGCAGCCTGGGGGTGGCTTCCTATGAATTTGATGTAATCCTCAAGACGGACGAGCACTGGAATGAGGGGTACTTTGTCGGTTTGAAGCCCCTTTTAAGCGGCTACATCACCGAGCTTCGCTATAAAATGCCGCCGAAAGACGTGCTTTATTTAAACGATTGGATCGACCGGGTCGAGGCCCAACTGCCCTTACCCCAGGCAAAGGAAAAATGAGAAAGGGAACGGAAATCATTTTAGAAGCGATCAAGCGTCAGGGAATCAAAGAAGTCTTTGGTTATCCCGGCGGCTGCGTGATCCCACTTTTTGACGAGTTTTTAAACCAACGGGACATCCAGCTGATCCGCGTTTGCCACGAACAGGCCGCCGCCCACGCTGCCGACGGCTTTGCGCGCGCCTCAGGCAAATGTTCGGTGGTGATCGTTACCAGTGGGCCGGGTGCCACCAACACCATCACCGGCATCGCCACCGCGGCGATGGATTCGATCCCTATGGTGGTGATCACCGGACAGGTACGTACGCCCATCATCGGCACCGACGCCTTCCAAGAAACCAACGTGATCGGCGTAACCCGGCCGGTGACCAAGCACAATTATCTGGTCAAGAGCGTCGACGAACTGCCCGAGGTTTTGGCAGAGGCCTTTTTTATTGCGACTACGGGCCGTCCGGGGCCGGTGGTGGTGGATATTCCGGTGGACATCCAAACCCACTTGAGCGACGCGCAATTCCCGGATCAGGTAACGATCCCCGGTTACGACCTGCCCCAAACCATCGAATCCTACCGGATCGAAGCGGCTTGGGAGATGATCAGCCATGCCAGCCGCCCGGTGATCTACGCTGGCGGCGGCCTGAATCTGGCTCACGCCGGTGCTGAGTTGGTGGCCTTTGCCGAGAAGGCCCGCATCCCCATCACCACCACCCTCTTAGGTCAGGGGGCGGTGCCCCGCGCCCATGAATTGGCCCTGGGTATGTTGGGCATGCATGGTGAGTATAGCGCCAACTTGGCTATGAACCGCGCCGATTTGGTCTTGGCCCTAGGCACCCGCTTTGATGACCGCGTCACCGGCAAGGTGGAGACCTTCTTGGATAAAGCCAAGATCATCCATGTGGATGTAGACCCCAGCGTGATCAATAAAATTAAGGAGGTGGATTTGGGTATCGTAGGCGACGTGAAAGACGCCTTAACCCAACTGACCGCCCTGGCCGCTCCGGTGGAATCCGAAGCTTGGCTCAAAGAACTGAAGACCGCCCAGGCCGAACACCCGCTGCCCAATTACGACGCAGACGAAACCAGCGACGGCAAACTGCGGCCTGAGTATGTGATCAAACAGTTTTCCGAACTGACCGGCGGCGACGCCGTGGTGGTTAGCGACGTGGGCCAGCACCAGATGTTCACGGCGCTTCACTTCGCCTTCAAGCACCCCCGCACCCACCTGACCTCTGGTGGTCTGGGGACCATGGGCTTTTGCCTTCCGGCGGCCATTGGCGCGGCCTTCACCCGGCCAGAGTGGCCGGTGATTTCGCTGAGCGGAGACGGAGGGTTCCAGATGAATATCCAGGAGTTGGCGACCGTTAAGGCCTACAACCTGCCGATCTTGGTGGTGGTTTTAAACAACCACAACCTGGGCATGGTCAAGCAGTGGCAGGATCTCTTTTGGGACGAGCGCCACTCGGGGACCATCTTTGACCAGAGTCCAGACTTCCTTAAAATCGCTGAAGGCTATGGCCTCAAAGGCCGCCAGGTGGGCGAAAAGTCCCAGGTGGGCCCGGCGATTTTAGAAGGCTTGGCGGCCCTCAAGGCGGGCAACCCCTTCTTCTTGGAATTTATGCTCGATAAAGACGCCATGGTCTATCCTATGATCCCAGCAGGCAAAGAGTTTAAGGATTTGATCGAAGGGGGGATGCCATGAAACATCTGATTTCTATTCAGGTCAAAGACCAATTCGGCACCCTCTCTCGGGTCGTCGAATTGTTTACCTCTAGGGGTTATAACCTGGATTCGGTCTGCACCGGCGAAGGTGAAACCAAGGGGATGCACCGCATCACCATCGCCACCCGCGGGGACGACAAGAAAATCAAGCAGATCCTAAAGCTCTTGAAGAATATCGTATATGTCTTTAAGGTAACCCATCTGGAACCTTCACAGACCATTTGCGCCGAAATGATGCTGGTCAAGCTCAAGGCTGACTCACAGAACCGTGGTCATGTCTTGGAGTTGATTCAAGCCTTTGACGGCGAAGTGATCGAAATGAATTCCCAAGTGGTCAGTTTTATGATCATGGGCAGCGCGGGCAAGCTCGACGGTGCTTCTGAAGTGTTCCGCGAATTTGAGATCCTCGAACTGGCCCGCACTGGCGAAGCGGCCATCCACAAGTAGCCAACCGACATCATTAACAGACAGAGAAGGACGATGAAACTACCGATCTTTTACGAGAAAGACGCCAATTTGAGCTTGCTGGAAGGGAAAACCCTGGCCGTGATCGGCTACGGCAGCCAGGGCCACGCTCACGCCCAAAACCTTAAAGACAGCGGCATGAACGTCGTGGTCGGTTTGCGCGAAGGCAGCTCTTCTTGGGCCCAAGTCGAAAAAGACGGCCTCAAGGTGATGAGCACCGCCGACGCCGCTAAGGCCGGTGACGTGATCATGATCCTCGCCCCAGACCAGTCCCAAGGTGACATCTACAAGCAGGACATCCTGCCCAATTTGAAGCCCGGTAATGTCTTGGCCTTTGGCCACGGCTTTAACATCGTCTACAAGCAGATCATCCCCCCCAAAGATGTGGACGTGATCATGATCGCCCCTAAGGGTCCCGGTCATTTGGTCCGCCGGGTCTTCACCGAAGGCTCAGGGGTGCCTTGTTTGATCGCCGTGGAGCAAGATGCTTCGGGCAAGGCTCAAGACATCGCTTTGGCCTGGGCCCAGGGCATCGGCGGCACCAAGACCGGCGTGATCCTGACCAACTTCAAAGACGAAACCGAGACGGACCTCTTCGGGGAGCAGGCCGTACTTTGCGGCGGCATCAGCGAGCTGATCCGCGCGGGCTTCGAAACCCTAACCGAAGCCGGTTATCCCCCGGAAATCGCTTACTTTGAGTGTCTGCACGAGACCAAGCTGATCGTGGACTTGATCTTCGAAGGCGGCATCAACAAAATGAACTGGTCGGTTTCCGAAACGGCTGAGTACGGCGGTCTGACCGTGGGTCCTCGGGTGATTGGCGAAGAGAGCCGCAAAGCCATGAAAGAAGTGTTGGCCGAGGTCCAAAACGGAACCTTCGCGCACAAGTGGCTCTTGGATAACAAGGTCAACCAAGCCCAGTTTAACGGCTTGCGCGCCCAGAGCGAGAACCACCCGATCGAAAAAATCGGCGTAGAATTGCGCAAGATGTTTTCGTTCTTGAAAAAATAGACCTCTAGCCAGCCCTAAAGAGTGGAAGAAAAGGTCTACTCCGTTGCGGAATTGACCCGCGAGGTCAAAGGGCTGCTCGAAGGTCGTTATTTTCGGGTTTGGGTCCAGGGAGAACTCTCCTCCCTGGGCCGCCCCGCCTCGGGGCATCTCTATTTTAATCTGAAAGATTCCAACGCCCAGATTGGCTGTGCCTTCTTTAAGAATGCCGCCGCACGCTGTCCCTTTACGCTTGAAGAGGGGATGGAAGTGGTCGCCCGCGGTCGTGTCAGTGTATACGAGCCCAGGGGGCAGTACCAACTGATCGTTGATGAGTTGCAACCAGTGGGCGAAGGGGCCTTGCAGTTGGCTTTTGAACAGCTCAAGGCCCGATTGGAGGCCGAAGGGATCTTTGACACCGCCCACAAACAACCGATCCCTTGGCTGCCCAAGGGGATCGCTATCGTCACCAGCCCGACGGGGGCGGCGATTCAAGACATCTTCAACGTGCTCAACCGCCGCTTTGCCGGGATTCCGCTGCTGGTCTACCCCAGCTTGGTTCAGGGCCAGGGCGCGGCGGCGCAGTTAAAGGGGGCGATAGAAGACCTACAAGCCTACGCCGACCAAGTGGACGTGATCCTGTTGTCGCGCGGCGGCGGGTCTTTAGAGGACCTTTGGGCCTTTAACGATGAAGGCTTGGCGCGGGCTATCTTCGCTAGTAAGATTCCGGTGATCAGTGCGGTGGGGCATGAGACGGACTTCACTATTGCCGACTGGGTCGCGGACCTGCGGGCCCCGACCCCTTCGGCGGGGGCCGAATTGGCGGTACCGCTGAAAGAAGAATTAATGGAGGCCGTTGCCTCATTGGATTTAAGCCTTAGGCGGGCATGGCACCGACAGTTTAGCGGCTTTCAACAGCGCCTTGAGTCCCAGACCAAACGGCTGCGCAATCCGCAGTGGGTGATTCAGGCCCAGGCCCAAAGAGTGGATGAGGCGTTTTTCCGCCTCAAGGCAAATGTGAGGCACCGCCTCAGTGAGCAACGCCGCCGCTTGGAGGTCTTGAGTGAACAGCTAGAGGCACAAAATCCCAAGACCCGGCTTGCCGCTAAGCGCGAACGCCTTGAGGGGTTGACTAAGCGGCTGCACCAAGCGATCGGACGACCGATCAACCAACGCCGGGCTGCCTTAAGCGAATTGACCCGGGTCTTAGATAGCGTCAGTCCACTCCAGGTGCTTAAACGAGGATTCGCCGCAACCCGCACCCAAAAGGGCCAATTGGTGCGCTCAGTGGAGCAAGCCCAAATCGGTCAAGTTTTAGACATCACGTTAGAAGACGGAACCTTAACCACCCAAATCACCGCGATTGCCAACCTAAAGGGAACTCATGGCTAAAAATATCACCCCCCGGGACAAGAATTTTTCCGAATGGTATCAGGATGTGATCAAAGCCGGCGAGATGGCCGACCACTCGCCGGTAAAGGGGTGCATGGTGATCCGCCCAGACGGTTACGGCATTTGGGAGCAGATGCAGGCCAAGTTGGACCGCCGCTTCAAGGAACTAGGCCATGTGAACGCCTATTTCCCTTTGCTGATCCCGGAGTCTTTTATCCTCAAGGAGGCCGAGCACGTCGAGGGATTCGCACCCGAGTTGGCCGTGGTCACCCATGCGGGCGGTAAGGAATTAGAGGAGCGCTTGGTGATCCGTCCCACCTCGGAGACGATCATTGGGCATATGTATAGCAAGTGGGTGCAGAGCTACCGGGATTTGCCGGTGCTGATCAACCAATGGTGCAACGTGATGCGCTGGGAGATGCGCACCCGCCTTTTTTTGCGGACCACTGAATTTTTGTGGCAAGAGGGTCACACGGCCCACGAAACCCACGCCGAAGCTCAGGAAGAGACGCTGAAGATGTTAGAGGTTTACCGCTGGTTTTTAGAAGACATCTGCGCCATCCCTGTGATTCCCGGCGCAAAGCCGGAACACGAAAAGTTCCCCGGTGCCGAGACGACCTATACGGTCGAGGCGATGATGCAAGACTGTAAGGCACTGCAATCGGCAACGAGCCATAACCTGGGGCAGAATTTTGCCAAGGCCTTCGAGATCCAATATTCAGACCGCGAAAATTTGTTGCAGCATGCCTGGACCACGAGTTGGGGCTGTACTACCCGGATGATTGGGGCTTTGATCATGACCCATGGCGATGACGACGGGATCATCGTTCCGCCTCGTCTGGCACCCACCCAGGTGGTGATTGTGCCGATCTGGAAGCAGGAGGTCGAGCGTGAGGCGGTTTTGGCCCATGCTGACAAAATTAAGGCTGAATTGGGGCAAGTCCTTGACCCCATCACAATCAAGATCGACGCGCGGGACAATCTGCGCCCAGCAGACCGCTTCTTTACTTGGATTCAAAAGGGCGTGCCGCTGCGGATCGAGGTGGGGCCCAAGGATGTGGAAAAAGACGGTGGCCTAAGCGTGCGGCGCGACAACCGGGAAAAAGAGCCGGTTGCCTTAAGCGACATGAAAACCCGCGTCCCCGAGATTTTGGAGGCCATCCAAGTCGGTCTTTATGAACGTGCTTTAACGTTCCGCAAGGACCACAGCTACGTGGTAGATGATTACGAAGAGTTCAAGAAGATCATGGCCGGAGACGGCGGCTTTGTGCACGCACACTGGGACGGAACCCGTGAGACTGCCGAAAAGATCCAAACCGAAACCAAGGCAACGATCCGCTGCTTGCCTTTGGGCGGCGTGGACGAGCCTGGGGTTTGTATGGTTACCGGCAAGCCCTCAGCGCGGCGCGTGATCTTTGCTCAGTCTTATTAAAGCAGGCGCGGGACAAAAAAAATGCCCCCTTCGTTGGTTGAGGCAGAAAACGCCTCATCTGTTGGGGCGGGAAAATATGCGGCGCTCTGCTGCCCAGAAAATCGGGCTTTCGCCTCATGCTGAGGTGAGGCGTCACTTAATTTAATTTTGCTTGACGCCTCGCCTTAACCCCCCGAGTTTATTGCCTCAACGCCCAGAAGGGGCTTGCAGTTTTTAATTAAGGGCAGTATTCTAGGCCACAAGATTTTAAACCACAGGTGCCCAAGGCGAAGTCCTCCCGGCACCCCAAGCTGAATCAGGAGTCCTTAGGGAGCTTATGAATATCAAGGATTTGAAGGGGATCAAGAGCTTGGCTCTGTTGATGGGTACCTCTGATCTAACGGAGATCACCATCGAGGAAGACGGCGTGAAGCTGACCCTCAAACGCGAACGTACCGCAGCACCGGCATCTGCGCCTGTTGCCCACCAGGTGATGGTTCCTGCTGCGGCCCCGGCGGCCGCTACTGCCGCCCCTGCCCCCGCTGCTGCTGCCCCCAGCGCCAGTCCGGTAGAGGATAATTTACATTATGTGACCGCGCCTTTGGTGGGTACTTTCTACGGCTCCCCCTCTCCGGACTCTGATGCTTACGTCAACGTGGGGGACAAGGTAAAGAAAGGCCAGACCCTTTGCATCATCGAAGCCATGAAACTGATGAACGAAATCGAGTCCGATGTGGACGGCACGGTGGTCGAAATGCTGGTCGAAAACGCTACGCCCGTTGATTTTGGCGCCCGTATCTTTGCCATCAAGCCCAACTAGAACATGTACAAAAAGATATTGATTGCCAACCGGGGCGAAATTGCTGTCCGAATCATCCGCGCCTGCCGTGAGATGGGCATCAAAACCGTCGCCGTCCATAGTACCGCTGACCGTGACAGTTTACATGTCAAATTAGCTGATGAGTCTCTTTGCATTGGCGGTAACTCAAGTGCTGAATCTTACCTGAAGGTGCCACACATCATTGCTGCAGCCGAGATCACCGGGGCCGAAGCGATCCACCCCGGTTACGGCTTTTTGGCCGAGGATTCGGATTTCGTGGAAAAATGCGAGGCCTCAGGCATCGACTTCATTGGCCCCAGTGCCTTGGTGTTGGAAAATATGGGCGATAAAATCAACGCCCGGCGGATCGCCGCCGAGGTGGGCTGCCCCACCACTCCAGGGACCAAAGACGCGATCCGCGATGTCGAAGGCATCAAAGCCGCCGCTAAAGAGATCGGCTTTCCGGTGATCATTAAAGCTTCGGCCGGTGGCGGTGGACGCGGTATGCGCATTGTCAACAGCATGGGTGGCTTGGTGAACGCCTTTGAAACTGCCAAGGCCGAGGCCTTTGCCTGTTTCGGCGACGACGCGGTGTTCATGGAAAAGTTCATCGAAAAGCCCCGGCACGTAGAAATCCAATTGCTCGGCGACAAACACGGCAACGTAATCCACCTGCACGACCGCGATTGCTCGGTCCAGCGGCGCAACCAGAAGATCATCGAAGAAGCCCCGGCCCCGGGCCTAAAGCCCGAAACCCGCAAGCGCATGGGCGAAGCGGCCCTCAAGGTAGCGCGCGCCGTTGGCTATTATTCGGCGGGGACCATCGAATTCCTGGTGGACAAGGACGAGAATTTTTATTTCATGGAAATGAACACCCGCTTGCAGGTGGAACATCCCGTTACCGAGATGATCACCGGAGTGGATTTGGTCAAAGAAATGATCCGTGTTTCGGCAGGTGAAAAACTCAACTATACCCAAGAGGACATCAAGCCTCGCGGTCATGCCATTGAGTGCCGCATCAACGCCGAAGACCCCGAAAAGTTCACGCCGAGTCCCGGTTTGATCACCGCTTACCACGCCCCTGGTGGCTTGGGAGTGCGGGTTGATTCAGCGGCTTTTCAAGGCTGGAACATCCCGCCTTATTACGACAGTATGATCGCCAAGGTGATTGCCTATGCTGACGACCGCGACCAAGCCATCAAGAAGATGCTGGGTGCTTTAGAAGAATATGTGATCGAAGGGGTCAAGGTGAATACGCCTCTGCACAAAAACGTGCTGCGTAGCCTGCGCTTCCAGAAGGGAGAGTTGTCTACAGACTTCTTGGCGAACTTTATCAAGATCTAACCGCTTTTTCGGCAGGACCTTCGCGTCGGCCAAAAGAAAAAGCCTCGGTGGCCTGCACACCGGGGCTTTTTTTTGCCCAAATTTTGGCAAAAAAAAGCCCGCCTTAGTGATAAGGCGGGCTCTAAAGGCCGAAGGGGTTGCAACCTTGGGGCGCGAAAAGCCCCCCATCCCTTTCCGACAGCCCTCGGATCCATTCTAGACGTGTCGCCGGGTCTTGTTCAGCAGGGTAAACTACTAATTATCGCTTGAAACCACAGTGCCTTAGCCTGTCTGCTATCTGGGGCTATGCCTTGATCTGTTGGGTCGAGATGGGCTTGGCTAGGTTGTTGGTGGTCATGCCCGACTTGGCGTAGGTATCGCCGCCTTTGGACTCGGGTAGGTCGTTTAAGAGCGCGATGAACTGGGGGTCTTTGAGCAATTCCACCGCTTCAGAACGCCTAGCTAGGTCACCCAGAAAATCCACCAACGTGTCTTTCATGGTTTTGAGGTCTTCGATTTTATGCCGCATGAAGAAATCCATCCGCAGCAATTTTTTTTGCTGAGTCGGCGTCATTTGCGAGATCTTGTCTTGCAGCTTGGCCACCACCTTTTCAAGCTCCGGGGCGTCCATGTCGCCGGTTTTTAGGGCCTGTTCCAGCCGGTCGATGACCTTAAGATACTCCTGCACCTCTTTGGACTCAGGTTCCTGAGCCTGAGAGTTGTCGGGCTTTTCGGATTTGATTCTTGCCTGGACCTGGGGCGCCGTCGACTTTGGTTCCTGCGCTCCTGGGCTGGCCTTTTGGGATTTGGGGTTCTCGGATTGGATGTTCTGTCCGAGCGAGAGCTTTTTGGGGGCGCTAGAAGCGCTGGAAAGAGCGGCAGAGTTCATAGTTATCTAAAGGCTTAAGGTTCATTGGCAACGAGCCGTTCTCTTTGGGAATCCATATTTCATGCCAAAGCCCCCAAGCGCCCCTCGACCTAACTTTGCGTTGCCTTCATGACCCAGGTGGGGTAAGTTGTTGCCAACGAACGCCGCCGGTCAAAGGACTGGCGTCAATACAGAAAAATCCCAGGAGCGCCGTCATGAGCGAGGAAGAAAATAAACCTGAAGGCAACGGTATGGACCCGATTATGGGTAAACTGCTGGAGACCCGGTCGATCGTTATTTCGAGCCAGGTGGACAGCAAGTTGGCCGACCGTTGCATTAAGCAGATCCTGACCTTGGAACAGATGGACCCGGATAAGGAAATTCTGGTTTACATCAACTCCCCCGGTGGAGAAATCAATTCAGGCTTTGCGATCTTCGACATGCTTAAATTTGTGAGCTGCCCGATCACCACCATTGTTAGCGGCTTAGCCGCCAGTATGGGGTCGGTCTTGTCCTTGGTGGGCGACGAAGGGCGCAGGTTCGCCTTACCTAATGCTCAGGTCATGATCCACCAGCCTCTGCTCACTCAGGCGCAAGGTAGCATCACTGATTTGGAAATCCACTCGAAACAGATATTGAAAACCCGGGAAAAATTGGCCGGGATGTATGCCGAGGTAACCGGCAAGACGATCAAAAGAATCCTCAAGGATATGGACCGCGACCATTGGCTGACCGCTGAAGACGCCAAAGAATACGGCCTGATCGACAAGGTAATCAAATCTCGCAGCGAGCTGTAATCTTTTAACCTGCCCCCACACTAAATCGTGAAAGTAACGGTATTCGGAAGTGGCTACGTCGGCCTAGTGGCTGGCGCCTGCTTTGCTGAAAGCGGCAACCAAGT
>JAVVEA010000014.1:0-92374 GCA_032250835.1 bacterium
ACTGAAGATTGCTTAGAAAAAAAGATCAGGAAGATCGTCTAATCAAAAAGTTGTCTGGACAAGTGGGTCCACTATACGGTTCGGCGTCGTAAATGGGGCGATTTAGCTCAGGCTGCTGTGGATAAAGTGACCAACCCAACTTATAAGCTCCTGTGGGATGGATGGTTGAAGCGGCAGAAGCAATGAGGTTGCATCTCCTGTCTTTGGTGCTGGGAGGGCCTCTCCAAAGTAAATTTTCCACAAACCTGCCAGCACTGCTGCCCCTATGATGCCAGCAGCCCACTTCATCCAACCAACGGTATCCTTCAGCTTTTTAATTTCCTCCTTAAGACTTGCTACATTGTAGTTTGCGGAACCCACATATGTGCTGTTGCTAGGATCAATGTACGAAACCTTCGGAGATTTTCGGGGGTCGTCAACAGATTTTTCAAATTCGGCTAACCAAAGCGAAAATGCTGGATGCCCCTCTGTTAACACGATCTCCCTATCACTGGCGTTAAAAACACAGAAAATCAGGTGCCCGTGGAAGCCAGGGTCAACGTGAAACCCGGAGACGTTAACTAAACCAGCCATCTTTGTTTTAGAACGGAGAGAAATAAATCCGATGGTGTCCGAGGGGATTTGTACGCATTCTTTCGTCATCACCAGTGCAATTTGCCCTGCAGGTATGCGGATTTCCTCGCTATTTGAGAGTTTTTTCTTATCAGTACCCGACACCTTGACTTCAATTCCTGGCGAGAGTTCGTAGGCACCATGCTTCACATTGGATTTATCAAACGGAATAATCAGATTGGAATTTGGGGCTTCGCCTGCGATAAGCAATTTTTGAGAAGTCCAAAACGACATTTTACCTCCAAATTTACTTATTACGTTTATTTATTTTAACCTGAATTTGGTAGCTCAACTCTTATCGAAATTTCATGGCTATTTGTTCTTTTACCGTATTTTAAGTGAGCGTAGACCAAGTGAATCTAAAAATATTTTCAGCTCTGGTGAGTCGTACAAGGCTAAGTTGACCAGATTTAAGGAATAAACCAACGACCTTGGCGGAAGGCTTTCATTTTTGAAGAGTAGTATAACGAAACTATTTGTGTTTGATCTGGAAAATTGTGTACCTGATACGTAAAAGCACCTCTTTTTTTGGGGGTACTTCGACTAATTGGACAGGCTCCAGGTGCTTAGATATGAACGCTTGCAAAGGTTATGTTTTTGTTGCTGAGGCGGAGTTAATAGATCACATGGAAACGTGTTTGGTCGCATTTTGGCAATTTCAAGTTAATATTCAATACTATACTTCTGTTTTTATTTAAAATCTTGGCAAAAAGTACCCCTGAATCATTTGGGGGTCGCGAACACAAATTTGGATATGATTTTTCTCTGCAAAACCTGCGTTTGGATAAAGATCTCTTCCCTCCCAAAAAACAGCTCGCACAGTATCAAATTCTGGTTTATTGTTTTCTTTCATGTATTCATGAATTGACTCTATTACAGCACAATCAAGTTCCCTTAACAGCAAATCTGTTGTTTTTCGCAACCCGCTTCTGTTTGTCGGCAAGGGCTTTTTTAATTTTTCAGTGTGAGCCTTGAAGTGCTCATACCCCCCCTTTAAAAAATCAAGGTGCTTTGCTTCAATGAGGTTAAAGCAATTTCCCAAATCAATTATCGCCCCAATTACAGCTGGATTCTTAATTGGGTCTTTTGAACTCAGCCTTGGATTTTTATGAATGTCCTCGGCATACTTCCTTGCACGTTGTGGATCATTTTCCCAGAAGTAAGTACCATGCCCTAGCCAGTCATAATTATTTTTACTGGGCTCAAGATTACTCGTAGCGTCGTTGACAATTTTTTCGACAATGCTTTGATCACAGCCGTGATAAGCGAGAACAAAATGTGGTAAGGTATTCACTGCAGAATGTAGCTTAAATATTTAAACTGCTTTTTTTTTTCCGTGTGTCGAAGTAGTTTGTTTGCCCCCTTTAGAGGCAGTGGGTTTAGATGCTACGGACAGGGCACTGTAATTCTTAGTAAACTCACCCTTCTTTGTTACTATGCCAGCATTATTCAAAAATGTTATCGAAGACTTTCTCGAGCCCTCTTGACGCACTTTTTTAGTAGCAGTCTTAATTTCCCCTAAAAGCTCTTCAATTAGTAACGACATCCATTCTCTCTTTACCATAGGGTTAGATAACTTAGAGCCTGATCCATGAATAGCGCCTAGAGTATAGTTCATAGCCAATGTGTAGTCAAACTAAGTTAAGATTTGGAACTTGTTGTTTCTTAAACTCTTTCGGATGAAGACTCTATCAGGCTAGCTTTTTTCAAACGGCCCGGACACCCTATTAGGTGCCTGATGACACACGAGTAATTTGTTTTAATCACATTGTTTATTTGGATCAAGCTGTCACCTATGGCAAAATAGGTCATGCGACTTGGACGGTAGTAGGAAACCCCGTGTGCCAGATATGTGACAGCACCCCCGTTTTCGGGGGTACTTTGGTGGACTTGAGGGGACTCGGGCGGACTGGCCTTGTGCCGGGTTTGGTAAGGTGGTTCAAAGAACTACAGGTTTTTCAGTCAACTGCCCGGTTTCCCCGAAAACCGCCAAAACACCCTTCCAAGCAGAGGGTCTCCGGTTCGAATCCGGTTTCCCGCTCCAAAAAAAAAATCAGAAGATTAGCGAAGCATCCTGCAGCTTAAGCGCCTTGAGGCAAAATAGACGGACCCAATACTGACCGAACCATGTTGCGCCAGCCTTGCATTGCTAAAGAGATGCTCTGTAGCCTGTTAGAAACCGTCAAATACCCACCGGCCATCCTCTAGCTTTCCCCGAAAAACTCCCTTATGCCCCCTCGGGTAGGCAATTCAAAGCCCTCTGGGTGTATCGGGAGTCTTTCGGCGGCAACCGCGCTAGTTGGTTTTGTCAAAGTACGAAGAGCGTGTGTCGATCCCTTGGCGGGATTCCAGGTTGAGGTTTCCCTTTTCCACTGCACGCTTCAACCACTCTTTTTCTAAGGTCGCTTTAAAGGCGAGTTTTTCCTTAACCAGCGTTTCTAACGAAAGACCGGCCAGCTTTTGGGCCTTTTCCTTGGTCGAAAAATCCGGTGCAGCGTAGTTGATGGCACCGTATTTTGCCAGAATCCGGACCAACTTTAGCCGCGCTTGCTGGGCTAGTTCGTTGGCCGAGGCCAAGAGCTTTAGCGTTTCTTCAGGCGCGTGAAAAAAGGAACCATGGCTTGCGATGGCGTAGTCCCAGCGCCACTGGGCGTGGCGGATATGGGTCTGGATGGCCTTTACTTCCGCTGCGCTAGCTCCTAGTTCTAGAGCCTTACCGGTTTCTAGGTGGGCTTTGGCCAGGTTGTCCATGGCGATTTCCATGAGCAGTTCCTTACGCTCTTTCTTTTCTCCTACGATGGCCATCAAGGTTTCCCCTTTCTCCCGGTGGCAGGTCAGGCAGGTTTGTTCTATATTCTCTAAAGGACTGCCCACTTTATGGCTTGAGTATTTGATCGCCCCTTCTTGTACATAAGGCATGTGGCAGTCCGCGCAGGCAATGCCCTTTTTGGCGTGGATGCCCGTCCGGGCGATTTCCCAGCCGGGATGCTGGGCCTTGAGCATAGGCGTTTTTGAGATCTTGTGAGTCCAGTCTTTAAACTCAAGACCGTCATAATATGCCTCCATGGCCTCAGCGCTGGTGCCATTGGCCCAGGGAAAGGTTACTAGCTTGGCGACTTTCTCGGTTCCGGTGTCATCTTTCCAGGGAACATCTTTAAAGTAATACTCCGAATGGCACTGAGCGCATACCAGCGAACGCTTCTCTTGGTGGGTAGAGTCTTCGAAGGTGCTGAGTCCGGCGGCCTGTAGCCCCCTGCTCAGGTGAGGCCGCCCCACGGCCAAAGACATATCCTTGGGGTCATGGCAATCGGCACAACCGATGGTGTTGACGATCTCGTCCCCATAGGCGGCCCATTTGCCCGAATAAAACTCCATTTCCCCGACCCGATCAATCATGCGGACCACGTCAGGAGATTTACAGGCCCAACAAGACTTAGGCATCGGTCCCGTCGCCCCATCCACCGGAGCCCCGGTCCGTAGGGTGTTGACGTTGTCTTGCAGCGCAAAGGCATGGCCGCGCGGTGCGTTATAGTCCTTCGCAAAGCCGTAACCAGCCCACAAAACCGGCAGCTGAGGCTTGGAATCCAACATATCCTCGATATGGTCACTTTTAATGGTACCGTGCCAGGAAGAATACTGGCGCGGGAATTTCGCTTTATAAGACTCGTTTTTATAGGGCTCTGCCACTTGCGGGGTTTCATTGAGCGCCCTTCGTTCCTGCTCTTTGGTCAACACACTTTGGGTCATAAACGCCAAGGTCGCGATAACCGCCACCAACAATGCAATCGACAATTTTATTTTCATGGTATCCTCCCGATTTTATTTCAACTCTTTGACGCCGATTGCATGCGGCGTAGAATAGATCGCTCTGGCCGTGCCGTGGGGCACCGCACGGTGGCAGGTCCAACAATTACGACGGTCTTCAGGGCCATGTCCTGACACCTGGGCATTGAGCGCGGCGTTAGCTTGCAAGGTGCCCACTAGAGGAGAATGGCAGCGGATACAGTTTTGTTGCACCCGCTTTGCGCCATGTTGGCTGATGTTGATGGAAGGGCCGAGATCCCCAGAGAAGGTAAAGGCGTAGGAATGATTCCATCCATCTAGGGCTTTGGCCGCATATTTGGCGAGCCCATTGCCCGCCGGTAGGTGGCAGTCTACACAGGTAGCAACCCTGGCGTGGGCGCTGTGTTGCCAACTAGCGTAAGAGGCGTTCATCACATGGCAATTGATGCAGGCCTTCGGGTCGCTGGAAAAATAGGACCCCGCTTTAGAAGCCTTCACTAGGTTGACCAACAATGCAGCGGCAATAAGCAGAAGCATTGAAATCAAAATTAGAGCGCTTTTGCGGTTCATGTTTCGTTGGGGCATGGGTTGAAACTAAAACCTAGGGCCAGGAGCGAAGTCATTAAACTTCCATCAGGGCTTTGGGTCATTTATCTCATATAAAACCTGGGATCAGTAGTGCTGTTTTTGGTATGCTTCAAAGAACTTATGAGCAAACGAGGTGGCCAGAGGCTAACAAAGACCCTGTTTTTTCATTAGGTTGAACTAGTGCCGCGTCTGGAACTTGGACCTTTTTCGGCAGTGAATATTTTACAATTTTTTCATAAACTGGCCCCGCAACCGGGTATGGCCAGCGGTTCATTGGGAGCCAGAAGGGGGGGCAGAGGCGGTTGGAGGTCGGCGTTCCAGAAGGTTTATGGCGAGGGTAAAGGCGAGGCTGATGGGGCCTTGTTCCTATCAGCCGAGCCGTTTGGTTTCAAACAACAGGGCCAAGGAACCGGGCATTCCTTTTGAGGAGTTTGGACTAAGGGACCTTGTTCACGGGCTTACAGGGTGGCTTCGCCTTTGAATTAGAAGTTATGCGGCCCTGGCCCCCAAAAATAGGGCCAGCTTTCGGGGGAAACGTCAGTCCCTTTACGGAATTTGGGACCGACTTGTTCCGAGCAGCCCCAGGGGGCTCATTTTTCAGTGCAGCGGTAGGGGGTCACCCGGCGGGCGCAATGGCGTGGACTTCTTCATGGTCTACAATCTCCTCCATATCAAGCACAATGATGGTGCGCTCTTTAAGTTTGGCGATCCCTAAAATGAAGTCTGTATTGATGTTGGCTCCCATGTCCAAATGCTCTTCATATTCATGAGGCTCAATGGTCACCACCCCGACCAAAGAGTCTATCTTACAGCCTGTCTGCCGCCCATGTAAGTCGGCGACCAAAACACAGGTTTCGGGCGTCACCTCCCCTGGGGGGAGGTGGAACTTGGCCCTTAGACTGAGGATGGGGATGATCTTTCCTCTTAGGTTGATGATCCCCAACATAAATTCCGGCGTGTTAGGAACCGGCTCGGGCTCCATCATCCCAATCACCTCACGGGCTTCAAGGATTTGGATGCCATACTCTTGGCCCCCGAGCATAAAGGTCAATAACTTGCCCCCGGCTTGGGTAAAGAGCGCGTCGGACTTGGATTCCATCTGAGCCTCCTTAAAAATCTTTGAAGTCGTCTTTCATCGGAATCGACTGCGAGGGCTTTACCAGCTTGTGCCCAGACCCTAACTGATGCGGTTCTTGCGGCTTGCTCTGGCCATTTTCCCGATGGCTGCGGGTCATTTTTTTAGGGTCAATGACATGAACCCTCGAGGCAGAACTCGCCGCTTGGCTAGAGCCGATGCCGAACTGCTTGCCCACTTCGTTGATAAGGCTACGCAGCGAATCGGCTTGGCTGTTTAACTCTTCGGCTGCGGCGGCCGACTCTTCGGCGGTGGCTGCGTTCGATTGGGTTACCTTGTCCATTTCCACCAGCGCCGTACTGACTTGGAGCACGCCGCCTGCTTGTTCTTTAGAGGCCCGGAGGATATTTTCGACCATGCTCTTGACCTCGGTCATTCGCTTGGTTTGCACCTTGCTAGAGTCGCTAATCTGGTGGATTAAGCCAGCCACCTCCTCGGCCTTGGCGAAGATCTGGTTTAATACCTCGTTACCTTCTTTGGCTAAATCAGCCCCCGTTTTGGCACGGGCCGCTGATTGTTTGATCAGGTTGCCGATCTCTTTGGCGCTGGACTTCGAGGTTTCCGCCAGTTTGCTCACCTCGTCGGCCACCACGGCGAATCCTTTGCCTTGCTCTCCGGCGCGGGCCGCTTCAATGGCCGCGTTGGTGGCCAACATTTTGGTTTGGTGGGTGATTTCGTTGATCACTTCAATGATGTCCGTGACCTGAGTGCTGGCTTCGTTGATCAGTTTCATCGCGTCGCTGATCTTTGCGATAGACTCAACACCCTGCGCCGAGGCGGCGCGGGCTTCACCGGCCAGATCAGCGGCAGAATTGGCCAACTGGTTCGACTCCAGCACCAACTCGGCCACCTCAGAAACCCCGAGCGCCGCCGTTTCGGCAATGTCGGCGTTGCTCTTGGCTTGGCTGGCTACTTCCTCCATGGAGGCGGAGGTTTCTTCTAAGCCCGAGGCCTGTTCGGTAGCCCCTTGGCTTAAGACCTGCGAGGAATCGCTAATCTGCGCTGAGGCTGCGGCCACTTGGTCCGAGGCACCGAGAAGGTCCGAGACCAATTTGCGCATCATGGCGTTGAGGCCGTTGATCGCCTTCATCAAGTAAATACCAATCAGTGTCGCGATAATGAGGCTGGCAATGGCCACGACGATGATCTGCGTGAGGGTGGCCTCGGTCTCCGCCTTAACCTTGGGGCCCAAGATATCTTGTTCCTCCTTTACGTTTAACTTCACAAACTCGACAGCCCCGGCAATCTCGGGCCCAATCACGTCTAACTTGTCGGTGATCACCTTATTGCGGGCTTCAATGATCTTGGTAACGCTTTCGAAGCCTGCGCGGTACTTATCAAACTTAACCTTAAAATCCCCCAACAACCGGCGGCGCTCTGGATTCTTGAGGGTAACCAATAGTTGTTGGTAGCCCTTCTGCATTGCATCGAATTCTAGGTGCGTGCGGTCTATGGCTTTTGGGTCGTTGGTGTCTAGGAATTTGCCTGCAAAGAGGCGGGCCAGCATCAGGTGCTCTTGCAGCCGACCGGCCTGGTAGGCCGCTGCCGTATCTCGGTCCCCGTTGGCGCTGACCATGATCTTGGTGATGTCCTCGCGCATGCCTAAGCCGTTGGGGTCCATTTCTTTATAGACCGCCTGATTGCGCTGATCGCGGAAGTCAATGACCTCTTTGAAGGCCGCTTCGTATTTGTGTACCTCCGATTCCACCAAAGTGATCTTTTCGGCCCTTTGGGGGGCCTTAATCGCCGCCTGCGTTTCCTCTAAAAAGATCAGCATTTGTTTGTGACGTTCCCGGTAGCTTTCTAGACTCTGTTCGTCCCCTTTGATGATAAAGTCTTTAACGGCCATCCGCATTGCCAACATATTGGCCTGTAAACGACCCGCAAGGTTGGTGTCCAGCGCCAAACCGCGATAGGCTACGAAGTTTTCGTAGGTTCGCTCCAAGGAGCTGTAGCCAATTAAGCTCAAGGCAATGAGCAAGAGAAAAATAATGACAAAACTAGCTGAAAGCTTAGCACCGATGGTGAGCTTCTTTAGAAAGGTTGGCATACCGACTCCTAAGTGGAACTGGTTGTGGTGGAAAACGGCTCTTTTCCCCCGGGCCGAAAAGAGTGTGGCACCAAAATTACTTGTGTTTAGTTTACAAAGAAAGAGTATTTAAGTTCAAGAATATTTTTATTATTCAGAATATTAATGTTACCCCCCTCTTTAACTTAAGCTAATAGGGCGGGTAGAGGTCTTAGTTTTTTTAAGGACTATCTTAGACGTATTAAAAGGTTTGCCTATTGGAGTTGCTAGGGGCTTACTTAAAGAGACTGGGGTCTGATGATTTGGAGGTTTATGGCGGATCGCCCCAATGATCATTTGAAATATAAAACCTTACCGTTACAGGCCTATCTATAGTCATCGGCGCCCAACTTCTGGCCGGTCACGCTACCTATCTTTGCAGGTTTATTTGCCCTACCTCCAGGGCCCGGCAGCCCAATGATCTCCAGAGGCAGCCGAAGACCCCTAGGGGGACAGCCGGTTGGCGGCGGTGGGGGTCTTAAAATAGGTTCTGCTTCATCTTTGCAGAAGCCGATCATGCCCAGCCAATAATCCACAGGGAGGGAACGGGAAAAGTTTGTGATCGAACCAAATACTCTTGTTTTTTTCGATTCTATCTGGTTAATATCAAAGATTTATCTTGATTTTTAATGAGGTCATTGCATTGATTTTAAAGGCCTTTATATGCTGTCCTTGGGTTTTGATAGGCTTTTGTTGAAATAAAGAGATTGACCAACGGGACCTTGGAATATATACAGTTATTCATATATTCAAATGCACGTACTGGACGTGTTTTTATCGGACCCCAACGGAATTATCCATAATACAATGCAAAAGCTCCTGACCGAATTCGCCATCAGGCGTCCCAAAATGATCATGGTTTTGGGTTTCCTGATCACCCTTGGCTTCCTGGCCGCCTTCCCTAGCCTGAAGACCGATACCGACCCGATCAAGATGCTTCCGGCCGACAACCCGGCCATTACGTTATACAAACAAGTTAAAAAAGACTTTGCCATCAACGACCTAGTCGTTTTGGGGATTAAGTCCAAAAACGGCGACTCCCTCTTTACTCCCGGTGAATTGGCTAAGATCCACGCCATCACCGAAGAGATCTTAGAGATCCAAGAACCGCCCGCAGAGACTAGCTTCTTTAGCGAAGTCTTTAAGAAGATGCAGTTCCTTAAAGACCACGATCAGGTTCGCAGCCAGCGCATCTTCATTAAAGAAGACGTGATCGCCCTTTCGGTGATCGACGATATCGTCAAAACCGAAGCAGGCGAGCTTTCGCTGGAGCCGCTGATGGGCCAGCCGCCCCAGACCCAAGCCGAGGCGAGCGCGATTTTAGACAAGCTTAACGGCAACCCCATCTTCGCAGGCAAATTGGCCGCCGAGGACGGCTCGCTGGTGGGCATCTACCTACCCCTTGAGCCGGGCAAGAAAGACCGCGCCTATTACCTGGGCCAGCGCATGAAGGAGATCGCCCAAAAACACCTGGGCGAAGAACAGACCTACTATTTAGCCGGTCTGCCCATAGCCGAGAACACCTTCGGCAACGAGATGTTCGTCCAGATGGGTGTCTATGCACCGGCGGCAGGTGTGGTGATCTTCTTGCTGATGCTCTTTTTCTTCCGCAGCATCAAACTGGTCGCCGCCCCCATGCTGTTGGGTATGATGGTGGTGATCTGGTCCATGGGTGCGTTGATCTATTCGGGCAACAGCATCCACATCATGTCCTCGATGATCCCTATCTTCCTGCTGCCCATTGCCGTGCTGAACTCGATCCATATCCTCAGCCGCCTGCACGACAACTTGGCCAACCACGAAGCGCGCGAAGACGCCATCCGCCACGTGATGAAGCAGTTGTTTAACCCCATGCTCTTCACGTCGGTGACGACCATCGTCGGCTTCGTCTCGCTCGCCACCACCGGTATCCCCCCGGTAGTGGTCTTCGGTGTGACCGTGGGCTTTGGGGTCTTTTTGAGTTGGTTGCTCTCGATGATCTTCATCCCCGCCTACTTCAGCCTGCTTTCCGAAGATGCGCTGAAAAACTTCGGCAAGAGCGAAGAAGACAAGAAGAGTGTGGTCATGGAAGTGGTGCAGATGTTTAAAGGCATCGCCAATCAGGCCCCTCATGTGGTCATCGCCGCTGCGGTACTGACGCTGGGCATCGCTGCCTACGGCCTGCCGAAGATCATCATCAACGACAACCCGGTCCGTTGGTTTAAAGACGACCATTTCCTGCGTCAGGCCGATCAGGTGATGAATAACAAACTGGCCGGTACCTATCTGGCTAACTTAGTGTTCACCGCCCCCAAACCCGCCGGTGACGTCAAGGCCCCCGAATCGGAAACTGGGGACGCCTTCGGTTCGGCCTTCGACGCCTTTGATGAGCCCGCCGGAGCACCCGCCCCTTCGATCAAGGACCCTCAGGTGATCGCCTACATGGAGCAGCTCTCGCAGCACCTCCAGAAGATCGAATCAGCCGAAGGTGCGCGCATCGTCGGCGGGGTGGTTAGTTTGGTGGACATCCTCAAGAAGATCGGCACCGTCGCCTACGACGACCCCAGTCTGCCCACCACCCGCGAACAAGTGGGTCAGTATATGTTCCTCTTTGAGTCCGGCGACCGCAACCGGGGCAAGGATATGTGGAAGTTCGTCACTCGCGGCGAGGCCGATCAGGCCCAGATGTGGGTGCTATTTAAGTCCGGTGACAACCAGACGACCATCCAAGTGGTCGAGGCGGCTACAAGCTTTATGGCGGAAAACCCTCCGCCGACCTTCACTCTCGCCGACGGTAGCGAAGCTAGCCTGAAGGTCGAGTGGTCAGGTCTGACCTACATCAACAAGGTCTGGCAAGACGAGATGGTGGAAGGGATGATCTATTCCTTGATCGGTAGCTTCGGCATCGTTTTCGCCATGATGGTTTTCTTGTTCCGCTCGGTGCTTTGGGGCCTGATCAGCATGTTGCCCCTGACCCTGACGATCATGATGATCTACGGCGGCATTGGTTACACCGGAACGTTTTACGACATGCCCATTGCCGTGCTCTCAAGCTTAACCTTGGGACTTTCGGTGGACTTTGCCATCCACTTCATCGAGTCCACCCGCGACCTGCACAAGGAAACCAAAGACGGACAGAAGACCTTCTTCGCCATCTTCGACGGCACCGCCCAGGCGATCTGGCGCAACGTGTTGGTCATCTCCATCGGCTTCACGCCGCTGTTCTTTAGCGGCTTGGTGCCTTACATGACCGTAGGTAGTTTCTTTTTCGCCATCATGTTGGTCAGCGGCATCACCACGCTGATTTTGCTTCCGGCGATCATCCGGCTCTACCACCGCTTCTTGCCCGGACTCAAGCCGAGCGTCCAATCGGCGAGCAGCCTGCGTAAGTCCGCCTAGACATCTAAAATCAACGAAGGGCCCGTCTCCGGCGGGCCCTAACAACCCAACCGATACGAACAGAGGTTTCACATGTTTAAGTTTAAAGCAATCCTTCTCGCCGCCGCTTTGGCACTGCCTCTTTCGGCTTACGCCGAATCGGCCTTGGAAATCGTCAAGAAGGCCAGCTTGGCCAGCTACTACGCGGGCGATGATGGCAAGGCGCAGATGCTGATGAAGGTCTACCCCCAAGGGGGCGGCAAGGCGATTTCTAAGTTATTCGTCATGCTCAAGAAAGACGTTGCCGAAGGGGGAGAGCAGATGTTCCTGACCTATTTCCAACGCCCCTCAGACATCCAGAAGACGACCTTCTTAGTCCACAAGAAGATTGGCGAAGATGACCTCCGCCGTCTTTACCTGCCCGCTTCGGACAAGGTATTGGCCATCTCGGGCGCTCGCAAGCAGGACCCCTTTATGGGCTCTGACTTCTCCTATGAAGACGTCTCGGGCCGCCATTTTTCCAAAGATGACCACAAACTACTCGGCGAAGAGACGCTGAAAGAACAGGCGGCGTTTATCGTTGAGTCGACGCCCAAGGTTAAAGAAGAGAAGATCGCCCGCATGAAGGCCTGGATCGCTAAGGACAGCTACATCCCCCTTAAGGTGGAGTTTTACGACCACCAAGGCGAAGTCTTTAAGATCTATAAAACCGGTAAGGTGATGGAAATCGACGGGATCACCACGATCATGCATCAGGTCATGGAATCGCCCAAGCGGGGTACGAAGACCGAGCTGCTGGTCAACCCGAAGCAAGTTGCCTACAACCTGGGCCTGAGCGAAAGCGTCTTCAGCGAGCGCAGCCTGAAGAACCCACCGATGCAATACATCCGCTAAAGGCGCTTCAACTAAAGCGCTAAACACCAATTGGGGCCGCTTAAGCGGCCCTGTAAGCGAACCAAAGGAATCATGAACTATCAGGTCAAGCAACTTACGCTGAGCCTAGCGGCGGCGCTCGCCCTTTGGACGGGCCCAGCTCAGGCACAAGAATTTGAATCGGATTTTGCCTCGGAGTTCACTGAGGCGGCTGGGGCTATGGCTCCGGCCCAAAGCGCCGGTCCCGCCTGGACCGGTTTTTTGAGCTGGGAGCAGGGCGGTCACTTTGGCGAGCCCTCAGAAAATGAGCGTCAGCGGGTTTTGGACCAGACCCGCTTTCGATTGAAGACCTCTAAATCCACCGAGGTAGGCAAGCTCGACTTGAAGCTCGACTTCGTCGATGACGGCGTCTTGAACGAGGCCTACCTGGACCTACGCGAAGGCCGCATCACCACCACGCCCTTTTCCTGGATGGACCTTTCGGTGGGCAAGCAGGTCAACACCTGGGGTGTCGGGGATATGCTCTTCATCAACGATCTGTTCCCGAAGAACTGGATGGCCATGTTCTTAGGAAAAGACATGGAGTTCATGAAGGACCCGGCCAATTCGGCGCGGGTCTCGACCTATCTTGGGCCGGTTACCTTTGATTTGGTCTACCATCCCCAATTCGCGCCGGACACCACGCCTAATGGCTGTGTGTTCGCTGTCTATAACCCCAACAGCCTGCTCGACGCTTCCCAGCCCGCCTTAGCGGGGAACGCCGGCGCTTGCGGCAGCCCGCCCGCCGCCAGCCTGCGCGACGGGCAATACGACCATGACGAGATCGCCGGACGCCTCAAGGCCAACTTAGGCGGCTTCGAGCTGGCCTTGTATGGCTACCATGGCTTTTATAAGAACCCGCGGGGCATGGAGTTGAGTGTCGACTCGAGCGGCGCGATGAGTCTCGCGGCCATCTATCCGCGCTTGAGTGTGCAGGGAGCCTCGCTCGAAGGGCAACTAGGCCCAGGCATCATGAACTTTGAGGCAGGCAATTACGACTCCCTTGACGATCCAGACGGCACCCAAGCGCTGATCGAAAACGGTGCCCTCAAAGGGCTGATCGGCTACCGCATGGACTTCAGTGCCCACTTCTCGGCGGGGATTCAGGTCTATCAAGAGACCATGAAGGAATACGCCGCCTATGAGCAGTCCATTGTGAGCATGTACCAGTCTATGGGCCTGAGCGAAGCTATGGCCGAGGCGCAGCCCGGCTATATCTACCGCAAGGAAGAACAACACCAGACCTATACCCTACGCTTGACGTTTAAGGCCCAGCAAGAAACGCTCTGGATCAACTTCTTCGGCTATCAGCGCCCCCAAGACAGAGACGGGTTTTATAAGCTCGATCTGACCAAGCGGGCCAGTAACGCCCTGAGCATGACCTTCGGCGTCAACCTCTTTGAGGGGGATGTCCACTACCAAGACCGAGATTTTGGGATGCTCGCCGCCGAAGACAACGCCTTTTTGCGCCTGACCTACAACTACTAGGCCAGCACCCCGTACCCTTAAAGGCCCGGTTTCCTTTTTGGGGAGACCGGGCCTTTTTTTGCCCTTCGGCTCACCTCGAAGCAAACACCTCATTTGGAAATAGGCCCGGCCCCTGTTATCTGTTATTTTTCCTGACCTTGTTCCCGGAATCAGGCCTAGTATAGGGAGGGGGACGGACCGACAGTAGTGCGACCGGCATTTTGAAACCTAGCGTTTTTGTGCTAAGCTCTATGGTAACCCTTTGGAGCTACAGATGCAAAAAAACGTCGGTTATCAAATGCCCCCAACCCGATACAACGAAGCAGGCGAACTGAGGCGCGTGGGTTTTGAGCTGGAATTCACCTCCGGCGACTTCCCTGCTTTGGCCCGCCGCCTAGCCGCCCTGTACGACAGGGAGCCTCAAAAAAAGAATCCCTTCATTTATCAATTTGATAGCCCCTGGGGGCTTTTTCAATTGGAATTAGACGCCAAGCTTTTAAAAGAGCAGGGCTACCGCAAACAGATTGAGAAGCTGGGCCTAGAATTGCCGCCTGCTTGGACGGAGCAGTTCGATCAATGGACCTTAGAGATGGCCCAGATCTTTGTGCCCCAAGAGTTGATCACGCCGCCCCTACCCTTAGACCAACTGGCGCAATTAGACCGGCTGGCCGAGACGCTGATAGAACACAACAGCCAAGGCACGGGGGCTTCTTTTTTGTATGCTTTTGGATTCCAGTTTAATCCTGAAGTTGCCCAAATCAAAGCGCGGCCCATTTTGAACCAACTGCGGGCCTTTTTGCTCCATTATGAGGCGCTGATCCAAAGCTCTCAAAGCGACCTCAGCCGCCGTCTCGCGCCCTATATCCGCGCCTTTCCGCAAGAGTATGTGCGCAAGATTCTCGACCCTAGCTACCAGCCTGACCTCACCGCGCTAATGGACGACTATCTGAGCTACAACCCGACACGCAACCGGCCTTTAGATTTGACGGTGTTATTTGCCCAGGTGGACCAGGACAAGGTGCTGTCTCAAGTGGCTGAGCCGGACCTGATCAAGCCCCGCCCTACCTACCACTACCGCTTGCCCGACAGCCGGATTGACGAGCCCGGTTGGAGCTTGGCGGCCGAATGGAATCGCTGGGTAAAAATGGAGCGGCTGGCCGAAGACGAAAGGCATCTTGAGCAACTCTCCCTAGAATACTTAGAGCGTCCCAAGGGGCTTGAGGCCTGGGTGGCGCAAATCAAAGCATGGTTTGAGCCATGAAAAGGCCCAAAATTGCCGTTACCGGTCCCGTCAAGGGCGGGGCCATGGCCTGGCTATTTATCTCTAACCAATTGCGTTTCCAGGGGGCCCATCCCGTGCGTCTGACCAGCCAGAACCGGCCTAAGCTTGAGGGCTTTGACGGCCTGATCATCTCCGGCGGCGCAGACATCGATCCGGGATTGTACCCGCAGGGCGAGGGCCTGTTGACGGCAGCGAAAAAACAGGCGGAACAGCCAAAAAGCCATTGGCTGCGCTTCGCGGTAGGCGCGCTGGTTTACGGTTTGCGCCGATTAGCGGGCATCAAGCAAGGCGCGGGGTACGACGCCGGACGAGACTCCTTAGAAAAAATGCTGATCGAGCAGGCGCTACAACAGGGCGTCCCGTTGCTAGGTATTTGTCGGGGGATGCAGTTGATCAACGTGGTCAGCGGTGGGAGCCTTTATGGAAATCTAGTGGACCACTTCGAACAGGTGAACCACCCCCGGACGGTGCTGCCGCGTATGTATGTGCATCTAGAGCCCGATTCCCGCTTGGCCGAGGTGGTGCAGACCCAACGCCTAAAGGTCAACGCACTACACCACCAATCGGTCAAAGACTTAGGTCAGTCGCTGCGCGTGGTAGCACGCACCGAAGCGGGCATTGTTCAAGCCATCGAACGCCCCCAGGGCCCCTTTGTGTTGGGCCTGCAATGGCACCCTGAATACATGCCCCAGGTGGACCTGCAACGGGCCCTATTCGCCGAGTTCGTCCGCCAAGCCAAAAAATACGCTGCCGCTGATCAAAAGACGGCTTAAGTTAGACCCACCGATTTGGTGGAACCCACCGGACCCTCCGCAGAGATTTTCGATGCTTTGGTGGGCCAATCGGCTAGCTGAATTGCTTTTTGCGCTTGAGCCGAATTGGGCAATGAAACCTTCTTGTCTGCCCGTTTGCCTATAAATCCACCCTTTCATAGAAAGCTTACTTCCCCTTTGGGATTGCTTTGCAGCCCGGCCTCAGAAGCTGTAAAAATGTCCTAGGTTGTCCCGATATGTCTTGTTCTGTCCGGTTGCACTGCTTGTACTCCTCTAGGCTTTAGCCCAATACTGGGGCGCAATAGAGCCGGGGCACTAACAGCCTGGGATATGACCGCCCCCGCCCCCAGTATATTTTGATCCACCCAATCTATTGTCTGTACGCGAGCGAGGTGGTTCGGTTGAATAGAAATGACGGCTGCCACAGCCTCTTGGTGTGTTCAACGCCCGTAACCGGTTCGAATTGAACAGGCCGAAGACGCTATGAACTGGATCACCCGCCGCGTTTTCGGTAGTTGGGCTTTGGCCGCGACGACTAAAAAATCACAGAGGAAATCAAGGTGAACTTTAGGTGTTTGGGGCCCTTAGTCCTTGGCCACGAAGAACTCAACCAACAGATAGACAATCGGGCTGGCTGGATGCCCTTCGAGGTTCATTTAGGGGACCCATGTTGTCCTTTCATTAGCGGGTGTTTACTAAATGTCCCTCTTGACCATAAAGCCTTGGCGGTTGCTTCAGAGTGCAAGCCTGTTTTCGAGGCTGAGGTGGCGACTCCTAGTGGTAGCGGAAATTGTCTGGCCCAAAACAATGGGGGCCCATTGCCCCCAAAGAATCCGAAAGTCTGGTCCAGCAAAACTAGGCCTTTTGTTGCGAACGATCGCGCTTCTGGGCCAAGCCAGGGTACTCTTCTAGTTAAAGAAACCAGTGAAGACCTACCGGATGTTTTGGCCCAGTTGGAACAGGCGGATTTTGAAGACATGACCAGCCCCAGAACCACACAACTCTTTGATCCGCCCGCCGCGTTTGAGGGGCTCGGGCTTGACTACTGTTAAACCACCTTCCCGTTAGCTCTCCCCCAGGCGAATCCAACGGCCCTTGGGTCCCCTAAGGGGTTCTATCAAATCAGAAAAGCCGAAGACGCATTGGTAAGGATTGCGCGCAAAGAGACTGGTTCACCCCAGGATTTTTTTCTTGTGCCACTCTTTTATTGCCCAACATCAGGTATTTTTTTAGCGCGTTAAGTTAGACCCAAGGCTTGTTGACTAGCCTAAGCTGTGTTTGCGCCCCGTTGCAATACCAAGGGCTGTGGAATCACCCGGGTTTTCAATAAAGGACCTCTAAACAGCGAGACAACAAGGTTCAGATTAGCTAGCTTTAGCTCCTAAGTGGCGGTAACCACAAACCTAAAAGTATACAATAGGCGCTTTTGCGTCGATGCCACCGGGTAGCCGCAGAACCCCAAAGGGATTAGAAAATGGACGCCCTACCGATTATTAACCTGATTTTTCGAGGGCCTTTTTCGCGCTTGAGGCAATACTTCGTGGACTCTCAGGATTTCCGTATTGTTGCCTCCTTCGGTGTGACGCTTTGCGGCTTCCTGCTGGTGGTGCCTTTTGCGGTAAACGGCTTTGTCCAGGGGCGTTACCTGTTGGCCTGTGGGGCTTCGGCGGTGGCGTTGACGGGGGTACAACACCTGCGCGATTGTGTGCGCGGTAATTATCAATCCGGATGGTACATGTATGGGTTGGTGCCCATGGAGGTCCTGTACCTGAGCTTTGCGCTCTATAAACAAGGTGTCTTGGCCACCTATTGGAGCTATCCGGCCATTATTTCTTTTTATGTTGTGTTGCCCGAGCGGCCCGCTTGGGTGGTCAATGGGCTGTTTATTGCGGTCTTTTTCCCCCAGGTGGCCACACAGATCGAAGCGAGCTTGGCGACCCGCTACTTTGCAACTTTCATCGGGGTGAACTTTTTTTTGATCATCTTCGTGAGGGTTATCGAAAACCGTCAGCAAGCACTTAAGAAACAGGCCCTAGATTTACAGAGCGCCTTGCAACAAGTCGAAGAAAGCCATCAGGAGTTGGTAAGAACCCAACAGCAGATGGTGCATTCAGCCAAGATGGCCTCTTTGGGGGTCTTGGTGGCGGGCGTCGCCCATGAGATCAATAACCCGACCTGCGCCATGCAGTTTAATGTGTTTAACCTGGGGCGCGAGTTGTCGGAGTTGAAGGAATATTTATTTGGGATGATCGATGATAGCTCGGACCCTGTAGTAATACAGTCATTTGAAGCTAGGTTTGCCAAATTGATCGGACAAACCGGCACCTTGGTCACCTCAACCGAACGGATCAAAAACCTTGTGACGGACCTGCGGTCTTTCAGCCGCCTAGATGACTCCCCAGCCCAATGGGCCGACCCGGTGGCTGATCTCGACCGCAGCGTCCGCTTGCTGCGCACGCAATACAAAGACCAGGTAGAGATTTTCTGCCAGTTGGACGACAGGCCGCAAATCTTTTGCCGGCCCGATCAACTCAATCAAGTGTATATGAACTTGATGATCAATGCTTGTCAGGCAGTGGTCGCTACGGGGAAACCCGGAATGCTCAAGCTGACCAGCCGTGCCGATCCGCAGTATTGGGTCTTGAGCATTGAAGACGAAGGCTGTGGTATGAGCCCCACTATTCAAGAACAGATGTTTGACCCTTTTTTTACCACCAAAGACGTAGGCGAAGGGACCGGCCTGGGGTTGAGTATCTCCTTTGGGATCATCGAGAAACATCAGGGGTACTTTGAGGTCATTTCCAACCAGGGCCAGGGCACCAAAATTTCCATCTTTCTTCCGCTGCAATCAACTGTTAGTGTTGCTGAGAAAAAAATTTAAGCTTCCTCGGAAGTCCAGCGGGGGATACCGGCTTTATAGACTTATTTTTCAACTGTTTTTGATCCACCTAAAAAACCCAAGACCCTCTTTTGAAACTCAAACTCTCACAAAACGAAGGCCTCATCACCCCAGCGCCCAAGTTAGGGGAAGATGCTCTGATCCTATTGGTAGACGACGAGCCCGAACTCTTGAGCTCCATTCGGGATCTGCTGAGCCCGGATTATAGCCTTTTAACCGCCGAAGGTGGTCCCCAGGCCTTAGACTTGATTAAAAAACATGGGGACCAGATCCGCCTGATCATCACCGACCAGCGGATGCCGGGAATGACGGGGGTGCAGTTGTTGACCGAAAGCCTCAAGCTGCTCCCCAACGCGCTGCGCATTGTCTTAACCGGGTACACGGACCTAGCGGACCTGATCGAGATGATCAACCAATGCCAGCTCCATCAATTCATCACCAAGCCGACGGACCCAAGGAATTTTCAACTGGTGGTGCAGCGGGCTATGGAAACGGCCCAACTGAGGGTTGAAAACCAAAGGTTACTGGCGGAATTGCAGGCGGTTAACCGGCTGTTACAAGAAAAAGTCACCTCCCAAGAAATCGAAAAGGGGAGGCGCTTGCACCTAAGCGTATTGCACGCAGCGGTGGCTCTTTGGCAGATCGGTGCGGGCAAGTCTAGGGCCGACTTGGCGGATGAAAGCGGCTTGTGGAACACCTACTTCGACCCTAGGGGGAGCCTGCGTTCTAAAACCATGGACCGCTACCTTAACTTCGAAACCTTGCCCAAAAAGCCCAAGTCGCATCTGGTCTTGGGTACGGCCAAATATGTTTTAGAGCGGTGTCCAGAACCCGAAGCCTTTGCCCGCCAGCTTGAAGAACAGCTGGAGGAATTGAACCTCTTTTTGCTGCAAAACCAGCCTGACTGAAAGGCTTTTTAGGGGGCCAGGGGTATAGCGTTAAATCTGGACCGGGGCTAGTTGGCGGCTTGGGGGATCGGTGTTAGTGTCTTCTGGCTGATCTCAAATCGAGGCCGCCCCCTAGTGTCCGTTGGTGCTGTATCGGTAGAGGCTGATCCCGGTCAAGGTGCCGTTGGTGAAGGTTCCGGCAGAGACCAAGGCCCCGTGGCCCTGGTAGGCCCCGATGTTGGGGGTTAGGAGACAGGCTTCATTGGACTCGCAGAGGCCGTTTTCGTTGCCGATGCTGTCATCCAGAATTTCCACCGCATGGTTCAAAAAGGTGCTGACGCATTTTTCGGTGCTGTTCCAGTCACCGGCATGCCAAGTGCGTGCAGACCAAGTGCGCGCTGCCCAGGTTTGGGCCGTCCAGGTGGCCGCCGCCGTACCACAGGCCGTGGAGTCCAGCGAAGTCCCGTTGGAACAGGTTCCGCATTTAAGCTGGGTGTTTTTCGCGGGGTCCGAACAAACGCCCGCCGCCCAGGTCCAGGTGGTCCAAGTCGCTCCGGCAGCGATACAGGCGGCGTTGTCGCCCATGGCGGGGTTGCTACAGACACCGCAGACCGACTGGGTCGTTTTAAGGGCTTCGGTGCAGGTGTTGACGCAGTTGGCCGAGGTGGTTTGGTTGGTGTCCGAGCAGGTGCTGACACAAGTACCTGATATATCTTTGGTGGTGTCGCTACACCAGCCCCAGGAAGTACAGGTTGCTTGGGCCGAGATGGCCGGATGGGAGCAGGACCCGGCAATGGTCCAGGTGGCCAGCGCCGTGCTACAGGCCGCCGCAGTGGTGGCGGTGCCGTTGGAGCAACTGCCCGTCCAAACTGCTCCGGGGACCTGATCGCAGGCGGCCTTATTGATGGCATTCCAGATTTGCCGGTTTACGTCATTGCCGGTGGGCAGCGTGGTGTGGACCGCCCGCAGGGTGCTGTCGGTGGCTTTTAAGCTATAGTCCCAAACTGCACAGTTGCCGGTTGTGCAGCGGCCCCGGTGGGTGGTGGCGAAGCTACTCCCCCCGCTTTTGCCCCAGGCACGGTAGCTATTTTCAAAACTGCTCCAATCGGTGATGCTGCCCACCGCCGCTTCGCCCAGGGTTTGGGTGGTGTTGTTGGTGGTGTCGTTAGCCCCGACAAGCCCCACAAAGGCCGACGAAATCGGCTGGTTTTGGCGCAACACAAAGTTTGAAGGCGGGTTGGCCCCGACGCAACTTGAGTTGATCCCCGCAACTTTCTGTAAAAAGGAAACGGCACAGTCAGTGCTGTTCCCGCCGAAGAGCAACAGCCCCAAAAAGCCATCGGCATTGGATTCCAACATCCAGGTGTTAGAATAGCCGGTGTTACCCGATTGGCCCGAGGCCACGTCAACCCATTGACCATAGGTACCGAAGGTCCCGGTGGCTAGGCCATGAACGGCACTATTGACCGCAACACTGTTAATGTAGCTGTTGTTATAAGAATAGCTTAGGTTGATTCCGTTGCTGCCACTGTTGGCTAGGGTCGCGTTCAGGTAGAGCAGGTGGGTCGCTTGGAAGGAAGTGATCGCCGCTGCCCCGTTGTTGCTGGCCACTAGGCCAAAAAACGCGTGGTTGACATCACCCCACCAACTGACCCCACTTCCATTGTTGTTGCTAGCCACCAGATCGATAAATTGGACCCAACTGCCTCCAGTAAAGCCACTCAATCCGTGGGAAGTATTGTTGTGGAGTCTTAGTTTACGCGCCCTAGCTCCATTGCTCCTCAGGTCAAAGCCCGAACCGCCGTTGCCGAAGGATTTGAGGTCATACAAGCTGGCGTAGTGCGCCCCGTTGAGGTACAGACCATGGCTGCCGCTACCGCTGACAGAAATTGACTCAAGCCGGGTCCCGGTAGAACTGGCGAGGTAGACCCCCTGGCTGCTCGCGCCGGACACCGTAAGGTTTCGCAGCACCGCAAAGTTGGCCGCTGAGCCCGAGAGCCCATAGGCTGAGCCGCCGGTGCTCGCATTAATAGTCCCTTCGACCCAAGCAAATTTTTGGCTTAAGGTGATCACATTCCCGGTCGCTCCTGTTAAGGTCACCCCCGGCTTGACCACCACCGCCGTTTTGGCGGTGCCCAGGGTTAAGTTAGTGCCGGGATTGCTGGTGAAGGCATAGATCGTCCCGGTGGCGTTTAGCGCTGTGGAGTTTTCCACAATAGGGTTGCTCCACCATTTGCCCGCAGCGGTCTGGAGCACCAGAGTACCGTTCTTGCGGATCGAAACGGCGTTATCCTTAAAAGCTAAAGGACTCACGGTCCAATCAATCAGGTCCGAGAGGTGCTTTTGGTTGGCCAATCCCTTGGAAACAATCCGCACCGGCCCGCTGAGGCATTCCCAATCGAAGGCTCCCAGGGCATCGGTAGCGGTCACACCGGTACAACTAGCGACGCTGCTGGGCAGACTGACCACAAACCGTTCCCCACCGTGCAAGCAGGCCTGCCAGCCCGTTTCGGTGCCGGCACAGGCGGTGTTGCTGGCCTTGTATGGGCTGGGGATGGGCGTGGTGGTGGTGTCGTCGTTTTTATAAAAATCCATCCATTGGGCGGCATTCGAATAGAGCGCCCCAAAGCCCGCGTATACCGTAAACCCCTGGGCCTGGGTTTGGGTCGCGCTGAGGTATTTGCCCAGGGCGCTTTTGGCGGCGCTGGTCACCCGTATCTTATAGGTGGTGCCGTTGTTTAGTTCTGCTGATGAGATGGTGAAGGTCTTGTTGCCGTTGCTGGCGACCATCGGGCTGGCCAAGGCAGCGCAGTTGGCAAAATCATCGGAAGAAACCTGAACGGTGCCGTTGCAACCATAATCAAGGGTCAGGGTGCTGGGGTCCATGGCTTCGGAAAAGGTGACCGAAAGGCTGCTGCTTGGGTGCACCCCTAAGGTCCCATCAGCGGGGATCGAAGACACCAAGGTGGGTACCGCTGGGGCTTGGGTAGTGAAACCAGAAGAAAGGTATTGTTTGTCTAGGGCGTTACCCGAGGTATCTTTAATGGATCTTAAGACTTTAATTTTATAGGTAGTTTCGTATTCCAAGGGGCTTAAGAAGCTCCAAAGAAAGGACTGGTTGCCCGAAGCTGCCGTTGCTTGGGCGCTGAAGGGAACGCAGGTGGCAAAGTCGTCTTTGGAGACCTGCACCGAACCGGTGCAGGCGGTGCCGCTGGTGGAAACGGTCAGGGTAGCGGGGTTGAGGGCCTCGGAGAACTGCAAACCCAGCTGGGTGGTGATGGCCACGCTGGTAGCGCCCGAGGCCGGATAGAGCGAGGTGGCCGAAGGCGCGGTGCGGTCGATGGCCAAGCCGGTAGAAAAGCCCTGGGTCACATATTCAGCCGGCGGGCCATTGTCTAAGAGGTCGCGCAGGTCTTCAGTCAGTTTGATCCGGTAGGTGGTGTTTTCAGCCAAAGGGGCGGCGGGGGTTAGACTGAAGGTCTTGCCCGAATTGCTAGCCACCGGTTGGCTGGTCATGGGCACGCAGGTAAAAAACTGGTCTGCCGAGACCTGCACCGAGCCGCTACATTGAGGGCCCGTAAGGTTCGTGGTCACCGTCGAGCCGGCCAAGGGTTCGGTGAATTCTAAGGCAATTTGCGTTGTCAGGGCAACCTGGGTGGCCGCGTCGGCCGGGACCATGCTGGCCACCTGCGGGGCATTGTGCAGGCCGATGGGCAAGGTCAGTTCTTGGGTGTCCGCCGCCACGCTGAACACATCGGACAGGCCGATTCGTATGGGGCGTAGTTGGGTCAGTTGGGCCGCCGTAACCGCCTTGGGGTACTGGGCCTTGATCAGCCGCATGGAGGTATCTAGGGGTAAGTCTAAGACCACCTGATTGTTGCTGGCATCGGCCAAAGCCCGGTCGAAGGCCCCGGTGATCGCTTCGCGGTTGTTGACCGATTCTCGGCTCGCATCGACGGCGTAAACCACCAAGGTACCCGCACCGGTGATTTGCGCTCGGGAATCGGGCAGCTGGCTCCAGGGTAAATCCAAAGAAACCTGGGCTCGGTAGGTTTCGCGGTGGCCGTTGTCCCGGTTTTGGCAGCTACCGATCCCCAACAGAGAAAGGGCCAAGAGCAGGCCTTCTTTTAGGTACAATTTGCGCGGTTTCATTGGTCAATCATCTGGATTTTGATGCGGCGGGCCTTGAGCCGCTCTGATTCGTTGACTTGGTCCACCATTTGTTGGATTTCATCTTTTTTGTTCCTCACCTCTTTGACCACATCGGCCGCTCTGCCCGCCCCCGCTGGGTTGTTGGCCTGGGGAGAGTCGAGCGGTTCGGCGGGCTGAACGGCCCCCTCAACGGGCTGGTTTTCCTCGTCCTTGGGTTTTGGATTGCCCCCTTCTGGGGGGCCTTCAAAAAGGATCTGATCTAACATCTCGTTTTTGGTTTCGGGCAGTAGGATCTGCTCTACCGCCGCTGGACTCACTTCAACGGGCGCTATGGGGGCTTCGGATTCCACGGATTTGGAGGCGGTACCAGCGGGGATGTCGATGGTGAAGTCTAGGTTTTGAAGGTTACTAAAGCCCACTAAGCCTTCTAGGGTGACCACGCTGGTCCGGTCCCGGCCACTTTGCACCAAAAAATCGGTTCCCTTAACGCCCACCAATGCGTTACTGGTGCGGACCCTAAAGACGCGGCGCTGGCCGCTGTTCAATCCGCCTTGCACCGAAAAACGGCCCTTGCCAATGGGTAGGTGCAGCAGGGTGCCTTGCTCGCCCAGGTCCTGAACCTTCAAAAAACCGTTGGGGTAAAGTTGGATGCTCTCCTTCTGTTCCCGTAAAAGGACCTGGGCTTGCCCCGCCCCGTCGGTTTGGATCTGATCGCCTACCTGGAGGGGGATGTTTTGGTTGCCCGCTGCAAAGGTTTGGCTCACCACTTGGGGCGTTAAGCGCAGCAGCTTGGCCTTTCCCGCCTGGACGCTCAAAAATCCGGCCGGCTCCTGGGCCCATAGGACCCCCGCTCCGGCCCACCAGAGGAGCAGCAACCACAAAAGCAGCGGTAGGATGAGGCGGCGGTTAGATTCCATAAATCAACGAGAAGGTGAGGTTATTGTTTTGATAACTGTTCCCATCGACATTCGAAAAATTTTGTAGGCTTACATGGTCCAGCGCCCACTTCAAGCCCCCGCTCCCGATGGGGCCAATCAAACCCCAGGATATTTCGGACTTAAATGTCTGTTCCTGGGCCTCTTTGCTGGGGTCGTACTGGGCGTAAGCCTTTTTGCCCAAGAGCAGTGCGCAACGAAATTGGCCCCAACTCCAAAGGTTCCATTGGCCGTCGGCCAGCAATTCGGCCTCTTGGGTGTCTTGATAAAACCCCAGGGCATCGGACTGTTTGAGACGGACTAGGTTGCGGTAGCTTCCCCACTGGGCTTCATGACGCCAAACCAACTCGACTAGCGACTCTAAGCCGCTCAGTTCATAACTAGGCACCTCTGCGGGGGCAAAACGCCGCTCGGTGAGCTTTAGTTTGCCCTCAAGCTGATTTGAGGGGGTCCAGGGCCAAGCCCAATCTAGCCCCACATAGCCGTCGGACTCCAGGTGGCTTTGCCCGGTCAGCCCCGGCTTCCCGGTAGCCACATGGGCCAAGCCCAGATTGGGCTCAAGCTTAAGACCGCTCCAACCGGATTTCCAGCGGATTTCAGCCTGTTCATAGGCCACCTCATTACCCTGCAACTCTGTTTGTACAATCCGCTCGCGCAACAGCAGCCCGCTGAGTTCGAAGCGCTGGTCACCAATCCCAAAAGTATAATTCGGTATCAGCAACAGACCGTTAGAGGTGAACCCCTGCTGCGCTGAGGCGGCCTCGCCCAACAGGTTGTCGCCCCGCTGGGCGGTGAGCAGGACCAGCAGGCCCCAGGCCCGCGGCCCCGCCTCTTCGGTCTGGCGTTGCAACTCGAAGGGGTATTCCCGCGTTACCCAGCCCGACTCAGTTTTCACTTCAACGCGCACCACGCCACGTTGGCCCATCAGCTGGAACGGAACCGAGAGGTTGTAATAGTCGCCCTCTTGTAAGGGCTGTTCGACCCCGTCGATTTTTAATTTCTCTATCGGCTCGAAGCTGCTGATGGTGACGTTCATCCGGCCCTGTTCTTCAGATACCAAGCGGCTCGCCTCGGACTCGTGGGTTTCGCTAAAGATCAACAACCCTTCGGCCCGCCCCCCTGGGGTCCAAAATAGCCATAGGGCCCCGATCAGGGTAATCCTCTTGACTAGGGCCGGAACACTGATTTTTGTGGTCTGGTTAAACATCTAGTTTCGACCTTACAGGGTCAAAGGTTTGCTCCTGTGAGCTTGCACGCCTGCCCTGTCGGATTCCCGTTCCACTCTCTTCTTCCCTAAAGAAAGTGGTGGGAACGAGGTACCAGCCTACAATCTAGCGCTTCTATTTGGAGTCTGCCGAGAATAAAGAAGGTCAATCTGCAAACCAAGCCAGACTTAGCTTTAAGGCCCACCGATGAACTATCTCAAGCTTGATTTTGGATTAGGTCAAAAAAGGTTTAAATAGAAAAGCTCTTTTTTCGGGGGCCAGAATATAACCTAAGGGTCTGTTCTTGACCAATTTAGGCAAAGCGGTATGCTTGGACTGCCCTAGTTCTTTTAACGAAAAGGTCTCCGATGCGACAGCTTTATGCTCTTTTTCTTTTTCTATGCCTTCCCTGGGCTTTAACCGCTGCACCTCTGATGCAAGAGGGGTTGCTGGATTGTAGTCGCTGCAGCAAGGAACAATTAAAATCCATTCATTTGGACGGCCGCTGGCGCTTTTTCCCCAACCAATTAATCACCGAACCCGAAGAAGGAGTCGAGCCCCGGTGGGTCCAACTGCCTGCGGTATGGACTTCCGAGGACTTTGGGATTCCCTTTGGGCCTTGGGGGTATGGGACCTACTACCTGAAATTATTGCTTCCGCCTGAGGCGGGCCCTTTGGCGTTACACCTACCGATAGTCCGGTCTTCGGCTAAGCTATACCTTAATGGAAATCTGTATTGGGAAGAAGGCCGGGTTGAGCGCAGCCGCGAAACCTACCAGCCGGACTTAGCGCCCCACGTGGTCCGCTTCCCAGAAGGCGAGAACTCAGTAGACTTGATGCTTCAGGTCGCTAATTTTGACTACCTCCGCGGCGGCGTTGCCCAGTCTATCAACCTAGGCCATGAGGATGTGCTGGACGCGCAGCGGCACCGGATGTTGACTCTGGACCTTTTGGTTATGTCGGCTCTTTGGATTTTAGGGGCCTATAGCTTAAGCCTTTTTGCTTTCCACCGTTACGACCGCCGGACCCTCTATTTTGGGCTTACCTGCTTGGCCCTTTCGGTCCGCATCTTGGGACAAGGGGATATCTTGGCCCAGGGTTGGTTTGTGGGGCAATTTGAATTACTTTCTAAAATCCGCAATTTGCCCGACTGTTTGGCCATGGTTTTCTTTGTTTTATTCACCAAACAGTTATTCCCCCTAGATTTACCCCGCTGGGTTTTAAGGTTTCTGGTCGCCTCCGGGCTGCTTGGTGCCTCGGCTTCGTTGTTGTTAAGCTTTCGCTACTACGGCTGGGTCGAAATCTTTATGGAATATGCCTATTTGGCGGCGGTAGCGGCGGGGGTTTTTGTCGGCCTAAGGGCAACCAGGAACCAGCGGCAGGGGGCCTGGGGCTATTTGCTCAGCTTCGCCGTGTTTGCGCCGACTATCGTCAACGATGTGCTTTATTCCCAGGGAGTGATCCACACCGCTTATATCGGATCATTTGGTATTGTACTGTTTTTGTTTGTTCAATCCATCCAAATAAACCTGAATTTTTCTAGGGCCTTTCAAGAGGTCGAAATCCTCTCGACTCAATTGGAGGCAAGCAACCAGGAGCTACTTGAGCTTGACCGCCTCAAAGACCAGTTTTTGGCCAACACGTCGCACGAACTGCGCACCCCCTTGCAGGGGATCATCGGCATTGCCGAAAGCTTTCCACCTGCCGAATTGGCTCGGATGACCGACCTGGGGCGGGCCAATTTGGAGCTGATCAGCTATTCGGCTAAGCGGCTGTCCAACTTAGTGACGGACCTATTGGACATTACCTTGATCCGAGACGGTCAAATGCGGCTGCATCTTGCCGCCTTGGATTTGCGGGTCTTGACCGATGCGATCTTCAAACTGGTTGAGGTGTCGCACAGCCGCCCTGAGGTTAAACTACAGCACCAAATCCCCCCTGATTTCCCACTGGTCTGGGCCGATTCAAACCGCATCCAACAGGTACTGTATAATTTGATCGATAACGCCCTAAAATTCACCAAAGAAGGCCAAATCAACGTACGGGCCACCTATGATTTAAACTTTGCGCGAGTCGAGGTCCAAGATACCGGCGTGGGTATTCCCGCTGAGACTTTAGGTAAGATATTTGAACCCTTTACCCAGGTTTCCACCGGTGACCGTGCCCAGTTTAAAGGTACCGGTTTGGGGCTGAGTATCGCCCGCGAACTGACCGAGTTGCAGGGCGGCAGCATCGAAATCTTTAGTGCCTTGGGCGCGGGAACCACCGTGGTCTGCTACTTTCCCTTGGCTGAAGAAACAAGGGAGACTTCTGGCCAAGTGATCACCTTGGTGGAACGCCGCAAAAGCCGTCGGGGCTTTTATCCCTTTTTGGAGCAAGAGAGCCAGCCCAAACTGGTTAAAGAAACCAGTCCAACCGAGGCCCACCGGGGCCGGATTATGGTGGTTGATGATGAAGTGATCAGCCTGCAAGCGCAGTTGAACCTCTTACAGAACCAGGGTTTTGACGTGATCGCCCTGCAGGATGGGTTTGAGGCCCTAAAGGAACTAGAAAAGGGGTTGCCCGCCTTGATCTTGGTGGATTTAATGATGCCGCGCATGAGCGGTTTGGAGTTGTGTCAGCGGATACGCGAGCTATGGGAGCCCGACGAACTGCCGATCATTGTGGTGACCGCTAAAACCCAGGTGCAGGTCAAGGCCGAGGTCTTTGAGGCCGGCGCCAACGACTATTTAAGCAAACCCTTCGACCCCGTGGAGCTTGTTGCGCGGGTGGATAACCAAATCCGGCTTTGCAATTTAAAGGGGCTGCAAAAGGAATTAGAACAACTGCGTTCGGGCAGCAGCGAACCATTTGACGGCCTCTTGGTGCGGTTGATGGTGCGGGCATTAAATATCTGGGAACTCACCACCGGCCTGGGCAAGGTCGAACTGGCCGAACAGAGCGGGATTTGGAATGTTTACCTAGACGGCTCTACCTATAAAACCCGCACCCTAGACCGCTACCTCTCCACCGCCAAGCTACCCAAACGCCCCCGCTGGCGCGACGTCTTAGCCACCGCCGAGTTTGTCGCTCTCCAGCCCAATCTCTCACCGGGCCAGCGCGAAGAGCTATCCCAGCTGAAGGCCCAAATCGAAAAACTGGTTTTTAATCAGGTTTCGTGAAAGAGGCGTGCAATTAAGTAAATGCGCGGCTCCAGGAGGGCTCTGGGTATTTATTGGGCAAGTTTTTATAGGCGACCAGCTTACCGACAGGTTTTGGTTGAAACTTGGGGTCGGCGCTTTTTTGGAGTTTGGGGTATACTGGCGGCCCTCGGAACCGATCCCTGATCACCTGGACTTTGCATTAGGCACAAAGCCCTGGCACCAGAAAATAGTTGAGCAGGCCTTTAGAGGTAGGCCCTATTTCTGGAAGGTTCCGTGGTCAATCATCTGCTGGAAAAACTCCACTAGAAATTCTTCGGGCTCGCGGTAGGTGAGGCCCAACTCAGTTTTGCTTTTGGTATGGTCTACCTTCCAGGGGTAGCCAACGTTGCGCCGCACCATTTTGCGCGGCATGCCCACTAGGGGCCCCACCAGCCATACCAACCACTTGGGCAGCTGTTTTTGGGGGAAGGGATAGGCGTCGCCATAGTGGCTCCGTAGGACTTGGGCCATCTGCAAGACCGTGAGGCTTTTGGCCGAAACAATATGCCGCCCTTGGGCCTTAGGTGTGAATCCCGCTAAATAGTGGGCCTGGGCCACGTCGCGCACGTCCACCAGACCAATATCCAAGTCGGGCACCCCGGACTTCATGGTCCCGTCGCCCAACTGGCGGAAGATGTGGAAGCTTTCGGAAGTGCCCCTGGGGTTGATTCCCGGCCCTAAGACCAGCGTGGGATTGATCACCACTAAATCCCACCGGTTTTGGGCTCGGTTGAGGTGCCAGGCCTCCTTTTCGGCCAAGGTTTTCGAAAAACTATAGGGCTGGTGGGTCAAGCTAGAGGTGCTATTCCAGTGTTCCTCGGTGGCGGTGCCATTGGGTAAAGAAAGCAGGTCAACCGTATCGCCCAAAACGGCGGCGCAGCTGCTGGTCAAGACCACCCGCTTGACCGTCGGGGTCCGCTCGACGGACCCTAAAACGTTGCGGGTGCCCAACAGGGCCGGGTCGATCAGGTCCTTTTGGGCATCTTTGAATTGCAGGGAAAAGGGCGAGGCCGTATGGAAGACCAGTTCGCAGCCTTTCATGGCCTCATCATAGCTACCTCCGTCTAGTAGATCGGCCTCAAAGAAGCGGATCTGGCCCGGCAGTTCTTCGGCTAGTTGGCGCAGAAAGCGGGTTTTGTCCAGGTTGTTTGGGTCGCGGACCGGGGCGTGGACCGTTAAGCCCGCTTCAAGCAACCGGTTGACCAAACGACCGGCAACGTAGCCCGTTGCCCCGGTGACTAGTACCGGCATTTTTTTGTTGATTTGGGTCATCGTCTGTCCTGCGGTTGGTGGGATTTTAAAGTAGGTATGCCAAGCCGTAATTTGTGCGCATCCTAATAGGGTCTAGTATAAACTATTTGGGGCCAGCGTATACAGACATTTAGTCCCCATTTTTCAAAGAGATGTTTGGGTTTGGGGCGGGGCGTCGGTTTACCCCGGCTCGGCGGGGATTGGATTGGAGATTTATTTTTTTAACTCTTCTGTTAAGCTGGTGCCGTCCCCCTGAAAATTACGCTTTGGAGACTTCTTTTGTCCAACCCAGAACAGCTGGATTATGATTTTGTGGTCATCGGCAGCGGCTTCGGCGGCTCTGTCTCGGCGTTGCGGCTCGCCGAAAAGGGGCACCGCGTCTTGGTCTTGGAGCAAGGCAAGGCCTTAGGCGCTAAGGACATGCCCAAGACCAACTGGAACCTACGGCGCTGGCTGTGGCTGCCGGGTCTTAAGTTTTTTGGGCTCTTTAAGATGACTTTTTTTAAGCATGTGACGGTGATTTCGGGTGTCGGCGTCGGTGGGGGGTCTTTGGTCTACGCCAACACGCTGCCGGTGCCTAAGTCGGTTTTTTTTAAGGCCGCCTCCTGGGCGCATTTGGCGGACTGGGAAGCGGAACTTAAGCCCTATTACACCACGGCCTTGAAGATGCTGGGGGCCACCGAGAATCCCAAATTGCAGGTCGGCGACTTGGCCCTAAAAGAGCTGGGCCGCCGCCTGGGCCGCGAAGAGTACTTTGAGCCCACCCAGGTGGCGGTCTTTTTTGGTAAGCCTGAGGTTACCGTCGAGGACCCCTATTTTGGCGGTGAAGGGATCGAGCGGGCAGGCTGCCGGTTTTGTGGCTCTTGCATGACCGGCTGCCCCCATAACGCCAAAAACACGCTGGATAAAAACTACCTGCACTTTGCCCAAAAGCGCGGAGCGCGGGTCCAGGCCGAATCCGAAGTGGTCGATGTGACGCCTTTGGACGGGGCCGAGGGGGCCAGCGGGTATTTGGTCAAATGGCGGCGCAGCACAAGCTTCTGGGGGCCTTCGGGCGAGGTCCGCGCCGGGGCGGTGGTTTTCTCGGGCGGCGTTTTGGGGACCTTGAAACTGTTGCTTAAATTAAAAACCAGCAGCCTACCGCAGCTTTCGGACCGCTTGGGATACGGGGTGCGCACCAATTCAGAAAGCCTGACCTTCAGCACCACCTATGACGCAGGCCAAGACTTTTCCGAGGGCATTGCCATCGGCGCGCTGCTCGAAACGGATGAAAACAGCCATTTGGAGATTGTGCGCTACGGCGCGGGCTCCGGATTTTGGCGGCTGCTGTCTGGGCCGATGGTGCAGGGAGGCAATCTGGGGGTTCGCTTGTGGAAATTGCTGTGGGACATGGTCCGCCACCCGGTCTTGAATTTTAGGGCCCTGAGTGTCAAAGACTGGGCCCGCTCGACCCATGTTTTGCTCTTCATGCAAAGCCTAGACAGCCGCCTGCGCTTCAAGCGCGGCCTCTTTGGCGGGTTGTCTTCGAGCATGGAACAAGGAGCGCCCCCCACCGCCTTGATGCCTGAGGCCGCCGCTTTGGCCCAAGAATACGCCGAGCTGACCAACGCCAAACCCATGGCCTTGGTCCTAGAAAGCCTCCTAGGCATCCCCAGCACCGCCCATATCTTGGGCGGAGCCTGCATGGGGCGAGATGCGACAGAAGGAGTGATCGATCAAAACAACCGCGTCTTCGGCTACCAAAACCTCTGGATCTGCGACGGCTCCATGATCTCCGCCAACATCGGCGTCAACCCCAGCCTAACGATCACCGCCCTAACCGAACGGGCGATGGATAAGATTCCACCCTAAAACCGGCAAAGAACCTTGGACAAAGCAGGGCCCTTTGAGTTCAGCTAAGGGTTCAGCGAAGTTTTCCGCCATTGTTTTACCTCTTGTTCAGCCGCTATGTCCCTGCCGATCCGCCGTAAATTCCAGCCCAAAGGCATCACCATACTTTATGACGACGCCGATATTTTGGTGATCGATAAGTCGGCCGGTTTGTTGACCATCGGGACCGATAAGGAGCGTTTTAGGACCGCCTATGCCCTGATGACCGACTATGTCAAAAAGGGGACCGCTAAGTCCAAGGCCCGGTTGTGGATTGTCCACCGTCTGGATCAGGACACTTCGGGGGTCTTGGTGTTGGCTAAGTCCGAGTCGGTTAAGCTTCAGCTGCAAAATAACTGGGACCAAGTAACCAAAAAATATCTGGCCATTGCCCACGGAAAGTTTGTTTCCCAAAGTGGCGAATTCCGCAGCTACTTGACCGAAAACCAATATTTCAAAGTCTTCTCAACCAACGACACCAGCCTGGGCAAACTGGCGGTCACTAAGTTTGTGGTTAAAGAGGAGCACGAAGGGTTGAGTTTGTTGGAGCTTGAGTTGGTCACCGGCCGCAAACACCAGATCCGTGCCCACCTGGCCGAGTCGGGCCACCCGATCTACGGCGATACGCGTTACGGTCAGCCTGACCCGGCGGCCAAGCGTATGGCTCTACATGCCCAGTCGATCACCTTGATACATCCTAGAACCAAAGAATCCATGACCTTCGAAGCCAAGACGCCGGGCATCTTCCAGCACCTTATGGGCCGCTGAATCCAAGCCCCCCAACAGATTTTGACTAAGTTTCATCGGCGTTATCCATCGGGCCCTGTTGACCAAGGATCGAGCAAACTAACTACCCGTTGCCAAGTCCCTAGATTACTGACAGTTTACAGGGTAGGTCGAATGGAACAGAGCTTAATTCGGGGGAAGCCTGTTTTGCTGGTTTAGGCAAGCGATTGCCCAATGAATGCAACAGGACGGATTAAAGATGTTCAAGGTTATAACAAGGGTCCGGCCGGCGGCTGTCGGAGGGGGACACCTTGTTTGATGGGCTAAAAACTGGATTGCCACCTTTGAGGCTATGGGGCCGGACCTTCTCCTGCTGGGTTTGGGTGTTTTTTTGGGTTTCGCTGGTGCCGCTGCAGGCGCTGCCTGAAACCCCCCGGCTGGATTTGGACAGCGGCTGGGAATACCGCTGGGGCGACTCGCCCTTTAAAGAGGGACGACCGCTCTGGACCCAAAATCCAGACCCCCAAGCCTGGACCCCCATAGATTTTCCTTCCAACCCGCTACAGCGCGACGGACGCACCAACGTCTGGTACCGCATCCTGCTGCCCGAGCGGCCCGATCTGGGCAGTTCGCTCTTTGTGCTCAGCATTGACTTGATCGCCGAGGTCTATTTTGAAGACCAAAAGATTTATGAGTACGGAACCTTTGCCGCCGACGGAACGGGCAAATTCGAAGGTTGGCCCTGGCACCTGATCCCCCTGCCGCGCCACTATCCCGGCCACTACCTATACTTTCGGGTCTATTCGGATTACCCGGATATTGGTCTTTGGGGGGAGGTGACTCTGGGTAATGAAGGCGGCCATATCCAGAAAATCATCCAAAACGATCTGGCCAGTGCTTCGGTGGGCCTATTCTTTATCTTTTTTGGGCTGTTGTTGCTGGGGTTAGCGCTCTACCGCTTGAGCGGCGGCGTGTTTTTGATGGGCCTCTTCCTAGTGGATTTGGGCGTCATGCCCATCCACGGAACGCACCTCAAGCAGCTGATTTATTTTGATCCCCTCGGCTGGCAGTATGTGGGCGCGCTCAGCTACTTCTTTTTGCCCGTCGCCATGGCGGCTTTGGTGCAGGTCCTGACCGGTGCCGGGAAATGGAAGTTACACGCTCGGGTTTGGCAGCTGCATCTGGCCTTTTTAGGCTATGCCCTGATCTTTTCCTGGGCCGGATGGGTTAATTTATCCAGTACCTACATCCATTTTGACCTGCTCGCGACGGCCACGTTGTTAGCCTTGACCCTGTCGCTGCATCTGCGCGCCCGCATGGGCAGCTTCAACCAAAAGCTGTTGGCCCTGGGCTTTTGGGTGATGTATTTGATCCTGCTTTATAATGGCTTGGTCGCCCATGACCTACTGCCCTTTACGCCCAGTTCGGAATATGTGGGGCCTATCTTCCTGGCCTTTTGTTTTGGGCTGATTATGCTTCGTGATTACAACTCGCTGCGTCAGGGGCTTAAGGCCCGCACCCGCCAGCTAGAAGACCTCAATCAAAATCTGGAACTAAAGGTCAGCGAACGTACCGAAGCGCTGCAGCGCAGCAACGAAACCAAGGACAAGTTTTTTTCGATTATCGCCCATGACCTGCGCGGCCCGGTAAGCAGCCTCGCTACGCTGTTCAATCAGGTCTTTAAAACCCCGGCCGATCTCGACCAACTCACCTTTAACAGTATCGCCCAAACTACCCGCAACACCGCCGAACTGTTAGACAACCTATTGACTTGGTCCTCAAACCAAAGCGGGCAGATGGAATTCCACCCCGCCACCTTCCGCCTGTCCGAGTCGGTGGCGGAAGCTATCGAGGGGCTGGGGAGCCAAGGCGCGGTCAAGCAGATCCAGGTTGTTTTTGAGGAAATGACCGAAGATTGGGTGTTCGGCGACCGGAACATGATCGCCACGGTGGTACGCAACCTGTTGGGCAATGCCATCAAGTTTACTGCTGATGGGGGTCGGGTGGAAATTAGGCTTAGCTTTGAAGGCAACTGGGTTCAACTGTTGGTTTCTGACAATGGGGTGGGGATTGAACCGGCAACGTTAAATCAATTGTTTGTACCGGAGGTTAAGCCCGCCACGAGGCTCGGTACCCGTAAAGAAAAGGGAACCGGCTTAGGCTTATTGCTCTGCACTGAATTTGTCCGCCGCAACGGAGGGAAGCTTTGGGCCGACAGCACCCCTGGCCAAGGTAGCCAGTTTTACTTGCAACTGCCTCGGGGCAAAAGCCCAACGGCTGAAGCCCCAGGGATATTAAAAACCCTGCCCAAAGGGTTCCAGAGGTTTTTGCTGGTGGAAGATAACGGGCTGCACCAACGCGCGGTCACGCATTTGATGCAAGAGCTACAAGGGCAAGTCTGGGTGGTCTCTAACGGTACCGAAGCCCTGGCCCGGGTCTCTAAACAGGTGGTCGACTTGGTCTTGATGGACATCGACCTACCGGGTATGAACGGCATCGAGACGACCAAGCAACTACGCGCACTCTACCCGCACCTTCGGGTGGTGGCGCTTTCGAGTTATAGCCGCCAGGAAATCTTAGAGATCAGCCCCGTCGATCCCTTTGACGGCTACCTAGGCAAGCCCTTGGAGAGCGGTCCTTTCTTACGTTTGCTCGCCGACCTTGCGGCCCCTTAGCCGGTATTTTTTAAGCCCGAAGCGATGGCGTTGACGGTGATCAAAAGGTCTTCAAGCAGCGACTCCTCTTCGGGCTTTTCGCGCCATAAAGCAAGCAGTTCGATTTGCTGTAGGTGCAACTGCCGCAACCCGTCACTTCGGATTTCCATGGACCAACGGAAGCGTTGTAGCGAATCGGAAACGATGCCTTGATAGAGTTCGTTGAGGCCCGTCAAGGTTCGCTCGTATTCGGCTAAAATTTTGCCTAGCTGGGCTTGGCGCAGTTCGGGATTGCTCACCAATTGCGCATAGAGACCCATGACCTCGGGGTCCGCTAGGGTCAAAGCGCGGCGGATGTTTTGCAATAGGTAGTCTAATCCCCGCTGGTTGACGCTGGCCTTGAGCCGTTCCCAGTCTTCAGGATTCTGCGTTTTGAGGGCCTCGAAAGCGGAGCCTACCCCATACCAAGAAGGCAAAAGAAAACGGGATTGGTTCCAGGCAAAAACCCAGGGGATGGCCCGTAAGTCTTGTATGCTGGCCTTGCCGGTGCGCCGGGCCGGGCGCGAGCCGATCCTAGAATGTTCCAGCAGGTCGATGGGGGTTGCTTGGCGGAAGAATTCAAAAAAACCGGGGTCCTTAACCAAGGCTTCGTAGGCCTCCCCAGAGTCCCGGGCCATTTTTTCCATCACCGACTCCACCAATCCCAAATCTGGTGCCGAGCTGGCGTTGGCAAAGCCCTGGAAACTAACGCCCGCCATCAGGAGTTCTAGGTTGTAGAGCGCGGTGGTCCGGTAGCCGTATTTCTGGTTGATTGACTCCCCCTGTTCGGTCATGCGGAAGCTGCCCTTTAGGCTACTCGGCGGGAGGGCTTCTAAGAAGCTTTTGGTCGGGCCTGCTCCCCGGCCGATGGAGCCACCTCGGCCATGGAAGAAGCGGATCATGACGTCCCGCTGGTCACCGATCAAGGCCATTTCTTGCTGTGCCTTATAGAGGTTCCATTGGCTGGCCAAGATGCCGCCGTCTTTATTGGAGTCCGAATAACCCACCATCACCTGCTGCACCTTGCGGCTGCGGCGTTTGTCTTGTTGGATTAGGGTCAAGCTGGCTTGGGTTAAGGGGTGGTCCAAGAAGGCCGACAGAATCGCCCCGCCGCCTTGTAAATCCTCGATGGTTTCCAGCAAAGGCACCACCGTCAGGGGACAGGCCAACCCTTCGTCAGTACGCACCAACAACCCCGCCTCGCGGGCCAGCAAATAGACCGATAGCAGGTCCGAGAGGCTTCGGGTCATCGAAACAATATAGGCCCCAAAGGCGTTGATGCCATATTTACGGTTGTAGTCGGCGATCACCCCAAAGGTGGCGCGGAGGTTGTCGGCTTCCTTACCGGCAGACTGTTCGGGCCGCAAAAAGGGGCGTAGACTGGTTAGTTCTTGGTTTAAAAAATCTAACCGCCGCGCCTCGACCCACTCGGCGAATTGGTCCCCCTCGGGGACGCCTGCCTGGGAAAGGATTTGGGCGATGCCTTGGTCGTGGTAGTCGGAATTTTGGCGGATGTCCAAAGCCGCCAAATGAAACCCAAAGGTTTTGATCAGGCGGTAGGGGTGGCGGACTTCGGTCCGGGCGATCCCTTGAGCCCCAATCTGGCAGAGCGCATCGTAAAGCAGCTTAAGGTCCGCTAGCAGTTCCACGGAGCTGTGGTAGGCCGATGGGTGGTCTTGAAGCAGTAAGGCCCCTTCGCGTTCAATCAGCGGTAACTTAGCCATCATGAGGTTAACAAACTGCCGCCAAGGTTCTCCGGGGTTGCCGCCCATGGCGTGGGTACCGGGCAGCCCTAACTGATGGACCAACGCGCCCATGCGCTGTTCTAAAGGATCGGGGATTTTTTGCAGGCTCGCGGCCATGCCCAGTTTTCCGCCCAACGCCTTGAGTTGATCCCAAATGGAACAGAGCGCCAAACGCCGCATCTCTAACAGAGTCTTTTGGGTGAATCCGTCGGTCACTAGCGGATGCCCGTCCCGGTCGCCACCGACCCAGTTGCCGAAACTCAGCCGGGGGTAACGGGCGAGGTCGTCGATCCAGTCTTCGTCTCCACCGGCCTGGCTCCAGGCCCAGACCAGACGTTGGTCGAGCATCTGGAGGACTTCAGGGAAGATGCGGGTGAGGTAAAAGAGGATGTTGTGGAACTCCTTTTCTAGCGTAGGCTTTTGGGCGTATAGCTCGCCAGTGCGCCAGATCCGCTCGATCACCGAAAGTAGGCGCAGGTGCAAGTCCCGCTTTTCTGCTTGACTGCGCAGGGGGTTTTCAAGTTCCTTTAAATCCCGAAAGAGGTCGCGGTGGAATTCGAGGATGGTGATCCGCTTGGCCTCGGTGGGGTGCGCGGTCAACACGGGTTCCACATGGATTTCGCCCCATAGGGGGCGTAGCTGTTTGAGGTCGATCCCCCGTTCCCCTAGGCGATAAAAGACATCGGCCCAAAGCCCCGGGATGCGCTCGCTTTCGTTTTCGCGCTGGCGGCGTAGGCGGGCGTAGTAGTTTTCTTCGGCAATGGTGAAGAGTTGGAAACTGACCGAATAAAACTGGGCCTTCTGGTAAGCCGAAACCTTACGCTTGGGCGCTTCACCTAGACGCCAAGGAAGCAATTCGGCCAATTCGGGCTCGCCGATTTGCTCCAGCATTTCTTTAAAGAATTTAGTCAGTTGTTCAACTTCTTGGCGCAATAGTGCCAGTTGCTCGATCATGACATCAGCGGGGGGTCGGGTTTTAGCATCCCAACATTGGGGAAGGGGCGCTTTGGCCACAGTATCGCACAGCTTCAAAATGGGTGGTATCCCAAAGATTGGTTAAGGAGCGGTAAAAAACCCCTATATTGGCTTACTCAGGGACCTTGGGAGGGGGCTGCTGGATTTGGGTGGATGGAAATTTAAAAAACCTCTTTTAAGGCCGACGCCCCCTTGCGCGCTCATCTTCACCCCGGCGGCTCTGTATCTATTCCAAACAGGCGTCAAGCGCCGGCACCCCAAGTCCTGGCTGCGCTGGTTGGGGGAGTCTTTGGGACCTTGGCGCTTGGTTTCTTAGCTCAGCGCTGCTAGCTTTAGGCCCAAGTAACCCAACGCGCCAACCTTAGCTTCGAATCCTGTGGACGATCTGGCCCCCTTTACTTTGTACATCGACGGAGACGCCTGCCCCAGGGCCGTCAAAGAAGTGATCTTTAAGGCCTGTATCAAGCGGCGCGTACCGGTCTGTTTGGTCGCCAACCGGATGGTGGAGATCCCGAAGATCCGTTGGATCGAAGCGGTGGTGGTTGAGGCTGGGCCTGATGTGGCGGACGCCTATATTGCAGAAAAGATCGGCCCCGGCGACCTGTCCGTGACCGCCGACATCCCCCTAGCGGCCCAGATTTTGGCCAAAGGGGCCATGGCCATCGACCACCGGGGCCGCGAGTTCACCCAGTCCAATATCCGCGAACGCCTCTCGATCCGCGACTTTTCGGCGGAACTGCGCGAGGCGGGCACCCAGACCGGCGGGCCCAAGGCCTTTGGCCCTAAAGAGCGCGAGGCTTTTGCCAACGCGCTAGATCGTTGCCTGACCCGCCGTTTCAACGCAAATTAAACCCCACCCCGAAAGGATTCTCCCTTCCTTTGGCGCTTCGGCCTCCCCTTCGGCAAGCTCACCCGCACAATAAGTTGCGCCCTTTCCTACAAACTTAAAGGGCAATCCCTGATTTCTTCGGACCGCGACAAGGGTTAAGCTAGGCTCAAGAATAAACCCATAGTTTCTTCGAGGAGGCATGATGAACCGACCCCATACTTTTGCTAAAACAAATAATTCTGTGCCATTAGCTTCGGTCCACCCGGAACCGGCTAATGAAGACAACCACCGTCTGCGGCAATTGGTGGTGCTGAGCATGCACCTTTCTTCGATTCTCTGGCGCAAAGCATCCCAGCGGGGCCGCGCCGAATTAGCCATGGAGTCCGGCCTGTGGACCGTGATCGCCCAGGTGGGTGGAAAGTTGTTGACCCAAACGATGGACCGACACTTTTCCCTAGTGACCTTGCCGGTAGAGCCAAACTACCGTTCGGTGATTTTGACGGCAAAATATGTGCTGCGCGCCGCCGAGGGCCTATCTTGGAGTGAAGAGGCCGAAAAACTGGAATTGGTTTGTTCCGAGTTGGAGCGTCGGCTCAAGGGCTTTTAAACCCAAAGGTAGTTGATGGAGTTCTCTCGTTGGATAGGACAAGCGCGGCCCATAGAGCAGATGGGGGTGGTGGAGTTTGATGCACAATACCGCAGGGTGGCGGGTCTGGCCAAACTACTAGAGCGCAGTTTTAAAAGCCCCCAAACGGCTCTCCTGGTCCCTTTACTGTTTGAAAACTTAAGGCTTTGTGCCCTGCGCTACTTTCGGTTTGAAGAAAAATTGTTGCTCTGCTTTAGGCCTGAAGAACAGCAGGAACACTTGCTGGACCATGACTACTTGCAACGCAGCCTGAGCGAGCTCAGTCAAGCCTCTCCCCATCTCCCCTCCGGCCAGCTTGAAACCCGCAGTTTGGAGATCTTCGAATATTGGATCTACCAGCATATGGAACGCAAAGACCGGGCATTAGCCCAATGGCTCTGCGACCAAAATAAATTTTGCCAGCTCTACCTCCCCGTTCTCTGCGATTAGCGGACGCAAACCGCTAGCTGCCCCTTAGAATCAGAATCAGGTGACAGGAATCAATAATCAGGTGGCAGTATGCTGATTTCCGATCAAATTTTAGGAACTGCACTGTTGCAAAAATAGGCATACTGCCACCCTATTACTATTGGTTTCATTCGCTGGGAGTGGGATTTTTATATTGATTAAAGATAACAAAAGAATAAATTCACTACCCCGTACCGGAACCGCCACCGAACTTTTTTTTGACATTTCCAAAGCTTTTGTGGAAACATCTGCCCTAGGGAAAATAGCCTATTCCTGATAAGGATAATTCTTAATTTTACTTTTAAAGCGCCCAGGAAAAGCCGATTCCCTTGAAATAGCCGTTAAATCAACCGTTTTCTGTTAGGTGGACCATCTGTGTGAGGTGAGAAAATGAATGCTTTTTATCCATTGGGTTTCGATAATGTTTTGGGTTACCTCCTGCGGCAACGCAAACCAGGGGGACCAAGGGACCGCTGCAAGCAGCGGGTATGAAGGGGGCAGCGGTGAAGACCACGAAGGCAGCGACGGCGGAACCGGCTCGACCCAAGGCACCAGTGAAGACCTTGCCGAACGGGGTAGCGAGTTGGGCGGAGCCGGAAACCTCCCGGCGGATGTTTTGCCCCGGTTGGTGAAAACCAAAGGCCCGATGAACAAGGTCTACTTCCACCCCAACCACATCCAAACGGCCTCGATGATCACCGACGCCGATGGCCGGGTGCAAGCCCGCATCCGCCACTTGCCTTACGGTGAGGTAGACGTGCAAACGACGGTGGACGAAAAGCAATCGGCGACCCAATACGCCGCCTTCACGGGCCAGGAGATGGACGATTCTACGGGCTTGATCTACTACAACGCCCGTTATTACGACCCCAGCATCGGCCGCTTCATCAGCCCCGATTCGGTCATCGACGGCGACGGAACGGCGGCGATCCATTTCAACCGCTACGCCTACGTAGCCAACAATCCGATCAACTACAACGACCCGACGGGGCACAACCTAGTGAAGTTCCAATTTTATAACGGAGGGACCGAATATGCGGTAACCCAAGCGCAATTGAGTAGTTATAACGAATATTATAGAATCGATGGTAGGGGTGTCACAAAATCAGCGAATTGTTGGGGATGGAGTAGCTATTGTGAGTTGCTCTGGAGCGATTACCAGTCTGCCCTAGCCCAGGCCGAAGCCGACGCTCAGGCCGCTGAAGAAGCCGCAGCGGCAGCAGCTGCCGCCGCCGAAGCGGAAGCCGAGGCCCAAGCCGCAGCCGAAGAAGCCGCCCGCCTCGCCGAGTTGGAGCGCATCCGCTTAGAGCTGATCCGCCAAGGCAAGATAGACGCGGCCAACGCCTTTAAGGCCAACTACAAAACGCTGTTGCACAGTGGTACGGACCTTTCGCAGTACTCCGCCAGTTCGGAGACTCAAGGTACTTACGAAGGCTCCGAGGGAGTAAAGCCTTCTGGTGATTTCAGGGACGCGGCCCGCACTTCAGAGTTTTGGTTAGCAGTTGCTGTTGTTGTCGCGGTGGTAATAATATTTTTCTGCGCTCCGTGTGCTGCCGCTATTGGCCCGACTTTTCTTGGTACCGTGGGCGGTGCAATTGGCGGAGCCGTGTATGGTTGGGGGAGCGGAATCAACGTGAAGCACTATAGCGGAGAAGATTTATCGAATTACATAACAGAAAATGCGTTGATCGGAGCTTCTATCGGCGGGTTGTATGATGCTGGTTTTGCAGTAAAAGGCTTGATGAAAGACGGATTTCCTCTCTGGGAAAGTGTAGCCAGCGTTGGTATTTCCGGCTACTTGAAAGGTAAAGTGGCATCTGCTTCTTCTTTGCATCACAACGCTGCGAGTGCTGTCAGCTCGGCTGGCAGCACTATAAAGAGTGCAGGTAAAGCACTGGGTTTTTAATACCCGAGCTTGATTAATGGAACCTATGCGAGGAATCGCATAGGTTCTTGAACGCAACTTACCTTGTGTTTAAGCCTATTTGCAAAGGAACAGAATATGGAAAGGGTCAAAACGGAACAACAAATGGCCAAAATGTTTCAGACACTACGGTGCTGGGCCTATAAATATGCTGGGGCTGCTTTCTATGTAATAATGTTTGTTGGCTGTGCGCAGGTGTCGGACATTTACATGAATTACGATATGAAGAAGCCAAAAAGCGAAATCTGCACCCTGTTCACAAAGGGACAAAAAACTGTCAGAACGGATGTAAACCAATTTTTTGGAGTCGACTTGATTGCTGTAGATGGCCAACTCATGCGGAACAGCAAGTTAATTCGAAAGGGAGAAACTAGTCCTCGGTATATTTCGGAACAAGACCCCTATATCCTCTATGGTGGCAAACAATATGAGTTTTCGATTGTGGAGGCCAGACTTACCCCTGGTATTCATGATTTGGAAGTTCAATATCTTACAAATGGATTGCTTCCCGGACAGTTTCTGTATGCTAAAGTCAAGTTTATCAATTGGGAATGCAAGGCTGGGGAGCGGTACTACATATACAGTTCCAACGATGAGGTATTCAACCATTGGGGCGAACACAGATATTGGATAGAGGACGAGAATCAGGTTCTTTGGGAAGGCTGGAAATATCGATCAATAAATGAATTTACTTTTGATTTGTCCGGCCCCTAGGCATCTTCTAGAGTTCAGATTAGAGTCTTCACCGACGCCGATGGCTGGGTGCAGGCCCGCATCCGCCACTTGCCTTACGGTGAGGTAGACGTGCAAACGACGGTAGACCAGAAGCAATCGGCGACCCAATACGCCGCCTTCACGGGCCAGGAGATGGACGATTCTACGGGCTTGATCTACTACAACGCCCGTTATTACGACCCCAGCATCGGCCGCTTCATCAGCCCCGATTCGGTCATCGACGGCGACGGAACGGCGGCGATCCATTTCAACCGCTACGCCTACGTAGCCAACAATCCGATCAACTACAACGACCCGACGGGGCACAACCTAGTGAAGTTCCAATTTTATAACGGAGGGACCGAATATGCGGTAACCCAAGCGCAATTGAGTAGTTATAACGAATATTATAGAATCGATGGTAGGGGTGTCACAAAATCAGCGAATTGTTGGGGATGGAGTAGCTATTGTGAGTTGCTCTGGAGCGATTACCAGTCTGCCCTAGCCCAGGCCGAAGCCGACGCTCAGGCCGCTGAAGAAGCCGCAGCGGCAGCAGCTGCCGCCGCCGAAGCGGAAGCCGAGGCCCAAGCCGCAGCCGAAGAAGCCGCCCGCCTCGCCGAGTTGGAGCGCATCCGCTTAGAGCTGATCCGCCAAGGCAAGATAGACGCGGCCAACGCCTTTAAGGCCAACTACAAAACGCTGTTGCACAGTGGTACGGACCTTTCGCAGTACTCCGCCAGTTCGGAGACTCAAGGTACTTACGAAGGCTCCGAGGGAGTAAAGCCTTCTGGTGATTTCAGGGACGCGGCCCGCACTTCAGAGTTTTGGTTAGCAGTTGCTGTTGTTGTCGCGGTGGTAATAATATTTTTCTGCGCTCCGTGTGCTGCCGCTATTGGCCCGACTTTTCTTGGTACCGTGGGCGGTGCAATTGGCGGAGCCGTGTATGGTTGGGGGAGCGGAATCAACGTGAAGCACTTAAGTGGGGAGGAGTTGAGTGCTTACATAGTTGAAAACGCGATGATCGGGGCATCGATTGGTGGGCTATACGATGGATATAAAGCGATTGAAGGGGGGAGTACCATTGCGTATGAACTGATGAAAGGTTACGTGAACGGAGGCATAGTTGCTGGCTCGGCTCTGCAGCAAAACCTTACGAGCGGGGCTACGGCAGTCGGAAAGACAATAGGAAGTGTGGGGAAGTCATCTGTAAGCAGCGTTGGGGGTGGAGTTTCTCCAGTGAAGGATTTAATCAAAAACTTAATGTAAGTGGCTTAACCCGAAGCCGATAGCAGTGTTGGCTATCCTGATTTGCCTTTCGCTTCATTGAGGATGTATTTTGGAGTGATTTTAGAAATTATTCTCATAAAACTGAGGACCCGATCAACCTGTTGCCCTCAATGTGATTTAGATGAAGTAGGCGTTATTTAGGTGCTTTCGGTTTCGAAAGTAAAAAACGTTGGGGTTTACGCTAAAAACTCTTTTAAAATGGATTGCAGCAATGACCCATCAGGCCAATAGACGACTTCAGCCGAATAGTGTTTTTCATTTCATTGCAGCATCGTTGCTTTGCTTGGTGACTTCCTGCATGGCTCCGGTTTCGGATACTTATTTGAATTATCCAGAACCAAAAGCCGATAGCGAAGTCTGCATCGTCAAAACCTCACCGGGAGAGCAGACTGTTAGGACCGATGTGAAATCGGTACAAAACGGGGAGTTTTATTCGGTAGATAGTCAGTTGATGCGTACCAGCAAACTGGTTCGATATGGGGAGACTTTGCCGAGAAATATTTCTGAAAGTGACCCCCAACTTTGGACCTACGAAGGCACCAAACATCCCTATCATGTTTATAAATTGAAATTAACCCCTGGAAGGTACCAATTAGTTGCCATTTTTCCCTACGAGTTAGACTCTATCCTAGAGCATAAATTGCATGATAAAATCACCCTTAAAAACTTTGATTGCAAAGCAGGGGAGAGCTATCGTTTGTTTTATTCGTTGGATAAATTTCCTGAAAAGGAGGGCATGCGTCTTTTTTGGATGGAAGGGGAGCAGGGGGTAATTTGGGAAAGATGGAAACACAAAACTCAACGCGAAGCCTTGTTTGATCTCTCAGATGTTAAATAGATTATTTGAGGACGCAAATTGAGGCCACAAACAGAGCGAATTCATGGTGAAATGAGCCAAAAAAATGGATATGCAAAAGTTAAAAGAAAAGTTGGTTAGGAGCGGTTCCTATACGGGTATGGCCCTCTTGTTTGCGGTCCTTTCGGCTTGCTCGCCGGTTTCGGATATTTACCTCAACTATGATGGGACCAAGCCGAAAAGTGAGGTATGCACCCTGCGGACTCAAGGAACCCACAGCATAAGAACGGATGTGGACCGGAAATATGGCATGAAGCTCATCGCTGTGGACGGTCAATTGATGCGCGATAGCCAGTTGATCCGGGTTGGAGAAACCACGCCGCGGTATATTTCAGAAAATGATCCCTATTTTGTTCAAGGTGGAGAACGACATTACCTTGTGACGGTTGTCGAAGCTCGGCTAACGCCAGGAAAGCACGATTTTGAAGTAGCCAACTTCACCGGTGGAAGCGGACCTCTCCCTGGGCAAATAGCGATCGACCACATAAAGTTTCTTAATTGGAATTGTAAAGCAGGCGTTACCTACCAAGTATTTTATTCCAACGACGAAGTTTTCGGTCATTTGCGTGAGTACAAATATTGGATTGAGGACGAAAACCGAGTTCTTTGGGAAGGGTGGAAACGTCTTTCGGTCCAAAATGTTACCTATGATTTGAGCAAAATTAAGGCACCTTGAACGGGCCAACATGTTTTACCTGCTTGTCATCGGGTGCCCAAAAAAATTAGGTGACAGCATACTGATTTCCGATCAAATTTCATGAACTGCGTTGTCGAGAAAATAGGCATGCTGTCGCCTGATTATGACTACTTACAACGCAGCCTGAGCGAGCTCAGTCAAGCCTCTTCCCATCTCCCCTCCGGCCAGCTAGAAACCCGCAGTTTGGAGATCTTCGAATATTGGATCTACCAGCATATGAACCACAAAGACCGGGCATTAGCCCAATGGCTCTGCGACCAAAATAAATTTTGCCAGCTCTACCTCCCCGTTCTCTGCGATTAGCGGACGCAAACCGCTAGCTGCCCCTTAGGCCCTCAAATGATAAACGGACGCTTTGGCTTCTTGGCTAAGCTTTCTTCATCCCCCATCCAAAAGGCTCCACCGGGCCGTCTGTGGGCCTGCCCAAACACCTACTGACGGGTCTTTGATCTGATCTTAAAGGAGGTTGTCCGGCTATCACCCGCTCTTTGTGGGGATACCTTTTGGGTTAGCTTGGCAAAGGGGTCAAATAGTGGTGAAATCTGGACATATTTCTGACATACTCACCGGGGTAAACAGGCGAACAGCGTGGGATCATAGGAAGAGTAGGGACATGGCAAAAAAAATTATGCCCAAGTGGCTGTGGTTACTACCTTTGCTGGTTTTGTTGCTTTCTTCGGCAACTACCTTGGTGGTCTGGTCGGAATTGAAGTCTGCGGACCGCGCTAAATCTGAGGTGATCTACCGCCAAGCCACCGAAGCCATCACCCAGCAGATTTTGCGGCGTTTGTACGACCACGAGCAGGTCCTGCTCGGAGGGATCGGCCTGTTTAAAGTCAAGGAGTCTTTGACCCGCGCAGACTGGCGGGTTTATGTAGCGTCTCTCAAACTGGACCAGAACCATCCGGGGATTTTGGGCCTCGGCTATGCCCAGTGGATCGAACCGGCCGAGGTGGCCGCCAACCAACGCCAAATCCGAGCCGAAGGCTTTGAGAACTACCAGATACATCCCGCCGGGCCGCGCGAGCACTATACTTCCATCATCTATCTAGAGCCCTTTAACTGGCGCAACATGCGTGCCTTTGGTTATGACATGTATAGCGAGGCCAACCGCCGCGCCGCCATGGATCGGTCCATCGAACAACGCGCAACCAGCCTTTCGGGCAAGATCACCCTAGTCCAAGAGACCGAAAAGGGCATGCAGCCTGGCTTTTTGATCTACCTGCCGCTCTACCGTTCGGGCTTCTCTTTAGATAGCGTCGAAGCGAGGCGCAAGGCGATTCGGGGCTTTGTCTATAGCCCCATACGCATGAACGATTTTATCTTAGGCACCCTCGGCGAACTACCCGATGAGGTTGCTTTCGACATCTACGACGGGTCTTTGGTGGACCAAGAGTCTCGTTTATTCAGTAGTCTAGCCGCCGCCGGGAAGGACGAACAACTGGCCCAGGGGGCTATCTTCGAAAGCCAAATCCGCTTGCCTGTTTTTGGGCGGACCTGGACCTTTGTGTACCGAAGCTTGCCCGGTTTCAGTCAAGTACACCACACCAGCGAAGGCTGGGTGGTTTTGCTAGCCGGTGCGGCGGTCAGTTTGTTGTTGGCGGCGGTGAGCTTTGGTTTGGTGAGCAATCGAGAAAGAGCCTTGACACTGGCCCACCAAATGACCAACGAGCTGCGCAGCAGTCAAGAGGTGTTACAATCCAGCCAAGCTCATTATCAGGCGTTAGTGGCGACGGTGCCCGTCGGGGTTTTTGAGACGGACCCACAGGGCGAGTGCATCTTTGTTAACGAACGCTGGCAACAGATCACCGGCATCAACTCGGCCCAAGCCAAGGGACAAGGCTATTTGCGGCCTGTGCATCCAGAAGACCTGGAAGCCCTTAAAACTGCGGGTACCCGCGCACGCGAGCAGTCAAGACCCTTGGATATCGAATTCCGGGTGGTCACTCCGCTGGGAAGGGTGGCCTGGGTTTTAGGCCAGGTCCAGCCGGTTTATAATGCCCAAGGCGAGGTGCACCGATTCATCGGCACCATCACCGATCTGAGTGACCGTAAAGAAATTGAAGACGAGCTGCGCGCAGCCAGCCTCTATACCCGCAGCTTGGTTGACGCGATGCTGGACCCCTTGTTCGCGCTGAGCAGCCAAGCGACCATCAACGACGCCAATGAAGCGGCCCAACGGCTAACGGGCTTTAGTAAACAAGACTTGATCGGCAGCGAGTTCAGCCAATATTTCACCGAAGCCGAAGCGGCCCGTAAGGCTTTTGGCAAAGGCATGTTTGAAGGCGGGCTGCGTGACTTTCCTTTGCAGCTAAAACACACCGATAAAGGGCCGCCGACCCCGGTTTTGTTGAGTTTAAGGCTGCTGCGAGATGAACAAAATTCGGTGGTTGGGGCCTTGGCGGTGGCGCGCGACATCACCGCGCTTCAGCGCATTGAGCAGGACTTAATAGCGGCCAGCGAAGTCGCCCAGTCGGCGAATCAAGCGAAGTCCCAGTTTTTGGCCAACATGAGCCACGAGATCCGCACCCCCATGAATGCGATCATGGGCATGACCGAACTGGCGCTTGAGATGGAAACCAACGAAAGGGTCCACGAATACCTTGAGGCGGTCCACGAATCTTCTTCCACGTTGTTGCAACTAATCAACGACATCCTGGATTTCTCGAAAATCGAGTCCAATAAACTGATGTTGGACCCCGTTGACTTTGATTTCCACCGGGAAGTGGAACGTTTGGTTAAGTCTTTCCGGTTCGACAACCGGGCCAAGGAAGTGGAGTTGTGGTTGGAATTAGACCCGAAGATCCCCCGCTATCTGCGCGGCGATCTCTTGCGGGTCAAGCAGGTCTTAACCAACCTGATCGGCAACGCCCTCAAATTCACCAAATTGGGCCAGATCCGTGTGGGCGCTAAGCTTTCGGGGATCGACTCAACGGGATTGGAGGTTCGGTTCACGGTCAGTGATACAGGCGTAGGGATTCCTGAAGACCGCCTCGAGGCGATCTTTGAGGCCTTTGCCCAGGCCGAAAACAGCACCACCCGGCAATTTGGCGGTACCGGGTTGGGCCTGTCGATATCGAAGCGGTTGGCCCAGATGATGGGCGGGGACATCACCGTAACCAGCGAAGTGGGGCGGGGCAGTAATTTCTTCTTTACCGCTAAGTTGGGTGAGGCCATGGCGGTCCCTGATGCCAAAGGGGCGGAGCACTTGGCCTTGCCTAGTGTGGGCGGCACCCGCCTGCTGCTGGCCGAAGACAATTTACTCAACCAAAAGCTGATGCGGCGGGTCTGCGAAAGTGCCGGGCTAGACCTCGAAATTGCTGCTAATGGAAAAGAGGCCCTTGATTGGCTCTGCCGGGAATCCTTTGATTTGGTGTTGATGGACGTCCAGATGCCGATAATGGACGGCCTCGAAGCAACCCGAAAAATACGTGAACCCGATAGCCCGGTCTTAAACCCAAAAATCCCGATCCTGGCCATGACCGCCAACGCCTTTAAAGAAGACCGGGAAATGTGTTTGGCCGCCGGGATGGATGGCTATCTTTCTAAGCCAGTCAAGAAGTCTGAGTTGCTGCAAAATATTGCGGACCTAGTGGTCGGCGGCGGGCCGCAGGAATCGGCTTGAGGCGTCTGCTCTGTGGGCTGGGCCTGCTTTGGTTGCTCGCTGCTTGCAGCCACCCAATGCCGCCCGAGCCGGTTCCCTTGAGCCGCGGCGCTTCCTTTGAGTTGATGCCGCCCGCTTCTTACGGGGCCGATTTAGCGGTGCAACATCAAGTCACGTTGATTCAAGCAGATCAAGAGCGCCAGTGGGTGGTGCTCTTGGAAATTGAGGGGGATCAACTGGCTATGGCGGCTTTGGGGCCCATGGGGCAGCCTTTACTGAGCTTGACTTGGGGGCCCGAAGGCTTAAGCGAGCAGAGCCCCTTGCCGTTGCCCGTGGAAGGGCGCTTCGTTTTGGCGGACCTGCAACTGGCCCTTTGGCCTCACCTAAGTGGCTTGAAGGGGCTGCATCTGGAAGAAAGTGCCACCGAACGCCGATTTTTTTCAGCCCAAAAGGAACTGATACGGATCACCTACTATCCCCAACGCGTGGGTTTTAAGTGGCTTCAAATCCAACACTTTGAGCGGAACTACCGGCTCAAGATTACCGCCTTAGACTAGGTCAAGCCGCCGTCTAAAGAAATCACTTGCCCGGTCAGATAGCCTGCTTGGGGGCTGAATAAATAAGACACCAAAGCGGCCACCTCTTCGGGCTGGCCCAGCCTCCCGGCGGGGATTTGTTTGAGCAACAGGCTTAGGTCCAACCCTTCGATCATTTCCGTCTCAATCAAGCCCGGAGCCACGGCGTTGACGGTGATCTTGCGGCTCGCCAATTCTAAAGCCAAGCTTTTGACTAAGCCGATCAGGCCCGCCTTGCTGGCCCCATAGTTGGCTTGGCCTTTGTTGCCCTTAAGGGCGGTCACCGAAGAAAGCGCCACAATGCGCCCGCCCTGGCGGGTTTTGATCATCGGCAGGATCAAGGGATGCAAGACGTTATAAGCGCCGCCTAGGTTGGTGCCCAAGACCCGGTCCCAATCTTCGCCCGGCATAGCCGCAAAAAGGCCATCGGCAGCAATACCCGCCGAAAGCAGCACCCCATAAAAAGCCCCATGTTCGGCTAGGAAACGCTCCAGGGCGGCCCGGCAGGCCTGACGGTCACTGACATCAAAAGCCAGCAGTTGGGCTTGGCCCCCGGCGGCTTGGATCTCTGCGGCCACCTGGGCTGCTTGGTCTTGGTTTTGGCGGCAGTTTAGGGCCACCGAAAATCCGTCTGCCGCCAACCGGCGGGCGGCGGCTGCGCCGATTCCCCGGCTGGCACCGGTGATCAATACCCAAAGAGTCATCGTCTTTTTCTCCCCATTAAAGAAACCCGCCGGACTACCTGGGGGTCTAGTAAGTCCCAAGCCGGACCCCGGTAGCCTCGCTCAAAGAGCTGGTTGAGTAGAGCTTGGTTCGGTGCCGGTCCCAATCCGGGGACCTGCCAAAAAGAATCGCCTTGGGCTAGTTGCTGCAACCGGGCTCGAACTGGCTCTTGGCCGATCTTAGGTGAAAGATAAAAACGTGGTTCACGCAGGTCGTCGGTCCGGTCAATCAAGCCATCGGCAAGGGCGCGTTGGGCGAGTTGCGTGTTGGGGAAGATGCGGGGCCCCAAAAAGGCAATGGCGGCGGTGGGGCGGTGTTGTTCAAAAAGTTCCAAGGTGGCTTCAAAGCTTTCTTCGTCTTCGTCTGGACCCATAAAAATCAGGTAATGTGCCGCCGGTAGACCGGCCTGATTGCAGGCCTCGATGCTGCGGCGGATGTCTTGGGGGCTGAAGTCTTTTTGCAGGCCCGCTAGCGTCTTGGGGTGGGCCGCATCGGTGCCAAATTCCAAGCCGAGACAGCCGCTTTCTCGGAATAGTTCGGCTAGTCTTTGGTCGAAGCCCCGGGGGCTGGCAAAGGCGTACCAGCCAATATCCAGCCGGGCCTTGATGAGCGCCTGGGCCAGTTCGGCCGCCTGATGGGTGGGGTGGTTGAAGACATCATCCACAAAAAACACCGGCCCCTTGAGCCCCCGCTCCTTCAGTGCGGCCAAATCCCGCACCACCGAAGCGGTCGGACGGGTCGAAGTCGCGGTGCCGCTGATCGCCGGGTAGGTGCAGTAGGAACATTTAAAGGGGCATCCTCGTTTGGTCAAGACGTTGACCAGCCCGCGCCGGGCCTCGTATTGTTCTAGGTCAATCAAGCCATAGCCCGCCGGTTGGTCAAAGGCGGCGGCGGTTTTGGGGTTTTGGTGCCAGGTCTCTCCTTCTATCCAGCAAAGCCCCGGCACCTGGGTCATGGGTTGGTTTTGGGCCAGGGCGTCTAAAAAGCTCAAGATCGACCCTTCCCCCGGTCCGACCACCCCCCACTGGGCCCCCGAAAGCTGCAAGATCAACTGAGGCATGATGGAAAACCCACTGCCGCCCAAGATACGCGGTGCGGGCGATAACTGCCCACAAAGCTGGATCAGCCGGAGGATCCGGGGTAGGTAGTGGGTTTGTTGGATCAAGGAGACATTGTCAATATTGCGGATAGAAAAGGCGACCACCTGGGGCTCCAAGTCGGTGATGGCTGCTTCGAGCTCTGCCGCGCCCTCCCCTGGGGCAAAACAGAGGTCTAAAAAAGTAAGCTCGTGGCCCGCCGAGGCGACGGCCTGACCGATGTAGGAGGCACCTAAAGGTGGCACAGGGTAGGGGAAGTGCTCGTTGTTGACGGCGACTAAAAGAACTTTCATGGCTGCCGTTCGCTTGCCGAAAAAAGGGCTTGTTCGGCCGAGGTGGGTTGGGCCAGCTCCGTGACGCCGCTAAAGCGGATCGTTGTTTGGCCGCCTTTGGCTTCGGTGAGTTGAACCTCAACCAGCCGGTCCTGCGGGTCCAGCCGCACCTGCAATTGGTCTAGCTGGGCGGCCAGACCGGGGTCTTTGGGCCGGGCGGTCAATTGACGTCCTGTCTTAAGGGGCTTCCATTGTAGCTCAAACCGCTCGGCTAGATCCATCAGCTGGCCACTGAAGAGCGGTAACAAAAGGCCCGCCACCAGGGCTTGACCGGCCTGGGGCGAGATCAGGGGGCTGCGCTCGCCAGCGTCGAGCTTGAACAATCCTTGCGGATTGATCAACAGGACCTGGGCCAGCGGTTTCTCGGTGGTCCAGAGGATGCCCTGGCCCTGCCAAAAGACCATCTGGCCTTGGCTACGGAAGGGCCGCTTCAAAAAAGGTTGGCTTCGTTCTTGGGTGAACTGCGCCCGGTAGCTGGGCAGGGAGGAAGTGGCTTGGGCCACTAGAGGCTGGACCCAAAGGCCCAGTAGCCACAGTAAAGAAAGCATGAGGCAGCGCATCAGCAGACCCTAAAGGAATTTCCTCTAAGGTAGCAGCCGTGCCCAAACAAGTAAACTAGGGCTTACAGGCTGGCAAAGCCCTGTTGCATTTGCTCGACCAAGTGGCGTAGCTGTTCGAGCTTTGACTCGGCGACGCGGCCCCGGGTGTGGCGGATCACATAACTACCGGTCTGCATCAATACATGCCAGCGGGGCCGGTTGGGTAAGCTAGACAGATTGAGGTATTTATCGAAGGTCCGCAAGCGGCAGGTGCCGGTGGTTTCGATGGTCACCGTCCACAGACCCGATTCGAGGGCTAAGTCGATTTTGTCTTTGCCCGTACCTTGCTCCCAAAGGTCCAAGGCTTCCCGCAGCAACTCGACACAGAGGCCGCGCATCCATTGGAGGTGGTCTTCGGGGTTCTGCTGTTTCCGATTTGGTTCACCGAAGAGTTCGCGCGAAAACGAGGGCTTGCTGAAAGGCACTTGCGGGTGGGTCCTATTCATGGTTCCTCCGGGGTTGATCATTAGGTTGCCTAAGAAGATAGTCTCAAAGGAGGGGGGAGACTGTAAGAGGCGGGTTCCGCATTGTTTGTGGGTTTTTTCCCTTCTTTTATAAAAATCCGTCCCTTTCCTATGACCTATCTACGGCAGTAAGCTCGCTAGTTCTTTTGTTGATCAGTTTATATGGATGTAGGAAAAGACCTACAGAGAATAGGGGTGAAGGATACCTTGCAGATCGACTCAACAGGGAAGATAATAAGTGAAGCCAGTGGCTTTGGGTAAATTATACAGGTGAAGAAATGAAAAACGAAAAAATTAAAGTAGCCGTTGCCGACGACCACCCGGTGATCCGCAAAGGGGTCCAGGCCATCTTGGGGCAGTCGCCGGAGATTGAACTGGTCGCCGAATATGTTGGAGCCGTAGACGTCATGACGCACCTCAAGGACCGTCCTTGGGCAGTGTTGGTTTTAGATATCAACCTAAAAGACGGGAACGGCGTGGAGCTGACCCAGCAGATCATTGCCTTGCAGCCCCAGGCTCGTATCTTGATCCTGAGTATCTATCCCGAAGACCAATACGCCATGCGCGCCTTACGCGCCGGGGCGATGGGGTATCTTAACAAAGACAGCATCCCAGATAAACTAGTTGACGCGGTGACGCGGATCGGGCGAGGCAAGCGCTTCATTAGTGAGGCCTTGGCCGATATTTTGGCGCAGCAGGCCTTGGTCGGTGATAGCTCCGGGGCGCTACACAGCCGCCTTTCGGACCGGGAGTTTCAGGTGCTCTGCCTTTTTGCAGCCGGCAAGGCCAATCAAGAGATCGCATCCCACATGCATGTAAGCCCCAAAACGGTCAGCACCTACCGCGCCAGAATTTTAGAGAAGTTGGGGCTAAAAACCACCGCCGATTTGATCGGCTATGCCTTGTTGCACAATCTCAACCAGAATTAACGGCCTACTTTTTCAGTCAATCCTTGACCGATTAGGGCGCGTTTAGTCTAGACTGCATCGGTAGTCTGGGCCTCTAGGCCCCAAAACCGGCGCGGGGGCGGAACCGGTGGACCAGGACAAAGATGCCCTTAATTTGGCTGATTCTCATTTTGTGGGCTTCGCCTTTGGCGGCCAGCGAACTGCCAACTCTAGATCAGGTACCTTTGGGCCCTTATCTAGAGTTGGCCGAAGACGCTGGGGCAGATTGGGACCTCAAGGCCGCTCAAGACGCCTATGTAGCGGGAGCCTTTAAGCCCAGCACCGGAGCGCAACCTAACTTCGGCTACGGCCCGCAGGCCATCTGGGCCCGCCTGGAATTAGGCAACTCTACCGACCGAGTCCAGCGCCGTCTGCTGGAATTAGACAACCATTACCTAAACCAATATACCCTTTGGCAGATCAACCCTGAGGGTCTTGTGGAAACCCAACTGGGCGACCATTTGCCCTTTGCCCAGCGCCCGGTTCTTTACCGCAACTTTTTGGTTCCCCTGGATTTTAAGCCCGGCGAACAAAAGATCCTCTGGGCCCGCATCGCGTCAAACAGCCGTCTGCGGATTAGCTTCAACCTCTGGAAGCTACCGCCCTTCGGGGCCCTGTTACAGCGCGAGTACCTAGCCTTTGGGCTCTATTTTGGTCTGATTGCGGTGATGGTCTGCTACAATCTCTTTCTTTACGGCGCGGTGGGCGACCGGGCTTACCTGTGGTACAGTGCTTATATCGCCAGCTTTGGGTTGGCATCGGCGGGTATTTCGGGGTTGTCTTATCAGTACCTATGGCCACAGAGCCTCTGGTGGAATGAACGGGCCATCTTTGTGGCCATGGAAGCGACGGAATTATGTCTGGTCTTGTTTACCCGCCGCTTTCTGTTTACCGCCCAGGACTTACCCCGTTGGGACCGGGTATTGTTGGCCTATGCGGTCTTCAATGGCTTGAGTGCCCTGTTGCCACTGTTGCCGTCAGACTACTGGTCCCCCACCTTCTTTTTGATCACCTGCTTCCCTAGCAGCCTGCTCTGCATTGCTACGGCGGTCTATCGGTACCGTCGTGGATACCGCCCGGCCCGTTATTTCCTGCTGGCCTTTGTGTTGTTTTTTAGTGGTGTTTTGTTGTTTATCAGTGGTTCGTTGGGTCTGTTCGACGACGGTCCGCTGGTGCGTGGATTTATCTATATTGGCTCCGCTTTAGAGGTGGTGCTGTTGGCCTTCTCATTGGCTGACCGGATCAACCTGCTACGCCAGGAAAAGGACTTAGCCCAAGGTGAAGTGGTGGCGTTGATGGAGCGGCAAACCGAGGAGCTCGAAACCTTGGTGGCCGAACGAACCCAAGACTTAGCCGACAGCAACCGACAGCTGCAGCGGCTAGATGAAGAAAAAAGTCAGTTCTTGAGCATTGCCGCCCACGACCTAAAGACCCCTTTGGTGGGCGTAAACAGCTTCGCTGCGTTATTGCAGACTCAACTGCCCCCAGAGATGGCCGAATGCCGCGAATATGTGGATTATATCCGCCGCAGCTCGGCCGAGATGGGCGCACTGATCAGCAGTTTGCTCGACTTGGCCCGCATCGAGGATCAGGTCCAAAGGGAACCCGGGTTTGTAGCGGTAGCCATAGAGCATCAGGTAGCCGCGGCGGTAGAGCGGATCAAGCCCCAATGCCAGTTGGCCGGGGTGGGGATCGAGGTGGTTGGTTTGGTGCCAGAACAGACTTGGTACGGGCGGCCCGAATGGGTGGGTGAGGTGTTGGGTAATCTGCTCTCCAATGGGCTGAAGTTCGCGCCCCTGGGGAGCCAACTGAAAATCACGGTCCAATCCAAGGGGCCCATGTTGCGTTTGGCGGTTATCGACCAGGGCCCCGGAGTGCCGCCCGAGAAGGTAGCACATCTGTTTGAGCGCTTTTCCACTCCCGGCGGGGGACTGGGCTTGTATATCGTTAAATTGCTGGCTCAGCGGATGGACGCCGAAGTGGGCTACGAGGCGGTCCCACAAGGGGGAGCTTGTTTTTGGGTCCAGTGGCAAGCCTGCTGAATTGGACTTTTACTGGTTCTTTACCTAAGATGAAGCTAGGCCACGCGGACATGCCCCCTTTTCGTTCCCAAGTTGTGGTGAATTTTAGTCCCGTCCCCCCAATGCAAACAGGTTTCAGTCCAAGGGAAAATAGCCTGCTCGAACGAGTGCGTCAGCGCCTGAGCGGTATCTACGGCATCGAAGACACCTATCAGGTGGTCATGCCACGCTTGCTCCAATTGCTGCGCCTTTACCGCCAAGCGACGCCCGAGGCGCACAAGGAGCGCTGGGACCAGCATGACTGCTTCCTGATCACCTACGGCGACAGCCTCCACCAGCCCGATCAGGCTCCGCTAGCTAGCCTGCAACAGTTTTTGGGCCGCCATCTCAAAGCGGTGATCAGCACCATACACATCCTGCCCTTCTTCCCCTATAGCTCCGACGATGGCTTTTCGGTGATCGATTACCGCTTGGTCAAGCCCGACCTGGGCGAGTGGGACGACATTGCCCAAATTGGGAAGGATTTTGATTTGATGATGGACTTGGTACTAAACCATATCTCGCGCAAAAGCCTTTGGTTTCATGACTTTAAGTCAGGTCTGGAGCCCTACAATAATTATTTTATTGAAGTCTCGCCCGACGAGGACCTAAGCCAAGTGGTCCGCCCCCGGCCCCATCCCTTGCTAGTGGAAGTTTTGACCCATCAGGAGGTCAAACACCTCTGGGCGACCTTCTCGGTGGACCAGATCGACCTGAACTATAAATGCCCCCAGGTCTTTTTGGAATTTGTGGATATTTTGATGCGTTATTATGCTATGGGGGCCCGGGTTGTCCGCCTGGATGCAGTGGCTTTTTTGTGGAAGGAATTGGGCACGCCCTGTATCCACCTCCCCCAAACCCATGAGTTGATCAAAGCCTTCCGCGACCTCTTCGAGTTGATCGACCCCGAAGGGTTGATCTTGACCGAAACCAACGTACCGCACGAAGAGAATGTCTCTTACTTCGGTCAAGGCGACGAAGCCCATTTGGTCTATCAATTTGCGCTCCCCCCATTGCTGCTGCACGCCTTTTGGAGCGGCAAGGGGCAATATTTAAGCTCCTGGGCCAAAGACCTCAAGGCACCGCCCGAGGGCTGTAGCTTCATGAACTTTACGGCCTCACATGACGGCATCGGTCTGCGCGGTGCTGAAGGGATCTTGCCACTTGAAGAGCGTGACTTGCTTTTGGCGGCCATGCGCTCTAGAGGTGGTTTTGTCAGTATGCGCTCCGTAGGTGAAGCCATGGAGCCCTATGAGATCAATATTGCCTATTACAGCGCCTTGGCCGAAGACCACGAGGGGCACCCTGAGTTACAAAGGGAAAGATTCATGGCCAGCCAAGCGGCGATGTTGTCTTTTAAAGGTATCCCGGCGATTTATTTCAACAGTATGGTGGCCACTGAAAACGACATGTTGGGTGTGGAACTGACCGGGCGGACGCGGTCGATTAACCGCAAGAAGTGGCTCCTACCGGAGCTTGAGTCCCTGCTAGCGGACCCCCAAAGCCCCCAGGCCCAGGTGTTTGAAGGGCTCAAGCGGTTGCTGGCGGTACGCAAACAGCAACCGGCTTTCCATCCCGACGGCGAACAGGAGGTCTGGGACTTGGGCTCTTCTTTCTTGGCTTTGCTGCGCCGGGCCCCCCAAAGCGATCAGGTATTGTTGGCCTTGATCAACCTAACCCCACATCCTCAGGCTTGGCCCGAGTTCTCCGGGGAGTGGGATGACCTGTTGGGCTCAGCGCCGGGCGCGGCGCTTAAGCCCTATCAGGTCTGTTGGTTGGTGCGGCGTTAGGCATTGTCCCGCTCTACGGCTAGTACTAGCTTAGAACCAATCTCCGGTGCCGCCGAAAAGACCCGGTTCCAGCTGGGCATGAAGGGGAGCTCATGTTGGGTGTTCGGGGGATCGAAAAACTGGCTCGCCGCCACGCTTAGGTTGTGGGCGAAGAGTTCCACCATCTTCTCTTCCTGGTGCCGGTCCAGTTGCAGACCGTTTAGTGCGGCATCGTTGGCATAGAGTTCCACGAAATCCAGGGCGATGCGCAGGTAGGTGGCGCGGATGGTGCGGAAGGTTTCGGTGGTGAAGACCTCGCCGAAGGTGGCCAGCTTGCGGAAGATCGCCGCAGAGATGTCGATGCTCATTTTGTTGAGCCCTTTACTCCGGTCCTCGGGATTAACGGTCTGGTGTTTGTGTTCGTAAGAATCAGCAATATCCACTTGGCAGATGCGGCCATAAGAATAGCTGCGTTGCACCTCGCTTAAAATCCCAATTTCTAAGCCCCAGTCGCTAGGGATGCGGATGTCTTTGACCACGTCCGAGTGCATGGCGAATTCCCCGGCAAGAGCGTAACGGAAGCTGTCGAGGTATTCTAAAAACTCGTGGTGGCCAAAAACCTTCTGCAAGGCACGGATCAAAGGAGTGACCAGCAACCGGCAGACCCGTCCGTTGAGCTTGCCGCTGTGGGCGCGGTAATAATAACCCTTGGCGAATTTGTAGTTAAAGTTGGGGTGGACGATAGGGTAGACCAGCCGGGCTAAGAGGCTACGGTTGTAGTCCACAATGTCGCAGTCGTGCAGCGCGATGGCTTTGGCGCGGCCCTGGGCCAGTAGGTAGCCATAACAACCCCAGACATTGCGGCCCTTTCCCGGTTCACGCGGAGACAACTGTAACTCGGCCAACTCGCCCCAGACCTCCTGAAGGCGCGGGCCGTCGTTCCATAAGATGCTGTGTGGTTGGTTTAGCTTGGCGAAAAACTCCCGGGCAAATTCATATTGCCGTTCGTCGGCCTGATCTAAGCCGATCACGATTTCATCTAGATATTGGACCTTGGATAGTTCCTCAATAATCCTCGGCAGGGCGTCGCCTTCAAGCTCGCTAAAGAGGCTGGGCAGCAACAGGCCAATGGGGCGCTTTTTTCGGTAGCGCATCAAGTCGGCTTCGAGGTCTTCGGTGGGCCGCTGGCTGAGGTTGTGCATGGTGGCGATCACGCCATTTTGGAAAAAATCACCCATAAAGGCTCTCCTTTTTTAAAATCCAAAGTATTGTTGCATTGCCTGACACCACCCCGTTGGCCCCGCCCCTTCGGGGCGCAAAACCTGCCCGGAATGGTGCAATTTTAAGGGGGCATTTTCCTGGGCACTTAAAACCACCGCCACGTTGGCCGCTTCGAGCATGCCAATATCATTGGGGCTGTCGCCCAAGGCGATGGTGACCGGTTTTTGGTCCCACATCTTTTGGTATCTACCGCTTAAAGAAATCAGGGCTCCGGCTTTATCGGTGGGGCCCATTAGGTGCCAAAACCGCCCGCCCCGGACCAGCTTGTAGCCCGCCACTTGGGCTGCATGGGCCAATTCTTTGGCCGCCTCGGGGCGGTCTTGCCATAACAAAGGCTCGCTAAATTCACGCTCTTTGGCCTGTTGGGCTCGCTCGAGCGGAAGCCCGGTGGATTGGGCGACTTCTTCGGCAGACATACGGTCAAAACCCACAAATTTGTATTGGTCATAATAAGGAGCAATGAAATCCAACAATTCCGCCCTAGTGGCCCCTAAGGTTTCGGCTCGCAAGGGACCTCGGCGGCCCTCGAAATAGCCTTCGGGGAGGTAGATGCCCCCGCCGTTTTCGCTAACAAAGGGGTGTTGTAGGTCCAATTCTTGTTGCAGGTCCTTCATTTCCGAAGCCGTCTTGCTGCTCACCAGCACCACCGGGATCGATTGGCTAGCGAGCCAATCTAAGGCGGGACGGGCGGCTTGGTAAGAATAGCTATGGTGGTCTAAGAGGGTCCCGTCTAAATCGGTGAAGATCAGGTGGTTCATTTAGACCCCCATTGGGGCAAGCCCGGCATGTGGTCTGCGGTGACCGGAACCACCACGTCGGCTACCTGAGGCAGGTCTGTTAACATCCACTGGGTCAGGCGCTGGTAATGGGCGATAAATCGTTCAAGCTGGGCATCGTCCATCCCTCGCTTGCCTGTGTTGGTCTCCATACGACGCTCCTGATGGGTTCGCCAGGCCTTGACCTGAGTGAAACTGTCGGGCTTAAGTAAGATCAAGCCGTCTAGTTGAGAAAACAACTGGGCGTAGACGCCTTTTAGTTGCTGATTGGCCCAGGCTCGCCAGATCCCCTCGGGGTCTTCTTGGGCTTCTAGCTGATTGACTGGCTGGCTAAGGTCCGCTTCGGGCTGGGGACGAGCCCCGACGCACCAACCCTCAAGGATCAACAAATCTAAATCCGGCCCCACTTCGGGCCAAAAGCGTCCCTCGGCGCGGTCATCGGCGAGTTTGTCAAAGCGAGGCAACCGGACGGCACCACCGCGGCGCAGGGCCAAGATCAGTTGGACCCCTAAGGCTAGGTCATGGGTTCCGGGCACGCCCCTGGTGGCAAAAAGCGGGTGGTGCGTTTCGGCCAGCAACTGGCGTTCCGCCTTGGTTTTGTAGAGGTCGTCTATGCTGAGGCAGGCTGCCTTTTTGCCGCGAAGTTCTTCGGCGAGCAGGCGCAGGATTTCGGCGGTGGTGCTTTTACCGGTGCCTTGGGCTCCGTTGATCCCCAGCAGGATGGGGCGCTTTGGGCCTAGCCCCAAGGCCCAGTCCAATAAGGGGAGGTATAGTTGGTCGGTCAGTTGGGCCAGCTCGGCGGGCAGTTGTTCTCTTTGCAAATGGTCGGCGAGCAGCCTTTGGGCATTCATGTCAAAGGGGGGAAAAAGTTCTTTGCTCCAACATACCCCAACCAAGTTCTTTTGTCACCCAAGGCAAAATTAAGAGAATGGCTCATGACTTTGTGGTGGGCGGTCCCTTGGCGGAAAGGGCCCATTCTTTTTTCAGGTTGCGATAAATATTTGAATAGGCATATATTCGAAGCAATTCTGTCCCCAGGCCTCGCCTGAGTAGCAACCTGTAGCCCCCAATTATCTATGGCCGCTTCGATCTTTTCCGCCGAATACGAGCGGATCTTTAAAAAAACCTGGCCGCCGATCACCGGAGCGGTGCTGTTGGCGGTTGCCAGCATTTATATGTATATGTTTATGCGCCCCTGGGGCGTTTATGACGGGATCGTGAACTGGGGGGACAATGTATTTGCTGCCTTGGGCTTAATCGAGGGGCCGATCACGCCGCCCATGCAATTTTCCACTAGCATCAGCTGCATCGGGCTTTTCGCCGGGGCGGTGGTCGCCGCGTTGCTGGCCTCTAAGGGCGGTATCCATCTGGTACGGCCTCGCGATTATGCCTTCGGCATCGTTGGCGGGGCCTTGATGGGCTTTGGCGGTACGCTGGCGCGCGGTTGCAACGTGGGCGGCTTTTACACCTCATTCGCCGCCTTTTCGGCCGCTGCACCCTTGATGATGATCGGCCTCTTCGCCGGGGCTTATTTAGGCACCCATTTTTACCTCTTTGACCTAGGCAACCACCCGCGCCCACCTGCCGGTTACTCTAGTAAATCCTTTTTCGCTGGGGCGACTTCAAAGAAGATCCAGCCGCTTTTAGGCTTAGGCCTGTTGGTAGCTCTGCTGTTTTGGGCGCTTAGCGACGACTTTGACGTAAGTTATGAGGGCATTTCGGCCAAGCGGGGCTTGTTTTTTCTGATTGCGGCCTTCATGGGCTTTGTGATGCACCGCAGCCATTTTTGCTTTGCCCGCGCCTTCCGTGAGCCCTTCATGAGCGGTGACGGAAAGATGAGCCGCGCGGTGGCGGTATCGCTGTTGCTGGTCTTTATGGGCGGTTTGATGATCAAAGGGACGGACCTCGAAGACCTTCGCTACGCCAGCTTCTTTGTGAACCCTTCGGTCTGGGCGGGCAGCTTGGTTGGGGGCCTGATCTTTGGTTTTGGGATGGTGGTTGCCGGGGGCTGCGCCTCGGGCAGTATCTGGCGTGCTGCCGAAGGGCAGATTCGCTTAATTCTGGCGCTGGTCGCCTTTGCCTTGGTTTCGGCGGCGACCCAGCGCTGGCTTGCCGCAGAAGACCTGATGGGGCTGTTGGGAAAGGCGGTCTTCATTCCCGACCTGATGGGTTGGGGCTTAGGGATCGCGCTGTTCTTGGCCATCCCAGTGGTTTGGTACTTTCTGACGTTATACAACGAAAAGCACAATACCTTTGTGATCGACTGATCCCAATCGATTGGGCCCCAATAAAAAAGCCCTCCCCCCGCATTGCGGGAGGAGGGCTTTTCTGTTGGTATCCTGCTACCGAGTCTAGGTTATTTGACCACCGTCAGACCCAAAGATTCCCAAGACTGCATCCCGCCTCGGTAATATTTGATCTTAGAGGCCGGGTAGCCGAATTTGAGCAGGGTACGGATGGCGGCAGGCGACTGCCCGCACCAAGCCCCGTTGCAGAACATCACCAGGGTCTTGGCCTTACTGAAGTCGTGTAACATAGCGTCTTCGGTCACCCCGGCGGTTTCTAAAAAGTCCATGGCCCCGGCGGCGTCGCCGCGCAGGGTGGTGTAGGGCACGTTGATGCTGCCCGGAATGGTGCCTTTTTCGACCCAATCCGGCGTACGGCTGTCGATCACCAGGATATTAGAATCCTTTTCTTTAGCTACCAAGAACTGTAACATCTCCAACTCGCCGATGGTCTCAATCGCATGGGGCGCAAAGGGATTCATCGGGGCGATTACGCCCCGCCCGGTGGGCTGGTAGGCCGCATTGATTAGGTTCTTGGGGTTTTGGTTGCGCTTGATTTCGACCTTTTTCCCCTGATGGGTGACGGTCACTGAATAGAGTTCACTGGCTTTGTCGATCCAAACCTTGTCTGCCGCAAAGGCGGGCGAAGACAACACAAAACCAACCACCAAAGAGAGCAACAACTGTTTCATCGAATCCACTCCATCAAGATTATAAAAGGTTAGAGTCCCCTGGCCGCAGCAATTCGCTGGTCCAAGTCACCCCAATAAAAATCAGCCCCGTTAAAGCCGATCAGCGGTTCGGGACTGGTTTTCCCTTGGGGGTCTAAAAAGACCACCGTGGGGGTGACCGAAATTTTGTACTGGTCGACTAGGTCTTTGTACAAAATGTTTTGTCCCTCTGCGCCTTTGGCTCTTGTTGCGGGACGGTCAAAGGCGACCATCCGCACCACCGCCTGGGGAGCATATTCCCCGCTAGCCCGCATGGGGCCGAGGATTTGCTCTTCTAAGGCGACACAAAAGGGGCAGTCATCGGCCACGAAGACCAAGACCACCGCCTGATTCCGGTTTGAAGCCGCTTTTAAATCGGCCTTTAGGTCTGTTAAGGGGGGGAAGCTGTGTTCCACCGCCAGAGCTGGATTGGCCCAAAAAAGTAAGGCCAAAAAAATCCAAGACCTCTTCATCTTTAAAACTCCCGCTCTTCAACTTCTAGATAAGAGAGGCTCAGGTGCTTGCCAAAACCGGTGTCAAACTCGCGCCAGTCTTGGTAGGCCGACATGGCCTCCAATACCTTAGGTTTCATGCTTAATTGGTCTTCGCCTTCCCGGAAACGGTCGATCACCACTCGCAGCAAGTCGTTATAATAATTGGCGCAGTCCTGGGCTATTTCGCGGCCCCCTGAAGGGCCGTGTCCGGGGATCATGACCGGCGCGCCGGTGTCCAAGGCCACCTGCATGGCATCGCGGGCCCCATAAAAGGAGCCATCGTCCATCCGCCCGACGGACTTGAAGCTACAGGTGTCCGACAAAAACAACGCGCCTTCTTCAACGATCTGCACCATCAAGTCCCCTTCGGTGTGGGATTTTTCGGGGTGGATCGTTTGGAAAGTCAAACCGCCGATCTTGACTGATTGGCCCGGCTCAATAGCCGTGGTGGGGCCCACCAGCTTAGTGGACTTGATGGTGCCTTCGGTTAGGCCCATAAATCGGTCGTACCACTCCTTTCCCTTGCCGCCTTTAAAGGCCTTGATCATGGTCGCATCGGCGTAGATCGGGGCCTTGGGGTAGGCCCGGGCAAAGGCATCATTCCCCATCCAATGGTCGGCGTGGTAGTGGCTGTTAAAGACCGCCACCACCGGCAACTTGGTCAGTTTTTTGATCTGGCGTAAGATCATCTCGCCAGCACCGAGGCTACCGCCGGGATCGATCACCACCACCCCCTCACGGGTCAGGACCACTACTGGGTTGTTGGTGAAGGAACCGTTGGTCTTATTGGGCAGCGAGCGGGGCCCTTGGATCACATAGACCCTATCGGTCAATTTGGTCGGGGCGGTATCGGGCACCGGCGTATCGGCGTAAAGTGGGGCCGCAGCCAAGTAAAGGCACAATGCAGCCGTTAGCCATCCTTTCATGGTATCTCTTGGGTACAAGGCGCCATACAAGCGCGGTTGTGGGTATCGGGCCGGGGGTCGGGCACAAAGCCCCGGCGGTTGGGCATTTCTATCTGGGCCAGATTTTTCGGGCCTAGGGGCTGGTCGATCGGGACCAAGTCATTTAGGTACAACACATAAGCGGTCACCGCATAAGTTTCGTTGGGGCTCAACGATTGGGGGGCGTCGAAGGGCATGGTGCGGCGGATGTAGTCAAAGAGCGTGGTCGTATAGGGCCAAAAGCTGCCTACGCTGCGCACCGGGGCCGTGGTCCCCAGGCTGCCGATACCGCCGATTAAACTGCCATAGGGAAAGACACCTTCCCCAAATTCCCCGTGGCACTGGGCACAACGTTCCATATATAACGACTCCCCCTGGTTGGCTTGCCCCGAACCGGGCGGTAGGCCGGTCCCATCGGGGGCCACATCTAGGTCCCAGGGGGCCCACTCGGCTGGGCTGAGGTTTTGCCCCAACCCGTAGTATCCCGCTTCCGGCTTGCTGGCGGCGGTATGACAGCCCGCCAACAGCGTCAAGGCTATGGCCCAGAGGCTAAACCTGTGCATTGCGGACCTCCCCTTGGTTGGTGACTTCCCAGGTTTGGATGGCGTTTTTGTGGTAAAAGCTAGCCGTACCTCGGGCGGCAACCAACTGGTCCAGGCGGGGCTGCACATAGCCTGTCTCGTCGATACAGCGGCTCTGCAAAAGCTGCCGCTGGCCCTCAAAACGCCAAGGTAGGGTGAAGCGGGTCAAGCAGAAGGGCAGGACCGGCCCTTCTAGCTGCGCTAATTCCCAACGTTGGCCTCCGTCGCGGCTGACCTGGACTTCGGCCACCTTGCCCCGTCCGCTCCAGGCGAGTCCGCGGATTTCATGGAAGCCGGTCTGATCTAGCTTCATGCCGCCCGAAGGGCTTAAAATCACCGAGTTGGCCTCCTGGACAAAGGTGAATTGCCGGGCCGTTCCATCGGGCATAAAATCGCTGTAGCGGGCCGTTTCCTCGCGGGTCTGCCAGGGCTGTTCGCCTAATTCGAGGCGGCGTAGCCATTTGATTTGCAGGTTCCCTTCCCAGCCGGGGACCACCAACCGCAAGGGATAACCCTGCTCGGGCCGTAGGGCTTCGCCGTTTTGGCCCCAAGCGACGATGATGTCGTCTAAAGCCTTTTCGATGGGGATGGAGCGGGTCATGGTGGCGGCGTCGGCTCCTTCGGCTAAGAGCCATTTGGCCCTGGGCTTGACGCCTACCTCACCCAGTAAAGTCGAAAGTTTGACGCCCGTCCACTCGGAGCAACTCAGCATCCCATGGGTGTGTTGGGCCGTCTCTAATTGTACGCCCTTCCACTCTAAGCCCCCATTGGCGGCGCATTCGATAAAATGAATCCGGCTGACCGAAGGGAAGCGGGTCAGTTCCTCCATAGAAAAGCGCAAGGGCCGCTCCACTAGGCCGTGGATCACCAATTCATGTTGGTCGGGGTCAATGGCGGGGATGCCGCCGTGGTGGCGTTCGAAGTGTAGCCCGCTGGGGGTGAGGATGCCTTTTTGGTGTTGCAGCGGCGTGAAGTTGACGGCACTTTCGGGGACCCGGGCCATCCAACTGAGCTGGCGGCGGACCACCTGTTTTTCGAACTCCGAGGGCAGGCCGTAAGTCCCGTCTCCCGCCGGACGCCCCAATTGGCGGGTCCAATCGGGAACCTTTAAAGGCTGGGCCACCAACGGCCTTGCGGCAAAGGCCACCGAACCCCAGAGACTTGCTTTAAGCAAGCCACGGCGCAGGGGCTGATGGGGTCGGCGCTCAGACATAAGGTACCTTAAGGTCGGATGTAAGCGTATCCTTGGCGCTGCAATTCCACAATGCGCGCGAGGCCATAAGGCACCACCTCGACGTCTTCAAGTAATTTGGGCCGCTGGTGTTGCGAAGCTTCGATACTCGATAAGGTAAAACCGCAGACGCTGAACTTAACGTATTGGAGTTGCAAACCCTTGATCCGATCGGCGACGCCGCCCTTTTCGGTCATCATCCAAATCCCGCCTGCATAGGTCACGATCTCGATACCCACCTCGTCCATACCGTAGGCTTTGATCAAATTAACGGTGTTGGTCAGGACCCGCTTAAACAATTCGGGGTCGTTGTCGCTGACCTGCAAGACCACTTTTATTTCCGGCTCGAACATCCGCTCTTCGGCCCAAAGAGGCTGAGTGCAGGCGAGTAAGACCCAAAGGATCAACCAAGCCTTTTTCATTGCAGTACCATGCCCGGATTGCCGTCAACGCCCAGGATTTTGGGCTGGTTGAGTTTAACGGACTGGATATGCTTTTGGCTACGCAGATAATCAGCCACCACGTCCCAGACCGGGCGGCCTTCGATAGGCGCGGCGACCGCCGCCCAACCGGCGACGGGGTAGTTTTTGCGTAGGTCTAAGGGCTTACCGTCTAAGGTCATGTCCACAATCCGCTCGCCAATCTTGCGCTCAGGCCAGATGCCATATTCCAGGCCCCCCACGCGGACCATATCGCCGCCTTGCTGGTAATAGGGGTCTTGGTTAAACAGGTTGTCGGCGACGTCCTCTAAAATGGCCTTGATCTGGCTGCCGGGCATGACGTTGCGGGTTACCGTCGGGTAGGTGATGGCCGTTTGGGTCATCACCTCCTCAAAGGTGATCGGCTGCCCGGCGGGCAGGCTAACGCCCCAACGGAAACCAGGGGAGAAGGCTAGCGGCGCGTCCAGCTCTTTCATCAGCGCATCTAAGATGACCTGATCAAAGGTGCCGTTGAAGTTGCCGCGCCGGTATAAAGTCTCGTCAGTAACCGCCAGCTTTTCGTTTAGTTTGTCTAAATAAGGGGCCCGGACCTGGGTGATCAAGCGGGACATCTCGGGGTCTGCCGCCAATAGGTTCGAGAAGACCGGCAAGAGGCGGTACTGGTAGCCGGTGACCTTGCCACCTTTGACCTCAAAGTCTAGGACACTCAGGAACTTGCCGTTGCTGCCCGCATTGGTGACTAAGGTAGTGCCCCCCGCGTTTTTCACCTCCACCGGGCGGGGGATGGCGTCGTGGGTGTGGCCGCCCATGATGGCGTCTAAGCCGGTGACCCGGCTGGCTAACTTGAGGTCTACGTCCATCCCGTTGTGGCTTAAGAGCACCACCACCTCGGCCCCTTCGTCTCTGGCCCTTTGGATGGTTTCCTGTAATTGGTCTTCGCGAATGCCGAAGCTCCAGTCGGGGATCATGTAGCGCGGGTTGGCGATGGGCGTATAGGGGAAGGCTTGGCCGATCACGGCCACCTGGTTGCCGCCCATTTCGCGGATCGTATATGGCTTAAAGACCGGATCACCGAAGCCGGTATCAAAGACGTTTTGGGCCACAAAATCAATGCCCGCCTTTTGGTAGTCCTTTTCGATCACCTCTTTGACGCGGTCCGCCCCATAGGTAAATTCCCAGTGGCCCGTGGCGACGTCTACGCCCAGGGCGATCTGCGCGTCTACCATGTCTTGGGCATGGGTCCAAAGCGAAGTGGCCGAGCCCTGCCAGGTATCGCCACCGTCGAGCAATAAGGAGTTGGGGCGCACCGCCCGCAACTGATTGAGTAGCGTCTTTAAATGCGCAAAACCGCCGACCTTGCCATATTGGGCCGCAGCTTGCTCGTAGTCTAGATAGGTGAAGGCATGTTGCAAGATGCCCTTTTTGGGCAAGCCAAAATGCTCTAAGAAGGCGTCACCCACCAAATGGGGCGGGTTGCCTTGCATCGAACCCACGCCCAAGTTGATGTGGGGTTCTCTAAAATAGATCGGCAACAGCTGCGCGTGGCAGTCCGTATAATGTAGGATCGACAGATTGCCAAACTTGGGGACGTCGTACAGGTTTTCCGGCTGGTTTGAAAGACCCAGGCCGGCGGACCGGGAACATCCGGCCAGATAGGCAACGGCCAACATCTGGACAAATTCTCTACGCGAAAGCTGCATAACTGCTCGGTGCGGGGTACCCGCCGGTCTCTAAAGACCGGCGGGCAAAGTTGCCAATAAGCCGGGACCTGCTAGAAGCGCGGGCCTGCGTTTTTGTTGTCTTCGTATTGGCGGTAAGCCATTACGCCTTGTAACAGCCCGGCATGGGCGTCTTTGCAGGCTTCGTCAAAGCGGCCTTGACCGGCCAATTCCTTGGCGGTGTCGATCTCTTTGGCGGTGTTGACCCACTCGTGACCCACCGACCTGGCTTTAGCTAGCGCCGCCTCGGCCTCGCCGATATATTTGTCGAAGGTTTCTTTATTACAGTCTACAGAACCGACCTTGGCCTTGGTAACCATCGGCTTGTCGGCCTCTTTCTTTTTCGTCTCGCAAGCGCCTAAAGTTAGGACCATGGCGCTCAGGAGCAACAAGGAAAAGCGTTTCATCAGGTCTCCTTATTTGCGTGCGCCGGGGCCGTTATAGGGCAGCCCATTGCTCATGTAGGTAAGAAAAAATTCTAGGTTGCTGTATTCTTTGCCCTGCGCTTTAAAAGGCTTGGCCCGGATGTTATTGTTACAACCCCCAAAACGGCGGTGCAGACTTCCCATGGCGTCCCACTTAGAGCGGTATACCGGGAAGTGGCTGGGGTGACCCAAGCCGGGGCTTAAGACATCCGCGCGGACGTTGTTGCCGGCATTGTAGATGTGGCAATCGGCGCAGGACATGTTGAGCTGGCCACGCTTGGCGTAATAAAACTGTTTGCCTTCGGCGTATGCTGCTTTGGCGTCAGCCCCTTCGATCTGCACTTTGATCAACTTGCCGCGGCTTTGGAAGGAAACATAGGCCGAAAGATCCACCAATTTGCCTTTCTTCCATCCGAAGGCTTCTTCACCGTTAGCTTCGCGGCACTCGTTTAAGGCGCGCTCTAGGGTAACCACCATCTTTCGCTCTGCGTCGAAGTAGGGGTAGTGCTGGCGCAAGCCTTCAGCCACAGGCCACTTAAAGCAAGACTGATAGGTCTTGCCATTAGCAAAGGGGGTATTCCATTCGGTCTCGCCCTTTTCGATGGCGATTTCATAGGGAGGGAACTCCTCAATCGCTTCCCATTGGGCGCGGCCTTCGGGGTCGATGGCGTAGACGCCGTTGGTGAATTCTTTTAACGGCACTTCTTTAAAGGCTTCGGTGAAGTGTTTCTGGTATGCCTGGCGGTCTTGCTCGGGGTTCACATCGGCGGCGAAAGCAACCGCCGAGGTGAGCAGCAAGGCCCAGGTCAGAATCAAGTATTTCATCTTCTATTCCCTGGTTTTTTGGTTAGCGGACCTTGGTAGAGCCGTTAAAGGTTTGTCCCTGGTTGTCTACGGCGACCAATTCCACCTGATCCCCCGATTTGCCGTTATATTCAAAGGCGAGGTAGGGGTTTTTGCTGATTGCACCGCCCCAATAGGCCTCAAAAACCACCTTGCCGTTGGCCTTAGCGGTAACCGTTTGGATGAAGTGCGCCGGGATTTTATTCCCCTTTTTGTCTTTGCGCTGCCCCGTTTCCATGGGGTGTTCCATGAGTGCTTTTACTTCTACAACGCCCTGATCTTGGCGGGCACGAATCCGAATTTTATCTGCCATGGTCTAACCTCCACATCCGCCAATGGTGACTTTAATTTCCTGGTGAGTTGCATAGAGCTTTCCTTTTGCCTTAACCACCGCATAGAGGTTAGAGGTCTTAGCCATCTTGATGCGCGTCGAGATGTTCTGCTTGGCGCCCAGCAAGATGAAGCTGCCAATCAGCGGCGTCGGGTTGTTCTCGACGAAGATGCTGATGCTCTCGGCTCCGTCGATTTCCGAAGAAATTGAGATGGGGACGACCGCGCCATTTTCGGCAATGTTTGGTGCCGTGATTTTGATCTGGTCGGATTCGGTGGTCTCAGCGGTGCCATAATAGGCCTTCATGGCGTCGGCCATTTTGTTGGACTCGAAGGCTTCCTTGTTGTAGGCGGCCAAAAGAGCCTTGGGCAGACTGCTAGCGAAGGCAAACATCGCTGTGGTAGCAAGCATACCCTTGGCGAACATGCGGCGGGAAAGATTCATTGTGGGTCTCCTAATCTATAGGGAGTGGATGTAATCGACGACCGCTTCCAGCTCGGCGTCGCTCAAGATACCGTGCCGACCAAAGGGGGGCATCATGCTGTTGGGATTGGCGGCGGTAGAGTCGTAAATCTGGGCCCAGAGGGTTTGGCGGTCTTCGAAGCGCTGTTTCATAGCCACCAGCGGAGGACCCACCGTACCGGCGAGCTCGCCACCTTCAATCTGGTGGCAAGCGAGACAGTTTCCCTTCTTGCGATCAAAGGCAATCTCTTTGCCCTTTTCGATATCCGCGGCCCAGACAGCCGAGGTCGATAGGGCCAAGCCTATCAAGACTAAAGCAATTTGTTTCTTCATGGGTGCCATCTGCTAACCGTTGTTCTTAAGGGGCAAAATTACAATTGTTTGCTGCATTATGTAACTTTAGCTGCCAAATAGTGCAAGAAAATGTTTGCGGGCATTTCCCGCATTGCCGGTTAATTATTTGAAACCAAAGGCATTAAAAATTAAAAAATTTAGATATTCAAACAATCTGATAACTAAAGTCGCCTTGGGGGTTATTTAGCTAAGAAGCGGCCCATGGCTGATCTACGGCTCGATTAAAAGGGCTTTTAGGTGGGGTCTCGCCAGAATAAACCAAAGATTGGCGCTTGTCGCTTAGAGCAGGGCAGGTTAGATTAACCTAGAAAAACAGCCGGCCCCTGCCCCAACCGCGTTGCTGCAAATCCATGACCTTAAGCGAAGAAGAACAATTACGCCAAAAAAGCGCCCGATTGGTGGCCCTGCTCGACCAATTTGCTTCGGAAGTAGAACTCTACGATACCCAAGCCTTAGCCGGAGTACGCCAGCAGGAGCTGGGCGTTTTTTATGATTACCGGATTGGGATGGAAAAGGTGTACCGGCTCCAGCGGGTCTATTCTGAAGGCGACGGGCGGGTGGACATCATGGGCTCGCGGCGCAGCCTGACCACCGTGTTGTTTGGGTTGACCAAAAAGCTGGACCGGCTTTTTGCAGAGGATCAGGGCCTGGATGTGGTGGTGGACCCGGCCGGAATGGGCCGGGTTTCGATCACCTTGTACTTTAGTCTGGAATATTAGACAGCCCTTATAAAGGGATAGAGCCGGACACCAAAGCTAACCCCATCAATATTGACAGGCTCCTTGTCATTTTTGGTCTAGAGAGGCCAGCAACTGGTCAAAGAGCTTTAGTTCCTTTTGGAATCCAGAAAGATTTAATCCCTCTAGATGCCCCACTAAAGCGGCAAACCACCGCATCAGCCCTTCTTCACGGAATCGCCCCGATAAAACGGCCAGTTCGCTCAACAAGCGGCGGGCCTGGGCGTGACTAGGCGAACTCTGGGCCGAAAGCTTGGGCCCAATCCGCTGGCCCAATTCGGCTTTGAGTTGGGCCAATTCTTCAGCGCTGAGGGTTTTAAACTGGCCTTGGCTGACCGCTTCTAGCAATTCGGTGGGTCGGTAGTGGACCAGAAATTCGCTCAGTTCGATAAACAAGGCATTGGCATCTACCGGTTTGGGTAGATAGCCATCGCAGGTTTCCAATATCTCTTTGCGGTCCTCTTGCAGTACCTTGGCGGTCACGGCGATCACCGGTATGTTGTCCAGCCCCGGTAAGGTCCGAATCTTCTGGGTCGCTTCCAGGCCGCCCATATTGGGCATCTTCATGTCCATCAAGATCACATCAGGGTTGACCTGCTTTGCCTGTTCGATCCCTGTGACGCCGTCGGCGGCTTCGAAGATTTGCAAAAAGCTATAAAATTCCAAAAATCCATGCAAGACCAGTCGGTTGGTCTGGTCGTCATCGACAATCAAGATCTTAGCGGCGTCAAAGACCCGTACCGGCAGGAATTTCAGCCCAGTTGAGACGTCTTCTTCGAGCGAAACCCGCTTGATCGCCGGTAAGTTTACGGTGAATTCACTACCCACCAGATGCTTGCTGGTTAGGCTGATGTCCCCGCCCATGATCTCACAAAGGCGCTTGCAGATAGCCAAACCCAATCCGGTGCCTTCGGTGTTGCCCGAGTTGTGATTGCGCTGTTCAAAGGGGTTAAACACGACGGATAAGTCATCGGCTTGTATCCCGGTGCCCGTATCGGTGATGCAGAAAGTCAGGTCAACTCTCTTGGGCTCTTGTTCAGTCGGCTGGGCTGAAACCTCCAACTTGACCGCGCCGGACTTGGTGAATTTGATGGCATTCGACAGCAGGTTGGTTAAAATCTGTTTGATCCGTTCGCGGTCGAGCAACAATCCGGGCGGAATCTGGTCTGAGACGATGCAATCAAATTCCAGCCCCTTCCCCTTGGCGGTAGGCCCAAAGTAGTCGGATAGTTCCAACACCAGCGCGCTCAGATCGACGGGCCCATAGTGCATTTGCAGCTTGCCTGCTTCGACCTTAGATAGGTCCAAGATGTCGTCGATTAAGGCCAATAAAGAGCGCCCGCTTTTGCGGATCAGTTCAAAGGGTTTGACTTGAGCTTCGCTGTGTTCTTCGCGCAGCAGGATGTCCGAAAAGCCTAGAATAGCGTTGAGCGGGGTGCGGATGTCGTGGCTGATATTGGCCAAAAAGTGGCTTTTGGTTCGGTTGGCGATCTCGGCCTGTTCTTTGGCGGCGGTTAGCTGGGCCTCGGCCTCCTTTTGCTCGTTGATGTTGAGTACCTGAGCCAAGAAATATAGCGGCCTGTCTTCTTCGTCTTTAACCAGCGAAACGGCCAAGTGCCCCCATAGGTGACTACCGTCTTTCTTGAGGTAACGTTTGTGCATATTGTAGGACTCAATCTCGCCCGATAACAACTGATGGGCCTGCTGGACGTCTAGTTCCAGGTCGTCTGGGTGGGTGATGTCCTGAAATTTAAGCCGCAACAATTCGTCTTCTTTGTAGCCAGTCATCTCGCACATGGCGCGGTTGGCTTTTAAGAAGTGCCCCTCGGGCGACACCAAGCAGAAGCCATGCACCGCGTCTTCAAAGACACTACGGAACCGGGCCTCGCTGAGCGTTAGGCTCTCGACGCTTTCATGCTCCACCGTTACGTCTTGCATGATCACGGCGACCAACTCCGGGACCGGCTGATAGGCGAGCAGATTAAACCACTTGCCCAGACTATCTATATAAAACTCAAACCGATGACCTTTTGCATGATGGATCACGGTCAGCATATGATCCCAAAGAATTGACCGTTCTTTCTCAGTCAAGCTGAGCTGTTTCAGCCGTTTACCTACCGTAGGTTCGCCACGGCCAAAGAGATGGTTGAAGGCCGGGTTGGTCTCGATCAACTCAAAGTCTTCAGGTACCTTGGCTTCCAGGGGGAGCTGCTGGAACACCCCAATGGCGTCGGCCATATTGGCGAAGAGGGCGCGGTATTGGGCCTCGCGCCGGGCTAAGGTTAACTGGGTGGTTTTTTCGGTGGTGATGTTGCGCAGCACACCGTAAATCTGTTGGTGCTTTCCCTCGTCGGTAGCGAAGACGCGCCCGGACATGCTGATCCACTGCGGTGCTTCGTCGTCATGGAGGCGATATTCAACGGTAAAAGGCCGTTCGGCGGTAATCGAGCCCTCTAGGGCGCTGCGCACCTTGGCTTGATCCGTATCCACAACCCGCCCCAAGAAATCCCCCAAGCTCATATCCGAGCGCCCGAGGCTAGAAAAGAGCGGCAAAAGGGAGTCCGCAAAATGGAAGCGGTCCAATTCCAAATCAAAGGACCAACTCCCTAGTTGGGCCGCCATATGGGCCATTTGGGAGCGTTCCTCGGCGACCCTCAGAGACTCTAGGTTCCGCTTGGTGCTGTCGATGTCCACAAAGGACAAGACCACGCCATCAAAGGTTTGTTGGTTGATGCGGTAAGGCAAGACCCGCATTTGAAACCATTTGCCCTCAAGGGTTTTGACTTCCTTTTGGATCGGCTGGTTGGTGCGGATCACCTCTTGGGCTAAATGGGAGGGGTCACAGTCGACTAGGTTGCTGTTGATGTGTCCTAAGGGACGGCCCAGGTCGGTTTCGATGATCCGGTACACCTCGGTAATCGGCGGGGTGAATTTGCGGATCGCCAGTTCGGCGTCCAAAAACAGGGTGGCGATTTGAGTGCTGGTTAAGAGGTTGTTGACGTCGTTGTTTAACTCACTGAGCTCTACGATCTTGCGCTGGTGCTCGGCGTTGACCGTATACAGTTCCTCGTTGACGGACTGTAACTCCTCGTTGGTGCTTTGTAACTCTTCGTTACTAGCCAGCAATTCCTCGTTGGTTGCCTGCAATTCTTCGTTGCTCGTTTCCAACTCTTCGATGGTCGCCTGTAGGTTTTCGCGGTTGAACTGAAGCTCTTGCTCTAGGTCCATAATCCGCTGTTCGGCCGCTTCGTCTAAGTTGAAATGAGTGACTTCTCCGGTCCGCTCCAGGGTGTCTACTTCGGAACTGAGCGTGACCATAGCCAACGGTTCTACGTTACGGCGCAGTTGCAGGAGGTCGATTTCGGCGCGGTAGTAGCGCGGGTCTTGGCCGGGGACCTCTAGGCGGATGTTGCGGTAGGTGACGGGGTCCCCGTTCTTAAAGACGCTGATCAAGCCCGTATTGACCGGAATCAGCAGCGGACGCACCAACATTTTTGAAAGGTGGGACTCGATCTTACCTGAAGGCACCTGAAGGATGTCGCCTGCGTTGTCGCCTAAGTTAAAGAGTACCTCCAATTCTTGGTTGATCAACAAAACATGGCTCTCTTTCTTACGCGCCAGACTGTTGATCAATTCTATCAGGACCTGCTCCTCGCGGTGTGAGGTGGAGTAATAGCCGCGCGATGGCCGGTTGGTTGGAACACCGGATTGCTCGTTGCGGGTCTCTGAATTTGATGAAATGCCGACAATCTTCTTTTTACCCTGGGAGCGGAAGATTTTATTCTTCTGGCTTAAGACCTCAAAGGCATCAACCGCCTCGCCCAAAGACTCACTACCGCCGAGCAGCAAGACCCCGCCTTGGTTTAAAGAAAAATTAAAGAAGTCCAAAACCTTGCGCTGCAAGACCGGCTGAAGGTAGATCATCAGGTTGCGGCAGCTAACAAAGTCGATATTGGTGAAGGGGGCGTCTTTGACCAAGTTGTGGTGGGCAAACACGATCATCTCACGGATATGCGGAACAATCTGGTAGCTGTCGGACTTGACGATAAAGTACTTGCTTAAGAGCGTCGGCGAGAGGTCTGCGGCGATGGACTCCGTAAAGACCCCCGAGCTGGCCTTAACAATCGCCTCTTGGTCGATGTCGGTGGCGAAGATTTTGATCTGTACTGGGCTGTTGGTTTTTGCCTTGGCTTCATGCAGGGCGATGGCCAAGGAATAGGCTTCCTCACCGGTGGAACATCCGGCCACCCAGGCCCGCAATTCGCCCGAATGTGCCCGCTCTAAGAGCTTCGGTAACCAGACTTCGCTCAGTTCTTCAAAGGCTTCTTTGTCGCGGAAGAAATTGGTCACCCCGATCAATAGGTCCCGGTAAAGCGCCATGATCTCGGCGGGCTGGTTTTCCAGCAACAAGACATAGTCGCGCAGTTCATGGACTTGGTTGATCGACATGCGCCGCTCGATCCGGCGGATCACGGTGCTGGGCTTATAGTAAGTAAAATCTACTTTGGTCTTGCCGCGCAATAGGCTAAATATTCGGGCGATGCCGTCTTCGTCGGTGAAGAGTTTGGTCTCCTGGTCGGCTTTGTATAGCGTCCCTTTAGACAGATTGCGGATCTGTTCGGGCATTTCGTCTGGGGCTAAGACAAAATCAGCCAAGCCCGTTGAAAGAGCGGCGCGTGGCATGCCGTCGAATTTGGCGGTTTCTTCGGACTGGACCATCACCACCCCGCCGTGCTCTTTGATCGCCCGCACCCCGCGCATTCCGTCTGAGCCGGTTCCTGAGAGGATCACGCCCAAGGAATGTTCCCCTTGGTCTTCGGCCAAAGAACGCAAGAAAACGTCAATCGGCAGGTTCACGCCCCGGCTGTGGTCCTGCTCAATCAAGGACAAACAACCCTTGGAGATCAACAGGTTTTTCTTGGGCGGAATTAAATAAATGGCGTTGGCCATGACCTTCATGCCCTCTTCGGCACGGTGCACCGAAAGGCAAGTTTTTTTGGTCAGCAACTCGACCATCATCGACTTGTAGTCCGGCGAAAGGTGCTGGACCACAATATAAGCGATGTTGTCGCGATCTTGGAGTTGCTCGACAAAGGCCTCAATCGCCTCTAACCCGCCAGCGGAAGCGCCGATGCCCACAAATAAGGATGGTACTGCCATAGGACTAACGTGAAGGTCGGTTGCGGTGACCAGAAAAGCTTACAGAGGCCTTAAAGATGAACGCATCATAACCAATAGGTCCATAAAAACCAAATCGAATTTATGGCCAAAAGACTAAAAAAACCATATAGGCATTTTAATGCTGGTTGGCCTTTGCTCCTAAGATAATACCCCAGAGGGTTGAAAAGGTAGGCTCAGTACTTGAGCTTAAACAGGCGGTGCTTGGCGGTGATTTCGGCGGCTTCGCCTAGGTGTTTGACACCCTTGGCGGCCAGCAGGGGGATCAGGCGTAAAAAAACCAGGGCGGTCATTTTGGCGTCTCCTAAGGCTTGGTGCCGGTTGCTTGGGGTCGATGCCAAACCGGCGGGCTAGGTCTTCAAGGCCCCATTCGCTGTCTAAGCAAAATTCGGCCAAACAGAGGCTGTCGAGCACCGGCATCTACTGCAAATTCCAATAACTGGGGCCAACGGGACGTCAAGGGCGGTTGGCGTTTAAGACTTGTGCACAATATTGTGACCACTCCATTTTAAATATCTATTGCAAATTGATGGAAGTTAGCTTGGCAGATATTAAGGGGGAGGTCACTAAGGCTCGTTGAGCGCAAGAAAATAAAAGGGTTCCCTTTTACTGTTGGTCCAGTATTGGACTGACCCTTTGATTTGGATTTCCAACTCGACCGATGCCCTGTTTAGGTCCGATAAATTTGATTGATCGACCAGATAGGCCGCCTGTAGTGGGGACCATTCCCCATCGGTTGGGGAAGAAAAATGGAAAATACTTTGATTTGCCTCCGCAGTTTTTAAAATAATAGTGACACTTTCTTGTTTTTGAGACAACCGCGGGTATACGATCCAGTCAAACTGCCGGAGAGTTCCCAGCTGCATTTTGACACGAATCACCCCATTTTGTTGCAGGTCAGTCGGCGTATAAAAGCCCCATGTAGCACTCTTGTTAGGTTGGTAGGTCAGGTTTTGGGTGCTCAAAACTTCTACTTTAGGAGCCCCTTCTGGGCTGTCAAACCAGCCTGCTGTATAAAGAGGCAGCCAGTCTATCACGTTAGAAAACTGGTCGGCAACTTGTTCGACCGGCAACAGGGGATTTGGCTGGATTGCGCTAGCAAGTTTAGGGGTTTGCCGGATGGTTTCGTACACCTCCTTGGCAAGTAAGTAGTTCCCGTAGCGGCTAAAATGGACAGAGTCAGAATAGACTCGGTACATCGTTCCCTTTTTCTGAGTTTCCCTATCAAATAAGGCTTGAGGGTCTACCAGCGGAATTTGCTCACTGCGGGCCAGTCGTTGGTTGATATCAGGTAAGAGCACACGCCCTGACCGGTAGATCCAAAGAAACTCATTGCTGATGTTGTGGCCCCGACTCTTTTCCTCGGCTACGCTCGTATCACCTTTGACGATCCAAGGATAATTGACCAAAACCACCGGGATGCCCTTTTGCTTGCGCTCTTTGATGAGTACCTTCATGTTTTCTTCAAAACCTATATAGGTCAGTCGCTGATTCACGTCCTCCACCTGACTCTCATTCAGGTTTTGGTTTTCAATGTCTTGCGGCGTAGCCTGGTGAGAGTTCATTTTAGTTACCAGCCACTTCCCGCTGCTATCCATGACACGCCCAATTCCAGTTTGTCGTACCCAGCTACCTACTTCCCGTAGCATGCTTGGTTTTCGGTTCAACAACGCTGTGAGTGCAGCTTCCCGGTTGGCGCTCATTTGTTGTAGGTCTGTTCTTGATTGCCGCATCGCCCCAACTACGTCATTGAGCCCCATCATAAAGACATACAAATCGGGATCAAGGGCATCTAACTCGGAACTAGTGCGGAGACGATGATGCCAGCTATTATATCCAAACACCCCGGCATTGATTACTTCGACTCGCTTACCTCCGACCGTTTCCGCTTTGGAAAAAAGCTGCTCTAAAATAGCGGGGTAAGTTAAATGATCCCCGCCTGCATTGGACCCGATGGTGGTAGAGCCACCGATACAGATGATACGAAATACGCCCGGCGGCTTTTTTTCTTCAAAATCAGGGCCCCGAAAGCCCAAGGAGTTAAAATGATACTCCGCCACGGAATGGTTCCTCTTCAGTCGATAACCCAAAACCGGGTCGACTTCCGCATATACCGAATCCTTGAAACCCGTATCTATTACGTTCAGGGCGCGCTGATCGATTCCTACAGATGGAGCGTCTGATTTTGTTAAAAATAAAGCCACTCTCGCCGTTCCCTCAATAAATCCTAGAAAAAAAACAAAAAGAACCAGGGAATAAATCAGTTTTCTACTTAGACTGCGAGGATGCATTTGTGTGATCTAACTTTAAAATAGGGTATAAATAAAAGGAGCAATTGCCGAACCTTGAGTAAGTACCAGCAACCCGCCTAATAACAGCAGGGTTAAAATGATGGGGGCGAGCCAAAACTTTTTACTTTCTTTTAAGAATCCAAAGAGGTCTTTGATTAAATCTAACATTAGTAAGGCCGTTCAAAATGGGTTTTATCTTTAAGCTTAGACTGGGTCCAATGGCTTTTTGTGTTTGGTTTCAAGTGGAGATGATCGCGCCCAAGGAGCTTCATCGATAGCCCTAAAGGGACCATTAATCCGTAATAGATGATTCCTAAAATGATCTTGCTGTTGACCCATCCAGCCCAATGACCAAAGGTCATCCAGCCTTTATATACTGGGCGCAACGCTTGAGGTAAAACCAAGCCTACCCCAACCAAAGGGGCAACTATATACCAAGGCCAAACAGGCCAAGGTTTATCAAGCACCCAAGGCAGCAAAAGACCAAACAGACCACCGATGATGCTGCCAGTGCTCAACCCAAACTTTCTCAACTCAGCATTATTGAGTTGTTGAATTTCTAATTTTTGCATGGCTAATCCAATTCAAATTCGTTGCGCCAATCACCCTGTTCTTTCCAGGCCGGTTGAGCTGACTTTTCCAATAGGTAATTTTCTACAACCAAATAGTCCATCTCTGTGCGCATAAAGCAACGGTAGGCATCTTCGGGACTGCTGACAATCGGCTCACCGCGGACATTAAAAGAGGTGTTGATCAACACCGGGCACCCGGTTTTGTTTTCAAACTGCTCTAATAGGCCGTAAAAGGCAGGATTGGTCTCTTGGTGCACTGTTTGTAATCGAGCCGAGTAGTCCACATGGGTAACCGCCGGGATATCCGAGCGAGGAACGTTCAACTTCTCGATCCCAAAAAGGCCCATTTGCGCTTCGGTCATAGGTAGTTGTTTGTCTTTTTTTACCTCAGCAACCATCAGCATATAGGGGCTGACCCCTTCATACTCGAACCATTCACTCACTTTTTCTGCCCGCACAGCGGGAGCAAAGGGACGAAAAGACTCTCGATATTTGATCTTAAGGTTCATCACGGATTGCATCTTTTGGCTTCTCGGATCACCGATAATCGAACGACCACCCAAGGCGCGAGGACCAAATTCCATCCGCCCTTGAAACCAGCCAACTACCTTTTCATCAGCCAATATCTCGGCGAGACGTTGGTGCATATCTTGGGATTCTAGCACCTGGTACTGTGCTTGAAGGTTGTCTAGGGTTCGAGCAATCTGTTCAGCAGAATACTGGGGGCCAAGATAAGCGCCTTTCATTTGGTCTTGCCCCGACTGGCGGGGGTTTTCTAAGTATTCGTACCAAACTGAAAGGGCCGCACCCAAAGCACCTCCGGCATCACCTGAGGCAGGCTGAATCCAAATCTCATCAAAGATCTTTTCTTTCCAAAGCTTGCCATTGGCTACGCAGTTTAATGCAACCCCTCCGGCCAAACATAAATGCTTTACGCCCAGCTCTTGTTTCACCTGGGTCGCCAACCGGATCACGGCCTTTTCGGTGACCACCTGTACCGAAGCGGCCATGTCCATCTCCCGCTGGGTTACTTCGGATTCACCTTTTCGCGGAGGTCCACCGAAAAGCTGATCAAAGGCCCGGTTGGTCATGGTCAAGCCGGTCGCAAAATTGAAATACTTCATGTTGAGCTGAAAGCTGCCATCTTCATGCAGATGGATCAGATTTTTTTCGATTTGCTCCACATATTTTGGTTCGCCGTAAGGAGCCAAACCCATCAATTTGTATTCACCAGAGTTGACCTTAAAACCACAGTAATAGGTAAAAGCCGAGTACAGCAGGCCCAAGGAATGGGGGAAGCGGATTTCTTTGACCGCTTTAACTTGGTTGCCTTGGCCATGCCAGACCGACGCGGTAGCCCACTCACCAACGCCGTCCAAACAGAGCACAGCTGCTTCTTCAAAGGGGCTCGGGAAAAAGGCGCTGGCTGCGTGAGCGTGATGGTGTTCGTCAAACAAGAGCGGCGGCAAAGCGGCGCGCTTGATTCCGGCTAGCTGGCTCAGGTCGCGCTTTAGTTGGTCTTTCAAATAAAGCTTTTCCTTGAGCCAAATGGGCATGGCGGTAACAAAGCTACGGAACCCCTGTGGGGCAAATGCAAGGTAGGTTTCTAATAGACGTTCAAACTTGACCAGAGGCTTATCGTAAAAAACAACGTAGTCTATCTCCTCTAGCTTTACATTGGCTACATTTAAGCAATATTTGATCGCTTCAGACGGAAAACCTGGATCATGTTTCTTTCTGGTGAAGCGCTCCTCTTGAGCGGCCGCAACGATATCCCCGTCTAAGACTAAGGCGGCAGCGCTGTCGTGGTAAAAGGCGGAAATTCCCAAGATTAACAAAACAATCCTATATTTATTAGTTTTATATAGCTGTTTCCAGGCTGTTTTCGAAATATATATTGAATTTTCTACAGCAGTTGCATTACTCTTCGCAACGATTAATAGATATTGAATTTGATGAACCGATCAAGTTATTTATAATCAAGATATTACAGTTTTGAATCCGCGTTGGAGATTGGCGAAAACTCTCTAGCCATCTAACATCAGCACCAATTGAAACTGCCCTGCCGATATAAATAATACTCAACGAGCAGTTTAATTTAGTACTTAAGCTTAAACAGGCGGTGCTTGGCGGTGAGTTCGGCGGCTTCGCCTAGGTGTTTGACGCCCTTGGCGGCCAGCAGGGGGATCAGACGTAAAAAAACCAGCGCCGTCATTTTGGCGTCTCCTAAGGCTTGGTGCCGGTTGCCTGGGTCGATGCCAAAGCGGCGGGCTAAGTCTTCAAGGCCCCATTCGCTGTCTAAGCAAAATTCGGCTAAACAGAGGCTGTCGAGTATGGGCACCGGGGGAGTAAAATCCAATTGCTGGCGGAAAAAGGCCAGATCAAAGGCCAGATTGTGACCCAGCCAGACGGCTTGGTCCGCGAATTCTAGAAACTTAGGCCAATGGGACGCTAAGGTTGGTTCATTGGTTAGCTGGTCGATGGTGATGCCGTGTATGTTGGTGGATTCTGGTGAAATGGGGCAGCCCGGCCGGAAGCGCTGGAGGTATTGTTCGCCTTCTAACAAGCGCCGCCCGGTCAGCCGCAGGGCCCCCAACTCGATCACCTGATCCCCCTTGGAGGGGTTGAGCCCGGTGGTTTCTGTGTCCAGGCAGCAATAGGGCAAGTCGCTTAAGCGGCACGCCCCCCAATCAGCGGGGTCTTCGGGTAGGCCAGCAAAATGAGGCGCAAAAACCAGGGGGGAAGGTTCACAGGGCTGGCCGTCTGGTTTGGCTTGAGGGCCGCACTTAAGCCACTTCCAAGGGAGCCCTTCGGGCTGGGCAAGCGGTAGGGTTTCCAAGGGCTTTGGTAGCGCCTCTGCTCCCGAGGGCAGCGGGCGGCCCAGTTGCAGGCCTTGGATTTGCTGGAGCGCTGGTTCGTTGTATAACAAGACCCGATTTTTGGGCCCCAATAGCAGTTGGGCCCGGTGGTCGGCGCAGAAGAGGCGGTTGAGTACTAGGGCTTCTTCGGCGGCCAGTTCGCCCCGGTCCTCGTGGCCCCAGCGGTTTAAGTAAGCCTGTTCGGCGGCGTATTGGTTGATCACTTCGGCTAGAGCACGGGCCTCGGGGCTGCCTTCGGGCAATATTTTGTGGCTCACGTTGCCTTCGTGGATCCAGCGGGTTTGGTCCGCTAATTTGAGTAGCGGGAGGATATAGGCGTGGTAAACCTGGGCCGAAAGGCTGTGCATCAACAGGCCAAACAAAACCCCGCCGCCTAGCAAAAAGGGGAAGGCTTTATGCCAACGTTGCAGCAGCCAAGCCTGTTCTTCTGGCGAAAAGGCGCGGTAGCTCAGGTAGAGCGTTAAGGCCCCAATCGCCCAAACGGCCAAGGTGGACAGGATCACATAGACCACATGCCGCCGCCATTTCCGCCGCCAGCTCATCGGACCCCACCGGCATATTGGGAGAGTAGCGCCTCTTGCCCCTGTTGGATCGTTTTAAATACCTGCTTGAGGGTGCCTTGTTCGATTTCGGTTAAGTCGCCGGGAGCAATCCAGTTGTCTGGGGCTTTGCCTGCCTCGATTTGGGTTAATTGGTGGCGCAGCCTCAGGTCGGTGAGGGTCTCCAAGGCTTCGCGCAGTTCGCGAAAGAGCGGGCGCTTACGCTCGGCCTCTAAAGCCCGCAGACGGGCCAGGGTATTGCGCGGGCGCAAGCGGTCGATCAAACAAAAAGCGCGGGCGAGGTCGGTGATCAATGCGGTGCCCTTTTCTTTGATGTCTAGGGCCTTGGCGTGGTCACCCTCGCCGGTCTTGAAGCCGCCAAAGAGCCCCAAAGGCGGTTTGGCCTGTACCGCCGCCTGGGCTAAGTTGGCCGGGAAGGGACCGGCCTTGGGCAAGATCGAAAAGAGGTGGTCTTCTAATTGCGCCACTAAAGACAATTCACCGTATACGCCACGGAAGTCAAAAAAGATATTGGCCCGTAGGATTTCCTCGGCTGCCGGGCGCTGGACCCAAAGGCTGAATTGGTCTTTCCATTGCCCAATCGAAAGGTTCCAACGGGGATTTTGGGCCATGATCTCGCCGGGGCAGTAGGGGTAGCCAATCTGGTCGAGCATGCGGCAGAGCTTGCGGGCATACTCCATAAACCATTCCTTGGCGGCGGTATCTTCGGGATCCAGCTCGGCGTGGATGAGGGCGTTGTCTTGGTCGGTTTTAAAGGTCTGCTCGCCGCGGCCTTCACTACCTAAGACCATCACCGCAAAGGGCACCGGTGGCGGGCTGGGCATCTGCAATTTGGCCAGTTTCCCGGCGCGGCGCATCATCCAATCGTTGATCCCGCTGATGATCGGGCCTACGCGCTCGACCGAGAGCCCCTCAGCCAGCAGGCCGCGCATAGCCGATGGCAGCTTGTTGAAGATGCGTTGTAATTCTTCGGGGGAACCGGCTTCTTGGATGCGTCCGGCAAAAAAGAGGGGCGAATAGGTCCGCTCGGCGATGAAGTCTTCTTTGGTGGCCAAAGCCAACAGACGGCCTTGATCCACGATCACCAAATGGTGCCGTTTCTTGGCGATCATCTGCAACAGCCCGTCTGAGCGGGTGGCGGTGACTTCTAAGGCCTCGATGGGACCCGACATGATCCGGCTGACGGGCTCTAAGGGGCTCAAGCCCTCGGCTAGCGCTTTTTTGCGGAAGTCTCGGTCGGTTATGATGCCCCGTAATGCTCCGGCCTCGACGACAATCGCCGCATCCCATCCACCGGCTTCCATCTGCTTGGCTGCTTCTTGTAGGCTGGTCTCGGGGGAGACACACAGAGGCTCAAGCCGCCCAAAACCTTTTAAGTCACGGGCAAAGAGGGGGATCGGGGCGTTGGGGTCGGACATGGCGTCACTCCTGCCAGATACCTGGCGGCAAATGTTCTTGTAACAGTTGTTTGAGCGCTTCGGTTTTATCTGCGGTGGCGGACTTGGGTACCGAAAAACCCTGGGCTTTGGCGAGGTAAAAGAAGAAGTCTTTGGGTCCCTCGGCGACCTTAACAAACCGGCTCCATTCCATCCGCTCACTTCCGCCAGAGCTTTTGCTGGTCACCCCATTTTCTGTGAAGTGATATTCCAGCCCGCTCCGTAGCAGCCCTTGTTTTTTAAAAAGGGCAACCGAAGACATGGCAAAAAAGAGCGGCAAGACCGCAAAGTATAAAAGCGGCAGGAGGCCAAAGGCGTAAAAAGTCAGGATCGGGACGTTGGGGTCAAAGAGGCTATAGACCGACGCCGCCACCGCCGCCAACGAGGCGGCGAAGAAGAGCCGGTCCAGCCTGGGGCTTTGGCCCAGGTGCAGGTGGCGGAGCATCCGCATCAGGTCTGCGGGTTCCATTTTTACCTTTACCTGAACCATCCGCTTGACTCCTAGTTAGTGCGCTGCTGAAGCTTCACCAGCACCACGGGGGTACCGGATCGACTCGACCATCTCTTGCACTTCAAGCGGCGGAGCCGGTGTGAAGCGAGAGATAACGAGGCAGCAGGTGAAGTTGATCAACATCCCAACGGTGCCGATCCCTTCGGGACTAATGCCCATAAACCACCAGCCCACACCCAGGAATTTGGTCTGGATGATGTACAAGATGGTGAAGCTCATCCCCAACACCATACCGGTGATGGCGGCTTCTTTGGTGGTCGTCTTCGAGAAAATCCCCATCACGATCACCGGGAAGAAGCTGGAAGCGGCCAAACCAAAGGCGAAGGCCACCACCTGAGCCACAAAGCCCGGCGGGTGGATGCCGAAATAACCGGCAATACAAACCGCCACGGCAACCGTCAAGCGAGCAACCATCAGCTTCTTGGCTTCTGAAGCATCCGGGTTGATCAGCTTAGTGTAAAAGTCGTGGCTGATGGAGCTGGATATCACCAACAACAAACCGGCCGCCGTAGAGAGCGCGGCAGCCAAACCACCCGAGGCAACCAGGGCAATAACCCAGTTAGGCAACTGAGCGATTTCCGGGTTGGCCAAAACCATGATGTCCCGGTCCACGATCAACTCGTTTTTGGTTACGGGATAACCCTTTTCAGGGTTGCCGTGGGCTTGGTTTTTCTCGTCGGTCAAGGATTTGATGTTACCGGCGCGGTATTGGATCTTTCCGTCACCGTTGAGGTCTTCCCATTTGATCAGCTTAGTCTCTTGCCAACTAAAAAACCAATGCCTCTCCATACCCGCCGACGCAGCATCGGTCTTTAGGTCATCGAGGCTCTTTTCGTTGAGCGAGAGGATCATGTTGTATCGAGCGAAACTGGCGATGGCCGGAGCGGTCGTGTACAAGATGCCAATGAACACCAAAGCCCAAACGGCCGACCAGCGCGCACCAGCCACGTTAGGCACCGTATAAAAACGGATGATCACGTGGGGGAGACCGGCGGTACCGACCATCAAGGCGATAGTGATCGCAAAGACGTCGATCATCGACTTCTTCCCGGCCACAAAGGCCCCAGTATATTCGGCAAAGCCTAAGTCTCGGCTGATTTCATCTAAGGCTTGCAGCAGATACCGACCATCACTTAAATGACCGCCGAAGCCTAATTGAGGAATAAAGTTCCCGGTCACCTGATTACTGATCGCTACTGCGGGGATGATGTAGGCAATGATCAACACACAGTACTGGGCCACCTGAGTGTAGGTGATGCCTTTCATGCCGCCCAAGGTGGCGTAGGTCAAGACGATCACCATACCCAGCAATACGCCGGTAGTAATGTCTACGTTTAAGAAACGCGAGAAGACAATCCCCACACCGCGCATCTGGCCAGCAACGTAGGTAAAAGAAACGAAGATCGCGCAAACTGCCGCGACCATACGGGCCGTGTTCGAGTAGTAGCGAGTGCCCACAAAGTCAGGCACCGTAAACTGACCGAACTTACGCAAGAAGGGGGCTAGCAGGATCGCCAAAAGGACGTACCCACCAGTCCAACCGAGTAAGTAAATGACCCCGGTATAACCCATAAAGGAGATCAAACCGGCCATCGAGATGAAGCTAGCCGCCGACATCCAATCTGCGCCGGTAGCCATACCGTTTAATACCGGCGGGACGTTGCCCCCGGCGACGTAAAAGCTTTTGGTGTCGGCGACTCTAGTCGCGATGGCGATGCCTATATATAAGGCAAAGGTGATGCCGACGATGATATAGGTCCAAGTTAAAATGCTCATGTTCGGATCTCCTTATTCGTTTACGTCAAACTTGGCATCCAACTTATGCATGGCTTTGGCGTACCACAAAACCAAGAAAAAGAAGATGATGATCGAACCGTTTTGGGCGAACCAAAACCCTAGCGGAAACCCGCCCATATGGATGCTGTTGAGTTGCTCGACAAAGAGAATTGTGGGCACATATCCAAAAAATGCCCATAAAGCCATCACCTTAAGGGTCAAACTCAAGGTCGCTTTCCAGTAGTCCTTTTTGTTGTCCTGTTCCATGTTCCCTGGTGGATAGAGGTGAATGTTCACGTAATCGAGGCGATTGTACTTGACGCAGGGTGGTGAGTAAAGAATTTGTCTATACTAATAGCCGAATATAGGTTGATTATTGATCTGGTAACTTGAATAGTTTTCTGAAAATAAATAACTTATAAAATTTTATGGTCCAGAAAAAAATAATTTGCCTACACGAATTTGAGTTCAAAATCTACTTTAAGCTGGCCTATCAAAAACCTTAGAGAGCACTTTTATTGATTCTCAAAACCTGAAGTATGTTAAGATGATTTTACAGTTGATAAAAGGGTGAGAGTCTAGGTTTTTCGGAAAAAGAAATTTGCTAGCTGCCTAAAGGTTAGGCGCGGTGGTAGCGCTTTGCCGTTCCGTAAAGACTGATTGACTTCCCCGGACCCGCCACGGCATCCCGCCGCCCCACGGGCCCAGCGTTGAAACCAATGGTTTACCGCAGGAGGTCCCATGTCTTTGTTTAAAAATATGACCATTTCGGCCAAGCTGATGCTCTCCTTTGCGGTGATCATCATCCTGTTGGTCATTCTGGCCCTTTTGCCCTATGTGGGCATGCAGCGGACCTACGACGGCTTTGTGAGCTACCGGAGCCTGGCCCGGGACACGAACCTGGCCGGGAGGCTTCAGGCGAACATGTTGATGGTCCGCATGAGCGTTAAAGATTTCTTGATCCGTGGCGACGATAAATCTGTGGCCGGTTACGAGGAATACCGGGGACTAATGACCCGATTCCTTGAAGAGGCCCACCAGGAGATCAAGAACCCTGAACGAGCCCAAAAGATCGATTTGATCACCAATCAGGTGGGGGCTTACGAAAAGTCCTTTGCTGAAGTGGTGGCCTTACGTAGCCAGAGCGAGAAGCTTGAACATGAAGTTTTAGATAAGATCGGTCCCTCGGCCCGTGCGGACATGACCGAAATCATGCAAAGCGCCTTTAAAGACAAAGACGCAACTTCGGCCTATTACGCGGGGCGCTTACAAGAGCATTTGATGCTTGGCCGGTTGTATGTCAGTAAGTTTATCGAAACCCGCGAAGTTGCCTATGCCGAGCGGGCCAACCAAGAATTTGCCGACGTCAAACGCAACTACGAGGAGTTGGGTGCACTGCTGAAAAACCCGCGCCGCCGTCAGTTGTTAGAAGACTTTATCAATAAGGTAAAAACCTACGAGGCGACCTTCGCTAAAATGGTGGAGGCGCTCGACAAACATGACCGTCTCGTGGTCAACAGCCTAGATAAAATCGGTCCGGCCATCGCCCAGGCCGCTGAAGACGTTAAGCTGGGGATTAAAGAGGAACAGGACATTTTAGGGCCGCAGGTTAAAGACAACACCGAAATGACTTTAACGGGCCTGATCGGTTTGGGCAGTGCCGCCTTCTTGATCTCGGTGTTGATCGGTGTCTTCTTGTCCAAATCAATTGGTGGCTTAACCAAGCTGATGAGTGATTTGGTTAACGACTTACTCGGCGCATCAGAGCAAGTAACCAGCGCCAGCGGCCAGATCAGCGCTTCGGCCCAACAGCTGAGCCAAGGGGCGGCGGAACAGGCCTCGAGCTTAGAAGAAACCTCCTCGACGATGGAGCAGGTTTCCAGCCAAGCTTCGAGCAACGCCGAGTCGGCCGACCACGCCGCGATTGGTGTGGCCGAAATGGCTGATTTAGTGACCCGTTCGAATGAAAACGCCCAATCGGCGGCCCAATTGGCCAGCGAAGCACGTAATTCAGCCGAAGCCGGGGTTGAGTCGATTGGTCGGATCACCCAGGCGATGGCCGAAATCAACGACGCCAGCCAACAGGTGGCCGACATCATTGAAGTGATCAACGACATCACCCACCAGACCAAGATGCTCGCCACCAACGCCGCTATTGAGGCAGCGCGTGCCGGTGAACAGGGCAAGGGGTTTGCGGTGGTCGCCGACGAGGTGAGCAAACTGGCCGAAACCTCTAAATCCAGCGCCAAAGAGATCAGTAAGCTGATCAAAGAAAGCGGTCAGAAGGCCCAAGCAGGCAACCAATTGGCTATCGAGGGTCAAGCGGTCTTGCAGCAGATCTTCGAGAAGGCCGAAGGCGTGGCCCGGTTGATCCACCAGATCAACGAATATTCGACCCAACAGTCCCAGGGCATGAAGCAGGTTCAGGGGATGGTCGAGGACATCAAACGGGCCTCTAAGGAACAGGCCAACGGCGTGGGCCAAGTGTCTGCGGCGATGTCTGAGATGGACAAGGTAACCCAGTCCAACGCCGCCACCGCCGAGGAATCGGCCGCCGCCGCCGAGGAACTGAACAGCCAGGCCGAATCGCTAAGGTCGCTGATTGCCGAAGTGGGCCGCCACTTTGGGGTGAACACCGCCGCCGGGTCTAAGTCGAAAGATGAGGCCCCCCGCGTAGCGAAGGTGATCCACCACCCGGCCCACCCCAACCACCCCTCTAAGTCGGCCCGAGTCGAGCAGGCACCGGCCCGGCGACTGGCCAGCGGCGACGGCCGTTTGGTTAAGCCCAGTCAAGCGATCCCGATGCGCGAAGACTTTGGCGACTTTTAGGTTGGCGTAGGCTCCGGTCTCTCCCTCCTTTCATCGGAGCCTTAGGGCCCGGTTTCCCTTCGGGGGAGTCGGGCCCTTTCTTTTGGCGCGCTGGTCATTTGGCCCTGTGCCCATTTGAAAAGGGATTGCCAGAAAGCCGCTACAGGGCTAATTTGCCAAAAAACCTACAGCAAATGTTGCCCATGTTTTCCGAGCGCCTCCTTACCTCCGCCCAAGGCCCTATCCGAAAGGTAACCGAGTCTTTGGACTACCAAAGTTTCGACTCCTTTTTTGACACCGTTGCCCAGCGCGGCGTTATTTTGGAGTCTGCCGAAATCGCCCCGATCTATGGCCGGATGAGCCTGATTTTGATCGATCCGCCCTTGAGTATCCGCGGCAAAGACGAGTCCTTTGAACTGCGCGCCCTCAACGAGCGGGGGGTGAAGCTATTGGGTTTGCTGAAAGACGAACTCTTTGGCTTTGCCGAAAACTTAACCCGAGACGCCCAAGCCATCCGGGGCCAAGTACCGCGCAAAAACGACTTGCTCGACGAATCCAAGCGCCACAAACAGCCCAACATCAGTTTTGTGATCAAGGCACTCTTGGCCCATTTCGAAGGCGACGATTCTAGCCTGGGGCTTTACGGGGCCTTTGCCTACGACTTCATCCGGCTCTTTGAAGACATCCCCTACAAAGGGGCCGAGGTGGACGTGCCGGACTTTAACCTATTCTTCCCTGACCAGATTATGGTTGCCGACCACTTCAAGGAGAAGTTGGAGCGGCATCTTTACGAGTTTTTTGACTTTGAGGTGAGCCCGGAGGCCTTGCTGTTGCGCCGCGAAGCGGACCTCGCTTCACAGCCCAAGCCCGAAGGCCCCAAAACGCCGATCCTGCGCGACAACGAGATGGACCCAGAGCCCTTTAAGGCTCTGATCGAAAAGGGTAAAGCTGAGATCAAACGGGGGGAAATTTTTGAGATCGTCTTGAGCCGCAGCCAGTACTTCGACTGCCCCAAACACCCGTTGGACGTCTACCGCCGCTTCCGCAGCGTCAATCCCTCGCCCTACCAGTTTTATATGAACTTCGGCGACGAAGCGCTGGTCGGCGCTAGCCCCGAAATGTTCTTGCGCATCGAAGGTGACCAAGTGACCACCCGGCCTATCTCGGGCACCATCCACCGGGGCGCGGATACCTTTGAAGACTATGAAAACATGATGACTTTGCTCAATTCAGTAAAAGAAAAGAGCGAGTTGGATATGCTGATAGATCTGGCCCGTAACGACCTAAGCCGGGTTTGTAAGCCCGGCGTGAAGGTGACGGACTACCGCTTTGTGGAAAAGTACAGCAAGGTCATGCACACGGTAGCCAACGTCGAAGGCCGCTTGGACCGCGAGCGCTTTGAACCCTTTGATGCCTTGGTGGCCAGCCTCAACGCAGGCACCTTAACGGGGGCCCCGAAGATCGCCGCCATGCGGTTGATCGAGCAGTTTGAGAAAAACGCACGGGGTTATTATGGCGGGAACATCGGCTATCTGGCCTTTAACGGGAATCTAGACTTCGGCATCATCATCCGCACCGCCCACATCAAGGGCGGCCAAGCCGAGGTCCGTGTCGGTGCGACGATTCTTTACGATTCGGACCCCACCTCAGAGTTCCAAGAAACGCAGAACAAAGGAAACGCCTTCTTCGCCATCTTGGAGGAAAAATGAGCGCGCGCATCTTCATGGTGGACAATTACGACAGCTTCACCTTCAACTTGGTGGAATATTTTAAGCTCAAAGGCGCTGAAGTGGTGGTCTACCGCAACGACTTAGACCCCCAGTTGATTGAGGACTACCAGCCCGACTTGATCGTCTTAAGCCCCGGTCCCTCGGTGCCTTCAAATGCCGGTAACCTGCTCGAAGTGATCCGCCGCTATGCCGGTCAGTTCCCGATCTTCGGGGTCTGTCTGGGGCATCAGGCGATCATCGAGGCGATGGGCGGCGAGCTGGGCTTTTTGGATTATCCGGTCCACGGCAAGACCAGCCCGATCAGCCATGACGGCCAGGGCCTCTTTGCGGGCCTGCCCCACCCGGTCAACGTAGGCCGTTACCACAGCCTGATCGGCTCCAAGGTGCCTGACTGCTTAGAAGTTACCGCCCAAACCGACGACGGCATCGTGATGGCGGTACGCCATAAGACCCAAAAGGTTTTGGGCGTCCAGTTCCACCCCGAGTCCATCCTCACCGCCAAAGGCGACCAGGGCCTACAAATGATCGGCAACCTACTCGATTGGGCTCGCGCCTAAACTAGCTTTTGGGGCTTCAAGGAAACCCACCTTCTCCAAACATTCCCTTGGTTTTGTTTCCACCTAGCCTTAGCTTAAGGGAAGCAGCAATAAGGCGCTGCGAGCCCTAACGGTTTTGCAGGGCTTCAGCCAACGCTTCGCGCTGCCCTTGTACTGCTTTGCCCCTAGTTGAACTCTTCTTTAGAGGGGTCTCAGTAGCCAGACTCCTGGGTCCCCACCCAAGCCCTTTTGTACTGTCCTCAATCGAGCCGACCGGAGTCCCCAATAGGGCGTCTGTGGGGTTTAAAATATTTAAGCTTAAGTGGTTGTTATGGTTTGGCTCGATTGTATTAAATCTTAGTCTGCAACGCGTTGCTTTCGGTGGAGCAGAAGGGATGACTTCAAGGGGGGAAGGCGGG
>JAVVEA010000015.1:0-86757 GCA_032250835.1 bacterium
CTGAAGATTGCTTAGAAAAAAAGATCAGGAAGATCGTCTAATCAAAAAGTTGTCTGGACAAGTGGGTCCACTATACTACCTATAGGGGGTTGGAATAGGGCGGGGCCGCGGGATGGATTTGCGTATGGTGCCCTACGCCGTCTATCGGTTGGAGCTTTAACCCAACCTTTTCAAACATCAATATCAATATGGGTCCTTCCGGCGGCGTCCTGGCTCTTGCCTTTGCGTTTGGGGAGGTTGTCTTGGGCGTGTTTTTTGATGTGAGAGTAGCGTTCGTCTTCGGCTTGGGCTTCGTCGGCTTCGTCTAGTTCGCGGACCTGGCGGGCTTCTTCTTGGCGGCGTAGTTCGGCGATGGCCGCTTGGGCTGCGGCGACGTTTTGGGGGTTGTTGTACTGTGCCTCAACGGCCTTTTGTACATGGGTGATGTGCCCCAAAGTAACCTGAATGTTATGGATTTCCCCACTCATAAGCACTCCTTCAACTGTTTTTGCGCCGCCGCCATGCCTTCGGCGATCGGGGGTAACATGCCCGTGATTTCAAAGAGTTTGCGTAGCTTTTTTGAGGGGTCCATCAGCACCAACCGACCGCCTGATTCTTTGACTAAATGATTCAACGCGCCTAGGCCCGCCCCGGTGACCACCTCGGTCTGGCCGAGATCCAACAAAAAGGCCTCAACGCCGCTTTTTTGCAGCGCCTTAAAATGCCCCACCAACCGCATGGCCCCCGCTTCGGCCAACTGAACCGGTAGCTTGAGCAGTGCCGCTCCAGGAAGGTTTTCTAAGCTGTTGATTTCGACGTCCGGTTTCATGGCTTGGGTGCGCTTGGCGCTTGTCAGTTATGGGCCCTATGTGAGAGAATGGTAGACCTAATTGAAGCTTATCCCCGGTAATTTTATGACTTCCCGAGCCAACCTCATTTCGCACTTTAAAGGGAAAAAACCCCTTCTTAATATTATCCTCGATGGCTACGGCCTTGGCAAGGGTGACGACACCGATGCGGTAGCCCAGGCGCACACGCCCTTTATGGACCAACTCCGGACCAAATACGCCAACAGCCAGTTGCTGACTCACGGTCCCCATGTGGGTCTGCCAACTTTGGATAACCTAGGCGGGTCCGAGGTCGGCCATTTGACGCTAGGTGCCGGGATGTTGATCGATCAGGGGAGTACGCTGATCAAAAAATCCATCCAAAGTGGTGCCTTTTTTAAACTGCCTGTCTTGGTCGAGGCGCTCAATCAAGCCCAAGATCATGCCTTGCACCTTTTAGGCCTGCTTTCAGACGGCAATGTCCACAGCCATATCGACCACTTCAAGGCGATCATCGAAGCCGCCGCCATCCAAGGCGTGCCCAGGCTTTATGTCCATGCCCTGCTCGATGGTCGGGACGTAGGGGTGCAGACCGCCGAAATTTATGCCCAAGCATTGCTCGACCTTTTTGCCCGCATCAAGGCGCAACACCCTGAGTATGACTACCGTTTTGCCTCGGCTGGGGGGCGTGAGGTGATCACCATGGACCGCGACAACAACTGGCCTAAGGTCCAGCGCGGTTGGGAATGCCATGTTCACGGCAACAGCGGCCAGCTCTTCGACGGAATTTTAGGGGCCATCGAACACTTCCGCACCGAAACCCCCGGCATCACCGACCAAGACCTTCCGCCCTTTAACCTCAAGGGCCAAGACGGCAAGCCGGTGGTGATCGAAGATGGGGACGTCGTGGTCAGCATGAACTTCCGGGGCGACCGGGCCATTGAGATTTCTCAAGCCTTTGATGTCGAAGATTTTAAGGGCTTTGACCGAGGCCGCCGCCCGAAGGTTTATTTTGCGGGCATGATGGTTTACGACGAGGATACGGACCTGCCCAAAAATAAAATCATCCAAGGGGCCGAAGTGCCCAACCCCTTCGGCAAGCGCCTTTTGGGTCTGGGCATTCGTCAATTCCGTTTGGCCGAAACCCAGAAGTATGCCCATGTGACTTTTTTCTTTAACGGCGGCTACCGTAATCCGTTGGACGCCTCGATGGAAGAATATGTCTTGATCGAATCCGACAAGATCGACAGCTTCGCCAAGGCACCGAAGATGAAAGCCCCCGAAGTGGCCGACAAGGCGGTGGAATTGATCTTGTCCGGGCGCTTTGGTTACGGTTTGATCAACTTTGCCAATGCAGACATGGTCGGGCATACGGGCGACTTCGAGGCCGCCAAAATTGCGGTGGAGACGGTGGATCAGGCGCTAGAAAAAATTTGTTCTGCCCTCGCCCAGGTTGGTGGAGTGGCGGTGATCACCGCCGACCACGGCAACGCCGATGAGATGAAAGTGCTCAGCAAAAAGACGGGCCAAATGGAACACTCGGCCAAACATAGCCTCAACCCGGTTCCGGTGGTGCTTTTTGACCCAACTTATCAAGGCGAATATAAGCTGCGCGAGAATCAGGCGGAACATCCCAACAATCTCTCCATGATCGCGGCGACCAACTACTTCCTTTTGGGTCTGGAGCCGCCAGAAGATCTGGCCCCTTCCCTTTTTGAACTCTAGCCATAAAAAACATGCTCAGTTTCACCCTAGGCGAAATTGCCGCTCAATTAGGTGCCCATGTTGTGGGCGATGCCAACGTTAAGATCACCGGTCTTTCGGGGATTGCTGAAGCCAAGGCCGGTGACATCACCTTCTTGGCCCACCCGAAGTATAAATCCCAGGTGGAAAGTAGCCAAGCTACGGCTATTATGGTGGGACCGGACGTTGAGATCGAAGGCCGTAACGTGATCCAGGTGGAAAACCCACGCCTTGCCTTCGCTCGTTTGATGTGGATTGCTTTCCCGCGCAAACAAGAAGTGCCGGGCATCCGGCCCCAGGCCATCGTGGGTGAAGGAGCCCAGGTCGCCGGCAGCGCCACCATCTACGACGGAGCTCATGTAGGGCCCAAGGCCAAGATCGGCGAGCGCTCGGTGATCTATCCGGGTTGTTATGTCGGCGAAGGGGTAGAGATCGGTGAAGATTGTCTGATCTATGCGAATGTTGCGGTTTTAGAAGGCACCAAGATCGGGAACCGCGTGGTGGTTAGTTCGGGCACGGTGATCGGTTCTGAAGGCTTTGGTTATGAACGCGACGGGGACCGGCATTATAAAATCCCCCAAGTTGGCGGGGTGATCATCGAGGACGATGTCGAAATCGGCGCGCTCTGCGCCATCGACAAAGGTTCGATCCGGGCCACTATTTTGGGCCAGGGAACCAAACTAGACAACCTCATCCATATTGCCCACAACTGCGTCTTGGGCGAGAACAACTTGGTCTTGTCTCAAGCGGGCTTGGCTGGATCGGTCAAGACCGGGCAGAACGTCTATTTTGCCGGGCAGACAGGTTGCATGGACCATATGAAAATCGTGGATTTCGCCCAAATCGGTGGCCGTGCTGTGGTCACCAACGACATCACCGAAGCAGGCCTTTACTTTGGCTATCCCGCCCGGCCCCATGCCGAATGGCAAAAAGCCTCGGTGACCTTTTACAAAACGCCAGAAATGAACAAACGCATCGCTGAACTAGAGCGCAAGGTAGAGCAGTTGAGTGCGAAGTTAGAAGGCAAAGAAGGTTAATGGAAGCCGCGGTATTGAAGCTGCTTCAAGAGGCGCTGGGCCATGATTTTGACGATCCAGTCTGGCTGGAAACGGCATTAACCCATAAATCCTACGCCCACGAGCACCAATGCGCCGATAACGAGCGTTTTGAGTTTTTGGGAGATGCGATTTTGCAATTCCTGATCAGCCAAATCCTCTTTGATAGCTACCCAGACCTTTCCGAAGGAATGCTCTCTAAGTTCCGCGCCGCCTTGGTTTCTGAAGAAGGGCTGGCTAAAATAGCACGCCGTATCGATTTAGGAATGTTTTTGCGGCTCGGCCGGGGCGAAGATGCCAACGGGGGACGCGACAAACGCAGCATTTTAGCCGATGCCGTTGAAGCAGTGATCGCCGCCTGTTATCTGGACAGCCGGCAGGCTGATGGGCCCCAGGCGGCCCGCCGCTTGGTCCGCCGTCTTTTTGACCCCGAAGTCGAAGCGGTAGAAGAACGATTTGAGCGGATCGACCATAAAACAGACCTGCAAGAGCGGGTTCAGCGGGACAGACTAGGAGAAATCCTCTATCAAGTACGGGAAGAAAAGGGACCAGACCACGATAAAGAGTTTTTGGTAGAGGTCTTGGTTGGTCAAGAAAAGCTGGGTGAAGCCTGGGGCACCAGCAAGAAACGGGCAGAACAGAAAGCCGCCGTGATGGCGTTAAAAACCCTTAAGGAAAGAGAATGAGCGAACGCTTGCAAAAGGTTATCGCCTCGGCGGGCATCGCCAGCCGTAGGGCTGCCGAACGGATGATCCGCGCTGGTGAAGTAACGGTCAACGGCGAATTGGTGACCGAGATGGGCACCAAAGTCGACTTGGACCGGGATCATGTAGAAATTGGCGGTCGGCCTGTGCGCCCCAACCGCCACCGGGCCCGCTTGGTTTATGCGCTCTACAAGCCCCGGTCGGTGGTCACCACGCTACACGACCCCGAAGGGCGTGACACCATCGTACAATACTTCCCGCGAGTCAAAGAACGCCTCTTTCCGGTCGGGCGTTTGGATTACGACGCCGAAGGCTTGCTGCTCTTGACTAACGACGGAGAACTAGCCAACCAGTTGATGCACCCTTCGAAACATGTTTGGAAGGAATATTTGGTTAAGTTAAAGGGCCGTATCCCTTTAGGGCTGCTCAAACAACTCGAGTCCGGCCCGGTCATTGATGGCCGCAAGCGCCAACCGGTGAAGATACGTTTCTTGCATTACAAAAACGAAAAAACCTGGCTTTCCGTTTCTTTGCAGGAAGGGCTAAAGCACCACCTGAAAAAAATGTTTTTCGAAGTGGGCTTTTCGGTTGAAAAGATTAAACGATATAGCGTCGGCAACGTGGAACTCCAGGATATGCGCCCCGGACAATGCCGTTTGCTCGAAACTGACGAAATAAAACAGTTGTTGGAGCTCAGTTCCCCCTCATGAGGCTTGTTACCTTTCTAACTTTGTTGATGCTCTGTTTGGCCCCACGCCCGGCGAAAGCCGAATACCGGGCCTATCTGTTGGAAGTGTACGACCAGATCATGGGCAAGCAGTGGGAAGCGGCTACGGGCTTTGCCCCGGACCTCTATATCAACACCCACGGCGGCGGGAACCGACTTTCGGCAATCATCAAAGCCACCTGGATGTGTTATGGGGACCTGTCTCGCTACCAGCCAGTTTGCCGGATGCCGCCCCCGAAAGACCCCAAGATCGAAGTGGGAGATGAAGTGGAGATCCGCTTAGAAAAACACATGACCCTGGGTTGGAAAGGCGTGGTTGAGTTAGGGCTTTGGCGTGAAGACCTAAAATCCAATGTCTATGGCGTGCGCTTTGGCGACCGCAAGAACATGTATGGCCGGTATTTTGAGTTTGACGTGAAATTGGTCAAAAAGAAAGACGCCGCTGTAGAGGTGCAACGGGACGGTGAAGCCAGCCCCCCGGATGCCGCTGTTGCGGGCGCACCCGAGACCTTACCGGCTGTAGCCCCACCTCAATAGGAATCCATGAGCTTTGAAATCCCTCAGGGACAAGAAAAATACGACTACGTTCAGTCTAAATTCACCGAGATCGCCCAAAAGTACGACGTCTTCAACGACCTCATCACCCAAGGCTTCCACCGCTATTGGAAAAACTACGTTTGCGCTCAGGCGGCTCTTAAGCCCGGTGACCAAGCGCTGGATATTTGCTGTGGGACTGGCGACATCACCGAACGGCTGGGTCAGGCGGTGGGCCCGCAAGGGAAGGTGGTGGGATTGGATTTTAGCTTCGGCATGTTGCAGGTAGCCAAGTCTCGCGACCTGAAGTCGCAGCGCGTTTACCTACAAGGCGACGCCATGAAACTACCGATCGCTAGCGAAAAATTTGACGCCGTGACCGTGGGTTTTGGTTTGCGGAACTTGGTGCGGATCGAAGATTGTATGGCCGAGGTTTTGCGGGTGCTCAAGCCCGGCGGGCGCTTTGTGGTGCTGGATATGGGTAAGGTCAAGATTCCGGTGGCTAAGCAGGTCTTCCGCGCCTACTTCCATTCGGTGGTGCCGCTGGTTGGCAAATTTTTGTACCCTGGCCAGGATATGTTTGACTACTTCCCCGCATCTGCCGAGAACTACCCCTCACAGGAAAAATTAGGTGAGATGTTACAGGGCCAAGGTTTTGAGCAGGTCCGCTTCAAAAATTTCCACCTCGGTAGCACTAGCGTGCATGTGGCGTTTAAGCCTGCTTAGCGGGTCCGGCTGTATTGGGGCAACTCACAGAGTAGCGTAAAGCCCAGGGAATTTAAAATCGGGATCGCCGGAGAACTGGGCAAGGTTTCCACCAGAGCCAAATCACTGCCCCAGTCTCGCGCCATTTCTAGGCGGATTCTTAAAAGGTCCGAAAAATAACCCTCACCTCGCTTTTCCAGCAGCACCGCTGCCGAAAACAAAATAGCCGTCCTTCCTCTTAAAAATAGAGCCGCACCGCCAATGGGTCGACCCTCTTCTAAGGCCATATAAAGCTTTACCGAAGGCATCTGGGTATAGGCGGCAAAGGTCTGCGGCGCATTCCATCCAATCGGCTGGCCGTATGCTTGGTCCATCACCTGAGCCCAGAGTTTCCCTTGCTCGGGGGAAATTTCAACAATGGTGCGTTTGGCGGAGAAATCAACGCTCCCTGAGGTGTCTTCTAAAGGCAGTGCCCAAATCAGGCGCGGGGCTTTGGCGTAATATTTTTTGGATTCTAGCAGGTCGGCAATGTTCTCGTCGCCCCGCGGCGACATTTCGACCTCGAAGGGGCAAAGTTTGGGCCAGTAGAAGGACTCACTGCGCGCTAAATCCTCGATGGGGTCGCCGCTTCCACCGAAGCCATAGACGCGGTTAAAAGGAGAGTCTTTACCGCCGTAAACAGCCAATCCACCAGCAATCGAAAGAAACCCAGCCGCGGCCTCGGGGTCGGTCTCGTTGCGGGTCTTGGCAAATTCCATCGCCAGAGCCATCCGGGCTTCTTCAGAGGTCCTTGACAGGGCGGGAAAACCGGCTAAAGGGCTGGGGCGGTTGCGGCGGTTACCTTCTTTGTTTTGAGATTGCATAGTCAATCCTGTGGCGTCAGGCTATCGCTGGTCAAATAACTATCGAAGCAGGAGCCGGTGGTACGGCAAACCCTAAATTCGAAGTAATCCGTGTAGGCGTCACGGGAACGAAACAACGCCAAGGGTCGAGGAACGCCACGAGGGGCTTCGGCAAGATCCCGGCAATTTCCCGTAAAGCTACCCTGGTAAAATTGCAATTCCCAGTACGAATCCACCCGCTGGCGGAAGGCACGCAAGAAGCTGTCGTTACCGGAGATGGGTTTAAAGGTGCCCAAACACTGGGTCTCGCCTTGTTTGAGGTAAACCAGCAGCTTACCCGAGCGGTTCTCAATCAGCAGGTCCATGGGCGGGGCGGGTGCCTCGTTTAGCTCTCGCGCTTTGCCAGCATAGACTCTACCCTGATCGGGGATGACCGGTTGCTTAAGGTGACAAGCGGTCAAGACCAGCAGAAACACCGTTAATAAAACCAAGCGGAGCATAGGACCCCTTAGGCGTTCATTTGGCGTTCCTTTTCCTTTTCGAACTGCTTCATCTTTTCTTCGTGTTCGACCATCTTCTCCCATCGAGCCACGAGATCATGCAACTCGTTGGTCTTTTTAAGGCCCTTATAGAGAGCCGCCAACTGAAGGAAAACACTTTTATCTACTTTCTTGCGTAGCGCCGACTCGTATGCTTGGATGGCTTTGAGGTAGTTTTTCTTGGCCATCCAGGCTTTGGCTTCGGAAATCAGCTTTTGCCGCTCGACCTCAACCTCTTTGTCTTTTTCAGCCTTTAAGAGCCCGTTGTATTCTTCAAGCAGCTTCTCTTCTTCGTCATGTTGCTTCAACTGCCCGAAAACAATCGCGGCGGTTTTCACCGTTTCGGGCAGGCGCAATACGTTTAGTGCCTTGCGGAAGTAGTCTGAAGCGGGCTTAAATTTGCGGTCTTCTAAAAGGCTGGCGCCTTTTTCGAAGTAGTAATCATGGATTTCTTTGAGTTTCTCGTCGGCGGCGCTGGAGTTGGGCTCAAGGTCCTTTAGGGTACGGAAGGCCGATACGGCATCGTCGTACTTTTTCATTTGGATATAGAGCGTACCCAATCGCTCCCAAAGCTTGGGGTCTGGGATTTCGCTAGAAGCGATTTGGTAAAAGTTGAGCGCCTTTTTAAAAGACCCGTTGTCGTAGGCGTCATGGGCCATGCGGACCAATTCTTTCATCGAATAGATCCCGCCCGACTTCTCTAGCAGTGCCGCCGTTTTGATCAGGTACTTGGCCATCACAAAACGTTTCCCCTGGCGCTTGTACATCAACCCCAGGTTGACGTTGTAGAGGCGGTTGAATTCGTTTTCGCCGAGCAGACGGTTGAGCAGCGTTATGGCACCTTCAAGGTCGTTGCGCTTGGCTAAGACGATGGCCTTGAGTAGGTCGACATATTCAAAGTCGCTGACCGAAATCCGGGTCAACGCTTCGTCCACCTCGCCGAGTTTATCTTCCATCAAGGCATAGACCGCCAAGTTGTAGATATGGTCTTTGGCGTTGGCGGCGTCTTCTTCTACTAAGCGCTTAAATTCGTCGATCAGGTCTTCGGGCTGCGCTGCTTTGGGGGCTTCTTTGATTTTGCGGATTTCGAAGTCTAAATCTTTGGCCTCTACTGCAAAGCCCTGGGACTCTTTTTGTTCTTTTAATAGCTCTAATTCTTGTAGCCTTTCGGTCCGCGCGGCCTCTTTCTCTTCGGTGATTCGCTGGGTCATGGTTTCGACCAGCTTGGAAGCACCGACAAAATCCGGGTAAATGTAGTCGTCGATGCCGTCAAACATCGATAAAGCCGACTGAACCGCATCGTCATATTTGTCAACCCGCGCCATCGAAGCAGCTAGGTTGTAAAAGGCGGGCTGGTAGTCTTTTTTGGCTTTTAAGGCGAGCTTGTAAAGGGATTCGGCCTGAGGGTAGTTTTTTAGTTCCCGCGCGAAGTTGCCTAGTTTGTTGGCCAATTCGTAATCGCCGTGGTTCCCCTTGATCAGGTTCATGCCCAGCGAAAGAGCGGCCTCGATTTGTCCCGTGGCGGCGGCTTCGTCTAACTCTTTTTTGATGCGCGGATAGACTTCGTCCTTGTTGAGCGCCATGGCCTTATCGAATTCGATCATGGCCCGGTTGAAGAAATTTTCGCGAAGGTTCTTTAGCCCTTCGGTCATATGCTCTTCAACTTTTTCTCGGATTTTGTCTTCGCTGCTCTTTAAGAGGCCCTTCAGCATATATACTCCGCCCTCGGAACGCGCACGTGGGGAACAATAAGTCGAATGAGAGAACTAACAGTTTTACCTAAATTTGACCAGACAAAAGCGTTAAGCCCTTCGGAGCCGAAATGCCCTGACCGTTAATGCTAGGTCAAATTTGGACAAAATTCAAGAGAGGTCTAGATTTTTACCCTTCTCTGGTGGGTACCGCGATTTGAAACTGCTTGATTTTGGCTTGCAGTTGCTCGCGCTTTAGGTCCAATTGATCCGCCGTCTGACTTAAATTCCAGCCATTCTTTTTTAATGCAGAATCAATGAACTGACCTTCAAAATGTAGCAGCGCTTCGTTGAGCCCCTTAGGAAAATCACCTACCTGAACCACTTCAGCATTGCTCAGCCGAATCACCGGGGGAACATGGTTCAATTCGATCACCGGCTCGCGGACCATGATCACCATGCGCTCAACAATGTTTTTTAACTCACGGATATTGCCGGGCCAATGGTATGCGACCATGGAATCCAAGGCTTCAGGAGCGATACTTTTGCGGGCAAAATCGCCGGTTGAGGCTAACTGAGCAATGAAATAATCGATTAAAACCGGTATGTCTTCGGCCCGCTCGCGCAAGGGGGGGACCTCAATGGGGATCACGTTGAGGCGGTAGTAGAGGTCGTCGCGGAAATTACCGGAGTCGATCTCGTCGGCCAAGTTTTTGTTGGAAGCCGCAATGATGCGCACATCTACGTGATGTAAGTCCGTTCCGCCGACGCGCTCAAATTGTTGTTCCTGTAAAACCCGCAATATTTTTGCCTGGGTTTTAAGGCTCATGTCGCCGATTTCATCTAAAAAAAGAGTGCCGCCGTTGGCTTGGTCGAATTTGCCAATCTTGCGCTTAGTGGCCCCTTTAAAGGCTCCCTTTTCGTGCCCAAACAGCTCGGACTCGATCATGTCCTCGGGAATTGCGGCACAATTCAAAGCCACAAAGGGGCGGTCTCGGCGGCGGCTTTTTAGGTGGATTTGTTTGGCGACCAGTTCCTTGCCGGTGCCGTTGTCGCCGCGGATCAGAACCCAGCTGTCGGTCGGAGCGGCCCGTTCGATCTGTTCTAAGACCGCTTTGATCTCAGGCGAGTGGCCGATAATCTCGCTGTTGGAGTAATCGGGGCGGCTTTTCAGTAGTTCGTTTTCGCGGCGTAGGGCTTCTTCGCCTAAAGCGTGCTTGAGCGTAAGCAACACCTTTTCCAGCGATAGCGGCTTTTCGATGAAATCATAGGCCCCCTTTTTGGTGGCCTTGACGGCCGTTTCGATGGTGCCGTGTCCGCTCATCATGATCACCGGAGCTTTGAACTCGTTGGCGTTGAGCCAGTCTAAGAATTCCAGGCCGTCCATTCCGGGCATCCAAATATCAAGCAATGCGGCCGAAAAGAACCCCTCCGCTTCGCCTTCGATCCGCTCAATCGCTTCATTTGCGTTGACTGCCGTGGTGCAGCGGTATCCTTCATCTTCTAAGATGCCTTTGAGGGCTTCTAAGATGGAAATTTCGTCGTCTACCAGTAAAATACGCTCGGACATCGGGCAATCAGGGATGTTTAGATGGGCAGTTCGATATTGAACTTAGTTCCCTTTTCTATATTTTCGAGGCGAATAAATCCACCATGATCTGAAATGATTTGCTGCACAATCGCCAACCCTAAGCCGGTGCCTTCTTTTTTGGTGGTCACGTAGGGATCAAAAATGCGCGGCAGCATGTCTTCGGGGATGCCGCAGCCATTGTCTTCGATTTCCACCAACACGTGCCCTTCTTGGGCGTGCATGGAACTGGAAACCTTGATCTGACCTTCTTGCTCGCCGCCCAGTGCCGCGATGGCGTTGTCGATCAGGTTGGTGAACACCCGCTTGATTTGTTCCTCATCGAGCAACATTTCAGGCATAGGGTCTTCAAGGTTTAATTGCAGTTGCACTCCCTTGGGGAGGCTCGATTCAAAGAGCGCAACCACGCCGCTTAAGATTTGGTTGAGGCTGGTAGGGACCGGGTTGATCTCCGGTAGCCGGGCAAACTTACTGAATTCATTAACCATATTCTTGAGGTGGTTGACCTCGTTGACGATGGTGGCGGTACAGGTATCTAGCAGCTCCACATCGTCCACCTGTTCTAGGTACTTTTTGCGGATACGCTGGGCCGATAGTTGGATCGGGGTCAGTGGATTTTTGATTTCATGGGCAATGCGCCGAGCCACTTCTTGCCATGCTTTGGCACGGGTGCTGCGGTCGATTTCGGTCAGGTCGTCGACCACCAACAGCTGCCCCAAAGGCTCTTCCTTGGGGTTTTTTAAGATAAATAATTCCAGCGCTAAATGGATCGCCTTTTTATCGACCATCAAATGGGCCTCACGGCGGTAGCCCTGTTGACCCGCCGCCTCCATCTCGGCCTTCATCTCTTCCAGCAAGCCTGTTTGGTCCTTACCTAAAACGCTACGGTAGTGTTTACCGAGGATTTTCGGGCTTTTGACCTGATACAGCCGAGTTAGATAGGGATTGATGCCTTTTATGTAACCCGAGTTGTCGATCAGTAAGATGCCGTTTTGGATGTTTTGGACCACCAGCTCCACGAAGATGTTGCGCTCCTCCAGCTGTTGGTTGGTTTCCACCAATTCTTCCTGACTAGCCGCCAGCTTACGTCGGTTCTGTTGCAACTCTTTGGTCATTTTGTTGAAGCTTTCGAGCAACAGACCAATTTCGTCTTCTTCTTGTAGGTTGATCTGGAAGTCTAAATCGCCTTTGGCGATGCGCCGCGTCCCTTCCACCAAGATTTGGATTGGCTCGACGATGCTTCGGGCCAAATAATAGCCGAACCAAGTCCCACCGAAGATGATCAAGAAGGTGAAAAAGAGCAGGTAGGTGGTCAAACTGGTGCGCAGCGGGTCTTCGATGCTCATCAGTTGTTTTTGCTCTGCTAAGTTCTCGCGCAGTCGGGTCAAGTCGCCGTAGAAGCTTCCCTTTAAAACCTCTACTACTTCAAGTACATGCGGGCTTCCGTCGATCTCAAAGGGCAATAACACCCGCTTGATTTGCGCATCTTCCATTTGGGTGGTCAAGGAAGGCAAACGGGTAGCATTGGCCTGAAACATTTCGGGCGGAAGGGGCCGCCAAAAACGGTCCGTAGCTCGGTCTAAAAACCAATTTTCTTCAAAGCCAAATCCCGGCCCGTAGAGCGCTAGCCCATCGATCTGGTATCGCTCCAATTCTTTGCGGAACCAAAGACTGCGCGCCAAAGTACGCTTGAAGAGCTTTTGGTTTCCCTTAAGCTTGTAGTCTTCAATGATGATTTTTCCCTGGTTATACAGGGCCTTCTCGCGGCGTTCGTCGAAGTTTTGCAGCACCTGACCGGCGTTACCAAAGGCCCCCGAATACTCTCCCTTGAACCAAACATCCAAACTGTTCCGCAGCAGGCCGTTGGCAATAAAAAAATATAAAACCAGCGGCAGAGAACTGACCAAAATGAACCCCAAGGTCAACTTGGACTTGAGTTTAAAGCCTAATTTACGGCGCTTGCGCTCATAAACGAGCTTGATCAAGTTGCGCAGAACCAAAAAGATGGCCAGCAGCAACAAAACCGCGTTTAGATTGATCAGTAAGAGGATGTCCAGATTGGACTCGAAGGTCTTCCAATCGCGGAATTCGCGATAGTAGAAGTTCAGCGACAGTAAGGCGATAGTGATCAGCCCCAGGACCACCACCAGGCCGATCCGGTTACGGATCAGCCGCTGGTGTTCGGGGGTGGAAACAAAGCGTTCCTTTTTGGCCATCAGCTGGCTAGAACTCGAAGTTCTTAGGCAGTACGGCAATGCCGTCGGAGATGAAGAAGAACTTTTTCTCTTCTTCAAGGTTGACGCCGACCATCTTAGAATCGCCGATTGAGACGCGGTCGTCTAAGATAGCGTTTTTGATGATGCAGTTTTTACCGATGGTGGCGTTGGCGACGATGATCGAGTTTTCGATTTCTGTGCCCTCCCCAATGGTTACGTTGCGGCCAATCAAACAATTGGTGATCTTGCAACGTTCTAAGTGGGAGCCAGAGCCAACGGTGCTGTTGACCACCTCGCAGTCTTCTAGATAGGCCGAGGGGAGCTGCTCGCCCACCGTCCGGATGCGCCAATCGTCTTTGATCAAGCTGCTAGAGTCTTTAAGGTTCAAGAACTCCATGTTGGCATCGTAGAAGGACTGGATGGTACCTACGTCTCGCCAGTAGTTTCCATAGCGACTTTTAACAAAGTCAAAACCCTGCACCCGGCAGCGGCCCAGCATGCTGGGGATAATGTTCTTGCCGAAATCGTGGGCGGTGGCTTCGCGCGCGTCGGTGGCCAATTCGCGGACTAAGGCATCGGTCTTGAAGATGTAGATGCCCATGTTGATGTGGCAGACCGGAGAATCGCCGGGGATCATGGAGGGATCTTTGGGCTTCTCGATGAAGCTGGTGATCTCGCCATCTTCGCCGACCGTCAAAACGCCGAACTGGTCGGATTCTTTTTTGTCGATCTCTAAAACCGCCAGGGTCAGGTCGGCACCGGAGTTGACGTGCTGTTGGTACATCTCGTTGAAGTCCATATTGTAGATATGGTCTCCGCTTAAGATCACTACATGCTCAGGACGGTGGTCTTCCAGTAAGTGCACGTTTTGGAAGATCGCGTCGGCGGTGCCAGAATACCACTGCTCGCTGATGCGCTGCTGTGCCGGCACGGCCTGCATAAACTCACCCAATTCGTGGGCCAAAAAATTCCAGCCTAGGCGCAGGTGCTTCTCTAGCGAGAGGCTTTTGAACTGCGTCAAAACGTAGACTTTACGCAAGCCGGAATTGACGGCGCTCGAAAGCACCCAGTCAATGATACGGAATCGAGCAGCGAAGTGGACCGCCGGTTTGGATCGGTCTCTAGTCAAGGGGTAAAGACGACTACCTTTTCCGCCAGCGAGCACAAAGGTGAGCACGTTGCTATTGCTAATGGGCATAATCGGGAGCTCCTATTCTTCTTCCTGGTTAGCTAGAATCTCTTGGGCTTTTTCGATCAATTCGCTCAAGTCGCCACTTTTGACGACATAACTCGTCGCACTCCAGGTCAAGTAGTTGTCCTTATAGTGGGAGTAGGCCGAATGGATGATCACCGGCAGGCCGCGCTGGGTGCTGATGATCTTCTCTAAGGCCTCAATGCCGTCCATGCCGGGCATCTTGATGTCTAGTACCACCAAATCGACTTTCTGGTCTTTTAACACCTGTAGCCCGTTAAAGGCGCTATTGGCTGTTAAGACCGTAAGCCCTAGATCGCTGAATTCCAGTTTGAGGAGCTCGCGTACGTTTTCTTCGTCGTCGATCACCAGGATTTTCTTCGGAGTTTCGCTCATGATTCCTCTTGTTTATTCACGGTAGGCAGCGAGATGGTGAACGTCGTCCCTTTGCCTGGAAGGGAGTGTACGGTGAGCATGCCCTTATGCTCTTCAACTAGTTTCTGTACCACCACCAATCCAAGGCCCGTGCCGTTTTCTTTGGTGGTATAGTAGGGCGAGAAAATTTTAGCTTCTTCCGCTTGGGGGATGCCCGGACCGGTATCTTGGATTGTGATTACCACCATGTTACCTAATTCATTGGCTAAAATCAAAAGCAATCCGTCCTTTTCCATCGCTTCAATGGCGTTTTTGACGAGGTTGTTGATGATTTCAAATAGGTGGTGTTCCTTGATGCGGATATTCGGTAAGTCACCTTTGATGTTGATATTAACCGAAATGCGGCGGTTGTGGATTTCTTCTTCTAATAAAGCCACCACGCGGTTGATGGTCTTAGCGGCGTCACAGTCGGTTTTCTGTTCGTCGGCTTTGGGGCTTTGGTCTAGAATATCGTTTAAGACTAATTCTAAGGTGGCGACAGTTTCGACAATCCGTTGGACCGGGTCGTAGTTGATGTCCGCAGGCTCGATCCGTTTGTACACCCGTCGGGCAAAGCCGCCGATAATCGCCATGGGGCCGCGGATCTCGTGGGCCATCTGGGCGATCAACTGACCTTTAGCGGCCAGTTTTTCCTGGTGCATCAGTTGGGCCTGAGATTCTTTGATCTTCAGGTTGGTCTGTTTGATATAGGTGATCGACTCTTCGAGCTTGGTTAAGAGCTTGACGGTCTCGATCACCTCGGTGGTGACCTTGGCGAAGTCGGTCAGGGCCTTGATGTTGATGTCGGTAATGGCGTGGCCAGTGACCGAGTTATCGGCGACTAATAGGCCCACAGATTGCCCGTGCCATAGTAGCGGAACCAAAATACACTCAGAGGCATGCAGGGTTTCGCGCAGCCAGTTAAAGCTAGGGTGCCCGGCCATGGGCGAGCTGTCGTTGATCAACTGATACTTCTGGTTGAACAGCGTCTGGATCAAGATGTGCTCTGGGTCCGCCAAGCTGACGCTGATCTCGCGCACTAGCTGGTTGATCCAAGAATCGTCGTGGTTGCCGCTAGATTTATAGAGGTCGATCATTTTGGTCAGCGTCGGCGGGCTGGCGCTGAGTTCATGATAGATCCTTCCGGCTTCTTCGCGGTTCGCCGGGCCGATGGCTTGGACCCCTTTGAGTTCCTGGTCGTCCTGATCCACCAGCAACAAGAGGCAGCGGTTGAACTTAAGCCCTTGGCCGCTGGTCACCGCCACTAAGATTGCGTCGAAGATTTCGCGCATCTGGGGGGTGAGGTCTTTGCCGTGGAAGAAATGGAACCGCTCGACCAGTTCCATCATCTTGTTGTTTACATAATGCTGGAGTTCCGTCGCTTCGGTGATGTTGGCGAAGGTGATCAGCTTGAAGTTTTCTTCGTCATGCAGGCTGTGCATGGAAAGCTCGACATCCATGATGATGCCGCTGCGCTGGGCCATCTGGGTCCGGTGGTTGATGACCGAGCCGTTGTGGCTGTCCAACTCTAAAAGCTTTATGTACTCTTCACGGTTCGGGGTATGGGCCGGGAGAAGCAAATGGAAGGGCTTGCCGGCAACTTCTTCAGCGCTATAGCCAAAGTGCTCCGCCGCCGGACGGCTCCAGATCACTACTTGGTTCTCGCCATCGAGCAACATCCAAGCGTGTAGGATCTTGTCCATGTTGCGGAACAAAAGTTCCTGCATCTTAATTGGGGCTGAATCAGGGCTCATCTAGTTGCTTTGGAGGCGTCAATCGGTTAAAGGTAATCTATCCGCAAAAGCGGGGTTTGTCACCTGCTGAAGAAAACACTGCGAGAAATTTGACGCTTTCATGATAAATTTGACGCCTTTAAGCGAAGACCATCCTCTCTGGGTAAGCGCCGAGGACTATAACCGGCTAAAAAACCTAAAACACCAAGAGGACTGGTCGGTTTGCACCTCCCAATTGGAATGGTTGGTGAAACTACACTTTGTGCGCCGATGTTTCAAAGAAAAACGGATCGATACCGATAAATTTACCAAAACCGAGCGAGAACTAGTCACCGCTTGGCTCTCTAAATAACCTGCCCTTGGGGCCTGCTGGAGTCTCTTAAATGCGCCTGAAGATATTGCTGCCGCTGTTGGCGGTCCTGTTGGGGGTTGCCTCGGTTTGGGGTGCTTGGCAGGGGCACTATAGCCACCGAGAGGCCCAATCCCTGCGGCAGGTGCAAGCTCGTTTGGAAGCTGCCCAATCCCAAATAGACCAGCAGGTTCTAGACCTAAAGAAGCGGCTGGGCCTGTTAGAACTGTGGGCCCCGCAAAATCAAGAGTTGGCGCAATTGGCTTTAAGGGCTGAGCAGGTGGGGCTTAAGATCAATGAGGCTTGGCGGATTGAGCAATGGCCCAAGCGGATGCGCAGCAGCAACCTGCGCGAGTTACGCCGCCGGGCTAATGCTGAGGTGGAATTAAAGATCACTCCCGAATTACTGGCCGGTACCGATGATCTTTGGGTGGTGGTCGACAATCTCCCGCCGCAGGCCGAACGTTTAGGCGAAGTATTGGTCCAGAAGCCTGACGCCCAAGGTTTAAAGGCTTCGGTAGACGTCGGACTGCAACAGGCCGGACCGGGTCCTTGGTTTGGTTTTTCGCTGCCAATGGACGAAGGCAACCCCCAGTGGGTTTTACTCACCCTGGATCCATCGGCCTGGGCCTTGGAACTGACCCAAGGCATTTCGCCGGACTTGGGCCTGGAAGTGAGTCGGCAAGGGGATTCTCTGTTAAAGCGAGCGGCTCCGGGGGGCGGCACTCAACATTCCGTTAAAATTGACGCTTCACTGGTTGGGCTAGACTGGCAGTTTCAGGTGGTGGCTTTTGCTCCCCCCGCCGCGTTGATCGGCGAGCAGTCGGAAATTTTACTAGAAGTGGCTTTGTTGTTGTTGGGTCTGTTGGCGGCCTTTGGGCTGCACCGGTTGGCCCAAAACCTTGAAACCACCCAGGCCGAACGTGCCTTATGGCAAGCCCGCACGCTTTGCTTTAAGCAGGGCCTTGAGGAAGTACGGCCTGAATTTGGGCTCCAATCTGCTCTCACCGCTGCTTTAGAAGCTGTCTGCCGTTACGCCAATTGGCCTCTGGCGCACCTTACCTTGCCTGACGAAAGCCGGCAGCAGGCCCAATTGAATCTTTGGTTTGAACAGGTCGAGGGGAATTTTAAGAGTTTTATCGACGCCGCTGAGTCGCGAAATTTTCAGTCTGGCGAGAGCTTGGTGGACCGGGTGTTGGCCCATGAAAAGATTGTTTGGATAGAAAACATCAGTGAAGACGTTAGCTTTTCACGCATCAAGATCCAATATGATTTTGGCGTAAAAACGGCGGTCGGCTTTCCGGTGATGATCGGCGGTGACATCGTGACGGTCTTGGAGTTTTATAGCGACCAAGAGTTAGCCTGGAATCAGGACCAGATCGATTGGACTGCCGGGATCATCGCCCAGGTGGGTGTGTTGTTGGACGCATACTGGGCGATCCAAAGCCGCCGCCGTCTAGAAGGACGCTTTGAGGCGGTCTTTTCTCAGGTGGACGAGCCGTTGCTGTTACTGAACAACGACGCTCAGGTGGAATCGGCGAACCGGGCCTTTGAAGTGGCCACGGGTTATAAACAAGTTGAATTGATCGGGCGTGGGTTGGACCTCTTGTTAGGAGACCACGAAAAACTGATCCAACAAACCCATCAGGCTATTGTCGAAGGGAACAAATTACCCTTCAAGCGGCAGTTGAAGACCCGCAGAAAAGACGGGCAACTGATTGAGTCTACGTGGTTTTTTAGCCAAAGCGAGACCGACGGGCGTAAGACGCTGATTGCCAGTTTTAAGAGCGAGGCCCCGGCTCCGGCCAAACCCAAAGCTACGGTCGCACAGACCTTATCGAGCGGTTTTGAAGCCCAGAGTCGGATGGCCGCCGAAAACCGCCTGCGGGGCGACTATCTAGCCACCTTAGGTAAAGAAGTGCAGACCCCGGCGCTGGCTGTTTCGAATCTAAGCCGCCGGCTGTTGCATCTACCCAAGGCCGAAGACCGCCAGCCATTACTTCAGGTATTGAGTCAGTTGAGTGATCAAGTCAGCCGCAAGCTCACCCGCGCCATGGAGTTGGCGCGGCTTGAGTCCGGTGGGTTGACCTTAACCGAGCATCCCTTTGATTTGCGCCGCTTGATCGGGCGCACCTTAGATCGTTATGCCGATCAGGCCCAAGCCAAAGGGCTAGATATCTATTCCTACATCAATACCGAAGTGCCCTTTTTCTTAGTCGGCGACCCGCAACGGATCGAGGAGGTGTTGTCGATTTTGGTGGAAAACGCGGTGACTTACACGGCCAAAGGGGATGTTTTCTTGGAGGTGATGGCCCTCCAGCAGCAAAACCAGTCGGTTGAACTGGTCTTTAAAATCACCGATACCGGGCCAGGGATCAGCAAAGAGCGCCTTTCGGTGTTGAGCCACCAAATCACCGGCAAGCCTAAGTCCGCTAAAGAAGCGGACTTACCGGCTCTGGGCTTAAGGCTTGCGAACGGCTTGGCGATCCGTCTGGGCGGCGGTGGATTGCGCTTTGCTGCGGGTTCTTCAAAGGGTTTGAGCGTTTCGGTTAACGTGAAGCTCTCGGTGCAGCCGGAACAACAGGGCCAGGGCATTACCTTGGTCCGTGACCTTTCGGGGGCCCGGATTTTGGTGTTAGAAGCCCACGAAGGGCTGGGTCAAGTGTTGCAGAAGTACCTTCTGGCCTGGGGGGCTCAGCCTTTGGTCTTAAAAGGACCGGCAGAGTTATTAAAACTGGGGAACGAAAAGAGTCTGCATGGTCATGTGGCTGATCTGGTGGTCTTCGATGGCTTGGCCGCAGGCAGCACCGCCGAGGAGCAGCTAGAATCGATCCGCAAGCAAGCGCCGGATATCCCGATCCTTTGGTTGGGCGACCGGAAGAGCCGTAAACTCCCGCCGGTTGAAGCGAGGTTGCAGCCCTTGGTGTACTTATCTAAGCCCGTTAAAACCTTAGAGCTCTACCCCTTGTTGATGCAGCAGTTGGGGCGTTGGGATAAGGAAACGGCGGCCCAAGAGCCGGGCCCCGATTTGGGGATTTTGGTGGTTGATGACAAAAAGGCTGAGGCCCAATTGGTGATCCAAGCGCTGGAAGAGGCGGGCTTCGAGGTGGAATTGGCCCAGTCGGCCCAAGAGGCGATGGAAGCCTACCGGTCTGGGAATTTTGGGTTGGTCCTGGCGGACTTGAGTTTGCCCGGCACCGATGGGGTGGAGTTGATCCGCCGCATCCGTAACCATGACCTGGGCGAGCAGGGCTTTACCCGGCCGATCTTTGCCATGGTGGGCCATGGGGAAGGTGAGCGCCGTTTGGCGGCTTTTGAAGCCGGTGCCGACAATGCGCTACCCAAACCGATGGACCCCCGCCTGTTGGTTAGCTTAGTTAAAGATGCCTTGTATCTTTAACCAAAGGCTCTAGATCATCCCTTCAGCAGGAAGCTCCAACGCGCCGGGTCTAAGCACCCGGTAGCGGGGGGCTTGACGCAAATCTACCAAAGTCGAAGGCAAACCGCCAGGGCAAGGGCCCGAGTCCAGCCACAACCTCGGTAAGCCACCTAGCTGTTGCTGGGCCTCTTGCCGGTGGGTGCAGGGGGGCGCTCCGCTGCGGTTTGCGCTGGTGCCCACCCAGGGGCGTCCCGATTGCTCTATCAGTGCGGCCAGCTCGCTGTGGGCCACAAAGCGAAAGGCGACCCAGGGTCCAAGTGCGTTTAAATTGGCCGCCAATCCACAGGCGGGCAGGATAACACTTAAAGGGCCTGGCCAGTGGGCTTTAAGGAACTCTAGGGTGGCGTCGTTGAGCCCCGTTGTGTATCGGGCCAACATCTCAAAACCCGAAACTAAGACCAACAAAGGCTGGTTTAAAGCCCGTTGTTTGAGGTGGTAGACTTCAGCCACGGCGGTTTCGTCGTCGGCGAAGCAGCCCAAGGCGTAGAAACTTTCGGTGGGAAAAAGAAAGCAGGCCCCCGGTTGGGAGGCCTGCTGCAAAAAGGTTTGGGACTCGGCAGGTGCCAGAGGTAGATGGAAACCGGACAAGGCCTTTAGCCCTTTTCGGTCAACCGCCAGATACCGTCCCAATCGGCGGCAGGCGGGTTTTTCATCAGTTGCTTGCAGCGCTCAAAATAGACGATGCTGGGGCCGTCGTTGGGGTCGATTTTAAGGACCTTTTGGAATAAGATGGCCGCTTCCTTAAAGCGCATGGCTTTATAATATTTCAGGGCATTTAAGTAGGCTTCTACTACGTCTGCTTTGATGCCGCTGGTCATGCCCTTGCGTTCTAGTAGGTCGTAAACCACGATGGGTTCGTCTTTGCCCACCACCGTGATTCGGTCTAGTTCCCGCACGTCGATGTCGTCTTTGGCCAACTCATAGGTAAACTCAGAGATCATCGAATAGTTTTTGTAAAACTTATTGGCCCCTTCTAAGCGAGCCGCCAAATTCACGGCGTCGCCCATCATAGTGTAATCCATCCGGGTCTTGCTACCCATGTTGCCCACTACCATAGGGCCACTGTTGATGCCCATCCGTACGTTTAACAGCGGGCGACCCTCGGCCTTTAGCTCTTCGCGCATTAGGGTAAGCCGCTTTTGCATGTCGATGCTGGCCCAACAGGTGCGGGTGGCGTGGTCCGGCTGGTCTAAGGGAGCGCCCCAGAAGGCAATGATTGCGTCGCCCTCAAATTTATCGACGGTGCCATCATACTTCGAGATGATGTCGCACATGTCGGTCAGGTAGTAGTTGAGCAAGTTGACCAACTCTTCGGGAGTTAAGGACTCCGAGATGGTCGAAAACCCCGCGACGTCGCTAAAGTAGGCGGTCATCACCCGGCGTTCACCGCCGAGGCTCAACTTGTCGGGATCTTCAACCAAGGCCTCGATCACCGCGGGGCTCAGATACTGGCCGAAGGCCCCCTGAATGAAGCTGCGTTCCTTGCGTTCTTGGATGAAGAGATAGACGTTGATGGTAAAACTGCCGAGCATCATGGCCAAAAGGCCGTAGCCCATCGATAATTTTACGTCCAGATAGACATAAGTGACGACCCCCAGGGTGACGTAGGCGGCCACCAAGAGGATCACCAGGGGGAAGCGGAACTTGGGGTCCGAAACGAAATGAGCGGCCAGCAATAAGATCATCAAGATCAACAGCACCGCAGCTTCGGTGGTGCTACTGGCTGGTTGGAGCGGAGCCCCTTTAAACAGGGTGTTGACTTCTTGAGCCATCACTTCAACCCCGTAGACCTCTCCGACCAAGGTGTCGAAAATATCGTGGCTGACTTCGCTGGTATCGCCTAACAAAACAACGCGGTCTTTAACCAAGTATTGGAGCTCTTCGACCATATCTTCGTCTTCTCGGTCGAAATCCAACAGGGCCATACCGGGGATACCCACAAAGGGATCACGGCTCAAAAAGCGCACTCCGCCGTCTAAGCGCGAGTAGTCGATGACCAAATCCCCCCATTGGTCCAGATGAACCCGTTGGTCACCGATGAATAGTTTCTTGCCTTCAAAGTGCGGCTTGACGCCCAAGTAATTGGCATAGGCCAAAATAGCAACGGGCCATTCGTTGAACTTCTCTGCCGCTTCGGGGTAAATCCGCAGACGGTTGAGCATGGTGCCGGTAGCTAGGTGGTTGCTATAGGCTGTCTGGGTAGCGTTTTTGATGGCTTCGGTGGGGTAGTTGACGCTTTTGATCTGCCCCTTTTCGATTTTTAACATAGAAACCACCAGGTTATTGCCAGCCCTTTTAAGGCTTTCGGCAATTACGGGGTCCTCGTTATAGCTAGAGGGGAAATCCATCAACATGTCGACGACGATCACCTTGGCACCTAAAAAGGAGAGGTTCTCCACAATGGTACCCACATCGGTGCGGCGAAGCGGGAAACTGCCGTACTCCTTAAAGAAGCCCTCGTCGAGATAGACGATGCTGATTTTATCTTTGGTGAAGGTGCGTTGTTCTTCGTCGCCCGAGCCGTTGCGGACGATATGGCGCGCCGATAGGGTTTGGTTCTCTAATCCAGAGAACCACTCAAAATGCTCCGCTGGGATCATGGCCAGGAAAATAGCCAGCGCGATATAGAGGTCATACCGTATCAGCAGGTCTTTCATGGAAAACTGCTGTTTCTTCTTTTTGGCCATCTTTACGCTCTCGGTTGAAGGTCTTTTCCCAGGCTTACCAGTCTTTTGCCTTTGCTACAAGAGCCTGACTGCCTGCTAAGAACAAAAAAAAAGGGCACCTCCTTGGCAGGAAGTGCCCTTTTTAGGGACCTAAAAGCAAATTCCTTTTATTCTTCGGTCAACTCTTTGTACTTGGTCATTTCGTTGCGGTAAAGCTCGTCTAAGAAGAGTTGCTTTTTGATCACCCAGAAGTAATAGGGATAGATGTCCTCATCGTCCGGGTTGGCCTTGAGGTAGTCGCGGTATGAATCCATAGCGGCTACGTAAAGTCCTTCTTGCTCGTAAAGCTTGCTCAGCAGGGCATCGTTGCCCGGAAAGGCCTCTTGGATTTGTTTAGCCTGCGCAGCGAGCTCACGCTCCTTTCCTTCAGAAAGCCAGCTTAGTTGGCGGTCTAGCTGTTCGCGGCCTTTGCGGTAAGGCTTCATGGTGAAGACCTTCTTGCCGCTTTTAAGGACGTCAATGCTGTAGACCACATTGCCTTTGAAGGGCTTCACTTTAAGACGGACCAGCTCTTCTTTGGTCGGCGATACTTTATACACCTCGTTGCCTACTTTCACTTCATAGGAGAACTGCTCACCAGCAGATTCAAAGACGATGTAAGGGTAGGCGTCCGAAAGGGTTAGCTCGCGGGCTGATTCGACCTCAACTTTTTTAGAACTAGCAGCGCGGCGCACGGTGGTATAAGACTGGCTTTTGTCGAAGCGCTTCATCAAACCGGCCACCAAGGCGCTGCTTTCTCCGGCAGCGGCCAATTTACCCTTCTTGGCCACTAGCTTGCCGTCTTTAACGATAAATTCGGTGTTGGGGCCTAATTCAAAGGTATCGCCACTGGCTTGTAACATTACTTTACCGGAGCCATCGGCACCGCTACGGATCAGGTAGTCTGCTTTGAGGAATTTGTTGCGGCGCACAGCACGCCACTTTTTGCCGTCTTTGGAGTACTCGACCTCGCCTTTGACTTGGCTTAAGACCGCAACCGGTTCATCGGGGGCAGCAATAATCTCGGGTGCTTGGCTAAAACCAAAGCTCATCGTTAATGCCAAAGCAAACAGGAAAGTTAGCAACTTGCTCATGTCGAATTCCTTCTCATCGGGTTGCGGCCCCCTTAGGCCAATGTCTATTTAGGTACATTATAGGGTATCCCATTAGCAGGCGCAAGAGCACAAGTTGACTCAGAACTCTAACTCAAGGTCACGATTGACCTCAAAGAATTTAGAATGTTTGCGTAAGCGATTGAAGGCTTCTTCTAATCGGTCCAGTAGCGCAAGTTCCTCTTCATCAGGGTTAGCAAAGCTGAAGACCCCGGTCAGACCGCCGTTTACTGCGTACCCCGCAGTTTGGCTGCGCAGCTTCGATAAGATGCGTTTGGCCTGCTGTGAGTCCGTCGCTGGGAAACCAAATAAGAAACTTTCTTTCCCGTAGTGGGCCGCTAGATCGCCCCAGCGGATCAATTCGGCGAAGCGGCGGCCTAGTAGGTGGATCGTTTCGATCGAAGAGGGCTCTTTGGGCCCCAGAAGTGCTACGGCAAAGGGGGAATCGGCGCGGCGCGCTTCTTCGATCTTTTCGCTTAAAAGTCGTTGGCCTAGTTGCTGGTTATACAGACCGGTTTCTTTGTCGTAGACCGCTTGTTTGGACATCTCGGCCTTGCGCTCGGCCAGTAGCTTGACCGCTATCGCCTGATCTTCGGGCTGGTCCAGGGCTTCGGATACCATGGCGTATAGCTCTAAATCTTCAAGCCTCAATTTTTTATAGATCGCGAGCTGTTGCGTATCGTGGCCCAGCTTGGTGGCGAGATCGGCCAAAATCTGTGATTCTAGTTCGATCATTTTGCGCAGCCGCTCCAACAGCTCCGCCCAGTTGCTGTTGTCTCGGTCCGCCCGGTTGTAGCGTCTTAGTATCTGCATACGGGTTTCGTATTGGTGCAGATCGATTTCACAGCGGCAATGGACAACAGGTTTCATGGGACTTCTCCGAGGGGGATCGCTGGTGTTTGGGATTAGTTTATCATAGCCGAGGCGGTTCTGTGGATCATTTCTTCGTAAAATCGAGCGCCAACCCTGGTTGGCAAGGGTTGCCAGATTGTTAGGCCCGGCGTAGGATGGACCAGATAAATTCACTTACCTGCCAAACGCTTGTGTAAACTACGATGAACAAAGAGCAACGCTGGTCTAAATCTTCTTGGCAAACCCTGGTGGCAGCCCAACAACCCAATTGGCCCGATCAGGCGAGCTATGCTTCGGTTTTGGCTGATTTGGAGCGGTTACCGCCCTTGGTTTTTGCTGGCGAGGCCCGCAAACTAAAATCGGATATTGCTCGGGCCCAACGGGGCGAAGCCTTTTTGTTGCAAGGCGGAGACTGTGCCGAAGAGTTTGCCCGTTGCACCGCTCCGGCGATCCGCGAGACCCTCAAGGTGATCTTGCAGATGTCGGTGATCCTCACCTATGCCGGTGAAAAACCGGTCATTAAGGTAGGGCGCATTGCCGGACAATACGCCAAGCCGCGCTCCAGCGACACCGAAGTGATCGACGGTCTAGAATTGCCCAGCTACCGTGGAGACATCATCAACAGCCCGGAATTTACCGAGGCGGCACGTCTGCCCGATGCGGACCGGTTGCGCCAGGGGTATTTTTATTCTGCGGCGACTTTAAACATCTTGCGGGGCTTCACTAAAGGCGGGTTTGCCTCTTTAGAACGGGTCCATTCCTGGAACAATGAGTTCGTGTCTAACTCCAAAGAAGGTAAGGGCTACGAACGACTGGCCGGTGAAATCGACAAGGCGCTGAAGTTTATTGGCACCATCGGTATGGATATGGGCAAAGAGCGGGACCTGAACCAAGTGGATTTTTACACCAGCCACGAAGCCCTGCTTTTGGCCTATGAAGAAGCCATGACACGCTGTGACTCCACCACCGGAGAATGGTACGACTGCTCGGCCCATATGCTCTGGATAGGGGACCGAACCCGTCAGTTAGACGGGGCTCATGTGGAATTTTTGCGCGGCGTGCGTAACCCCATCGGCATGAAGCTGGGCCCCAACCACGACATCGACGAGATCAAACGGATTATCGACCGCCTCAACCCGGACAACGAACCTGGGCGCATGACGATGATCACTCGCTTTGGGGCGGATTTGATTGACGAGCACCTGCCTAAGGTGCTGCGCCAGCTTAAAGGTGAGGGCTACAACCTGCTTTGGAGCTGTGACCCTATGCACGGGAACACCTACAAAGCCGGTAACTACAAAACCCGTAGCTTTGAAGCCATTTTAAAGGAAATCGGGCATTTCTTCCATATCCACCGCGCCGAAGGAACGATCCCCGGCGGTATCCACTTCGAGTTGACCGGCGAAGCGGTGACGGAATGTGTGGGCGGCGGTTCGGACAACCTAGAGGCGCATCAGCTAGAAGAAAACTACCTGACCAGTTGCGACCCTCGGCTCAACGGACGCCAGAGCCTAGACATTGCCTTCATGATCGCCCATTTGCTTAAGCACCCCTAACCCAAGGGAGTCCATGCCGCGCAAAACCATCCCGCAGTTAAGGGCCCTAAAAGGCCAGACCCCCATTGTCGTGGCTACGGCCTATGACGCTACTTTGGCTCGTTTGGTAGACGCTGCGGTGGATGCTATTTTGGTCGGAGATTCTTTGGGTATGGTGGTGGCTGGGTTGGAGAGCACCCTAAAGGTCAGCCTGGATCAGATGGTTTATCATTGTTCCATGGTGGCTAGAGGCTCGAAATTGGCCGCCTTGATCGGGGACTTGCCCTTCTTGAGTTACCAACTAAACCCCGAGCAGGCCTTGGTCAGTGCTGGGCGGTTGGTGGTTGAAGGGGGGATGATGGCCGTTAAGCTTGAAGGTGGCAGCGAGTATGTTCCTCAAATCCGCAAGATTGTTGCCGCTGGGATTCCGGTGGTCGGACATTTAGGGATGCAGCCCCAGTGGCTCAACGCCTATGGTGGTTATGGCAAACAAGCCAAAGACGAAGCCGGGGCCCAGTTGCTTTTGCAAGATGCACTAGCCCTAGAAGCCGCCGGAGTGAGTCTGTTGGTATTAGAGAATATCCCCCATAAACTGGCCAAAGAAGTGACCGCAAAGCTGTCGATCCCTACCATCGGAATCGGGGCGGGCCCAGACACAGACGGCCAAGTGCAGGTCTGGCACGACTTGATGGGCATGGACCCAGACTTTGCTCCGCGCCATGCGGTGCCCTTCCGGGCTTTAGGTAAAGAGGTGATGGAGGCTGCGGCCGAGTACGCCGCTGCGGTGCGTTCGGGTCAGTTTAACAGCAAATAACTATTTTAGGGAGTCCGCCGCCCGGCGGGCTGCTTCAAAAACCAACTTTAGCGGAACCTGGGCCTGCTCGGCTAGCTGCTTGCAGTCTTCAAACTCAGGGCTGACTTGGGTGGTTTTTCCTTGGTGCTTGGCGATTTTTACCTGCACTTCTCCCCAGGGCGTTGCGACGGTGACCAAGGACTTTTCAAGGCGGTGCCCGGTGACGGCGTGGTAACGCAACCCCATGCTGCTGGTTTCGTTAAAAACAATCCCTTCAATGGTTTCTAGTAGCTTTGCTGGTAAAAGGCATTTGAGCATCAGCGCGGGCCGCCCCTTTTTCATGAGGATTGGCTGGAACCATGCATCTTTAGCCCCGGCAGCGAGCAACTGGTCTAACACAGGAGCGCAGAGCTCGGGGCTCATGTCGTCGATATTTGCACTTAATTCCAAAAGGTTGGCATCGGTGTGTTCGGTTTCCATCAAGCGCTCCGCTCATATTTATCACGCCACTGGTCGTAGCTTAACCCTAAATGTTCGGCTTTGCGCTGGCGGTGGGTTGTCAGGTAACGTTGGGTGAAGAGATAGGCGAGGATGGATAAAGGGATGGCCCAAAAGAGGCTACCGATCACCATGGGGTAGCCTAAATCGAGGATCAAAAATCCTATCCCTTCTTTAAACATGTCCCAAGACGAGGCCCCTTGGGCGTGGGTGATTTCTTCTAATCGTTTGGTGAACTCTTGGTAAGACATCACCCCCTCATTGGCACCGACCACCGCAAAGAACCAATTCCCGGTGACCAAAAATCCATAATAGAGCGGCCCCATGGTGACAGGATTGCTCAGCCAGACCATGGCGGTGCTGATCACTAAGTCAAACTTGCGGCGCAGCAGGTATTTAAAGACCAACCAGCTTCCGAAGACTAGGCTCATCTGGATGCCCACCGTCGGCGTCATCCCTAAAAACATCCCCACCGCTGCGCCTAGAGCTGCCTCGGGTATGGGCGCGTGGCTTTCTAGGATGGGCTTGATGATGTGTTGGTTTAGCTTGTCTTTAAAGACCTTCCAGGGTCCTTTCATGGGGTCCTTATTGGAGGCTGAAACGGATGGGTAACAGCAGTTCCCCCTTTAATTGGGAATCTGGGTGTCGCTGGCGTAGGACTTGCGCAATATCACCTCGGTGTTCCTTTAGCAGCTCTAAAGCTGCTGCGTCTAGCCTGGGATAGCGACTGCTTTGCGCCAAGTCTAGCTCGGTGATTTCTAACTGAGGCCCCCATACCACCCGAACTGAAACCACCCCCTCTTCACCGCGCTTGCGTGAAGCCCTTGGGTAGTAGCGGTTTAGGTCCACCTGGGTCAGGTAGGCTAAGATTAGGTTCTTTAGCTCCTCGGGGTTCGGCGCTGGGTCGGCTTGGTTTTGTGCTTCAGCTTCGGGCTCCGGCTCGGTGTGTTGAGACATCGCTGGTTCCGTTGCCACCGATTTTTTGGGTAGCTTGTTTTTGAGGGTCTCGGCGGTTGGTTTGGTTTGGCTCGGTGGGGAGAGCCAAAACCGACTGAGACTTAAAGGCTGCGGCGTAGGCCCAGAAGACTGAGCCTGCGGGGCCTCCATCCAAGAAAGAGCCGCCCACTGTAGCCCGAAGCATACCATGAAGAGCAGGCCTAAACGAAAGGAGGCGCGGTTGGTGGTCTTCATGGAGCCCACTGGCTTTGGATTTGTAGATTCGAAAACTGGTGCTCACTCAGGAAATTCATCACCCGCACCAACTCTTCAACCGGTAGGTCCCGTTGGGGGAGAATCCGCACCGGTCGGTTGTATTCGTCCCGATGGGCTGCCAAAAAGGCGCGGCTGAAGGCGGAAAATTCTTGGTAGGTTACGCCGCTTAAGTTCCAGGTCTGCCGGTCTAGCTCAATGGGGATGTTGGGGGCTGTTTCTGGGCTTGCCTGCGGGCGGCTGGAACTTTGGGCTAATTGGAGATGGGTGGTGATTTGGGTGGTGCCCATGGTCAATAACAAGAAGACCAAGAGGGTAAACAAAACATCCACCATTGCCGTCAGGTCTAGGGCTTCTTCTAAATGGCTTTGGGCTTTAGGCGGTAAGCCGATCATAGGGTCACCTCTAGGCCGTGGTGGCTTAGCGTCAAGGCTTCGGTTGCGGTTTTTAAGCGGTTTTGGGCCTTTAAGGCGAAGAGGCTGTGTCCCAGCAGCGCCGGGATAGCGATGATCAACCCGGCGGCGGTGGTGGTCAAGGCATGGCTGATCCCTTCGGCCACCAAGGCGGGTGTGATGGGCCGGTCTTGTCCGGCGATGGTTTCAAAAGCTTCCATCATCCCGAAAACGGTCCCCAAGAGGCCTAAGAGGGGGCTGATCGCCGCCAGGATACGTAACCAGGGCAGAAATCGGGTCAGCTGAGCTTCGGCCTGGGTGAGCAATAGATTGGCCAGGGCTTCTCCAACGGGGCCGGGGTCTTTGGCTTCTTGGGGGCGCAACTGGGTAAAGCGCTCTGCCAAACGCTCGGCGGTCGGTGCCGAGGCTAGGAAAAACCAGGACCGCTCGGCTAAAATAGCCAAGACCAGACTAGAACAGAGCAATAAGGGTAGAGCCAGCGGCCCCATAAGTTGCAGCATTCTTAAAATTCGGCGTTGTATTCAGGTTAGAGGAGCTTTTTCACTCAAATATAGTTTTTTGTCCAATCTGTAAATTGTCCCTTTTCATTGGTTTGGTGAGTCTATATAATAACACACTTAATCCCAACCGGTTCTATCAACGGAGGTAACCAATGGACCCGAACCGTATCCACATTTTCGACACGACCTTAAGAGACGGAGAGCAATCACCTGGATGCAGCATGAACAAAGAGGAAAAGCTGCACATGGCTCGCCAACTCCAACGGCTCGGTGTGGATAGCCTGGAGGCGGGTTTTGCGGCCTCTAGTCCCGGTGACTTTGAGTCGGTCCAGATGATCGGACATGAATTGAAGGGCCCCAAGGTCGTGACGTTGTGCCGGGTGATCGATTCGGACATCGACGCCGGAATCAACGCCTTAAAGGGGAGCTACAACTGGGGTATCCACTGCTTCATCAGCACCAGTGATTTGCATTTAAAAGAAAAGCTGAAGATCGACCGGGCCACGGCCATTGCGCGTTCGGTACGCGCCGTGGAACGCGCTGCCTCGGCTACGGATTCGGTTGAGTTTTCTTGTGAAGATGCCACCCGCTCGGACCCGGACTTTTTGGTGGAAATCTGCTCGGAGGTGGTCCGCGCTGGGGCGACGATCTTAAACATTCCCGACACCGTGGGTTACACCACGCCCGGCGAGATGTATGCGCTGATTGACCGCTTGAAAAACGAGGTCTACCGGGGCGACGAGGTGATCTTCTCGGTGCACAACCACAACGACCTAGGGTTGGCGGTGGCCAATAGTTTGGCGGCGGTGCAGGCTGGCGCGCGGCAGGTGGAATGCACCATCAACGGCATCGGCGAGCGGGCGGGCAACGCCAGCTTAGAAGAGTTGGTGATGGCCTTGAAAGTCCGCCATCAGTATTACCAGATCGAAACGGGCATCGATTCAACCCAGATCATCCACAGCTCTCGCTTGTTGACCAAGCTAACGGGACAGTTGGTCCAGGCCAACAAAGCCATTGTGGGTGACAATGCCTTTGCCCATGAGTCGGGTATCCATCAAGACGGGATGATCAAAAACCGCCTGACCTATGAGATCATGACCCCCGAATCGGTGGGTTTGACCAAGTCGAATCTGGTTTTGGGCAAACATTCGGGCCGGGCGGCATTGCTTGAGCGTATCCGCGAACTGGGGTATCAGGTCGGTGAAGAGGAGATCAAGCGGATCTTCGACGAGTTCAAGAAGCTGGCAGACAAAAAGAAGGTGGTCTACGACGAAGACATCGAACTTTTGATCGCCGGTGACCGCGTCCAGCGAACCGAGAAGTACAAACTGCTGCAACTCAACGTATTTTCGGGCACAGACTCCTTACCTACGGCTACCGTTAAAATGGAAGCCGATGGAAAGGAACTAGCGCCCCACTCGGCCTTGGGTGCCGGACCGATCGATGCCGCCTTAAACAGCATCCGTGAAATCTTGGGGAGTGATTGCGTGCTCACCAAGTTTTCGGTTAAGTCGATCACCGGTGGTACCGATGCCCAGGGGATCGTTTCCATTGGGATCGAGTCCGAAGGGATCAGTGCTTCAGGGCGCGGGTCGGAAACGGATATCTTGGTCGCGGCGGCGAAGGCCTTTGTTGACGCCTTAAACCGACTTGAGATCAAGAAACAGACCCAAGGGATTCGCCAGCAAGCGGCGGTTTAGTTTAAGTCCTTTCCTTAAAAAATGGCCTCTAGGTTTGAACTTTTAATCTAGGGGCCTTATAATAATGGCCAAGCCCTTCCCACTACCCGAACTCCCGGCAGGAAAGCCTCCTTATGTCCGATCAAAACGAGTCAAAAATCATTAAGATCCCCATGTTGCCGATGCGCAACATCGTGGTCTTCCCGCACATGACCACGCCTTTTTTTATCGGCCGCCAGCAGTCTATTGAAGCCCTCGAAGAAGCGCTCGCTAATGACCGGCGCATTTTTGTGGTCGCTCAAAAAGACCCGATGATTGAAAAGCCCGGCGAAAACGACCTCTATGAAATCGGCACCGTCGGCTCGATTTTGCAGATCATGCGTCTACCCAACGGCACCATCAAGGCGCTCTTTGAAGCCCAGCAGCGGGGCCGCCGCAAAAAGGTGGAACTTGACGGGCCTAGTTATCAGGCCGAAGTAGAACTGCTAGATTGTGAGCCCGCCGAAACGACCGAAACCGTGGCTTTGGTCCGGTCGGTCAAAGACGAATTAAAAAACTTCCTCAAGCGCGTCACCAAAGGGATTGATTCGGCCGAAAAGATTCTTTCGGGCGACTACAACCCCGGTGAGATGGCCGATTTGATCGCGCCGCTTTTGACGCTAGAAATCCAGCGGCAGCAAGAATTGCTGGCAGAGTTAAAAGACCAACGCCGCCTCGAATTGGTCTATTCGCGCATGCTTGAAGAAGAAGAGCATAAAAAGCTCGAGCAAAAGCTTAAGGAACGCGTCCAAGGCCAGATTGGCCGCACCCAAAAGGAGTATTACCTCAACGAGCAGATGAAGGCGATCCAAAAGGAACTGGGCGCCGAAGATGCCAAAGAGGAATTTGACGAGTACGACGACAAGATCAGAGAAAGCGGCATGAGCGAGGCGGCCCGTGAAATGGCCCAGAAGGAGCTGAAGAAGCTCAAGTTAATGCCGCCTATGTCTTCAGAAGCCAACATTGTGCGGACCTTTATCGATTGGTTGGTGACCGTCCCCTGGAAGGCTGAGACAGATGACAACCTTTCGGTGGACCATGCCCAGCAGATTTTAGATGAAGACCACCACGGCCTAGACAAGGTCAAGGAACGGATCATTGAATACATTGCCGTAGCCAACCGAGTAGGCAACCTGCGCGGGCCGATCATCTGCTTGGTGGGCCCTCCGGGCGTTGGTAAAACCACTTTGGCCCGCAGTATTGCGCGGGCCATTGAGCGTAACTTTGTGCGCCTGTCCTTAGGTGGCGTGCGCGACGAAGCGGAAATCCGGGGCCACCGCCGCACCTACATCGGCGCGATGCCCGGCAAAATCGTCCAGAGCATGAAAAAAGCCAAGACCAACAATCCGGTCATGTTGCTTGATGAAGTGGATAAGATGGGCCAAAGCCACCTGGGCGACCCTGCTTCGGCGCTGTTAGAGGTCTTGGACCCGGAGCAAAACAAAGAGTTTATGGACCATTACCTAGAGGTCGAATACGACCTTTCGAACGTAATGTTCATCTGCACCGCCAACAGCTACAGCGACATCCCCGGCCCGCTGATTGACCGCTTAGAAGTGATCAACCTAGAGGGCTATTCGGAAATCGAAAAACACAAGATTGCCGAGAAGTATTTGGTGCCCCGCCAGCGCAAAGAAAATGGGTTGAATGAAGAGGATTTGGTCTTTACCCAAGAGGGTATCTTAGAGTCGATCCGCCACTATACCAAAGAAGCGGGGGTAAGGAACTTAGAACGGGTGATCGCAAAGCTTTGCCGTAAGGCGGTGACCGATCTGGTCAAAGACGAGAGCCAAGGCGTGATCACCGTCGATGGGGCCAAAGTGCGCGAGTATATGGGCGTCCATAAATACGATTCCGACAAGATCGACCAACACAACGAAATCGGGATCGTCAATGGCCTAGCTTGGACCAGCGTCGGCGGCGAGGTCCTGACCATCGAAGTCAACGTCATGAAGGGCACCGGCAAGATCCAACTGACCGGTAAGTTAGGTGACGTGATGAAGGAATCGGCCCAGGCGAGCTTAAGCTTCATCCGCTCGAACGCCAATAGCCTAGGTATTTATTCTAAAGTATTCGGCGATTTGGACATCCATGTGCACGTGCCCGAAGGGGCTACGCCGAAGGACGGACCCTCGGCGGGTATCGCCATCACCACCGCGTTGGTTTCGGCCTTAACGGGCATCCCGATCCGCAAAGACGTGGCCATGACCGGTGAGATCACCTTGCGCGGGAAGGTGCTGCCCATTGGCGGCTTAAAGGAAAAGCTGCTGGCCGCCAAACGCAACCGGATTGCGCAGGTGTTGATTCCCGTAGAAAACGAAAAGGAGCTAGTGGAAATCGACGCCGAAATCCGCGACGGCCTGACCATCCACTCGGTAGTGCATGTACGCCAAGCCCTCCAAGCGGCTCTAGAGCGCGAACCTCGACCAGTCGATGACAAAGAACTAGAGGCAAACACCCCGGTCCCCATCCCCGAGGGCTCCGGTGCCTTTGGACAGATTTCGGCGAACCACCACTAGTGAGCCCGCCGAAGATTTTGGTGTTGCTGGGTCCCACGGCTAGCGGAAAGACCGAATTCGGTCTGGCGCTGGCCCAGGCCTTAGACCTAGAGATCATCTCCGCTGATTCTATGCTGGTATATAAAGGCATGGACATCGGCACCGCTAAACCCAGCGCCGAGGAACGGGCGCTGGTTCCCCACCATTTGATCGACATCCTCACCCCAGACCAACCCTTTAATGCGGGCCTGTTCCAGCATTTATCTGACCAGGCCATTGGGGACATTATCGGGCGCGGCAAGAACGCGCTGTTGTTAGGGGGCACAAATCTATACCTGCGGGGCTTAGTAGACGGGTTGATCGAGATTCCAGCGGCTCCGGCGGAGATAAAAGAACCGATTTACCGTCAGTTAGAAGCCGAAGGGGTCGGCCCGTTGTACCAGCAACTTAGCGCACTGGACCCCCTGGCGGCGGCGGAACTTCACCCGAACGACTCCAGCCGGATCGCCCGGGCTTTGGAGGTGTTCCGCTATACTGGGCGCTCGATTAAATCCTGGCAGGCCGAACATGCCTTTGCCCAAAGTCGTTATCGGCCCTATTACCTCTGTGTTGATCGCAGCCGCGAGGAGTTGTACCAACGGATCAACCGCCGGGTGGAGCTGATGGTTGCCGCCGGGTTGGTGCAAGAGGTTCAAGGGCTCTTAGAACAGGGCTATGATCCCAGCCTGCCCTCGATGCGGTCCATTGGCTATAAACAAGCGGTGGACTTCCTGATGCACCGGTGCGACGATGTCCAGATGGTCAGCCGAATCCAACAAGATTCGCGTCGTTTTGCCAAAAAACAACAGACCTGGATCCGGCAATTGCCACAGTTGCATGCCCAGCTTCCAGGTGCGCCTGAAGCCTCTTTACTGGCCGACTTGAAACGGTTTTTATTTGATGAAGATCCCTGATTATAGCCCAGACCACTGGTTAGAATATCTCCGGCTTGATGACCAGAAATTACTGACCCGAGCCCGGCGTGATACCTATAAATCCAGCGGAAAGGGTGGGCAAAAGAAAAATAAAACCGAAAATGCTATCCGCTTGGTTTTGGGCCATCTTTTGGTTAGCGAGACGGGCTCTCGCAGCAAAGAAGAAAACCTGATCGGGGCGGTGAGAAAGTTGCGGCTGGCAATTGCGCTGGACTTCCTTAAGGGCAGCGAACTCCGCAAGAGTTTAACGCAGCCGCCCGTTGAGGTGTTGCCCTATTTAAACCAGTCGGAACTGCGGATCAACCCTAAGAACCGGGCTTTCCCGTTCTTTGTGGGGTGGTTTTTGGACCGGTATCTCTTTAGGCGCGGCGATTGGGAGGCGACCATCAAAGACTTGGGTACCACCAAGAGCCAAGCCAATAAGTTCGTCGAACGCAACCGCGCCCTGATGGGCGCTCTGGGGCAAGCAGATGAATATTTGCTGGTGTTGAACTTGATTGAGGGGACATCGGCCCCCACGAAACCGGTAGTTTAAGAGTTTGTCGTAAGGAGAAATCACTTGCCCAAAGGGGCCGAAAATGGCACTCCAGAGGGAAGGAAACCCGCTTTAAACATGAAGACACAACGGATTAACAACCGAGTTTTGATTGCCGACGATGAGCGCAGCGTGCGCCTGTTGCTGAGCCAGTTTTTAGCCAAAAAAGGCTATGAAGTGCTCGATGCCAGCGACGGGAGTCAAGCTGTTGAGTTAGTTGAGCAACAAAGCCCCAATATCTTGCTTCTTGATGTGTCCATGCCGGAAATGGACGGTTGGGAAGTCTGCCGGGATCTCCGCCAAGAATCCAATTACCCTCTGCTTTATATCATTTTGATGACGGGGCATGATTCGCCCGAAGATCAGGCCCGCGCCGAAAGGGTCGGGGCCAATGCTTTCTTACCCAAACCCTGCGACTTAACCGACCTAACCAATCAAATTCGTTTAGGTTTTAAAGAGTTAGAGTCCAGGCGCGCCGTTATGCTCGACGGATTGACCCACCTCTACAACCGCGACCAGTTTTTTAAAACCCTCAAAACCTGCGAAAAGTCGATCCTGGAGGACGACGATGACCCCTGCGGTCTTTTGGTCTTTGACTTAGACCACTTCAAGCAAGTCAACGAAACCTTTGGCCATGAGATTGGCGACCAAGTCTTAGGGGACTTTGCCGAGATGTTGGGCCAAGCGACACGCAAAAACGACATTCCCGCTAGATTGGCCGGTGACCGCTTCGCGGTCTTATTGCCCGAAACGGGCAAAGAAGCGGCCATCATGATTGCCTCACGCATCCAGAAACGCTGCGTTGAGATGGAACTACCCGAAGGCATCAAACTCTCGGTCACCACTGGCGGGGCTTTTTTTGAAAGCAGCATCACCGATATGTTTGATCGAGCCGAATTGGCCCTCACCCAGGCCAAGTCCCAAGGGCGCGGGCTAGTCCAGACCCTTTAGCGGAACCATAACGCCTGCTTGCAAGGTAACGATGTCGATGAAACGAGCCTGGTTGATCTTTTGGTTTTTGGTCCTAGGCGGCTCCTGTGCCTGGGCCTTCAATCCGGCCCACCTCGACCAACTCGTTAAAGATAGAAAATGCCCCGGCTGCGATCTTTCCAGTTCCGCACTACAAGACGCCCAACTGGCCGGTGCCCAGATCCAAAACGCTAACCTCAGCCGCGCCAACCTAAACGGTGCCGACTTGACCGGTGCCGACCTGACTGGCGTCAACTACCAACAAACCTATTTTGAGGCCGCCACCTGGACCAACGGGGAGGTCTGTAAAAAGGGCTCCTTTGGCAAGTGCATCACCGCCACCATGGAGAAGCTGCTCTCCGCTAAGACCTGCCGAGATTGCTCCTTGCCCTTCGTCATGTTGCGAGATACCTACTTGCAAGGTGCTTTTCTGCGGGGAGTGGACTTAAGGGGAGCCAATTTAGAAAAGACGGTTTTCGTTAACGCCAACCTTCAATTAGCCAATTTAACCGGAGCCGACCTGCGCAAAGCTAACTTGACCGGTGCGGAGATTAACGGGATTAAGTTAGAAGGGGCAAATCTGGTGGGTGCTCTTTGGATCAATGGGGAGCCCTGTGGTGATGGCTCCATAGGCATGTGCCTGACCCCCGAATGGGCCCAGCTGATAAAGGAAAAAAGCTGCAATAACTGTAGCTTGATCATGGTCAAAAAGCCCCAGTTGGACCTAGTCGGCGCACAGCTGATTGATTCTAACCTCCGAGAAGGCAACTTCGCGGGCAGCAACTTCACCAACGCCAACCTATCCGGTACCGATTTTAGCCAGTCCGATTTGACCGGGGCCATTTTCAGCGGTGCTACCTTAGCGGGGGCTCGCTTTATCCAAGTTAGCTTCGGTGCCACCTACTTTAGAGGCACTAAATTTCAGGAAGTGCGTATTTCAGACGCCAAAATGGCCGGTTCGGACTTTACGGGCGCTGAATTCGGCCAGTCCGAAATCATCGGCTCCGATTTAAGCGGCAGTAAATTCATGAACAGCAGCTTCCAGGGAGCTGATTTTACGGATAGTAATCTAAATAAATCTATTTTCGAAAACCTAGAGTTGGGCAACGTCCGGCTCAACGGGGCTACCTGGGTTGACGGACAACAATGCCAGCAAGGCAGCCAAGGCTTTTGCGTGACTCCATCGGTGGTGCGGGCGATCAACCAAAAGGAGTGCCCTAAGTGCAGTCTGGTCTATGCCAACCTATCCTCACGGAACTTGACCCAGGCCAAGCTGGCTGGCTCGAAGTTCTATCGGGCCAAATTGATCGGTAGCGACCTGACCGGTGCGGACCTCTCAGGCGCCGACATGACCCAGGCGAATCTGACAAATTCAGACCTTGCCTTCGCGAACACTACCGGAACGCAGTTTACGGGAGCCCTCTGGCCCGACGGAGTTATTTGTCAGGAAGGCTCAGTGGGCAACTGTGTCCACGACACCTACAAGACCTTAATGGCGGACAAAAAATGTAAAGCCTGCAGCCTGCCCTTCATCAACCTAGAAGGTAAAAGCTTGGCTTGGTTTAACCTAAACGGTTCTAGTTTGATCGGCGCTAAATTAGGTAGGGCTAATCTTACCGGTGTTTTCTTGGAGAACACCAACCTTTCTAAAGCTGACCTACGCGGGGCCAGACTGGTGTCTGCGGACCTCACGGGAGCTAACTTGAAGGGGGCGAACCTAGAAGGGGCCGACCTTTCGGGGGCAACCTGGACCGATGGAAGCATCTGCCGCCCCCACTCGGTGGGAGAATGTTTGACTGAGAGGGCCGGCAAATGAACCAACCGGTAGAATTGCTGATCTTAGCGGCGGGCTTGGGTAGCCGCTACGGAGGGGATAAACAGCTCGATTCCTTTGGCCCTTCGGGGGAGAGCCTGATGGAATACGCCTTGTTTGATGCCAAGAAGGCCGGTTTCGAGCGGGTGGTTTTTGTGATCCGCCACGAGCTAGAAGAGCTTTTCGCTAAAAAGGTGTTGCGCCCCTACCGGGCTTGGTTTGAAGTGGATTATGTCTTTCAGGAGGTATCGGACCTACCGACGGGTTTTGTTTTACCCGCCGGGCGCAGTAAGCCCTGGGGTACCGGTCACGCCGTCTGGTCTGCGCGGAACAAGATCCGCCATCCCTTTGCAGTGCTCAACGCGGACGACTTTTACGGCCCCGGTGGGTTTGCGCTGATGGCCGAATACCTGGGCCAACTGGGACCCTCAGACACCGACTTCGCCATGGCCGCCTACCACTTAAAAAATACCCTTTCAGAGTTTGGCACCGTCAGTCGTGGCTTGATCGAGGCTCAAGACGGGTATTTGGTCCAGTTGAGCGAATGCACCCAGATTGGCCGAAGGGAGCAAGGGATTTTTGATTTAACCGCCGAACCACCCCGTCCGCTAGACCCAGACCAGCCGGTGAGCATGAATTTTTGGGGCTTTTCACCGGCCATCTTTCAACTGCTAGAAGAAGGATTTACCCAATTCTTGAGTCACTCTAGTGCGGACCCAAAAGCTGAGTTTTTTATCACCACCCCCATAGACCAAGCGGTTCGCGAGCAAAAGGCCAGCGTTAAGCTGCTTGATTGTCGTGAACATTGGTTGGGCGTTACCCATCCACAAGACAAACCATTGGTTGTCGAGGGGCTTCGACGTAGGCACCAAGAAGGCCTCTACCCGCGCAACCTCGCCCCATAAGTTTGGGGAAATAAGGAACTTACCATGCTGTTGAGCGAATACATCCGTGCTGAATCGGTATACCTGGGGCTGCAAGCCACCGAAAGTCCGGCTGTTTTAGAAGAACTGGTGACCCAACTGGCCAGGGCCTTGCCGATTGAAGACCCCGCTTTGTTGACTGCCGCTTTGATTGAGCGTGAGGGACTTTCGACTACCGGCATCGGCAAAGGGATAGCCGTCCCTCATTGTAAGAGCGCCCAAGTCGAAGAACTGGTCATCTTGTTAGGCCGTAGCGCTCAGGGCGTTGAGTTTAAGTCTTTAGATGGCCAGCCGGTACGCCTCTTTTTCTTGCTGGTAGCGCCCATGTCTGCGGCCAGTACCCACCTAAAGGCATTGGCCAAGATTGCTCGGATGGCCAAACAAGAAGAGGTGATCCAACGCTTTTTGTCTTTGGAAACGGCCCCAGAGGTCTTTGCCTATCTCCAAGAGTTAGACCAACAAATGGATTGAACCTTGATGAAAATATTACTGATCACCCACGGCAATTTAGGCCAAGAGATGTTGGCCATTGCCCAGGAAATGTTAGAAAAAGATTTGAGTGCACGAGTCACAGCCATTGGGCTTCCCCTGCAAGGCAGCCATACTGACTTTGCTAAGGAGGTACATTTGGCGATTGAATCGGTAGACCCGATGGACCGCGTGGTGGTCATGACCGACGTCTTTGGCGGTACCCCCTCTAACTTGGTCTTACCCTACCAGCAGGCCGGTCGGCTGGAGATGATTACGGGCTTGAACCTGGGGATGTTGATGCATCTGTTGACCCTCGACCTGAGCGGAAGCCTGGAAGATATCTCGCGGGAAATCAAGCGGGCCGGGCAAGAGGCGATTTTAGTTGCCGGAGATTTTCTGTGAAATCGGCCCCTTGGGCGTGGCGGTTGCTAGCGCGCCTGTTGGATTTGGCCCTGGTCGCCCTGTTGCACCAGATCGCTGGCTTGATGGTCCCGCTTGACTGGCCTTGGCTGTTTAGTTATCTGGGATACGAGCTTATGGTGCCCCTCTTAGGGGGGGTGAGTTTAGGCAAGTTCTTGACCGGACTCAAGGTGCAGCGCAACACCGAACAGACCGCGGCGGTTGGCCCTTTGGTGGCCCGTGAGCTGATTCTTTTCCTTTTAGGGCCCTTGGTGGCTTTGGGTGCCTGTCGAGGCCCTTGGTTACATGACCGAATCTTAGCGACTCAAGTGGTGCATGGCTAAACAATACATTATCCGCTGTCCTATCCACGGGTCCATGGACTTCTCACCTCGTGAGATGACCTTGATCGACGGCCCCTTTTTTCAGCGCTTACGCCAAATCAGCCAATTGGGTTTTGCCTCCTTGGTCTTTCCAGCGGCGACCCATACCCGTTTTGCCCATAGCCTGGGGACGGCGCACTTGGCGGGGCGGGTCTTTGATCAGCTGGAATTAGGCTTGTCTCATGATTTGCGCGGAGACTATGAAGAAGAACAATTGGTCTACGCCCGCCAACTTCTGCGCTTTGCTGCGTTGTTGCATGATATCGGTCACCCGCCCTTTTCTCATGCCGCTGAATCGGTTTTACCCCCCCTTTCGGCCCTACCGGTTCCGCCTTATTTCGCGCCGGAGATAGACCGGCAAGCCACCCATGAGGACTATGGCTATGCGGTGATTTACCGTTTATACCAGGAGGGGGTCTTTGCCGAAGAAGAGGCTCGCGATTTGATCGCGGTGCTCTCGAAACGGGTCACGCCGAGCCCTAGGCTCAACGGGCGCAACGGAGAGGCTTTGATCTTCCCGCTGCTATGTCAGTTGATCAACGGAGAGATTGACGTGGACCGGATGGATTATCTGCTACGTGACGCCTATACTGCCGGGGTTCCCTATGGCCGTTTTGACTTAGACCGAATGATTGCCAGTATGTCCGTTTACCGGGCCGAAACAGGATACCACCTAGCGCTACGCGAAGATGACGTGGCGACCTACGAAAATTTTCTGCTGGCACGCCAACATATGTTCCAGCAAGTTTATTTCCACAAAACCTTAGGCGCCTTCACCCACTACCTCAAGTGCGCCTTCGCGGGCGGCGAGGTGGCTTTGCAAATCAGCGGGGATTTAGACGAGTTTGTTGGCTTGACTGAAGCCAAGGTTCGTCAGGCCTTAGCCGAGGCCAAAGACCATAAATGGGCCGGTAAGATTCTGCGCCGTGAGCGCGCCAAGACGGTCCAACGGCTCCAGAGCGAAGACCCAGCGCACTTAGAAGAAGTTACCTGGGCCAAGGCAGTGCTGGACGAAGTGGGTATCGAGAGTTTCATTTCCACCTCGTCGAACCGGTTTTCTTCGCAAGTTAAAGGCCAGGCGGCGGATTCCACCACCTTGATGGTCTTAGTAAAACACTTCGGCCAGATCCAAGCCCGTCCTTTAGCGGACTGTTCTGGACTGCTTAAAGCCTGCGAAAGCAAAATATTGATCACCCAGTTATACGTAGAAGCCGCCGATTACCAAGGGGCGGTGCAAGCGATTCAAGAAAGGTTGCCATGAAATTGACCCTACGCAAACCCGACGATTTCCACCTGCATCTGCGCGAAGGGGACCGGATGGCCGCAGTGGTGCAAGACTCAGCCCGCTGGTGCCGCCGCGCCCTGATCATGCCCAACCTCAAGGAGCCGGTACGCAGCACCCAGGCGGCATTGGATTACCGTGACGAAATTTTAGCCGCCTTACCTCAGGGCGGCTTTGAGCCTTTGATGAGCCTCTACCTAACCGACCGAACCACACCAGCCGAGATCAGCCAAGCCAAAGCTAGCGGGGCGGTGGTGGCCGCCAAGTTGTATCCTCAAGGGGCAACCACTAATTCAGATCTGGGCGTAAGCCATATTGAAGGACTTTATCCGGTCTTAGAAGCCTTAGAAAAAACCGGTATGGTACTCTGCATCCACGGCGAAGTGACCGCGCCGGAGGTGGATATCTTCGACCGAGAAGCGGTTTTTTTAGATCAGGTTTTGGACCCACTGGTCCGGCAGTTTCCGGGTTTGAAGGTGGTGTTGGAGCATGTCACTACCGCTGAAGGAGTGGCGTTCGTCGAAGCGGGCGGTCCTAATCTGGCGGGAACCTTAACGGCGCACCATCTGCTGATCAATCGCAACGACCTCTTGGTTGGCGGCATCAAGCCCCACCATTACTGTTTGCCCGTTGCCAAACGTGAAAAGCACCGCAAGGCGTTACTGAAGGCGGCGACTTCGGGCAGCCCCAAATTTTTCTTAGGCAGCGATTCGGCCCCGCACCCCCAATCGGCTAAAGAATGCGCTAGCGGCTGTGCTGGGGTTTATACCGGCTATGCGCTGCTACCCTACTACGCCGCTGCTTTTGAATCCGCTGGGGCCTTAGAGGCTTTAGAAGATTTTGCTTCGCGTTTTGGGGCGGAATTTTACGGCTTACCGCTAAATGAAGAATCTTTGACTCTAGTGCGTGAACCCTATCTGATTCCGAACAGCCTGGAGTATGGTTCGGATGCACTTATTCCCTTCTGGGCCGGGCAACAGGTTGCCTGGAAACTTCAATGATTTAAGTGGCTTGTTTTGATTTTGGCGGAAATAAGGAAAACACCTGATTTATTCTTGCCATATTTCAGGAAATTCCCCTATACTCGAAATGACAGGAGAGCAGAAGGAAGGCCTCTTAAACTTTTGAGGAGGAGAATGCATGAACCGTCTACGCCAAAATAGTGTCTGGTTGGATTCATTGTTTGAGGCTCAATCGGAGTTGCTGAACATGCCTTGCCATAAAGGCGACCACGCCCAAAGCTGCCGTGAACAAGATGTTCCCGGTTGCGACAAGGAGCGTTGCGCCCACTTATTACAGAGGACCCAGGAAGCCCAGGTCCGCTTGGCCCAAAAGGGCTACCCCCAGTTTGGCCTGAGCGCCTAGTTCACACGTTGTAGCCGCCGCTGACGATAAAATTATTACCTGTTTGGTAGGTCGAGTCTTCGCGGAAGATGAGATCGAAAATGGGGAATAGGTCTGCATACAAGCCGAAACGCCCTTGGGGGATGTATTCAGCGGGGTCTTCGGACTCCATCACGATCGAATTAAACAAGGTCCCTGGACTGATCACGTTCACGCTGATTTGCTCTGGACCCCATTGGGCCGCGAGGCTGCGGCTAAAGGAAATCACCCCCATTTTTGCGATATGGTAAGCCCAGGCTTTAGCGCTGGTGACCCGTTCGCCCTTGGCGTAAGCAAAATTAACCACCCGGGGCCGCTTAGATTTGCGCAGCAACGGGTAGGCTCCTTGGCACATCAAGAAAACCGAATCCATATTGTTGGAAAACACCTGTTTATAGTCTTCGAAGGAGGTCTCTAAGATCGGTGCTTCATGATAGTCCCCCACAACGTTGATCAGGCCATCGAGACGGTCGGTTTCCTGTCCGATCTTTTTATATAGAGCTTTGACCGATGCTGGATCGGTTACATCGGCCTGGATCGGACGGGCCATCTGGGGCCCGAATTCCGAAACCAATTCTTCGGCTCCTTGGTGGTTGGAATGGTAGTTTAAATAAACCTGGGCTCCACGGCTCAGCAGATACCTGGCGATAGCCCCACCGGTACGGGTGGCCGAGGCGGTCATTAAGATCACCGTTCCGTCAAAGTTCCTTGAATTCATATCCAGCGTAGGGGAATGGGTTGGGTGTAGGTTAGTATAGCGGGCTTGGCGCGAGCTGGGAAGACTGGGATGGGCATAGTCGGCAGCACTGAACGATTGATCACGTAATAAGCTGTAAATATTATTTAAATTAATGTAAAATATTCGGTTGATTTCAGCGCTCCCTGTGGCACACTAGGCTTTTGCATACCCAGGCAGACTATGTGCGGCGTATTTGGTTTTACTGGTCATCCCGAGGCGAAACAGATTCTTCCGGTCATTTTGGCCAGTCTGCAACACCGCGGGCACGACGCAACCGGGATTGCCGGTTTGGTCGCCGAAGGACCTAACTGTATCGACACCATCAAGGAGATGGGCCGCGCCAGCCGTGCCATCACCACCGCTAAGCTCGATAAGTTCATTGGCGACAGCTTCATCGCCCATACCCGCTATTCGACCCGTAATTCTTCTTCTTCGCTGCGCGAGATCCATCCCCACTGGGCCCAGAGCATGCAGGGCCGTTTGGTGATCGTCACCAATGGTGATTTGCTCAACGTTGACGAGCTGCTAGAATACATCGCCAAACGCAAGGTAAAGGTTTACACCAAAAACGACGCCGAGATCATCGCCGCCTTGATCAACATCCAAATCCGGCTGCGTGGGATGGACATGATGGAGTCCATCACCGAGGTGATGCGCCTGACCAAAGGCGGCTACGCCGGGGTGGTGATGACCGAAGACGACCCCAATATTTATGCCTTCAGGGACCCCTGGGGCATCCGTCCTTTGCATTACGCGGAGTTTAACTTGGGCGGGCAGCTTTGCCGTGCCGTCTCCAGCGAAACCTGTTCCTTTGACCTGATCCAGCGATACGACGCCGTCAAATATCCTGACGGAGCCTACCAGACCCGTGAAGTGGCGCCTGGGGAGATCATATCCTTCTCTAAAGAAGGCACCCCGACCAACCGCTTCCATTCTACCCGTTTCCCTGACCAGTTGGGCTGTGTCTTTGAAGCCATCTATTTCTCCCGGCCAGACAGTATCTTACGGGGGGTGACTTACCAGACCCTGCGCGAGCGGATGGGCAAACAATTATTTCAGGAAGCTGGGGTCGAGGCAGACTTGGTGACCGCCGTGCCCAAAGGGGGCATCCCTTCGGCAGTAGGTTATGCCAAAGCAGCGGGCCTACCCTATTCAGTGGCGATTCTAGAAGAGCCTTCGACCGGGGGCTTGCGTAGCTTCACCACCAACCCCAAAGACCGCATGGCTTTAGCTAAGATGAAGTATAGCATCTTAAAAGATGTGGTCTTAGATAAACGCGTGGTGGTGGTTGATGATTCGATTGTGCGCGGCACCACCGCCAAGCTTTTGGTTAAAAGTCTTTATGAGGCCGGAGCCAAAGAGGTGCATTTGCGGATTCCCTGTCCGCCATACAACCATCCCTGCCACTACGGCATCGAAACAAAGGACCCGAAGACCCTGCTCAGCCATGGGCGCAGTAACCAAGAAATCTGCGAGATTTTGGGGGCCCATTCGCTTTATTATCTCTCCATTGATGGACTTTACGAGGCCTTAGACATGGAGCGCAGTAAGTTCTGCGACGAATGCCTTTCGGGCCGCCAGCCTTTCGATATTTAGTCCTTTCACCACCTCTGCTGCTGCTTTATTTCTTTGGATTTTTTCGGGAGACCCTCGTCCTTTTTTTTGGTCTATTCGAATTGTCGCATATACGACCTTTCAAACGTTGTTTTGAAATCGGTAAGGGTTCTTTGCCTCTCGCTTGGAGGTCTGTTGTATTTTTTTTACACAACCTACTTGTGAAGGTTTGCCAAAGAGTATTTTTTTAGTTAAGTTCGGACCGATTTGAGCTTGTGTTGCGGGCTACCGGGTCTAAAGAGCTCGGGCGCTCCACAGGAAACAAACTATATTTTGGATTGTTCTATGCTGTTTAACTTCGGCGTAGCCGCGACCTTCCTGGTCGTCATGGCCGCCTTCTTGGGTGTCAACCTCTTGGTTGCCCGATTGCTGAGCCCCCAAGCGCCCAGTGCCGAGAAGGCCGCACCCTATGACTGTGGTGAAGCTCCGGTGGGTGTGGGTTACCGACAGTTTAACCTGCGCTTTTATCTAGTCGCTTTGATCTTCGTGATCTTCGATGTGGAGATTGCCTTCATGTATCCGGTGACCGTGGTTTTTAAGGACCTGACCTTTGATGGATACGGCAGTCTGGCCTTTGTGGAGATCGGTATCTTCGTGTTGATTCTGACCGTTGGGTTTGTCTACGCCTGGAGCGTAGGTGCCCTTGACTGGGTCCGCGAACAGCTCCAAGAGGAGACTAAATCATGAACAACCTACTCAACACCTTCGATAACGACGGGATCGTCTTGACCACTTTGGATCAAGCACTCAACTGGACCCGTGCCAATAGCTTGTTTTACATGCTCTTTGGTTTGGCTTGTTGCGGTATCGAGATGATGCAGACCGGCGGCCCCCGCGGCGACCTGGACCGGTTCGGCTCGGTTCCAAGGGCTTCACCGCGCCAATCTGATTTGATGATTGTGGCCGGTACGGTGACCTTAAAGATGGCCAGCCGCGTTAAGGTGCTCTATGATCAAATGCCTGAACCGAAATATGTCATCTCCATGGGGAGTTGTTCGAATACTGGCGGCTTGTTCCAACCCGGCTACTCGGTGCTTCACGGTGTTGACCGGGTGATTCCGGTGGATGTTTACCTGCCCGGTTGCCCGCCGCGGCCCGAAGCTTTGACTTCTGCGCTGATCGAGATCCAAAAGCGGATCATGGCCGAGCGTTACCTTCGCAAGCAAAAGGACTAAGGAGTGCCCATGGAGACCCAAAACATCCTCCCGCTACTCCAAAGCAAGACCCAAGGGGCCTTGGAGTTGATCGAAGACGCCTATGGCGCTACGATCAAGGTCCCGGCCGAGGCCTTGTTGGAGGTTTGCCGCGCCGCTAAAGAATCGCCGGAACTAGCCTTTGACTGTTTGATGAGCCAAACGGGCAGCCACGTAGGCGAGTCGATCCAACTTTTTTATGTGCTCTTTTCCTACCAGCACAAACATGAGTTGATCTTGACCAGCGAGGTCCCCTTGGGCGGAAGTATCGACAGCGTTGCCGGCCTTTGGGCGATTGCCGATTGGCTTGAGCGCGAAACCTTTGACCTATTAGGGGTGAGCTTTAAGGGCCACCCGGACCTGCGCCGGATTATGTTGCCTGAAGACTGGGAAGGGCATCCGTTGCTGAAGGACTACCCGACTCCGATGGAGTACAACGGGATTGACAATAGTCCTTCAGAAATCACTCAAAGCTTTAAAGTGAAATAAGGAGCCACCAGATGGGTAAGTCGCTCAAAACCGAGATCATGACCATCAACATGGGTCCCCAACACCCCTCGACCCATGGTGTGATTCGGTTTATTATCAAAACGGACGGTGAAATCATCCACGAGTGTATCCCCGATGTGGGCTACCTGCACCGCTCGATCGAGAAAATTGCCGAGGCGGTAAGCTGGCAAGGCTTTGTGCCTTATACGGACCGGGTGGACTATCTGGCCGCTATGAACGCCAACTGGGCTTATTGTACGGCCGTCGAGAAGATGATTGGAGCCGAGGTTCCCCGCCGGGCCGAGTTTATCCGCGTGATTGTCGGCGAGCTCAACCGTATCTCTAGCCACCTGATTGCCATCGGTGCCACGGCCATGGACTTAGGGGCCTTCACTCCCTTTATCCAACTATTGCGAGAACGCGAGTACATCAACGACTTGCTGGAGATGGCCTGCGGTGCACGTCTGACCTATAACTACATCAGCATTGGTGGGGTCAACTGGGATGTACCGCCGAACTGGACCGAGAAGATTGGCGAGTTCTTAGACCATTTTGAGTTGGCGATGGAGCAGATGAACCGGTTGATTTCTTATAACCGTATCTTCATCAACCGGATGGCCAACTTGGCGACGGTCTCGGCCGAGACCGCCATTGACTATTGCTTCGTGGGGCCGAACCTACGTGCTTCGGGCGTCAAATACGATCTGCGTAAAGACATCCCCTACAGTGTATACCCCGAGTTGGATTTTGAAATTCCCGTCGGCGAAGGCCGCGAAGGGGCCGTAGGCGATTGCTATGACCGCTACTATGTAAGGGCCATGGAAATCCGCGAATCGATCAAAATCTTACGCCAAGCGCTTAAGATGATGCCCGAAGGCGAATTTCAAGGCAAAGTAAAAAACAACATCAAACCCGAAGCTGGCGTGGCTTATGTCCGCCACGAAACGCCCCGAGGCGATACGGGATATTTGATTCAAGCAGATCAAAAAACTTCACCTTACCGATTGAAGATCCGTACCGGAAGCTTCACGGCCATGGCGGCGATACCCGAACTAGCCCAAGGCGTCTTCATTGCCGACTTGGTGGCCATTATCGGATCTTTGGACGTGGTCGCACCGGAACTGGACCGTTAACCGACGAGTAAAATGCTGATCGAATCCATGACTTCCCTGGGCGTCCCCGAACTGGTGGCGCAATTGATCTACGCCGGATTGGTGGCCTTTATGTGCATCAACTTCGTGGCGGTATACGCCGGTTTGATCTCGGTGGTGGAACGCCGTGTGGCCGCTAAGATGCAGTCACGGGTCGGACCTAACCGGGTAGGGCCCAATGGCTGGTTGCAGTGGCTGGCCGACGGCGTCAAATTGATCTTAAAGGAAGACCTGATCCCCGCAGGGGCTGACCGCTTGCTGTTTAAAGCGGCCCCGATGATTATGGCAGTGGGTGTGGCGGCGTCCTTTGCGGTGTTGCCTTGGGGACCGGCTCATGCAATCGCCGCGGACCTGAACGTGGGGATCTTATACCTGATCTCCATTTCGGCATTGGTGGTCATTGGTATCTTGATGGCCGGTTGGGCTTCTAACAACAAATGGTCGCTTTTAGGCGGCATGCGTGCGGCGGCCCAGATCGTTACCTATGAAGTGCCGGTGGCCATGGGCTTGCTACCAGCGATCATGATTGCTGGCTCCTTGGCCGTTAGTGACTTGGTCAACGCTCAAGGTTGGGCTCCCTGGGACTGGGTAGCCTTCGATAACCCCTTCGCCATGTTGGGCTTTCTTTTGTTCCTTACGGGCAGCGTTGCTGAATCAAACCGGACGCCTTTCGACTTGACCGAAGCTGAATCAGAGTTGGTGGCCGGTTACTCGACTGAGTATTCAGGCTTCCGCTTTGCCATGTTCACGCTTGGTGAATTTGCCAACACTTGGGTGGTTGGGGCTATCTCTGCGGCTATCTTTCTTGGTGGCGGCTTGGTTCCCCCGATATTAGCCAATGTCCCCGGTGCTGCGGTAGGCGTGTTCATACTCAAGACCTTGTTTATGGTCTTTGTGTTGATGTGGTTCCGCTGGACTCTGCCGCGCTTCAGAATTGACCAGATGATGGACTTCTCCTGGAAGTACATGTTACCCCTGGCGCTGTTGGCCTTCTTTGGCCAGTCGATCTACTTCTTGGCTACCTGGGACAGCCTAGTGGCTCAGTCGGTAGTCAGCCATCTGATGGTGCTGATCTTTCTGGGCGTCTTCTTTGTCTTCATCAACCGCGTGTTGATCAACTACCGCCACCAAGCAACGGTGGTGAACAGCTATAAGACCGAAACGGACTATTTGGTGAAGACCGGCAAGATCGTTTTAGCGGCCCCGAAAGAGGCCGCCGCCGATTCATCAGAGCAGGAGGAAGGATAACCCCATGAATATGACCCCCAAAGGCTCTCCGGTGAAGGTTTACTTCAATAACGTGCTCAACGGCATCAGCAGCATGTTTGAAGGGATGAGCATCACCTTAGCCAGCATGTTCACCCGCGCGCAAACTGTGCAGTATCCCGAGGTGGACCCCCGCTCGGTGGCTTCACAACGCCAAAACTATAAAGGTAATTTCCGGGGCATGCCCGAGAATTACCGTGGATTGTTGGACGTTGAGATGGACATCTGCACCGCCTGCTTGATCTGCATGCGGGCCTGCCCGATCGACTGCATCGTGATCACCAACGTCAAATGCGACAAGCGGGTGTTCAACGGACGCAGCGGCAAAAAGGCGGTCCAGACCCGCGCGGCTACCCGCTTTGATATTGATCTGGGTAAGTGCATGTTCTGTGGACTTTGCACCCTGCCCTGCCCGACCGGTGCGATCTTCCATACCAATGAGTTCGCCTGGAACAAAGAAGACTTAGATAGTTTGGTCAAACGTTTCGTAGACCCAGAAACCGGGGCCGCTGCACAGAAGCGGGCCGAAGAAATTGCCCAGGAAGAAATAGCTGCTAAGGCTGCTAAAGCTGCTGCTAAAGAGGCAGAGCCTAGCAGTGGCGATAGCTCATCCGAGGAGTCTTAACCAGATGGTACAGAATATATTTTTCTTGATTGTGTTGGTCTTCACCTTGGGCATGGGCCTTTACGTAACGGTGGGGCAAAACTTGATCCGTTCAGCCTTCGCGCTTTTCTTTACGCTCTTTGGCATGGCCGGGTTTTATATTTTGCTTGGTGGTGACTTCATTGCCATGGTCCAATTGTTGGTTTACGCAGGCGGCATTGCCGTACTCTTGACCTTCGGGGCTATGTTGACCGCTGAGGTGGACAGCCCCTTCCAGTCAAACCAGTTATTTAATGGTTTTTGGACCTTTGTTAGTGGGGTGGGCTTCTTCTCGCTGATCTATTACGTCTTGATGGAGACTGACTGGCCCTTAAAGGCGGCAAACTACCATGAGCCGACCACCAAAGAGATTGGCCGGTTGTTGCTCCAGCAATACATCTTACCCTTCGAGGTGATCTCCTTTTTGTTGCTAGTGGCCATGGTGGGCGCGATCTTCTTAGTTCAAAAGGGGGACCGACAATGAGCTTAACCCTGATTTTGGCGGCCAGTACCGCCCTCTTTGCTTTGGGCACGGTGATGTTCATCTCCCGCAAAAACAGCATCGCCATCTTGATGGGTGTTGAATTGCTGATGAACGCAGCGGCCTTGAATTTTATGGGCTTTTCTTATTACAGTCCGGCCAAGGATCATCCCTTGGACGGTCAGATATTCGCCCTCTTTATCATCTTGATTGCTGCGGCCGAAGCAGTGGTAGCCCTAGGCATCGCCATTGCGGTCTATAAAGAATACGCGCACGTTCAGGCCGACCAACTGAATCAGTTGGAAGGATAGCCGAAGTTTTGGAACCTAACGGAACGAAAAAACCATGATCGAATCCCTGATCCCTTTAGTCCCCATCTTGCCGCTCTTCGGAGCCATGGTCATGGGGTTCTTCGGCAAGCGAATCCAGGCCGCCTTCGGTGAAAATCTGACCGGAATTTTAGGCTGTACTGCACCCGCATTGGCGGCGCTGATCGCTTTCGGCAGTTTCTTTGAGTTGATCAGCCTGCCAGAAGAGGCCCGAGTGTTTGTCATCAAACTGGGCCAATGGGTCGGCGTGGCCGACTTCCAGGTAGAGTGGGCCTTCCGCTACGATCCGCTTTCGGCCTTAATGTTGATGATCATCACCGGCATCGGCACGCTCATCCATATCTATTCGATGGGCTATATGCACGGCGACAAGAGCTTTTGGCGCTTCTTTAGCTACATCAACCTGTTCCTCGCGGCTATGTTGATGCTGGTCTTAGGCGACAACCTCTTGATCATGTTCTTGGGCTGGGAAGGGGTAGGCCTCTGCTCTTACCTGCTGATCGGCTTTTGGTTCACCAATTCGGATTACGCCTACGCCGGACGCAAGGCCTTTATTGTCAACCGGATCGGTGACTTAGGCTTTTTGACCGGTATGTTCTTGCTGATTTACTTTTCGGCCATGCATTACGACATCGTGACGTTAAGTTACGGAGAATTAGCCAACCGCATGGAGGTGCTCTCTAAGCTTCAGATTTGGGGCCTGCCCATGTTAGAGGTGACGGCACTGGCCTTCTTCGTTGGGGCCATGGGTAAATCGGCTCAAATCCCCTTGTATGTCTGGCTACCCGACGCGATGGCCGGTCCGACCCCCGTTTCGGCTTTGATCCACGCGGCCACCATGGTGACCGCAGGCGTCTATATGATTGGCCGCATGTACTTTATGTACAGCATGGCCCCGATAGCGCTGCAAACCATTTCTTTTGTCGCCGCCGCTACCTGTTTCCTCTCGGCGACCATCGGCATGGCCCAATATGACATCAAAAAGGTGTTGGCCTATTCGACGGTCTCTCAGCTCGGTTACATGTTCCTGGCCATGGGCGTCGGCGCTTATAGCGCAGGGATCTTCCACTTACTGACCCACGCCGCCTTTAAAGCTGCTTTGTTCATGGGCTCCGGGGCGATTATCGTCGCTTTGCACCACGAACAGGACATGCGCAAGATGGGTGGCTTGCTCAAGAAAATGCCCGTCACCGGTTATAGCTTCATTGCCGCGACGCTGGCGATCATGGGCTTCCCGTTGACTTCGGGTTTCTTCAGTAAAGACGAAATTCTTGAGAAGGCCTTCGAGCATGCCCCGGCCCTTTGGGTCTTGGCCTTTACCGCCGCAGGCATCACCAGCTTTTATATGTGGCGCTTGGTCTTCATGACATTCTTCGGGAAGTACCGGGGTGACGAGCATACCTGGGATCATTGCGTTGAGCAGCCCAAACGCACTACCGTACCGGTAGCTATCTTGGCGGTGGCGGCTTTGACCTTAGGCTTCTTGAACGTGCCCGACTTCTTGGGTGGAAGCTACAGCTTCAGTAACTACTTGTCGCCGGTGGTCAAAGATATGGATGGCCACGCGCTCGAAGCTGGAGCGGTGCTTCATGCCGCTGCGGAACATGCCGCTGAGGCCGAAGAACACGGCGACCTTTGGATCGAATGGGCCTTGATGATTGGCTCGGTTCTTTGGACCTTCATTACCGCCGGATTGGCCTACTACTACTACATGAAGGCTCCCCAGCAGCGCGAACGACTGATGGCCAAGGCCGGTCCCAAACGAATTTTTCAGGTTTTACACGACAAATATTATGTCGACGAGTTCTACGACTGGGCTTTGATCCGGCCGTTGATCCGGTTGTTCCGTTTCTTAGCCAACTTCGACAAATACGTAGTCGATGGAGCGGTCAACCTAGCAGCCTTTTTAAGCAAAGGCTTGGCGCAGATAGCCGGCTTCCTCGACAAAGGCATTGTTGACGGTATTGTCAACGAATTGGCTTGGTTTTCCCAAGCAACCGGCAAAGGCTTTAGCTTGATGCAAAGCGGGCGAATCCAAGGTTTGGTCGCCAGTACGCTGGTACTTTTCACTGCGGTATTCGCATTGTTGATCTTTGTTCTTTAACCAACCGACCGAAGGTCTTTACACTCTCTTGAGGTTATGATGAGTCACATTCTGTCATGGGTTGTTTTCCTCCCCTTGATCGGGATTCCACTTCTGTTCCTGCTACCCAAGGATAAAGGCAAGTGGATTGCCTTGGGGGTGACCATCGCCGATTTTCTGATCGGTATGCCCGTGATCATGGGCTACAACAAGACGATGGTCGGCGTCAGTAATCCTAGCGAGATGCAGTTCGTTGAACGGTTTTCCTGGATTCCTAGCTTGGGCGTCGAGTATTCGATCGGCGTGGATGGTCTGTCCATTACCATGATCCTCTTGACCTTGTTGATCGGGATCTTGGGCGTCTTGGCTTCTTGGAACGTTAGCCAATTCGAGCGTGGATACTTCTCGATGTATCTACTCTTGCAGACCGCCATGTTAGGCGTCTTCGTGGCGCTGGATTTGGTGCTCTTCTTTATCTTCTGGGAAGTGATGCTCTTCCCTATGTATTTCTTGATCGGTGTCTGGGGCGGTCCGCGCCGGATTTACGCGGCCATCAAGTTCTTCTTGTATACCCTCTTCGGTGGTGTGGGTATGCTGTTGGCCTTTATCGCCATGTGGTACTACGCTCCGGGGGAACGGACCTGGGATATGGTTGAACTGCTCCAGCGGGTTGCCGCAGGCGGTCAGTTTGACGGACCTGACATCTTCGGGGTGGCCTTCACCAAGATGGTCTTCGTGGTGCTCTTCATTGGCTTTGCGATCAAAGTGCCGATCTTTCCCTTCCACACTTGGTTGCCTGACGCGCACGTCGAGGCCCCCACGGCAATCTCGGTGATCTTAGCCGGTGTGTTGCTGAAGATGGGGACTTACGGTTTCTTACGGATCAACTTTACCTTGTTCCCCGAAGCCTTCGACTGGTTCCGTGACTTCTTGGTTGCCTTAGCGGTGATCAACATCGTCTACGGTGCGCTCTGCGCCCTGGCGCAGTCCGACTTAAAGAAGATGGTCGCCTACAGCTCAATCAGCCACATGGGCTTTATTTTGCTCGGTATTGCTGCCGCCACGCCCCAGGGCATCAACGGCGCTATGTTGCAAATGTTCAACCATGGTACCATCACCGCCATGCTCTTCTTGTTGGTCGGTGTGGTTTATGACCGTGCCCACCACCGCCAGATCGACGGGTTCGGCGGCTTAGCCGCTAGGACGCCGGTCTTTGCCGCCTTGACCAGCGCGGCCTTTATGGCTGCGGTTGGTTTACCTGGCTTCTCCGGCTTTATCAGTGAGTTGCTGATTCTTGCAGGTAGTTTTAAAGTTTACCAGGTGCCCACCATCATTGCCGGTTTGGGCATCATCTTCGGTGCTGGATACATGCTCTGGGCATACCAGCGCGTGTTCTTCGGCAAGTTGAACGAGAAATATGCCGATATGCCCGACGTAAATCGGGTGGAGGTGATTTCCCTGTTGCCCCTGTTGGTGATCGTGGTCTATCTCGGGATTTTCCCCAACAACCTGATCGTCTTCTTCGAGGCTTCGATGAACCACATCAGCGAACTGTTGCTGCACTAAGAAGGCTCAAAGAATTGAAGCAAAGGTTATAGGATGTTCAATACGCTACCCTTTCTCGCATTTTTGCCGGCCCATATTCTGCTCGCTTTGGCTATGCTCTTCTTCTTTGCGGGGAAGGCGGTGCCGGGCTTGAGGAAAATGCCGGTAACCCCGCTTTTTCTGTTGGTCTTGGCCGGGGCCTTCGCCTTTGAGGCGATGGGTGAAGGGTCCCACGAGATCTTCTTTGGGATGATTGTGGTCGATAGCTTCTCTAGGCTCTACGACCAGATATATTACCTCGTCACGGCCATTGTTGTCTTGATGTTGCACTATTCAGACGAAGTGGACCGCGACAATGACTGGGAAAACTTCGGTCTTTTGTCTTGCTTGTTGCTGGGCATGATGTTCATGACCAACTCTAGCCACCTCTTGATGGCCGTGATCGGCATCGAAATGGTTTCTTTGCCTAGCTATTTGCTGGTGGCGATGAATCGCAAGGTGGCTGCGGCTAAGGAAGCGAGCTTGAAGTATGTGCTCTTCGGCAGTTTCGCCACGGGCATCATGCTCTACGGTATGTCTTTGCTCTTTGGTCTGACCGGGTCTTTGGCCTTCGCCGATATTTGGAGTGGTTTGGACGGCTCTGTGGTGGGCTCACCGGTCTACTATTTGGCGATTGGTATGACCTTAGCGGGTATGGCCTTTAAAGTCGCTGCCGTGCCCTTCCACTTCTGGTGCCCTGATGCTTACCAAGCGGCTCCGACCCCGGTGACTGCGTTTTTGAGCGTGGCCCCAAAGGTCGCTGGTTTGGCTTTGATGATGCGCTTTTTTGCCGAGCATATGGCGGTACAGGGCGAGAGCTTGACGCTGATGTTGTCGATCATCTCCATGGCAACCATGACCCTGGGCAACTTTGCCGCTCTAAAACAGACCGACATCAAACGGCTGTTGGCTTATTCGTCTATCTCTCACGCCGGGTTCTTGTTAATGGGGGTCACGGTGCTGAACGCTGACGGGCGTCAGGCGGTGTTCTTTTATATCCCCATCTATCTTTTGATGAACTTAGGTGCCTTTATGGTGGTGATTTTGCTCTCAAAGGAGCAGAATTTTCAAATCAGTTCCTTTAAAGGTGCCATTAAAGCCAACCCATTATTGGTCGTGGCTTTTGCGGTTTGCAGCTTCAGTTTAGCGGGTATTCCGCCCTTCGCTGGATTTGTGGGTAAGTTTTATCTCTTTAAAGCCAGCTTAGAAAAAGGTTTATACCTGCTCTTGCTGGTGGCGGGGATCAACTCGGTGGTGGCACTCTTTTATTATGTGAACGTCCTTAAGGTGATGATCATTGATAAAGAAGCCCAGCCGATGGTCCCACTGACCCAACGAATCCCTCTGGTTTTTGTGACCAGTTGCGCTGTGCCGCTCGTCTTTTTAGGCATCTATTGGGTGCCTTTATTACACTGGGCCGAAAAAGTTCGACTATTCCAGTAAATAAGCCAACCAAAAGGGTCGGTTCGGATAATAATTGGGTTTGACGGAGCGGGGTCGGACCCATACAATCACAGACGGCGCAATGGTATCCATCAAAGGCCGATGGACCCTCCCGCGAACGCATTGAATTATCTTTCAGGTACTCCATGAGCAAGCCCAAATATCCCGGTATCCGAACCACCACGAACGGCAACACTCTGGTTGCCTACTACACCGAAGCGCGCATTGCCGAGGCGGGGATTTTTTACCCCATCACACCCTCGACTGAAATGGGCGAAAACTTTCAGCTTTCCTTTGCCCAAGGGGAATTGAACGTCTTTGGTCAGGTCAAAATTGCCTTGGAAACCGAAGGTGAGCACGCGGCCCAGTCGGGCGCGATTGCCGCTTCGACGACTGGCAAACGGGTGGTCAACTTTACCTCCGGTCAAGGTGTGGTCTATGGCGCTGAGCCTTACTACCATGCCCCTAGTAAATTTAGCACCATGGTGCTCCAGATCGCGGCGCGCGCACTGACCAAGTCAGCGTTGAACGTCCACTGTGGACACGACGACGTCTATTCGGTCTTAGATACCGGCTGGACCATGTTGTTCGCTAAAGATGCCCAGCAGGCCTCGGATCAATCGATGATCCTGCGCCGGGTCAATGAGCTGAGCCTCAACCCCGGCATCAACTGCCAAGACGGCTTCTTGACCAGCCACTTGGAGCGTACCTTCTTGATCCCCGAAGCCGAACTGATCCGCGAGTATCTGGGCCGTCCTGAGGACATGATCGACTGCCCCAATGAGTCGCAGCGTCAGTTATTCGGACCCAAGCGCCGCCGTGTTCCCATTGGCATGGACCTGAAGAGCCCCGTTTTGATGGGCCCCGTCCAAAACCAGGAACACTACATGGGGGGCGTGATCGCTCGGCGCAACCACTTCGTTGAGCCGATCTTAGGCTTTTTAGAGCAAGCCTACGAAGAATTTGGCAAACTGACGGGCCGCAACTATGGTTTGATCAGCCAGTACAACTGCGAAAAGGCGGATACCGTCTTCGTATCGCTAGGCTCCTCGGCTGAAAACATGGAAGCCGCCAGCGACTACCTTAAAGGTAAAGGCCAGGAATCCTTTGGGGTGATCCACCTCAACGTGATCCGCCCCTTCCCCGAGGCCGCAGTGGTCAACGCCCTGCGCGGTAAGAAGAATGTGGTTATCTTAGAGCGCATGGACGACCAGACCGCTTCAGATAACCCGATGGCCCGCGACATCCGCACCGCTTTATCTAAGGCTCTGACCAATTCAAAGACCAAGGCCTTTGACTACCTGCCTTCGATCACCGATGCCGAAATGCCCCGCCTCTTCAGCGGCGTCTATGGTTTAGGCAGCCGCGACTTCCGCCCCGAAGGCGTGTTGGGTGCCTTTGACTTTGTGACCGGCAAGTCGGCCCGCCAGGATGGCAAGAAAGCCTCTGATGGCGTCAGCTTCTTCTACGTTGGGGTGGATCACCCCTACTCGGTTGAATCCCAAGACAAGCCTAGCCTCCTGCCGGACGGCTCTATCGCCATCCGCTTCCACTCCATTGGTGGTTGGGGTGCGATCACGACCGGTAAAAACTTGGGCGAAATCATCGGTAGTATCTCTAACTACGTAGCCGAACGCGATGGGTTGTTTGAAGAGAATGGCTCCCCTAAAGAGGTCTTCCATATCTCGGCGAACCCTAAGTATGGCTCAGAAAAAAAGGGTGCCCCGACCAACTATTTCTTGGTCGCCGCTCCTGAGCGGATTCGGGTTAACTGTGATTTGCGCCACGTAGACGTGGTTCTTTGCTGCGACCCCAAGGCCTTCACCCACACCAACCCGCTCAACGGGCTCAACCCCGGCGGCGCGTTGATTATCGAGACCGACGAAACCACTTCAGCAGGGCTCTGGGGCCGCATCCCCAAGCAGTACCGCCAGTGGATCATCGACAACCAAATCCGCATCTACGGCTTGGCCGGTTTTGCGGTGGCTCGCAACGCCACGGAGCGTGAAGACCTCCAGTACCGTATGCAGGGCAACAGCTTCTTGGGGGCCTTCTTTAAGGTCTCTCCGATGCTCAAGGATTACAACATCCCCGAAGATGGTTTCTTGGAAATCGTCGAGGCCCAGTACAACAAAAAGTTTGGACGCTTCGGCGACGCCGTGGTGTCTTCAAACATGACCGTAATGACCGAAGGCTTTAAGGGCGTTTGGCAAGCCGAATACGGCCAAGTGGACGATGTCGATGGCTCGGCCATGCGCGGTCCCCGCTTGCTTCCGGTTAGCGGTAAGGCTCGTTTCGACGAACATGACGAAAAAGGCAAGCAAACCGCTAAGGTTCCTTACCACTCAGTTGAAGCCTACAATGCTGAGTTTAAGGCGGGCTACGGTTACGACCAGCCCTCTACGGTGTTGGCTTCGACCGGTGTGATGGCTGCGGCTTCTGCGGCGACTAACTCAAAGTATGTAAGCCGCCGCCGGGTGCCGATCTTTTACCCGGAAAACTGTACCCAGTGTATGGCCTGCATCACCTCCTGTCCCGATACGGCTATGCCGAACGCGGCCCAGGACATCAGCACTGTCTTGAAGGCGGCTATCTCTAATTACGTTAGCGATGCCGCTGCCGTTAAGGTTCTGCTAGACGCAGTCCCCAGCTTGGATCAGAGCCTACGCGAAGCGATGATGTCGCAGATTCAAGAGAACAAAAACGAGGCCAAGAGCTTTACCGTTCTGGTTTCAGAAGCCCTTAAGACGGTAGACGTCTCTGAAGCGGCTAAGCAAGAGTTGTTGGGCATCATCGAAAAGGTCCCCATGGCTTACGCCAAGAGCCGACCGATCTTCGAGTTGCCCGAAAAGAAAGAAAAAGGCGCAGGCGGCCTCTTCACCATCATGATCAGTGACCTCTGCAAGGGTTGCGGTGAGTGTGTGGTGGAATGTGGCGACCACAAAGCCCTTTCAATGATCGAAGAAACCGAAGAGATCAACGGTGAGCACGCCACGGGTATTGCCTTCTTAGACCTGCTGCCGGACACTTCTTCTAAGTTCTTGGGTAAGTTTGACGCGGCCAACATGGTGGAAACCTCTAAAGGGGTGCTGCACAACCACTTGATGATCCGCACCAACTATGACGCACTGGTTTCTGGTGACGGTGCCTGTGCTGGTTGTGGTGAAAAAACCGTCCTTCGGGCTACGGCGACGATCACCGAAGCCTTCATGCGGCCTTTGTACCACGAGAAGGCCAACCGCCTTGAAGGCAAAGCTAAGAGCTTGGTTTCCGGTGGGGTTAAGATGCTGGCGGACCTCAAAGCCAAAGACGAAGAGGCCTACAAATGGTGGCGTGCAAGCTTGCTGCACCTAGTTATGGGCTTCGGCGGCGAGAACGAAAAAGACAGCTTGGTCCAGATGGAAGGCTTTGGTGGCGATGACGCCGAATTGATCAACGCCTTGGATCTGGTCTTGCGCCAAGACGCCTTCAACCACCGCGATTTGCGCGCTGTGGACGGTCGTTATGCCAACGGTATGAGTGTGATGATGATGACCAGTTCGACTGGTTGTAACTCGGTTTATGGCTCAACCCACCCGAACAACCCGCACCAGTACCCCTGGATGAACAGCCTGTTCCAAGACAGCCCCACGCTGGCTTGGGCCTTTGGCGAAACCATGATCATGGACCACTCGAAACGCTCCGTATTACCTGAGCGGATCGCCGATGCCTTGATCGAAGGTAAGGGCTTGACCCAGACCCAGTACTTCCGTTTCACCCACTTTACCGATGCTGAGATGACCGATCAGGAAATCTTGGAACTGCCCAAGGTTTGGGCCATCGGTGGCGACGGCGCTATGGGGGATATTGGTTTCCAGAACCTCTCTAAAGTGGTGCTGCAAAACCGGCCCAACGTGAAGTGTCTGATGCTCGATACCCAAGTCTACTCGAACACCGGCGGTCAGAACTCTGACTCTTCGGTAATGCCCGGTGGTTTCGACATGAACCAGTACGGTAAGGCTACCGAAGGCAAGATGATCGAGCGTAAGGAAGTGACCAGTATCCTGATGGCGGGCCATGGTAGCCCCTTTGTGGCACAGGTAAGTATGGCCAACTCGGCCAATCTCCTCAAGGCCGTCTTGGACGCGGTAACCTACCGTGGCACGGCTTATATCCAAAGCTTCACCACCTGCCAGCCGGAGCATGGCGTGGCCGACGATGTGTCGACCGTACAAGCTCAGTTGGTGCGTGACTCACGGGCTATGCCGGAACTGGTCTTTAATCCTTCAGAAGGGGAAACCTACTACGAGGCACTTTCTCTTAAGGGCAACCCGAACGCTAAAAACGACTGGTTGATCAAAAAAGACCCCGAAGGCAATCCTTACAACTACACCGTAGCCCACTGGGCGACCACCGAAGCCCGCTTCAGAAAGCACTTCTTTAAGGTCGAAAAGGGTGGCGAGGCGCAGTTGGAGCATTTGGATTCAGCCTTAGCACGCCTCAGCCAGGACGACGTGGTTTACCGCCGGTTCCTAATTCCCGGCCACCGTGCCTTTGTGCCGGAAAAGGGGGTGTATATTTTGGTTGAAAAGAAGGGCAAGATGGTCCCCATGGGCATCAGCCGTCAATTGGTCTTATTCTGCGTCGAGCGGCGTAAGAACTGGCGGATGTTGCAGTCTATGGCAGGCGTCCCCAACGAAGATTACAAAGCCCAACGCGAGCATTTAGCTTCGTTGAAGTAAGCTTTTAGAAACCTATAAAAAAGGGTCGCTTCGGCGGCCCTTTTTTTTTGCCCTCCAGTTGGCTTGATTTAGGAAAACAAGGGGTTTATTAGCCTTCTATCGGTCATTCATTTTTTTGAGCCTTTTAATGGGCATTTCACCTGCGTCATCTGGCAACCATGTCTGCTTTGTTGAGTGCGCTGCGCAAGGAGCCTGAACTCTCGAAAGTCTTAAGATCTCTGCTGGAAGACTCCCAGCCGAGGTTAGCCCTGATCCAAGAGCTATCCAAACATCGTTTGCTGTACTTTGCTTACGGTTCAAACCTCTTAAGCAGCCGTATCCAAGCGGCCAATCGGGCACCCGGTGCGGTCAGTCTCGGGGCCGCGCAACTGGAGGGACATTGTCTAGTTTTTGATCTGCCAGGGATGATCGAAGGGGAAACCGCAGGAGGCGGCGTGGCCAATATCCGGCCCAGTCCGGGGGCGTCGCTTTGGGGGGCTTTGTACTGGATGCCACAGCCGCAGCTGGTGCGGTTAAACAACCTAGAGGCCGGGTTTGGGTACCGCGTCTTGTTTGAGCCAGTAGTCAGCCCGGTCTTTGGGGTCTTAAAGGCCTATTATTATTTGGCTGAGGCTCAGTTGGTGGTCGAAGCTGCGCCTACAGAGGTCTACCGGCGGTATTTGATCGACGGAGCCTTGGAACAGAGGTTGCCCGAGGGGTATCGGCAGCAGCTTCAGAGTCAAATGGACCGCCTACAGAAAGCATAAAAAAAACCCCCAAACAAAGCCGGAATTTGGAGGGGCTCTGTTTGGGGGTCTTTAAAAAATCCTAACAACGGTGCCAAGCACCGTTTAACGGGGAGGGGCCTTGAAAAATAAAGCCCCACCTTTTCTTAGGATGATCTACAGGGCAGCTGCGCCGCGCTCGCCGGTTCGGATCTTTACGCATTCCTCTAAAGTGAACACAAAGATCTTGCCGTCGCCGACTTTGTCGGTGCGGGCAGCGGTGACGATGGCGTCCATAGCCGCGTCGAGGTCTTCGTCAACCAAGGCAATCTCGATTTTGATCTTGGGCACGAAATCAATTTGATATTCGGCACCACGATACAATTCAGAGTGTCCCTTTTGGCGGCCAAAGCCCTTGACCTCGGTTACCGTCATACCCAGGATGTCTAGTTTCTCCAGGGCGTCTTTGACAGCGTCGAGCTTGTAGGGTTTGATGATCGCTTCGATCTTTTTCATCGTTAAACCTTCAACTTATGGGTTATAGGCCCCGAAGGGCCCGGTTCCTTTTCTTAGAAGGAGTAGTCAACAGACATCCAGAATTCATTGTGCAGACGATCGGTTTTGTCGGTCTGCTGAACTACTTGGGTTTTGTTGAAGCTGGCGCTGGCCTGATCGTTGATGGCTTTCGACATCGACAGGGTGATGATGCCACTGGTTTCAGGAGCGATACCGGCGCCACCTAACCACTCGTGGTTGTAGGTACCACCACCGTAGGTGATGCCTACGTCATAGCCCAAAGCCGCGGTGCTGTAGCCAATTTCGATCCAGTTTAGCATGATCGACTCGTCTGCTTTTTCGCCAGCACCCTTGGTGGAGGCATCAGGCAGAACTAAATACAAGGTAGCCGAGATCGCGTCCATTCCGTAGCCAACAAAGACTTCGTTCTGGGTGCCGATGTTCTTGCCGTCAGCATCGGTGCCGAAGCTTTTCCAGTCATAAGAGTACATGGTCAAACCGAAGCTTAAACCAGATTCCATCTCATAGATAGCGTAGTAGTCGGTTTCGTGAGCACCCGAAGCAACCGCGTTCCAGTTACCCAAGGTCAAACCGGGCATAGCCGCGAAGGTGAAGTCCAAACCACCGCTGAACGAGGTGTTGTTGCCGTTTTGGGGCACACCACGCCAGATGTAGTTAGACAAGACGCTAGCGTTGCCAGCGACGGAAACCGATTCTTCGGCGTAAAGGGTAGAGCCAAAGCCCATCAGGGCCAAACCGATTACCATGCCTTTAATTGCTTTGCTGAACATGTGATATTCTCCTAAGAGTTTGTTATTAACGGGTTCCCCCCTGGGTTCGTGCGCCCAGGGGGTATGCCTGAACCATATGGTACCAAGCGCCCCGATGCGACCTTTGGGAACCCTATGTTCCCTAAGTTTTATAAAGCCTAAAGGCTCGATTAAGAGCGTGCCGTGAGGCTGCTGATGTTGAAGTCAGCATAAGCCGCAGCGCCGTGCTCGCTGTAATCCAAGCCAACCAATTCTTCTTCTTCGGTTACGCGGATGCCGATCGTCATGTCGATGAGCTTGATCAAGACAAAGCTGCTGCCGAAGGCCCAAGCACCGATGCTCACCACACCGATGGCCTGATTGACCAACATACCAGCACCCCCGCCGTATAGTAGGCCGTTCTCGGCGTCAACCAAGCCCAGCAACAAGGTACCGATGGCACCAACCACACCGTGAACACTGATCGCGCCGACGGGGTCGTCAATTTTCATGGCATCCAAGGCCAACACGCTGAAGACAACGGCCACGCCGCTGATTGCGCCGATAAACATAGCACCTACCGGGGTTACGTTAGCGCAACCGGCCGTGATACCGACCAGACCGGCCAAAGCACCGTTGAGGGTCATCCCGACGTCCGCACGCTTGTACTTAGCGAAGGTGACGAAGAAGGCAATCAAAGCGCCCACCGCAGCAGACAAGGTGGTGGTCACCGCGATCAAGCCGATCGAGGTATCAGCACCCATGGTCGAACCGGGGTTGAAGCCGTACCAGCCCATCCACAGGATGAACACACCCAAGGTAGCCAAGGGGATGTTGTGTCCGGGGATAGCGCGGGATTTGCCGTCTTCGGTGAACTTGCCGATGCGGGGGCCTAAGACCAACACAGCGGCCAGAGCAGCCCAGCCACCAACAGAGTGGACAATGGTAGAGCCGGCGAAGTCGGTAAAACCAACGTCACCCAACCAGCCACCGCCCCAGCCCCAGTGGCCAGAGATCGGGTAGATCACGGTGGTGACCAAAACAGAGATCACTAAGTAAGCAGAAAACTTGATCCGCTCTGCAACGGCACCAGATACGATCGTCGCTGCGGTAGCGGCGAAGACGGCCTGGAAAATGAACGCAGCCAATACGGGGACGGAAGTCCAAGCCAACGAGGCGAAGGCGTCCACGCTTGAAGCATCAGGCAAGAAGCCAGTCATGCCCATGAAGCCGTTGCCGTTGCCGAACATGATGGCAAAGCCCACCACGTAGAAGCTTAGAGAGCCAATGGCCAAGTCAGCCATGTTTTTCATCATAATGTTCACGGCGTTCTTAGAACGGGTGAAGCCGGACTCAACCATTGCAAAGCCAGCTTGCATAAAGAATACAAGCACGGCGGCCATAAGCACCCAGACGGTGTCTAAGGCGTATTGCAAGGCGGGAACTTCTTGTCCGTCTACCTTGCCTTCGAGCCCGAAAGCGGGCATGGCAAATAGCCCCAAAGCAACGAGGCTGGTGAACGCAAACTTTTTCATCTTTAGGTTCCTTGCATCGGGTTATCTAAACTAAGTTTCCTTAGTTTTGGGGCCATAAACTCGGCTTCCTCCTTCCAGCGAGTTCTTAGGCCGATTCGGTAAGTACCGAAATCAGTTTGAATACCTTCCTTTACTTCAGGATACGTGCCACAGTTTTAAGTGTAATAAATACAGGTAGTTGTGCAATAAAAATGAAAATTGAAAAATTACAAAAATGACAAAAAATACTAAAGACCCTGGGAACGAGACTCAAAATGACAAAAGTGACAAGGTGAGTTTCCGTATTCCTACTGAGGGGGGGGCTTTGGGGGAGGACTTTTTGGGAGAAACAAAAAATTCTTGACCGCTTCATAGATAAAGGAGAACATATGTACGTGCACCACTCTTTACCCAGAGGACCCCATGAACCAAAGCCTCTTCCCCTTTCCACAACCACCGGCACCCTATTTAGACCTCAACGATTTTTTAGTGGACCGTCCAGCGTCCAGTTTCTTTGTGGGGGTCGTGGGGGACAGCATGAGCGGTGCGGGAATCTTCCACGGGGACCTCTTGGTGGTCGATGCAGCGGAGCCTATGCAAAGCGGTAAGGTCGTGGTGGTCCGGTTTCAGGGGGAGGTGCTGGTTAAGCGGTGGGTAGACGACGGTGAGGACCTCTTTCTTCGGTCTGAATGTGAAGGTGGGTCGAACCTATTGGTGGCCGAGCGGAGCGAGCTAGACCTGCTCGGCGTGGTCCGCTGGGTTTTGCACCAGCCATAGAAGCGCTAGAAGTTACCTAGAAGATGGGGCCCTAAGCCTGCGTTGGCTTTAGATAGGTTCCTGTGATTTTTCAGGTTAAAATTCTGGGTTGACTGACTGATCGACTATATATATTTATAGCTATATATACATAAGCGATTGCCTCGTTAAATATCTATCCCCCAAACAAACATGTGTGTTGATCGAGTCCACCGTTTTTTAATGGCCAGCGTGCTGGGCCTTGGAGCTTTTTTAATCCACCAGTCCTCTCCCTTTGGTGAGTACATCTTATGGTTCGTGGTGGGGATGCTGGTGGTCTTTGGTGCCACCAATTTCTGTCCCTCGGTCTGGATCATGAAAAAACTGGGCTTAAAGAGCTGTAGCCCCTCTTGAGGGCCCTGAGTATCGTTTTAGCCGGGCACTTAAAGACAACTGCTTTTAGTTAGGTGTTAAACCGGCTCTGGTTACCGGCCTTTGCCTCCAGGTTCTTTGTTTTCCTCCTTACCTGGAGGCCTTTGAGCCTCGGGCCGCTTTGGCGGTCTGGGGTTCACCTTCCCTTCCTACCAAAAATTCCCTATGATTTGATCCAAATCTTAGGAGCCCTTATGTCAGTTAAAATCCAGGCGGTGATCTTCGATATGGACGGTTTGTTATTGGAGACCGAGCCCATTTATACCCAGGTCACCCAACAGGTAGTCGCTCAATTTGGTAAGACCTTTGACTGGTCCATTAAGCGCCGCATGATCGGGCGCGGCCGCCAAGAATCTGGGCAAATTTTGATTGATGCCCTGGGGCTGCCGCTCGATACCGAAGCGCTTTATGCCCTACAAAAGCCCCTGATGGAGGCGGCCTTTAAACTAGCCCAACCTATGCCCGGCGCGGTGGCTTTGACCCAAGCCTTGTACCGCAATAACGTCCCCATGGCCCTAGCGACCAGTTCAAACCGCCATCTTTACGAGATCAAAACCACCGACCATAAAAAATGGTTTAGCCAGTTTTCGGCGGTGGTGACTGGTGACGATCCCCAGGTAGCCCGTTGCAAGCCGGCACCGGACATATTTTTAGAAGCCGCCCGCCGGATCGGGGCGGAGCCCAGCCATTGTTTGGTCTTTGAAGACGCCCCGACCGGGGTGACGGCTGCACGCGCTGCCGGTATGTCGGTGGTGGCGGTGCCGGACGCGCACATGGATTTGGCGGAGTACGGTGAGGCCCAGTTGGTGGTGGCGTCGCTCACCAAGTTTGACCCCATTCCCTGGGGTTTGCCCTTGGTGCTGGAGTCTTAGGGTGAGGGTTTTGCTGCTAGGATTGTGGTTGCTGGGTCTGGGCTGGGCCCAGGCAACGGCCCAAGACCTAGGTTTTGCAGAACATCTAAAGGCGCAAGGGGACTGCTACCGCGCCCTTAGTGAAGCGCTGGCCGTTGAGTACCAAAGCGGCGAAAGCCTGCAAAGCCTAAAAATCAAATTGCCCTGCTGGGCCCAAAGTCGGCGTTGGGACCGCTTTGATCCCGCCTTGGACCGGGCCCTGGGCCGGTTGGAGGGCTCCGAACAGAAACAATGGGCTCTTTTCGGTGTTGAGCAGGCCTGGGATCGGGGCGACGACGGCCGGGCGGCCCAACTTTACCAGCAATACCTTGCTGCCGAAGAACCGCCCTACCCGCATCAGCCTTCACAGCCCAAAAGCGTCGGGCTGGCCGTTGGCTTACAAGCCGCCCTGCCAGGAGCCGGTTTGGCCTATGCAGGCCGTTGGGGCCCCGGTTTGGTTTCTTTGGGCTTAAATGGCTTGTTTATCTACGGCAGCGTAAAAGCACACCAAGAAGGAAAGCCCGCCTTAGCGGCGCTTTTGTTCTTTTTCGAGTGGGGCTGGTACTTTGGGGGGATCGAGGCGGCCCAAGAGGCAGTAGCCCGGCATAACCAAACCCAACTCAGCCAGGAGCGCCGAGTTTGGCTGGACCTCTACCAACAGGCCTTTTAGCCCAGGATTTCCGTTAAGGCTTGATACAACTTAGCCATCTGGTCGCGGCGGCCCATGCTGACGCGGATGAAGTTGTTTAATTCGGCCGTTTCAAAGTACCGCACCAAAATCCCCCGATTTTCCAAATCCAACTTCAGCTGTTTCGCAGAATATCCTTCGACGCGGCATAAAATAAAATTGGACTGCGAGGGGTAAGGCGTCAGGGCCTTAAAGTCCGCCAACCGGGCTTGGCATTCTTGGCGGATTTCGATCAGCTCGGCGACCTGTCCTTGGAAATGAGGCAGGTCGGCTAAGGCCGCTTTTAGGGATTCTTCGGCGGGGACCGAGACGCTATAAGGGGGTTTGATCTTCATCATCGCTTGGGCCAGTTCGACGCCCATCACCCCGTAACCTACCCGAAAGCCCGCCAGGGCAAAACATTTGCTGAAGGTGCGCAGCACAATCAGGTTGGGGTGCTCCATAACCCTTTGGATTTGGCTGACGCCGCTGAACTCGTAATAAGCCTCATCGAGCAAGACCACTAGGTTTTGGGCCAAGAAATAGTCCAACACCTCCGGCTCGACCAGGTTTCCGCTGGGGTTATTGGGCGAGCAGAGGGCCACCAATTTGACGCCGCTCAAGTCGAGGGCTTGGGCCTTTTTTAAAGAGATGCTAAAGTCTGCTTCGCGCGGTGCGGTTACATAAACGCCGCTGTTGAGGTCCACCACGTGGCTGTAATAGCCGAAGGTGGGCGTGAAGGCCAAAACTTTGTCCCCTCGTTGCAGCAGCAAGCGGCAGGTCAGGTCGATCAGCTCATCTGCTCCGGTCCCAGCCACTACCTGTTCCATTGGCACTTGGGCGTAGGCCGCAATGGCGCGGCGCAGGGCTACCTGAGCCGGGTCGGGGTAGATATGATAATACTTGCCTTGGCTCAAAGCCTCCAACACCTTGGGCGCGGTGCCAAAGGGGTTTTCGTTGGCGTCGAGCTTGATGATCTGCTCTTCGGGCAGGCCCAAGCGCTGCGCGATCTGGTCTGGCGGCTCAATGGGCGCGTAGGGAGACATGCGGCCCACCAAGGGGCTTAATAGTTGCTGGATCATTTTTTCTGCGGATGCCGTGAAAGACTTTCTTTAAAGCGTTGGCAAGGGTCCACCCAGGAGTGCCGGTCCGTAAACCAGAGCCACTCAAAGGAGGGGCCCAGGTCTACACCCGCCGAATGGGTGTGTTCAAAATACTCTGCCAAGGGCCGGGGCTTGATGTCTACTTCCATGATGGCTAGTTGGAATTGGCGGGCCTGGGGGCGCATTTGGCCGATCCGCTCGGGAACCCCAAGGCCCCATTGCTGGTGCCCATTACCCAGGATCACCACCACCGGCCCGCCAGCGTCGAGCAGCAGGGCTAACTGGTCGGCCATGGCTTGATTGCGGGCCAACCAGACCCGGTACAGCCCGGCCATCAATTGAGGATCAGACCAACCGCAATGCCCTTCAGTGAAGGCATCGAACATGGCCAGCCGGTAGGCCTCGCTAGGGGAATGGTAATTTGGCAATTGCGCTCTTTCGGCGCTGCTGAGCTCCGCTAGGTTTTTTTTGGTCAAGCGGCGCTTTAGGGCGGAAGGCAGGTCCATGGCGGCGACGTCCAGTCCTTCTTGGCGCGCCAGCAGTAAAAGGTCATGGTACCCGGCCCACTGGTCTTGTTTTTCCCAACCCAGCCGCTTTCGTAGCTTCGCTTCAGCGGCCTGGGGGTCTTTGGGATGGGCGGTGGTATAGGCCATCAATTCCGCCGTTTGGTTCGCCTCAAAGAGCTCAAAGGCCAGGGTGGGCTTTTTTCCTTGGGCTACCAGATGTTGGATCACCTGGGCTTGGATTTGGTGGTGCCGCAGGTTGTCGTGTGTCTCGCCCAGGAAGATCAAGTCCGTTTGGGTGGCTTGGGACATCACTTGGCCCGGCTCGCGCAAGCTGCCGGACTGGTAAATCTGCCCGATCAAGGGGTCTGGGCGGGCTGCTGGCTCAGGTGAAGACAGGCTAGAGCAGGCAGCCAACCAAACCAGCCAGGGCAGCCAAAGCTGGGCTTTAATCATGCCGGCCTTCTCCTAGCCTTTCTAACAAGACCACCAAGGGGTGGGCGGGGCGTTGCCCCATCAATCGTTTGGCTTGAGAACGGCAAGAATAGCCGGTCGCCAGCAACCGAAGACCGGGGTCGGGGTCCCCTTCGAGCTTGGGCCGCCAGCTGAGATCGAAAATTTGGCGGCTTTGGGAATAGTGTTTCGCTTCGTGCCCATAGATGCCGCTCATGCCGCAGCAGCCAACCTCTTCGAGCTTCAGCGAGATCCCAAAAGCCTTAAAAACACTCTGCCAAAGCTTTTGACTCTGAGGTTCCAGCGCCTTTTCGGTACAATGCCCAAAGAGCCGGGCGGAAAACTCAGCCGGTGCCAACGCGCTGAGGCGGGCTGCCTGTTGATCGACTACCCCTGCCAACCATTCCTGGGGTAGCCAGACTTGATAGCCCGCATGTTTGAGGCCCAAGGCCTTGGGGTATTCATCTCGGTAGGTCAAGGTTACTGCCGGGTCTAGGCCGATCATCGGTAGGCCTAGATAAGAAGCTCGTTCCAACAGCCGGTGGTTACGCTCGGCGACCTTAGCGAAGGCTTCTAACATGCCTTTAACCTGTAGCGCCTTGCCGTTGGGGAAGTGGGGCAACAACCAAAGCCGGTAGCCCAAAAGTTCGCAAAGCTCGTGGAGGTGTCCTACGGTTTTGGCTTCATAAAAACTAGTGAAGCTGTCTTGGATCAGCACCACATCCCGCCTCGGGTCCAGGTCCGCCGGAGGCTGCGCGATATTGAGCAGACGCAGTTCGCCCAGGGCCAACCTCCGGTTGACCGGGCGTTGGCTGATCTTGGGCGGGTCCACGATGCCGCCCCATTTGGCGATCAAGCTACGCAGCAGGCGGTTGGACATCAGTGCGCGCGAGAGTCTCGGCGTGGCCGCTTGGATCGGTGCCGTCCATTCGAGCGCAGCGGCGAGCAGGTGGGTCACGGGCCGGGGGTACCGGCGGTGGTATTCGGCCTGAAACCTGGCTTTCATTTCAGGGATGTCTACCTTGATCGGGCAACCGGTCACACAGGCCTTACAGGCCAAACAGCCTTCCATCGCCTCGGCCACTTCGTGGCTAAAGTCATAACATCCTAGCGATTTTTCCAAACCACCCACCCAGCGTAAGGCGGGGCCAAAAAGCATCGACTCGCGGCCACCGGGTTGGTACCCAGCGATACTCAAACGGCGCAACCATTCGCGCATCAGCCCGGCGCGGCCCTTGGGACTGTGCAACCGGTTCAGGCTGGACTTGGACGACGGGCACATCACCGAAGCGGGGCTGAAATTAAAGCAGGCCCCGTTGCCGTTACAGGCAATGGCGCGGTCAAATTCTTCTTGGTAGGCGGCGCTGATCTGGCGGTCTTGGTCCCCGCGCATGGGGCCGTCTACGGACACCAAAGATTCTTCACAACCGCAGGGCAACACGATCTTGCCGGGGTTGAGTTGGTTGTTCCGGTCGAAATAGGCCTTGATGCGGCCCATTTCTTGGTAAAGCACCGGTCCCACATATTTTTCGGTATAACCGCTACGGAAGCCTTTGCCATGTTCACCCCAGATCACGCCGCCATATTTACCGACCAAGTCGGCCACTTCGTCGCTGATTCGTTTGAGTAACTTCTGGTCTTCAGGCAAACGCATATCCAAAGCGGGACGTACGTGCAGACAACCCACATCCACATGGCCGAACATACCGTAAAAGAGCCCGTGCTTTTCCAGTAGCGCCCGGAATTCTTCGATGTAAGCCGCCAGATGTTTGGGCGGCACCACTGTATCTTCTACAAAGGCAATGGGGCGGCGGTTGCCTTTGGCGTTGCCTAAGAGGCCCACACCCTTCTTTCGTAACTCCCACAGGGCGGCAATCTCATGGGCTTTGGCGGCCTTGTAATACCCCGAGGGTTGGCCCGGTTGGCCCTGGCTTTGTTTGATCAGCCCTTCGGCTTGGTCGATCTTTTGTTGTAATTCCTCGGCGGTTTCGCCAATGAACTCCACTAGGTTGATCGCTTGGGGCACTGGCTCGCCTTCGGCGCTAAGCATTGGGCCCACTAAGTGGAAGATTTCGTCTTCGCGCGCCAATCCCAAGATGGTATCGTCAATCGTCTCGATGGCTGCGGGATCTAAGGAAACTAACGCCTCGGCTCCGCGCAGCGCCGCTAAAAAGTCGGGGTAACGTAGCGCCAAAAGCTGTTTGTGTTTGACCAACGGCAAGATCTTGAGCTTCGCTTCTTCGACTAAGGCCAAGGTCCCCTCGCTCCCGGCGATTAGGTAGTTGAGGCTATATTGCCCACTCTGGGGGTCCTTGAGGCGGGTTAGGTTATAGCCGGTCACAAAGCGGTCTAACTGGGGCAACTGGGCTATTTCTTCGGTCCTTTCACTTAAGATTTGATCGATCAAGGCGTAAAGATCCCCATGTTCGCCCAACCGTTCGCCTTTCCAACCGGCTTCATCTAAAATTTCGGTTTTCAGCCGTTGCCCGCCGACCATGCGGCACTTAAGCGCCAGGATATGGTCCGAGGTCTTGCCGTAAATGCGTGAGCCCTTACCGCAGGCGTCGGTGCTGATCATCCCGCCTAAGGTAGCGCGGCTCGAGGTGGAGAGTGTGGGCGCGAAGAAATAGCCCAAAGGGGACAAAAGGTCGTTGAGGCGGTCTAAAACCACGCCCGGTTGGACCCGAACCCAGCCTTCTTGGGTATTGATTTCTAGGATTTGGTTCAGGTGGCGGCTTAAATCGATGACCAAACCTTGGGTCAAGGATTGCCCATTGGTCCCGGTGCCGCCGCCTCGAGGGGCGACTTTAAGTGACCTGAACTCGGGCTTGCCGAGTAATTTGGTCAGTAGCTCCAAGTCTTCGACCTGGGCGGGGTAGACCACTGCTTGGGGGAAAAGTTGGTAGACGCTGTTGTCGGTGCCCGCTATCAGGCGCTCTGACGTTTCGCTACACAGTTCGCCACAAAAGCCGCCTTTAGCGAGAGCGGTCAAAAAGGATTGGGTGAGGGCCGTGGGGGCCTCAAAGGCGCTGAGTCTGGGGATCATAGATGGGTTCTTAAGGTGAAACCCAAAATAATCCCCCCTGAGTCATGCCGTCAAGGGGCTAGCGCACTAGAAGTAATAATGGACCGAGAAGGTCGGGAAGGCGCTGGCTGAAAGGTCGGTGCTGGTGTATTCACCCGCCTTGCGGTACCCGGCTCCGATCTCGCCGGAAAAGCCGAAGTTGGGCAGGCTGGCAAAAAAGATTTCGGCGCCTAAGAAGCCGCTTAAGGAGATGCCGGAACCTGAGACGCCGTTGGCATCGTCGGTTACCTGCAACAAACCGCCAGAGCCGCCGTAATAGAGGTTTACGTTGCGGTAGCGATCGAAGATATAGCCCATCCGGTAATCGGCGGCAAAGACCTTTAAGGCGTTTCCGTTAGAAACGCTGCTGCCGAAGGCGATTAAGATGTTGCCAAAGAGGCGCTCGTCTAAGAAAAACTTATAACTCAACTGGTCTGAAGTATAAGTGGCCGGCCCCGAGTTGCTGTTGAGTGTCGATTTTTTTTGTACATAACCCACCCCGGTGCGCTGGTTCATGTTCACAACTGTGTCTTGGGTGGTGATCATGTTGACCTCGCTGGTGGGCATCTGCAAAACACCCTGTCCACGTAAGCTTTCGATGGTGATGAACTCGGGGTTGTAGTTGGTGATCCGCCCGATAATCACTTCTCCGTTTTTCAAATAGACCACGTTGGCGGCCATTTGCTTCTTGAACTCAATGTAGCGTTGCTCTGAGTTCGAGTCGAAGTTGATCAGGTAAATATCGTCTTTACGGATTTCGCGTTCTTGTTGGTCCCCAATCGCCTGAACGGTAATGCTCTGGGGATTGTATTTGAGGATTTTGCCCACCAAGGTCTGCCCGTTTTTTAGGTAGATCGTCTCGGCAAAGAGCGTTCCTAGGGTCCAGAAGAGGAGGACCAGCACCAGCAGGCTTCTTCGGATCATGCCTTCCTTCAGGTCTTTAAGGTTGTGCCCCCGGAGTTCGGAGGTCTCTAAAGACCGATTATGCAAATGGGAAACCAAAATGGCCAGAATGTGGCCCCTTTGGCGAAAAAAGACTCGCTGGGGACTTAAGCGGTCGGGCGGAGTTCGAGCGATACGGCGTTTAAAATTCCGTTGAGCAGCTTAACGGAGCGCTCCCCCACAAAGTTGCGGCAAATCTCGATGGCTTCGTTGAAGACTACCTTGGTGTCTGTTTCGCCGGGCAGCATCAACTCGGCAATGGAGATGCGCAACAAGGCGTTGAGGGTCTCTAAAAGCCTTGATTGCTTCCAGTTTTTTGAGTGCCGCCCGATCAACTGGTCGATCTCACTCTGCTTGGCTTGTACTTGAGACAAGAGATTGCGGGTGAACTCTAGATTTTTGGCGCTCAGCTGGCTGGTTTCTAAGAGCAAAGCTTCGGCGGGAGGATTTTGGCCCAGTCGTTGGCGTTGGTATTGGCAATTAAAGGCCAATACCCGGGCGATCCGGCGTTCGTGGTGTGGCATCAGCGCAGCCCAAATTTGTCGATCAGTTCATCCATCAAGCGGATGTATGCGGTGGCTCCTTGCGACTTGAGGTCGTAAGTGATGACCGAACGGCCTAAGGCGCTAGATTCGGTGATCTGGCCGTTTTTGGGGATCACGGTCTTAAAGACCGAAGAGCCAAGGGCTTTGTTGATCTGCTGGGCGACCTTACGGTGGATTTCTAGTTCCTTGTCGTACATGGTCAAGAGAATCCCCGCGATCCGTAGTTCCTTTTGGGGGATTTTTTTCTGTAATTCGTTAAAACCTACCAAGAAGCGCTTGAGAGACTTAACGGCCAAGGCCTCGCATTGCAGCGGAAGGACGTTTAAGTCCGACGCGCAGAGCGCATTGAGCGTTAAGGGGCCGGTGGCCGCCGGGGCGTCTAAGAAGATGAAGTCGTAATTGAGTTTCGCTTCTTCGATGCGGCGGGCCAAGAAGTTGTCGTCCTCGGCGACATGAGAGACTTTTTGTTCTTCGGCCAACGTTTGGATGTTGGAGAAGATGAAGTGCATGTTCTCTTGGTCGGTGCGCCGGATCAGCTTTTGTAGCGCAACGTTGGGCTTGAGGTAGAGCTCTTTGGTCCCTTGGTCGATAGCGTTTTTTACGCCAAAGGAATAGCGAACCGAACTTTGGGGGTCCAAGTCGATCAACAAGACCCGGTATCCGCCAAAGGCGAAGGCGGTAGCTAGATTGACGGCGCTGGTGGTTTTACCCACCCCGCCTTTTTGGGAAACAAAAGAAATTACGGATGTCATGCCCGAGCCTCAGAGTTTTCGCGGTGTCGGTTTGCTCAAAAATCTTATCGGTCCGGCGGCAATTAGTCAAAATAAAGAACTGAAAATCCTCAGCATAGCTTAAGAAGCAGCGGATAAGCCTCAGGACAGTACCCCTTGCACCAGCGTTGACAACCTAGAACTGAACACCGAGAATAGCTTTCGGTCCGCCTCACTTCATTTTTCCCGCAATCCTTAAGGAGCTTTGGCCATGAACCCTCTGGCTGCCGAACTGAACCAGCAAATCCAATCTGCCAGTAATGTTGCTTTTGAGCTGCTGAGCGATCTGGGACGCCGTATCTACTTCCCTAAGGGAATTCTTTTCCAGTCCGCCCAGGCCAAGGAAAAGGCGCACAAGTTCAACGCCACCATCGGCACCGCCACCGAAAAAGGCGGCCCTATGCATCTGGCAGTGACCCGCAAATATTATAACCTGCCGCCTGCCGAGGTTTACCCTTATGCGCCGCCCGCCGGTCGCCCGGAATTGCGTCGGTTGTGGCGCGAAAAGATGATGTCCCAAAACCCGAGTTTACAGGGAAAGTCGATCAGCCTGCCGGTAGTGACCAGCGCGATCACCCACGGGTTGTCTTTGGTCGGTCAGTTGTTTATGGACCCCGGTGATGTGGTGATCTCGCCCGATAAGCTTTGGGGCAATTACCGCCTAACCTTCGAGACCGTCTTAGGGGCGAAGATCAAAACCTTTGAGATGTTTGACCAGCAAGGGACGATGAATCTGGATTCTTTGGCCCAAGCGGTGGCCGAAGAGGGCGAGCGTTGCGGTAAGGCTCTGGTGCTGCTTAACTTCCCGAACAACCCAACGGGCTATACGCCCAATTTGGCCGAAGCGGACCGGATTGTGGAGATCCTGATCAACGAGGCCGCCAAGGGGACCAAAGTTTTGGCCATCAGTGACGACAGCTATTTTGGGCTCTTTTACGAAGACAGCATCCAAGAATCCCTGTTCGCCCGCTTCGCCGAGGCCCACGAAAACATCCTGGCTCTCAAGCTCGACGGCGCCACTAAGGAATATTACGCCTGGGGCTTCCGCACCGGCTTTTTGACCTTCGGCCACCGTGCCGGAGAGGCGCTTTACGGACCTTTGGAAAAGAAGGTCATGGGGGCCATCAGAGCCGGGATCAGCAACTGTACCGCCAGTTCTCAGGCGGTGGTTGAACATATCTTAGAAGACGCCGAATTGGCCGCCGATTGGCAGTCTAAATTTGAGGTGATGAAATCGCGGGCTTTGGCGGTCAAAGAGGTCCTCAACCGCCCGGACTTTAAAGCGGTCTTAGACTACTACCCCTTCAACTCCGGCTATTTTATGTGCCTTAAGTTGTCGGGCGTCGATGCCGAAGCGCTCAGGATGCACTTGCTGGATCAATATGGCGTGGGCACCATCTCGATCAACGCCACGGACCTTCGGGTTGCCTTTAGCTGCATCGAGGCGCAACAGGTAGAAGAGTTGTTTACCTTGATCCGCCAAGCGGTTCTGGATTTAAGGGTTTAGTCCGGCAGGGTGATCTTGCCCATCGACACCAATCGTTTGGCCCCGGTCACCTCGGGCACGTTGGTGGGGTGGCCGTTGAGCCGCTCATGGGCGAAGAGGGCAAAAAAGGCCGCTTCCTTGGAGTCGCCGTCAAAGGCGGGCACAACAGGAAGCGGTTCCACCATCCGGGGGGCCAAAGCTTGGGTTAATTGGGCCACCAAAAGGGGGTTGTGTTGGCCCCCACCGCAAAGATAAACCCGCTCGACCCGGGGCAAAAAGTCTTTATAGGCTCTGGCGATACTGCGGGCCACCAAGGCGGTCAGGCTGCACAAGAGGTCTGCATGGCTCAGATGGCCCCAACGGCTGATGATTCGCTGTACATAGTCCCGTCCAAAGTCCTCGCGCCCCGTTGATTTAGGGGGGCGCATGGCAAAATAGGGCTCTGCCGAGAGGCTATCTAAAAGTGCTTCGTCCACTTGGCCCTGGGCGGCCAAGGCCCCGTCGCGGTCAAAGGACTCGCGGCCATGGGTGAGCAAATAAACCGCTTCGTTTAAAATGCCATTGGCCGGGCCGGTATCAAAGGCGATCAGCGGGGCACTCGGGTCTTTAGGCAAGAACGTGACGTTGCCGATGCCGCCTAAATTTTGGACCGCTCGGGCTTCGGTGGGGCTTTGGAAAAAAACTCGGTCCAGGTAAGGGGCCAAGGGCGCTCCGGCCCCTCCGGCGGCGATGTCCGCCAGACGGAAGTCGTGGATCACTACCTTGCCCATGGCTTGGGCCAGTACTGCCGACTCGCCGGACTGTAGGCTAGAATGGCCGTGGATGTGCCAAAGGGTTTGTCCGTGCATGCCGATCACGTCCGGTTGGCCGACGCGGGCGCAAAAATCTAGGCAGCGAGAGGCATAAAAACGTCCTAGCTCCACATTGATCCGGCAAAGCTGCGCGGTATCGCCTCGAAAGGCGTCCATGATGGCGCGGCGCAGGTCCGCCGGGTAGTCGGCGGTCTCGAAGGCCAGTTGCTTCATCTGCACCTGTGCCCCGGAGCCAGAAATTTCGAATAGCCCCATGTCCAGGCCATCGAGAGAAGTGCCCGACATCAGCCCCAAGACACGGCGGGTCGGCATTTTAACTAAGTCCAACAACTGTTGCATGGAACTCCATGAATGAACCAGTGCCATTGATCGTTGGGTTCAAAGGAACCCAGCTAGATGAAGAAACCAAAGCCCACCTATTAGAGATCAACCCGATGGGCGTGATCTTCTTTAAGCGGAACCTCGCCGAACCGGAGCAAATCCGTTCCTTAGTGGCCGAGGTCAAACGCCTGCTGGGCCCAATTTTGGTGGCCGTGGATCATGAAGGGGGGATGGTCAACCGGTTCAGCCCTGAACTAGCCACCCCTCCGGCCCCTTTTGCCCTGAACTTTACCGGGCCCCAAGAGCAAAAGCAAGCGACCCAGATGTTAGCCGCTTTGCCGGCTCATTTTGGTTTTAACCTCAACCTAGCCCCGGTTTTGGACCTCTTTGACGCCGATTCGGAAGCCATCAATATCCGCGCCTTCTCTCGGGACCCCGAAGAGGTGGGGCGCTGGGGCTCGATGATCGTAGAGGCCCATGAGGAAGTGGGGCTGGGCAGCTGCGGCAAGCACTTCCCCGGCCATGGTCGGGTCCGCACCGACACCCACAACCGAGCCGGAGTGGCCGATTTTACGGCCGAGGAATTGCAGGCTAAAGACCTGCTGCCCTACCGCCGTATGGCTTTGCCCGCAGTCATGACCAGCCACCTGATCTACCCGGCCTTTGATGCACAAAACCCAGCGAGCCTTTCAAAGGCAGTGATCACCGATTTGCTCAAAGGCCAAATGGGCTTTAAGGGGTTGGTTCTCAGTGACTGCGTGGAGATGGAAGCGATCTCCGCGAGCTTTGGGCCCGAAGAGATTGTCGCCAAAGGCAAAGAAGCGGGCCTGGATTTGTGGATCAGTAGCTATAGCATCAAAGCGGATTTGGGCTTCCAAAAGGCCTTGGCCGATGCCATGCGGGCCCAAGGATTGGCCGGTAAAAACCCCAAGGTCCGCGACTTTTTGATGGACTACCCAGGGCGCAAGCCCCAGTTGTTCCGGCTAGATGAAGCCGTGGCGTTGCGCCGAGAGACGATCCAGCGCGGCGGAGTCAAGCCCGCACCGCCCTGGGAGTTGGCGGTAGTTAGCTCTAAAGCCTTTAACGGCATCAACCGCGACGAACCTGAAGAAGGATTCCGCTATTGGATGAAGATGGGTCTGGGCGAATTGGTTCCAAATAGCTTAGAGTTGAGCCTTGATGACCTTGATTCAGCGGAGGAATACTTCAAAGAGGTCCGCCAATCAGGACGATCTTTGCTGCTCGCTACCCAGGCGGCAAGGCGGCATCCCAACTGGGAAAAGTTTATGCAACTAATTGAAAACATGAAGTCTGTTCTGCATCTTGACCTGGGCGAAGGGGCCGACATCATCGGCAGTATTGAAGGAAAGTGGAATTGCTTTGGAAGTGATCGCTTGACAGTTCAGGCAATTTGTAGAGAATTGAAGGTGGGACTTGCAACGGGCGTACCGGACTCGGCAAAGCCATAACAGAAGGCGCTGTGGGGATCATATCCGGTCCCCCAATGGATATCCGAACTAGGGAGTGAATCTATGGCAGGCATGAAGATGGGGATGGAGATGCGGATGAGCCAACAGCTCATCATGACCCCCCAACTCCAACAGGCCATTAAGTTATTGCAGCTTTCCAGAGTGGAACTGCAAGAATTGATCGACCAAGCTTTGGTGGAAAACCCCACCTTGGAAGTCCAGGAAGAAGACGAGAAGGACGAGCCCAAAGAAGAAATAGGCGAAGCCAACAACTTGGTGGACGAGCAGAGCCAACTGAGTATCGACGAAGAATGGCAACACTACGTCGAAGCGGGCGCAGGCGTGATCCAAGAGGTCCGCAACCACGAGCCCGACGAAGACTCCAACCCCCTAGAAGCGACCATCAGCCGCACCGACACCTTGGTGGACCACCTCCTTTGGCAGTTGGACATCAGCCGCTTAAATGAAGTGGAACACGAAATCGCCGAGTACTTGATCGGCAACATTGACGACGACGGCTACCTTTCGGCGACGCTGCGCGAGATGTTGGCGACCCTGCCGGACCTACGCAAGCTGGTGCAGAAGGCGCTAGAAGACAAAGCGGTGGCTCCTGCGGAATTCGACAAAGACCATCTTTTTGACACCCGCCACGACCTACGCCAGAAAAAAGAACCCACCAAAGGCAAACGCAAAAAGCCCCAACCCTTTGGCGAAGAAGGGGAAGAAGACGAGGATGACGAAGGTGAAGAGGACGCTGCCTTGGCGGGCATTCCCGACGAGGAATGCGCGGTTTTAGAGAATCTGTTGCTGCGGGTGCAAAAGTTTGACCCTCCCGGCGTGGGGGCCAGGGACCTCAAGGAGTGCTTGATCCTCCAGTTGAGCGCCTTGAAGCTGCAAGACAGCTTGGCCTTTGCGATCATCGACGAAAATATGGCCCTTTTAGAGCAAAAAGACCTCAAACGGATCGCCCGCCAGCAGAAGGCCGACATCGAGGAGGTGGTCGAGGCCTATCAGTTGATCACCGAACTAGAGCCCAAGCCGGGGCGTCCCTATGGCCGCGAAGTAACCCAGTACGTGATCCCCGACGTCTTTATTTACAAGCGGGGAACGGAGTATGTGGTCAGCATGAACCAGGACAGCTTACCGCGCCTGAGGATCAATCCCTTTTACCAAAATCTGATCAACGAGCAGAAGCTTAAAGAGGCCCAAGCAGCGGCCAAAAAGGCGGACGGTGACGGCACCGCCGAAGACATGACGACGCTTTACTTGCAAGAGAAGATCAAAGCCGGTGATTGGTTGATGAAGTCGATCGAACAACGGCAAAAGACCATTTTTCGAGTGGCTAAGTCGATTTTAAAGTACCAATACGAGTTTTTTGAAAAGGGGATAGACTACCTCAAACCCTTGGTGCTTAAAGACGTGGCTGAGGACATTGAAGTCCACGAATCCACCGTTAGCCGAATCACCACCAACAAGTACGTATACACGCCTCAGGGGATTTTCGAACTCAAGTATTTCTTCACCAGTGGCATCGGCCAAGAGGACGGGGATGTGATCAGTTCGAAGAAGATCAAAGACTACATTAAAAAGCTGATCGACAATGAAGACAAGAAGAAACCCTTGACTGATCTCCAAATTAAAAACATTTTGAAGGAGAAGGAAGAGATCAAGGTAGCTCGGCGTACGGTTGCAAAATATCGCGAAGCCATGAATATCTTGCCGAGCAACAAACGAAAGCAGCTTTACTGATCTTTAAAACCAAAAGGCTATCTTCATACCATGGGAAAGACGCTCGAAGATTTGATCGATTACGCTCACCGGATGGGCCTACAGATCAATAAAACCGACCTGGACGAAAGCTTGATCGTCGTTGCCGCTGAACACCGGGGCATCAGCAATCTAGTGATCGACTGCGAAGATTCCATTGTGATCTTAGAACAACCCCTGTACCGTATCCGCAACCAAAATGCTGAACATTTTAAGCGGTTGTTGACGATCAACCGTGAATTAGTTCATGGTGCCTTCGTGATGGACCCGGCGGGGGATTGGATCCTCTTCCGTGATACCTTGGAACTCGAGAACTTGGATTTCAACGAATTTGAAGGCAGCGTCAACGCGCTGACTTTAGGCTTGGCCGAGTTTTCTCGGGAATTGCTCAATCTTAACGCAACCTAATCTATGGCTGGCTTCTTCCAAAGATTATTTAGGCTCAGCTCTGCTGAAGCCCACGGATTGATCGACAAGCTCGAAGACCCGGTCAAGATGACCGAGCAGGGCATCCGCGAGTTGGAAAAACACCACCAAGAATCGATCAAGGCGCTTGCCGAGGTCAAAGCGGTGGTCAACAAACAACGCGCCGACCTAGAAAAAGCTAACATGGAGGCCCAGGACTGGAACGAGCGCGCTATGGCGCTACTCAGCCGAGGCCAAAGCGGTCAATTGCCTATGGAAGAGGCCGAGAAATTGGCCCGACAGGCCCTGGGCCGCAAAAGCGAAGCCGAAAAACGCCGCGACCTAGCCCAGAAGGCGGTGGATCAGCATGGACAGACCGTAAACCGGGTGCAGTCGAAGGTCGATAAGCTGAAGGCCCAGATCGACCTATACAAAAATGAGTTAAAGACCCTTAAGGCCCGCAGCAGCGCGGCTAAAGCGGCCACCAAGCTAGACAAACAACTAGCCGGGGCCGACCCGGACGGCACGGTGGCCCTACTCGAACGGATGCGTGAAAAGGTGGAGGACCAAGAAGCGCTTTCGCTGGCTTACGCCGATATGGCGGATCGACCCCAGTCGTTGGAAGAGGAAATCCAGCGTGCTTTGGCCGATGAGCCGACCCCCAAGCAGCTTACTTCAGGCAGCCAGTCAGTCAAGGAAGATGACGAACTAGCGGCTTTGAAAGCACAGCTTGGGATGAACTAAGGAAAGGAAATCAAACGAGGAACGCGAGATGAAAATGAAAAAGTCCCAGCTTATTGAGCAGTTGGTGCAGGAGATGGAGGATTTCGCCATCGAGAGCAACAGCAAGCAAAAAACCGAGATCGCCCGCGAGACGGTCAACCTGTTTTTCAACAGCATTAAAGAAGCCGTCGGCAACGGTGACCGGGTTGAAATCCGGGGCTTTGGTAGCTTCACCACCAAAGAATACGGCGAGTATACAGGCCGCAACCCTAAGACCGGTGAAAAGGTTCGGGTTGCACCTAAACAATTGCCCGTGTTCCGGCCCGGCCGCGAATTGCGCGATATGGTCAACAGCAACCTTGAGCGCCCTGACAAGAAGAAAAAGTAAGCCGTCTTTTCTAGGCGGTTTGAATCCGCTGCCGGAGCCCTTCGCTCCGGCCGCGTTTCTCTCCTTTGTCTTTTAGAAATCCTGCCCTTTTTCGGGATCCGTCCGCCCTGCCCCCGCCTGTTTTGCGGCGTGGAACCCCGGAACTGGTGGCCCTTGGTTCGGGTTCGCGCCCGGCACTGGGTCCCTATGAACGCTTGCCTCAGCCAGCCGCCCGTTGGGGACGTCTTAACGCTGCAGCCGATGCCCCGCGCTTTGGGTGTTTTTCCCTCTTCTATTTTCCATAAAATACACACTCGCCGATTTCAGGATGGCATCGTTCAGTAAGCCTGACCGCTGCGGCGTCTTAATGGGTTCGACAGTCCAGGGTTTAGGGTATAAGCGGGATGCTCTTAGGAACGGACCTTTTGCTGCGCTTTTTGATGGAGTGTGGCTGAAACGTTTCACAGTAGCCACCTTAAGCTAAGATGATAGCGACTGCCAGCAGCTAGAAGATTGCCGCCTTACAGCGTTGATTTGGCAGTTGGATTTATCAGGTTTGGGGGATTGGTTAAAAGCGTACGAGCAACGGATGGATGAATTCTAGCCTTTTAGTGTGAGGCCAAGGGGGCAACAGGCCAGCAGGGAAGTGATAGGGGTTTTTGGGTGCTCTCTTGGGTGAAGTGGACCTCGGTAGCTTTTAAAAGGCCTTTTAGGTCCTTTTTTAGGTGCTTTTTTAGTGGGGGGGGGCTTTGATTTGAGGTACCGCCGAAAATTCGAAGGAGATGGGGCCGCCCCTTTCGTCATCGGGGGATGGTAGGTCCTGGAACTCCAATAATTCCTGTGGTGGTTTAATCAACCCACGCCGTCTACCGGAGAGCCGGCGGGCGTCTTTAAAATCCACAGGGTCCACAGGAGCCTTGCAGACCCCCGGGCGAACCAAAGTCCGCCCGGTGGTGAGGAGGTTATTGGATCAAACGAATTGCGTGACCGCTGGCGTCACCCACTAAAAGCCCGTAAGCAGTCGCTAAAATTGCTTCGGGGCCATTAAATAGAGCTGCTGTACCGGTTCCGTCGGTGGAACCAACCGTCCCTGCCGTACCGGCCAAGGTCACGGTGTTACCCGTGCTGGTGTTCACCGTACGGACTGTGCTGCCCCCCAAACCTCCGATGGAAGTGACATAGGCATAGGTACCGTCACAGGTGATCGCGTAGGGGTAACTAAAGCCGGCGGTGGCACCGGTGCCATCGGTCGAGTCCGTCGCATTGTCTGCGCCCGTACCTGCCAGGGTCGAAACTGCGTAGGGAGAGCTCAGGCTGATACTGCGGATTTTGTTTCCATTAAATTCGGCGACGTAAAGATTGTTGCCGTCCGTGGTGATTCCGGTGGGTGCATAAAAACTGGCCGCCAAAGGATCAGTAGAACTATTTGTAGCCCCGGAGGTACCAGGAGTCCCAGCGAAGACGGACACCGTGTTGGTGCTTAAGTCTAGCTTGCTGATCATGTGGGCCCCGTAAGACGCAATGTATAAGGTGCCGTTCAAATAAATTAAGTCATTCGGTAGGGGGATATTAGCCGCCGTACCGACGTCGTTATAATTTGCTCCTCCGCCCGCTATCGTCGTCACCTCACCGGTGGAGATCGAGATTTTGCGGATCAGGTTTGAGTTGTAATCGGCCACGTAAAGATTGCTGCCGTCGCTCGCAAGCCCTGCGGGGGAGTTGAACTGGGCTGCCGTACCAATGCCGTCCGCCGAGCCCGCAGTACCTGAGCCAGCCAAGGTGGTTACTTGACCGCTCTTCCCGTCGAGTTTGCGGATCACATGTCCCGCAGAATCGGAAATGTAGAAATTTTGGCCGTCACTGGTTAGGCCCTTGGGCCGATTAAAGGTGGCGTTCGTGCGGTAGCCGTTATCGGTGCCCGCCGTTCCCGCCGTGCCGGCAAAAGTGGTTACCACCGCATTTAAGCTTAAGTTGCCGCCCGAATAGACACCGCCGCTAAAGCCGGTGCTGGCGATAGTGGTGACCTTGTAGTCCTGGGTGGAACCGTCAAGGGCCGCCACCTGGTAGGTCACGTCGGAACTAAAGTTGTTGGCTGTGGTGCCGCTGACTTGTGCGGTGGTCCCGACCATAATGCTAGCGCCGCTGTAAGCGAAGGTTGGGATCAAAGAACTAAAATCGGTGGTGAAGGGTAAGGCGACACCGATGTCGGTGCCCGAAATCGTCCCGACGGCATTGCTGGTTAAGCCAGCATTGTTTGACTGAAGAAAGTCAAAGGACGAAATAGTATGGGTCGTATCGTCAATGGCGCTAGTCGTTGCCGTAGCGGGAACATATAGAGCACGAGAACCGCTTGGGTCCGCAACGATGACGTTGAAGTAATAAGCGGTTGCCTTTGAAAGCCCCGTAGCGGTCAGGGTGTCGATATCGGCCGTGGCATCGGCGACGCTGGTGCCGTTGGTGGTTACGTCGTCTAGAGTGTTGAGGTTATCAGCAGTAGAATAATAAGCTTGATAGGTTAGCTCAGTAGTGGCCGTATCGGCGTCGGTGGCTTTGGTCCAGCTGATGGTCGCCTTGTTTCCGGTCACCGAAGAGGTCGTTATCGTGCCGTCCGAAACGACGGGGCCAGAAGCAGAAGCCTGGGCAACATCGGCGTCTTCCTTTTTACAAGAAGACAGGGTGAGCGCAAACACCAGTGCGCCAACTAAAACAGTGGATTTGAAGGCAATCATTTAAAGCTCCTTTCGTGTATATTTGCTGTATCGGACCATCCGACCCATTGCCGCTGCCATCACGCCTAAACCTGAGAATTCTTTGCGGGATGAGCTAAGGTTAGAGAAAACCTAGCCAGCGAATTTAACCTTTGCCAGAGCCTAGCAGAGGAGGGCAGCACCCTAGAAGAGGTGGGTTCCTCGGGTTTTTGTAGGAAAAATCACATGAAAAATTAGGTTGGAATATCTGCTTAATGTTTCCATAAAATGTTTTGTTTTTGAGGGTCCTTCGCTCCGCAGTTTTCCGCATGGTCGATTGCGGTATACCTAAAAAAAACAGGCTACAAAATGGTAAATCCCTTGAGGAGAATCTTGTAAGTTGCTTATACTGGACAGGATCGTTCACAGAAAACCTTTATTCGTCGGTAGGGGCGTTGAGTCATGAAAACAATCCGCGTTGCTATTGCCGATGACCATGCTTTAACCAGAAAAGGGATCGTTGGCCTGCTTTCTGAACATAAAGAATTTGAAGTCGTCGCTGAGCATGACTCCGTTAAAAGCATGATGCAGGACTTTTACCCAGAGCAATGCGACGTATTGGTTTTAGATGTCCATTTTGGGGATGGAAGCGGCATTGAAGTGTTGCAGCACCTTAAGCTCCAGAAAAAGAACGTACCTGTTTTAGTGTTCAGTTATCATAGTGAAACTCAATTAGCGCTGCGGGCCCTAAAGGCAGGTGCAAATGGTTTTCTAAGCAAAACCGCCCCAACAGATGAAATACTCCAAGCCATTTTAAAGCTGGCAGCAGGAGGGACCTATTTAAGCCCGAGCATCGCGGCGGATGTTGCCCTGCAAGCGCTACAACAAGAAGATCATATTACCCCGCACAACGCCCTAAGCAACCGAGAGTTCCAAGTCCTCTGTTTGATTGGAGCCGGCCATACCCACAAGGAAATTGCAACGAAGCTAAGTATCAACGTCAAAACGGTCAGTACCTTTAAAGCCAGAGTTTTAGAAAAGATGGGCTTAAAAACAACAGCTGAGCTGATTTCTTACGTGATCGACCATCGACTAGCCTTCCGGTAAGGCCACCGGATTTAAAGATAGGGAAGCGGTGGGCTCAAGTATTTATTCGTGCCGCTGGTTCAGGCCGAGATGACCTCCTTGTTGGTGTTAAGTGGCGGCATTTTGTGCGACTTTCCGCACACAAACCGGATGATTCCCCCTCTTTTGGAATAACTCAAGTTTTGCTAGGTTGGCGGCAATCAAAGGTCCTGCTGCGGGCTCCTCTTGCAGGACCGGGTTTGTCCCCAGGGCAAAGGTGGTGATGTATAAAAGCGCTGTGGCTCTGTTTCCATGAAAGAACACAGACTTTACCAAATAGATCGACTGACTATCTTGATTAAAAAATAGCCTTTCCCTTCTTTAAAAGAATCATTTGGTCCGATGGATCAGATGATGCCCTCCAACCAAGGGGACCTTGCCCCTTGGTTGGATTGGCGCTGCTGATTTTGCTCTAGGGCAGACCGGCGATACCTAACGGTGGACTGCTCGGCTTTGACCGGCTCCCTTTTCCTTAGTTGAGCTTGGCCCCAATCCCCCCCTTTCGCCCCCGCGCCGTCAAGATCCAAGACCTAATCCCTACTCGCAGGACTGCCGTTGGGCAAACGTCCGCTGGCAAAACCCCGCCAATCAACAAAATTCTGCTTTTCTAGGCTTGCTTGCTCGGTTACAGTAGGGTGGTTTCCGTTTGTGCCAATAAATTCTCCGGATCAATAACTTAGGTAAAGAGCCTAAAGGAATGGATGGTACAACGAGGGTCAACCCTTTTGTTTATTTTAAGTTAGCCCAAAATGACCATTAAATTCTGGCCAACCATTTTCCTCCTATTTGCCCTTTGGAGTCCTGGGCTCCAGGCTGCTAATGGGGACCTTCCCACCATCTCAATTGATCCCAAGGGGCAACGCCAGCAGGTCCAGCAAAACATGCGCCAGTATTTGGGTGACCCCCAAGGGGAGCTGAGCCCCGATCAGGTTTGGCAACGGATCGATCAGTTTATTATAGTGGACCCACTTGTCCAGACAACTTTTTGATTAGACGATCTTCCTGATCTTTTTTTCTAAGCAATCTTCAG
>JAVVEA010000016.1:0-85844 GCA_032250835.1 bacterium
ATCTCAGAGTCCGTCTTCTGTAAGTTGCGCCATGAGTTCAGCGCCGCTACGTTATGGTTGATTTTCAAGCTCATGATATTCTCCCTTTGCCTTGCTACTTTAGGCGTGCTGCTGACGGCTTCACGGCCTTTGCTTCCTTATCGGAAGACTGAGTAAAAACTTTAATCCGGCGGTTTTGGGCCAGTTCTGATTCCCTATCGGCAAGGACTGCACGAAACTTTAATATTTTCTGCCAAGGCCGCAGGGATGGGGCTTGAACTTAAAGAGAGAACAGGCGAGACTAGAACAAAAAGCGCGAGGGAGCGAAACCTGGGGCCAGGAAGTCAGAACTGACGGCCCCCTTGGAGAAATATGGACCCGGTTTTTTTACAGTTAGGCGATAGCTTCCAGCTTCGGTACCACGGCCTATTTTGGGCTTTGGGTATCTTAGTGGGCTATTTGATCGCCCGGCGTGACCTAAAATGGATTGAAGCCGAGATCAACGAAGACGACCTCTTCAACTTGATCATCTTCACCTTCATCGGCGGTATCATTGGCGCTCGCGCTTTTTATGTCTTCATCCACTGGGAGTTTTATAGCTCTTCGCGGGTTCCCTGGTATGAATTCGCCGCAATCTGGCAGGGGGGGTTGAGTATCTTTGGCGGCCTAGTCGCTGGCCCAATCACCCTATGGCTTGTTTGCCAGGCTCAGGGGCATCCCTTCGGCAAGTTGGCCGACCTCTTTGCGCCCAGCTTTTTGATGGCTCAGGTCTTCGGGAAATTGGGCAACTTCATGAACGGAGACACCCACGGCCTACCTACCGAACTACCCTGGGGCGTGGTCTTCCACTACGGCCCGGCGGCCCGGGAATTCCCCGGTATGGCGCTGCACCCGGTAATGCTCTACGAAGCCCTATTGAATCTAATCGCCTTTGGATTGCTCTTTTCGATCCGCAAAATGGGATTCCGCCCCGGAATGGTGGCGGCGGTCTACATGATCCTTTTTGGGAGTATCCGGTTCGTTGAAGCCTTCTTTAGGGCCGATGAGGCGGTGATCATGGACGTCAAGCTGGCCTTCCCCCTCTCGGCGCTGTTGGCCTTAAGCGGGCTGGTCTTGATCCTGTTCTTAGGGCTACATGAGGAAGAACAGGTCCAGCGCAAGCGGGAGACCCAATACTTACCCAAGCGGCAGTGGAAATTGTAGGGGATATATAAGGAGAGCCGGGCCCGAAGACCCGGCCAAATGACTTAAGCCAACAGGTGGCAAACCAAGCCATCGATCAGCTTGGGTTCAAACCAAGTGGACTTCGGCGGCATGATTTCGCCTGCCTCGGCAACGTCCATGATCTGCTGCATGCGGGTCGGGAACATCGCAAAGGCCACGGCCATTTCGCCCGAATCCACCCTTCGTTCTAATTCTTTAAGCCCCCGGGCCCCACCGACAAAATCAATCCGTTTGTCCTTGCGCGGGTTACCGATCGCTAAGATCGGCGCTAACAGGTGGTCATACAACAAACTAACGTCCAGGCTGGCGACCGGGTCGTGGCGGGGGATATTCTCGGCCTTTACCTGCAAACGGTACCATTGGCCCTTCAGATACATCCCCATTTCGCCTTCTTTTACGGGGCGGTAGGCGGCCTTCTCGGGCGCTAATTCAAAGGCTTTATGCAATTGCTGCAAAAATTCTTCGACGCTGTGACCGTTTAGATCGGCCACCACCCGGTTGTAGTCCATAATCTTCATCTGGTCTGAAGGATAAATCACCGCCAACATAAAGTTGTAGGACTCTTCGCCGGTGTGCTGCGGATTGGCGGCCTTGCGCTTGGCTCCGACCTTGGAAGCCGAAGCCGAGCGGTGATGCCCGTCGGCAATGTAGAGCTTCCTGACCGCCGCGTTGGGCCCGTTAAAAATCTCCGAAATCCCCAAGATCAGGCGCGCTTCTCGAACGGGCCACAACTCGTGCAAAACGCCGTCGTCGGCGGTCACCGATAATTCCCCGGCACCGACCGCTACTTGTTTGGCGATTTCCATAAACCGCTCTTGGGGCGCAAAGGTCAACAGCACAGGGCTCGCTTGGCAATTCATCCGGTCAATCATGCGGATGCGGTCTTGCTCTTTGTCTTCGCGGGTTAGCTCATGTTTGACGATCAGGTTCTGGTCGTATTTTTCCACCGACGCCGCGGCGACCAAGCCCATCTGGCTGTGGCCTTGGTGGCTCATGCGGTAAAAATAATAATCCGGTTTGGAATCTTGGCGTAAAATCCCCTGGTCCATCAGCTTCTTTAGGTTCTCGGCACCTTGATCATAGACCGCATCAGAATAGGGGTCCGTCCCTTCGGGGAGGTCGATTTCAGGCTTAGAGATGTGCAGAAAACTCAAGGGGCGGCCTTGGGCCAAGGCTTTGGCCTCGGCGGAATCCAGCACGTCATAGGGCGGTGCGCTCAACTCCTGGGCCTTTTCGGGTAGGGGGCGCAGCGCCTTGAAGGGGCGGATCAGGGTCATGGGTGTTTTTCCTATACATTGAGGTTGTGGAGGACAGCTTCAGCTTTTCAGTAACCAAGCCTTTTGTCCAGCCCGCCAGCCCCCTTGCCGAAACGAGACGGCTCTTCTATACTTGGCGCTCTTTAGATCCATCACCCAGAAAAAATTAGGCCTCATGTTTAAGCCGGTCAGTAGTAAAGTCCATTTCCCTGAGCTCGAAGAAGCGGTTCTGACGCATTGGGAGGAGGTCAACGCCTTCCAAACCAGCATCGACCAACGCCCCGAAAGCGAGACTTTTTTCTTTTACGACGGTCCCCCCTTCGCCACCGGCCTGCCCCACTACGGCCATTTGCTGGCCAGCACCATCAAAGACGTGGTGCCCCGTTACCAGACCATGTTGGGCAAGCGTGTCGAACGGCGCTTTGGCTGGGATTGCCACGGCCTGCCGGTGGAATTTGAGGTCGAAAAAGAGCTGGGCTTAAAGGGCAAGTTGGATATTGAGGCCTATGGCATCGACAAATTCAACGAAACCTGCCGCAGCATTGTCTTGCGTTATGCCGGCGAATGGAAGCGCACCATCCGGCGGATTGGGCGCTGGGTAGATATGGAAAATGACTACAAGACCATGGATGTGGACTTTATGGAGTCCATCTGGTGGGTCTTTAAAGAGCTCTTTGAAAAAGGCCTGATCTACGAATCCCAAAAGATCGTCCCCTACAGCCCGCGCTTGGGCACGCCGCTGTCGAACTTCGAGGTTAACCTGGGCTATCAGGACACCCAAGACCCGGCGGTGACCATCAAGTTTAAAGTCAAGGGAGAGGAAAATACCTACTTCCTGGCCTGGACCACCACCCCCTGGACCCTGCCTAGCAACTTGGGACTGACCGTTAATCCGGCCATTGATTATGTGTTGATCTCCCATCAAGGAGAAAACTTAATTTTGGCCGAAGCGCTGCTTGAGGCGACCTTACCCAAGGACGCCGAATTTGAGGTGCTTTGGCGCAAACAGGGCACTGAGTTGGAGGGGATGGAATATGAGCCCCTGTTCCCCTACTTTGCCGATTTGGCCGAGCAGGGCTGTTTTAAGGTGATGCTCGGCGACTACGTGACCACCGACGCCGGTACGGGCATTGTGCACACCGCCCCCAGCTTCGGCGAAGATGACTTCATTACGGGCCAGACCTACAACCTGCCCCCGGTGTTCCCGATGGATGACAACGGGAATTTCAACAGCGAAGCGCCGGAATATGAAGGCCAGTTCTTCAAAGAGGCCGACAAGAACATCATGAAAGACCTCAAAGCCCAAGGCAAGGTCTTCCGCCACGAAACCATGACCCACAGTTACCCTTTCTGTTGGCGTTCCGGGGTGCCCTTGATGTACCGCACCATTGGTTCTTGGTTCTTAGACGTCGAAAAAATCAAGGCCCAGATGCTGGTCAACAACGACCATATCCACTGGAAACCCGAGCACATCCAGAAAGGCCGCATGGGCAAATGGCTCGAAGGGGCGCGCGCCTGGGCGATCAGCCGCAACCGCTACTGGGGCAACCCGATCCCCGTTTGGGTCTGCGGCGACTGCGGACACCGCCACTGCGTCGGCAGCCGGGCGGAGCTGGAACAGCTTTCGGGTCAAAAAGTAACAGACCTGCACAGCCACTTCATCGACTCCATCACCCTGACCTGTCCTAAGTGCGGCAAAACCATGATGCGCACCCCGGAGGTCTTAGATTGCTGGTTCGAGTCAGGCAGCATGCCTTACGGCCAACAACACTATCCTTTTGAAAACAAAGACGCCTTTGAGCGGCTCTTCCCGGCGGATTTCATCAGCGAAGGGATCGACCAGACCCGCGGTTGGTTTTACACTCTCGCCGTACTGAGCACCGCCCTGTTCGGCAAGCAGGCCTTTAAAAACTGCATCGTCAGCGGCATGTTGCTCGCCGAAGACGGCAAGAAGATGAGCAAAAGCCTCAAAAACTACCCGGACCCCTGGGAGATGCTCAATTTATATGGTGCCGACGCCGTGCGGCTGTACATGCTTAATTCCGGGGCCATCAAGGCCGACGAATTGCGCTTTAGCGAATCGGGCTTAAAAGAGACCCTACGCGGTACCTTGATCCCCCTTTGGAACGTGTTGAGCTTTTTCACCACCTACGCGGCGGTAGATGGGTACCAGGGGCAGTTACTCGAATCTGCTGAAGGGCTAGAAAACCCCTTGGACCGCTGGATCTTCAGCCGCCTGCACCACTTGATCTTAGAAGTGCGTCAGGCCATGGACGACTATGACCTAAACCGCTCAGTGGCCCCCTTTGTGGGTTTTATCGACCTTTTAACCAACTGGTACGTGCGCCGTAGCCGCCGCCGGTTCTGGAAAAGCGACGATCAGGCCGACAAAACCCAAGCCTACGACACCCTTTACACGGTTTTACACGAGTTGAGCCGGGTGATCGCGCCCTTCGTACCCTTCTTGGCTGAGTCGGTTTACCAACGCATCCGCCAGGATGGCGAAGTGAATTCGGTGCATTTGTGCGACTTCCCGAGCTCCAAAACCAGCGTGATCAACGCCGAATTGGAAGGGGAAATGGATGTGATCCTGCGCGCCGTCAACCTGGGCCGCGCCCTGAGGGCCAAGCACCAACTCAAAATCCGCCAACCGCTCGCCAAGATGACCTTGGTCACCGCCAACGATTCGCTGGCCGGGGTGTTAGGTCAAATGAAGCATTTGATCACCGAAGAATTAAACGTCAAAGATGTTGAAATCGCCCGTGACGAATCGGCGCTAGTCGAACTGAGCGCCAAGCCTAACTTAAAGCTCTTAGGCCCCAAGCTAGGCAAGAAACTGGGGGCCTTCCGCCAAGAGATCGGCAAGCTCAGCACCCAAGATATTGTCCGCATCCAACAGGGCGAACGGATCACCGTGGACCTAGAAGGCGAGCCCTTTGAACTGGGCTTAGAAGAATTATTCTTAGAACGCCAAGAAAAATCGGGCGTCTTTGCGGAAACCGAAGGCGACTTAACGGTAGCTTTAGACAGCCAGCTGACCGATGCGCTGGTTCAAGAAGGACTGGCTCGAGAATTCGTGAACCGCGTGCAGCAGACCCGCAAGGAATTGGACCTAGAGGTGACCGACCGCATCCGCCTACGCTGGGCCGGTCCCGAAGCGCTCAAAGAGATGGTAACGGCCCATAGGGACTATATTGCGGCCGAGACGTTGGCCGAAGTTATCGAGGAAGCGAGCGACGCGGCAGGGCTGGTGGCCTTGGACCTGAATGGTCTCGCATGCCACCTGAGCGTAAATAAGCTATAGGTTTCTTGTGCTTGCCCTCGTATCTTGATATTGTAGAGCAAAAACAACCGCAGGAGAAAGATGGAAATCACCAAGTGGGACCAGCGATTTAGCTTGGGCATTGATCAGATTGACGAACAGCACAAACGCCTCTTTGAGTTGATCGGGAATTTGGAGCAGGTCTTGATGGACCTAAGTCTGCGCAAGGCGCTCAATGACCTGATTGAGTACACGGAGACCCATTTTTCCTATGAACAGATGATGCTCGACCAGGCGGGCTACCCGGCCTTTGATGCGCATTTAGGCGAACATGAAAAATTCACGGGCACGGCGACACAAACCTACGACCAGATCAACCAAGACCTGCGTTCGATCAACAAGAAAGGAGCCCACTTAGCCGCTTTCTTACGCGATTGGCTGACCCAGCACATCATGAAGACCGACAAGCAGTACGTGGACTTTATGAAAGACAAGCCCATCCCAGAGCCCAAGTTTTAGCCTATCCAGCCCCCAGGTTTTTTAGGGGCCTTCAGCCGGTGCCCTTGGCTGAGTTTTCTTCGGAAACCCTGGGTGTTTTTCGCTTCAGGGGCCGCCAGCGGAGGTTGGAAAGGGCTCCTGCTAGGTAGTCCATCAATCCGCCGCTACCTTACCCGCCTGGGAGTAATTCAAGAATCGAAGGGCCAGTTGCCTGGAAGTCGCTTAAGCTCTCTAGCGAGGGGAAAAGCAAAGCTTTCGGCAAAAAAAAAGCCCCGGCAGAACCGGGGCTTTTTTTTGCTCTAGCCGGCGTCCCTTAGGTCACGGGCTGTAACTTCTCCTCGGCACCTTGCAAGACCGAAACGAAGCGACGCTCTTCAATCTTTTCAGAGCGGCGTTGTTCTTTGGGGAACTCGCCGGAAGCGCGGTCCACAAATTCGTTGGTGATGCGGTACATAAACTCGCTGAGTACGTTGCTCATGGCGGCCATGTTGGTGCGTTTCTTTTTGACGGTGGTGATGTCCACCTCAACCAACAGGCCTTGTTGCAGGTGGTAAGGGTTCACCAAAGCGCCAAAGGCCAGGAACTGATCTTCTAAGAAGTTGATCCGTTCTTCGATCACAAAGCGGTTGCGGGGGTGCTGGTTCTTGTAGATTTCTAAGACCTTTTTCTTCATCAAGCGCAGTTGCTTCTTGATGGTTTCAAAGCTGCGCTGGGTGCTGCCGCCGGAACGGATGTCCCCTGTGATCTCTTGGAACAACACTTCGTTCCAAATCCGCTCTTCCCCTTCTGCGCCATCGGTCTTTAGGTATTGCTCCGAAACGTCATGATAGCTCTTGAAGTTATTTTCGCGGGCATATTCGTTGTAGACCTTAGTCACCACCTCGGCGGCTTCGTTGACGCGCTCTAAAAGTTCCTTGGACTGTTCGTCGTAGGCCTTCTTCAGGGCGTTGATCTGCTCGCGGTCCAAGTAGCTCATACGCACTTGGTAGGTCTCGTCGGGCAATTCGTTGGCGTTGGTCTCGGCGTATTCGCGGATCACGCAAACCCGACCGTTCTTTAAGTTGTCTAGGTATTGAAAGCCCATCTTGGCGGTGTCCAGGATGCTGGTCATCATGTTGACGGCGTGGTTAAAGCCTTTGTGCAGCAGGTGGCCTTCGTCTAAGATATGCTTGAGGTTCTCGCGGATTGCGGTGGGGTCCGACTCCGAGGCAGGCATCTCAAAATAGGTGTCTTCTAAGGTATCGATAAACTTCTTAGCGATCACCTCGTAAGCCTTGTTGTTCGGGTCCGAAAGGTCCGAATCAAAGCCGATGAAGTTTTCTAGGGCCTTAAACTTCTCAAAGATCTCTTGGTTGGCGCTCAACTGAGGCTGGCCGTCTTCGGTTAGGCTCTGGTTGATACGGTCGATCTTTTCGTCGATCTGGCGGTGGAAATGATTGGAGACAATTTCCTTGAGTAAGCCCTGGATCGGTTTTTGGTAGTGGTGGATCGGTACGCGCAGGTCTTGGTCGGCCACATTAAAGGCCAAGCGTACATCCATCACCGTCTTGGGCTTGGAGCTATTGTTCTTGAAATTGCATTTGACCAAGCAGTAGCTGGCCTCGTTACGCACAAAAGCACCGGCGTCGGTCTTTTGGGCCATCAAGGTGTTGGTGTGGTGCTCCATCTCTTTGATGCTGCGCTCCACGTGGCCTTGTAAATGCTCGTAAGCATTGGCCATGGCTTTTTCCACCGCCCCGGTAGTGAAGGAGCCTTCCTGGCCCAAGCGGCTCATCAAGTCGCTTACATTCCGCGGCGTATAGCGGGCCAACTGCGAGTGTTCCTCGCGGTCCACCAGGTTGCGGTATTTCTTGGACAGCTCGTCTTCGGCGGTGACCAAGTACCGGTTGAGCATGTTTTGTAGGTTCTGGTTGTAATAGTTGTGGATCTTCGATTTGATCCCGCCCATTACGTCCAGCTTACTCAACACTTCCGGGGGCAATTGAGAGGAAACGTGGTTTAAGATTTTTTCCACTTCCTCATCAACCATCAAGGCCGATTCGGCGTATTCGTCCCGACCGTCGCGGTAAAGGCTGTTGCGCGAACCGATAGCGCTGGCCTTTTCAGGATGGATAAAGTCGGGGCCTTTGGCGATTTTCTGTTTGCTCACCGTGTTCTCCAGGGGGTTGCCTGTATACCGGCGTTAGCAAACCGGTATATTTGGTCCACATCCTCTCTCGAAAGGCTCCCTTTGTCAAAGGAAAAAAGCCTTAGGGCCCTTCTAGGAGTTGGGTTTACAGGCCGCTGCGGGGGTCTTCTTGTTGGTAGAAGAGGGTCCGGTCGTTCCAACGGAGCAGGGTCTTCCCCTCGATCCCGGTTAATAGGAGTTCAAAGGGGTGGTCTCCCTTGGGGGCCGGGCGGTTCAGCTTGGCAAAACGGACCCGATAGACCTCGGCCCAGCGATCCACCGGCTTGAGGTATTTTTTCAAAAACAAATACTCTCGCTCTTTGTGCGACAGCATCTTGGTACCCACCGGCTTGAGCAGGTCCCCTTCGTCATCGCGCAACAGCACCTGCCAGCTAGACCCGGCGCGCCCGAATTCTGGGGTTTTAGCACTGCCTGAATAGAGTACCAGCAAAAATTCATAGTAGTTTTTGTATTCTACCTTTTCTTGCTTCCATTGCTCTAGCTGATGGGCCGAAGAGTGCAAATAGGCCTCGCCGAGTTCTTCTAGATACAGCTTACGGTAGGTCAAATCGCAATAGACCGCATCGACGAGCAGGACCGTCCCATAATCCAAATAGATCGAGCCGGTCTTGTAGCTTTGCATCAAATGCTCTAGTGTCACCTCCCGTTTGGCGCTCCAAGAGTCCGTCAGGTCTTGGGCACCTTCGCGGTCCCGGGCGGTGCTACAACCCAACACCCAAAACAGCGGCAACAGCCAAAACAGGCGCAACCTAAACATGACCCTCCGGGCTGGTGGGGGCGAGTGTTACCTGAAGGCTCAGGCCCGATTCAGGACGGGGCAAAAAGGCGTATTGGTGCAAAAAGCCCAACCAGCCCAAATAGACGGCTAAGCCCGCCGTTTCGAGCCAATAAACGATCGGGTCCGCCGCTTGGGTCAGCTGGCTAAAGTCGTTGGTGGCGTTGATCCAGCAAAGGCCCAAAACCCCGCCCAGCCCAGCGATCAAAACCGCCAAGGACCATTCTTTTAAAGACTCACTAGCCTTTGAGGCCGAAAAAAATAATACCGCCCAACCGAAGGCCAGTAGGGAGATCAGCTGGTCTTGGTAACCATTAGAAGGCACATCAAAATAGATATAGAGCCCCGGCCAGCGGAAGTCGATCTGGTGGACCAGAGCCAACAAAAAGAAGTGTCCAGCCGCCCCACCCAAGGAGCGCTTTAGCCAGGTCTTGGCCCAGGGGGCAGAAGGGGTCATGATTATTTCTTCAAAGAGAAGGGGTCGGCAATTACCGGTAAGGGCTCAAAGGTCTGCCCGGATTTTCTGGCTTGGTCGAGTTTTTCTTTTTCTTCGGCGTCATACCACAACAGGCTTAAGTCCATCCCAGAAGGGGTAACAAACCCTTTAGGACCCTTGATATAGCGCCACCAGAGCAGCCTTGTGTGGTCGCTACGCCAAAAGGGCACCAACAGCGCCTTCTCTTTAACGATCCGCTCAATTTCAAAAATCGCGCTGACCCGCTTCTTCTCGTCTAAATCGAACTCATAGATTTCGATCAACTCATCCAAGCGGGGGTCTTTGATCATAAAGAGGTTGTTGCTGCCCTTGACGGCGTTTTCAGAATGCAAAAACTGGCGCGGACCGGGGAACTGGCCGCCCGAGTAGACTAAGATCAAGGCCATGTAGTTGCGCTCGCTAAAGGACTTATAAAGCGCGGCCCCGTCGAGCAACTTGATGTCTAAATCAATGCCCGCTTTCTTGGCCGTCTCTTTATAAAAACCCAAATACTTCAGCCAGGCCTGACTGCCCGTACTCGCCACCACCCGTAGCGTCTGCCCATCTTTGGTGCGGATGCCTTCGGCGTTGCGCTGCTTGAAGCCCGCCTCATCAAGCAGTTGGTTGGCCTTCGCTAGATCGAAGGGGTAGGCCCGCATATTCGGGTCCCGGTAGGGAGGGTAGGTGTCAAAGAAGTTTTGCTGGCGGTCTTCGAGGCCATAAAGAAACTTCTCGTTGATGGTCTTAAAGTCCAAACAATGGGCCAAGGCCTTGCGGATCTTGAGGTCTTTTAAGATAGGGTCTTCTAAGTTCATCATCAACCCGCGGATGCCCGAAGGCTTATCCACATAGATCAGCTGCTTGTTAACATAGCCTTTTTTAACTTCTTCGAAGTCCGTCTGCTGGACCCAGCGGGTTGAATCACTGACCGAGTAGAGGTCCAGGTTTCCCTTTTTGAAGAGTTCAAATTCCACTTCCGGCGTCCGCACCACCCGCACTTCGACCTCGTCGAAGTTATACATCCCCTTAAACCGGGGTTTGTCTTGGCCCCACCAGTCCTTAACCCGCACAAAGGTGACGGCCTTGCCCTTATCAAAGGGGCCGATCACATAAGGCGTAGCGGTCACATGGGGTGACCAGTTGGTGTCCTTGACCCAGTCGGGGGTCAGTTTGGTGGCGTGGCGCGGGATGGGGTTGAGGTCCATCTCAAAGAGCAACCGCCAGCTAGGCTTTTTGGCGACTATCTTGAGGTGGTGGTCATCCACCTTGGCGACAGTTTCAAAATGATCGCGGATGTATTGGTTATAAAAGGGCGCTTGGATATGTTCGCTTTGCAGGAACTCATAGGCAAAAACAAAATCATCAGCCGTCAACGGGGCCCCATCGGACCAACGGGCGTCGGGGTCTAAGCGGTAAAAGACGGTCCGGTTGTCGTCTAAGACCGCCCAAGCAGTAGCCAAAGCAGGGATGATCTGGTGGGTCGCCGGGTGTAGCGTGGTCAGGCCCATAAAAGACAATTCCCGGTTAAAGCCCACAAAGCCTCCGGAGTTGCTGTTGGGGCCATAAAGTCGAAAGGTCAGCGGGAAGCTGTTGATCGAGGCTTGGTAAAGTCCACCTTTTTTTGCGTTGGCGTCCGCATAGGCCGGAAAGTCGCCGCCAGATTCCCAGTTCAATCCTTCGGGTAGCTTAGCCGTCGAGGGAAGGGCATCGGCGCGCACCACCGGGGCCTTGGCCGGGGCGGATTCGGGTTTTTTGTCGCAGCCGACGAGAGTAAAGACCAGCAGGCTTAAGGCCAGGGCAGCAAATCGCATCATCCTCTTTGTATCGTTAAGGTTTGGGCCAGGATAAGGGGCCAGCCCGGCGAAGACAAGTCAAAAAGGGCGCAATTCTTTGCCCTTTCAAGGTAAAATATTTTGGGTTGCCCTACCCCTAGCCAGCCCCGCAGCTCTTAAGAAACCAAAAAATAGGGGTGGTAGTCTGGGGCATCGGGCACCAAGGGACGCGAAGCAAGGAGGGTCTGCACCAGCGGATCGGGACCATTTTTTACGGCCTGGGCCCAGCCTGCGGGCACCATAAAAGCGACCCAAACAGGTCCTTTGATCTCGCGGATGGTCACCTCACTACCCTTAACCGGCTGGCCCCAATAGAGCCAAATCCGCTGGGGCACTTGATAAACCAACAGTTCGTCGCGCCATTTGTGGTAATGATTGCCCGCCATCGCCTCGGGCTTTAAAGAAGCCCAACTTGCCTCCGCCACTACCCCCAAAAAATCAAGCGCCGCTTGGGGCAGCACCCAGGGCGCCTCGGGTTCCCTTTGAGGTAGAATCAAGAAATCTGGCTTCATGCTGGTCTGTTCAACTGCGTGGGGGAACTGTTTGGATCCAATGCCAAGCCTGCTGCATCTCGTCGGCTTCAAAGTATTTGGTCCTTGCCTTAACCATCAATCCGCCCAACTCTAGCCACCACTTTTCCCAAGCATGATCACCGACCACCGCCAGGGCTATTAGGTCCTTGATATGCCTTAAAAGAAACATCATGTCTTCGGCAAAGGCCATCAACTCCGCTCCCTTCCAATGGTCCAAATGGACTAAAAGTCTGAGCTGACCTGATTGGTCGATCATCCCTTCAAGGCGCTTAACAATCGCCTCAATATCCTCTCGGCTTAACTTCCCGTGGATGCGCACCCCCGCCAAATTACCTTCCGTCTGGGGCAGAAACTCGTACATGTTCTCTCCTTTTGGATGTTCCTAGCTACAGTCTAACAGGCCCCAGCATAGCTTCCAAGGGGAAATCTAAGGGAACCCGGCAATCTCGAACGGCGGGGCGTATTTCTAGGTAGTGCATAGGGCTCAAGCACCAAGACCCCGAACTTGGGAGGTGGCAGCAGACTTGCGGAGCTGGTGGGGTCGGTAAATCTGAGGGCCCGGAGGCTGGGTAAAAGGTGGGGAGCGGTCCTTGTAGGTCCGCGGAACCTTTTGGGCTCAGACTAGAAAAAGATCCCGGCCCAAAGGCTCGGGGCAAAAAAAAAGACCGGCCCTCCTGGTCGGAGAACCGGTCTTTAAAGGGCCTAAGCAGTTAAACGGTTTAAGGCTTATAGACGTCGGCCATACAAGAGCCGATCTCAGCAGCCGTGTGGGCCACCTTGACGCCCGCTTTGGTCAATGCGTCGATCTTCGACTTAGCACTACCGCCGCTACCGGAAACAATCGCCCCGGCGTGGCCCATACGGCGGCCCGGAGGAGCGGTTTGTCCGGTGATGTAACCGGCCATGGGCTTGGTCACGTATTCTTTGATGAAGTCGGCCGCTTCTTCTTCAGCCGTACCGCCGATCTCGCCGATCATCACAATCGCTTCGGTGCCGGGGTCGTCCTGGAACATCCGCAAACAGTCGATAAAGTTGGTGCCGTTGATCGGGTCACCGCCGATGCCGATGCAGGTGGACTGGCCAAAGCCGTGCTGGACCAGCTGGGCCACCGTCTCGTAGGTCAGCGTGCCGGAGCGTGAAACCACGCCCACCTTGCCTTCCTTGTGGATATGACCGGGCATGATGCCCACCTTGGCTTGGCCGGGGGTGATCACGCCGGGGCAGTTAGGGCCCACCAAGCGGGTCTTACTGCCCTTTAGAGCCGCTGCGACGTTGATCATGTCGTTGACCGGAATGCCCTCGGTGATGCAGATCACCAAGCGCACTTCTGCCTCGATGGCCTCCAACACGGCGTCAGCCGCAAATGGGGGCGGAACGAAGATCAAGCTACAATCCGCTTCGGTCTTTTCTTTGGCGTCACGCACGCTGTTAAATACCGGGAAGCCCTCGTGGACCGTTCCGCCTTTGCCGGGGGTCACCCCGCCGACGATTTGGGTCTGGCCGTAAGCCGCACAGGCCTTGGCATGTAAGGTGCCCTGGGCACCGGTCAGGCCCTGCACCAGGATTTTGGTGTTGTTGTCTACCAATACGCTCATCGTTGCCTTATGGTTCGCAGGGTTAGCTGTTGCTGGTGGAGATTTCGACTGCCTGTTTGGCCGCCGGGCCCAGGCCCTGGCACATGATCAGACGATCACCTAGGCCAGAGTTCGCAATGATTTCTGCGGCCTGTTCCGCGTTGGTGCCTTCTAAGCGGACCACCACCGGAATCTTCATATCCACCTTCTTAAAGGCCTGCACCACGCCATTGGCGATGATGTCGCAGCGGACAATACCACCGAAGATATTGATCAAAATGCAGTTGACGTTCGCGTCTTGGGTGATGATGCGGAAGGCGTTGGCCACCCGCTCTTCGTCAGCCGTGCCCCCCACGTCAAGGAAGTTAGCCGGGCTGCCGCCGTAGCTGTCCAAGATGTCCATGGTGGCCATCGCCAAACCGGCACCGTTGACCATGCAGCCAATCTTGCCGTCTAGCTTGATGAAGTTTAGGTCGTGCTGGCTCGCCTCGACCTCAGTGGCCTCTTCTTCGTCCAAGTCGCGCAGCTCAAGAGTGCTGGGGTGCCGGTAAAGGGCGTTAGAGTCGAAGGACATCTTGCAGTCTAGGGCCAAGATGCGCTCGTCGCCGGTGACGATCATGGGGTTGATCTCGAGCATGTCGCAGTCTTCGGCCATAAAGGCTTGGTAAAGTCCGTTAAAGAACCCATGGGCCTGCTTGAGCACCGCTTTGCCGTATTTATCGAGACCCAGGCCGTAGGCCAAGCGGGTCGTCTGGAAAGGACGCAACCCGTAAATGGGGTTCACGTATTCCTTCAAAATCTTTTCGGGCGTTGCGGCGGCCACCTCTTCGATGTCCATCCCGCCTTCGGTCGAAGCCAACAAAACCACCTGCTTGCGCGCGCGGTCCACCAACACAGAGAAGTACAACTCCGTTTTGATGTCCATTCCCTCTTCAATCAGCAGGGTTTTGACCTGCTGTCCTTCGGGGCCGGTTTGGTGGGTGATCAGTTGCATGCCCAAAATCGCCGTAGCGTTTTCCTTGAGGGCGTCTAGACCTTTAGAGACCTTCACACCGCCGCCTTTGCCCCGCCCACCGGCGTGGATCTGCGCCTTAACAACGCGGACCTCACCGGGCAGGGTAGAGGCTTGTTTCATCACTTCGTCTACGGACTTGCAAACGTACCCCTGGGGCCGAGCGACGCCGTACTTCGAGATAATGGCTTTCGCCTGATATTCATGGATCTTCATCTAACTTCCTGAAGTTGGTTGGATGGAAGCGCAGTCAACGCACTTCCAGGCAAGGATCAGAGGCCTAAGGCAGCAACCGCATCGTTGAGGCTTTTGACAGCGTCCAAAGACTTTTGCAGTCCGGCTTTTTCGTCGTCAGTCAGCTCCAACTGGATGATCTCCTCCACACCGTTGCCCGCAATCCGCGCAGGCAAGCCAACAAAGAGGGGCTCGTTGATACCATATTCCCCTTTGGTCACCTTAACGGCGCAGGGGAAGATGTTATTGCGGTCATGTAGATAGGCCTCAGCCATCAAGACGGCGGCGTTGGCCGGAGAGTAAAAGGCTGAACCGGTCTGCAAGAGCGCGACAATCTCACCGCCAGCTTTGCGGGTGCGGTCCACAATAGCGTCTAAACGCTCACGCGAAAGGCGTCCCTCAGCAACCATTTGTTCCAAGGTCACACCCGCCACGTTGGACATATGGGTCAAGGGCACCATGGTGTCACCATGGCCGCCCAAAACGTAGGCATGTACATTCTTGACCGACACGTCCAACTCTTCTGCCAAAAAGGCCTGGAACCGGGCCGAATCGAGTACGCCAGCCATACCCACAATCATGTTGTCCGCGACGCCCGAAGCCTTTTGCAACAGGTTGACCATCGCATCCAAGGGGTTGGTGACGCAGATTACAAAAGCCTTGGGGCAGTATTTTTTGATCCCTTCGCCGATCGAAGACATCACCTTGGCGTTGATGGTCAGCAGGTCGTCGCGGCTCATGCCGGGCTTGCGGGGTGAACCTGCGGTGACAATCACCACATCAGCCCCTTCGATATCGGCTAAGTCGTTGGTACCACTTACATGATAATCGAAACCAAGAATCGGCCCCGAATGCAACAGGTCCAGCGCCTTGCCTTGGGGGAGTCCTTCTTTGATGTCAAAGATCACCACATCGCCCAAGCCTTTGATTAAAGACAAGTGCGCCAGCGTTCCGCCGATCATTCCGGCACCGACTAATGCAATCTTCTTCCTTGCCATTCGTTCTCCCAGATTGTATCCAATATGCTCAAAAGAACCTTGCGGTTCCTTGGTTTTTCGAGGTTTGCGGCTGCCGTTATGGGCAGCGGGGCCCGGTCAAAAGACCCCTAAGATTTCCGCTAAAGGGGTCTACGTCAACTAAAAATGTAAACCCAAGGGAGCTTCAGCGGACCCCTGGGCGGTTATAGTTTCATGTATACCCTTCCTAAACGAAGTGATCAACATTTTGACGGTTTCTTAGCCGAAATTTTTCTGTTCACCCTAACCATTGACCCCCATGAGGACTTCTCTATTCCAGTCAAAACTGGCCCAGGCGCTGCTTGAGCCGCTCAGCCATTGGGGCTTAAAATGGTTGGGGCCCTGGCGCTTTGAAGGTAGCTTCTCACCAGAGATAAAAAAATGCGTGATCATCGGCGCGCCGCATACCTCGAACTGGGACTTCGTCTATATGGTCTTTGCGGCCTTTGTGCTGAAACAAGATTTCCGCTGGATGGGCAAGGACGCTATCTTCCGCTTCCCTTTTGGGCGTTTGGCTCGTTGGGCGGGCGGCATCAGCATCGACCGCAGCCACTCTGAAAACCGGGTCGAAAAAACCATCGAACGGTTTGGCGCAGAAGAAAGATTGATGTTGATCATCCCGCCCGAAGGGACCCGAGGGCGACGCGAGCGTTGGAAAACGGGATTTTACTACATCGCCTTAGGGGCCCAAGTCCCGGTCATCCCCTGCTGGGTTGATTACGCCAACAAAGTGATCGGCATCGGCGAGCCTATGCACCTAAGCGGGAATCTAGAGCAAGACCTAGGCCGCCTAAAAGACTTCTACCGCCCCGAATGGGGCCGCCACCCCGAACTTTTTACGCCGCCTTTAAGCGAGCCAGAGCCCCCCATTAAGCAGGCCCCATGAAACAGCTCCGCGAAGCCACCACCGCCGACATCCCCGCTATGCTGGGCCTACTTGAGCAACTCTTCGAGATCGAACAGGATTTTGAATTTGTTGAGTCCGTCCAACAGTTGGGCTTAGAGGAATTGCTGGCCAGCAAGGCTTTGGTGTTGGTCGCTGAACTAGCCGGGGAAGTGGTGGCCATGGCGCAGATGCAGGAATTGGTTTCTACGGCCAGCGGGGGTAAGGTGGGGCTGATTGAAGATGTCATTGTAGACCAAGCGCACCGGGATCAGGGCTTGGGTGAAGACCTGATCGAGGCCCTCACCGAAGCGGCTCAAGAACGGGGCTACGCCCGCCTGCAACTATTGGCCGATAAAGACAACTACCGAGCCCTAAAGTTTTATGGCCGCCTCGGCTGGTTCGCCACCAACCTGATCCCTCTGCGCTTTGAGCCTTAAGCGGCAAGAGGCCTGGAATAGCGTTTGATCAGCCTTTGCTCACCTAACCGCGCGTCAATTAAGTCCAAATTGCGCGCCTCTGAGAAGTCCTTGGGCGTATATTCATTAGAAGGCAAACCGCCCTGGTCCACCTCGGCGAGCAACCCACAACGCTGGTAGGCCTCAGAAACCATTTCGCTGCAAAACATTTCGCCCAAGTCTTCTTGATTCTGCCCGCCGGGCCCATCATAGGCCGCCTTCATCAATTCCCACATATCCGATTCATAGCGCTTGAGCTTCCATTCCTTGCGCAGAACGGCCAGTACTTTGCCAATTTCCTTGCGGTCTTGCCCTGCCTGAAGCTGCAAAGGCCGCCAAACAACATCGCCCGGATAGTTGGCCAACCGAGCACTCAAGGGGACCAGCTGGACCCCGGCCCGGTAGGTCTTGGTCTCGGCGTCTTCGACATCGGTCAGCGTGGTAGACTCCCACAGCATGACCTCATCAAATTCTTCTAAAACCATCACCATGCCCACATGGGACCAGCGCGAGCGAGTCCCCAAGCGGATCACCATGCTGGTCGCGCTGGTACCGGAAAAAAGGAGTAAATCACCAGTTTTCATTTCTTGGCGGATACCGCTGCCTACTGAATTTTCGTATTCGTAGACCCTTTCGCTGGTGGTGCCGATCAATTTATGTTGCGACATTTTTTACCTCTTATGGATTCTAATCATTGATGAAAAACTACCTAAATAGGTCATTTTTCTGTATCAGAATCGCCGCCAAGAAGCAAAAAAATTTAGCCCCCCAAGGACTTATGGGGGCGCCTAGCCACCATTTGGGGCGCTACACCTTGGGCACCGGGCAGCCAGACGGCTTGGCCCGGCTGGGCGACCTCGCGGTCTTTGCCCTGTAGATTGGTCAAGGAAGTGGCTTGGCGGGTTAAAATCTGGGGACCGAAGCCCAATAATTCTATGCTATCGCCCTTGAAGAGCCGATTTTTCAGCAGCATCGCAAAGCGGTCGCGCCCCGGGTCCACCTCCAAGACCGTACCGGCCAACTCCCATTGGCTCGATAGCTCCTCTTGGCCGGTGAAGACCGAGTCGTAGCCCGCAGGCTGTTCCAGGTTGCCTTGGTCGTAGTCCCGGTGCGAAATCTTCTCCAACTCGGCGTCCCATAGGTCCCAATCTACGGGCCCGCCGTGGTTTAGCTGATCCATCACGCCCCGGTAGGCGCGGGTGGTGGTGGCCAGATATAAGGCGCTCTTCATCCGTCCTTCGATCTTCGCGGCGTCAATACCTAGCTCCTTAAAACGCCCCAACAAACGCAAGGCCTTAAGGTCCTGGGCGCTCATGAAGTGGCGGCTGCCTTGGGGTTGGCCCTGATCAAAGAGTTGGTATTCAAAGCGGCAGGAATGCACGCAGCCGCCCCGGTTGCTGTCGCGCCCGGCCATATAATTGCTGATGGTGCACTGGCCCGAGTAGCTCATACACATGGCCCCCTGGACAAAGGCTTCCACCTCTAAGCCACTATTTTCCTTTATCCTGGCCGCCTCTTCTAAGCTCACCTCCCGGCCCAGGACCAAGCGTTTAACCCCTAGATCACCATAAAGTTGGGCGGCTTCACTGTTGAGTAATGAAGCTTGAGTCGACAGATGCACGGGCATGGGGCTGTAGCGCTGGACTGCCCGGATCACGCCTAGGTCAGAGCAAATCGCCGCATCCGGCCAAGGTCCGGGCAACTGGGCGAGCCAATCAGGTAGTTCGGCCAGTTCCTGGTCCTGCAACACGCCATTTAAGGCTAAATAGACCCTGGCACCGAGCTGGTGCGCATAAGATACGGCCCGGCCCAATTGCTCAGGCGTAAAATTATCGGCCGCCGAGCGCAGGCCAAAGCGCCTGCCCGCCAGATAAACAGCGTCCGCCCCGTAAGCCAAAGCGACTTTGAGCTTTTCGAAATTTCCCGCAGGTGATAAGATTTCGGTCATTACCTTCAATTAAATTCCATGTCCTTGGATCTCGCCAGTTTAAACGAACCCCAACGCCTCGCGGTCACCACCACCGAGCGCCCCCTATTGTTATTGGCTGGGGCCGGTAGCGGGAAGACCCGGGTGATCACCAACCGCATCGCCTATCTGCTAGACAAGGGCATGCCCGGTTCTTGGATCTTGGCCTTAACCTTCACCAACAAGGCGGCCAAGGAGATGAACGAGCGGGTGGCGAGCCTCTTGGGCAAGCGCCCCAAAGGGGTGTTGATCACCACCTTCCACAGCCTTTGCGTGCGCATCCTGCGCGAGTATATCGATCTTTTAGGCTACCAGAAGGATTTTGTCATCTTCGACACCTCTAGCCAGCAGCAATGCCTCAAGAACGTGCTCGAAGAATTAGACCTCGATTCGTCCCAAGCCAACGTCAAGGCGTTGTTTTTTGAGATCATGAAACACAAAGGGGAAGGCACCCTGCCCGAGACGCTCAAACAGCAGCAGGGCAACCCCATGGTCCAACAGATCGGCCAGATTTACGCCGAATACAACAGCCACCTTAAGGACTACAACGCTTTAGACTTTGAGGATATTTTATATAAGGCCTTAGAGCTTTTCGACCACCATTCTGAGGCCCTTGAGCCGGTGCGCGACCGCTGGCGCTACTTGATGGTTGACGAATACCAGGACACCAACCGGGTGCAGTACCGCATCATCAAAGAATTGGCCTTAAAGCGACGCCAGCTTTGCGTGGTCGGCGACGACGACCAATCTATCTACGGCTGGCGCGGCGCGGACATCCGCAACATCTTGGACTTCCAAAAGGACTTCCCGGACTGCGAGGTGATCCGCCTAGAGCAAAACTACCGCAGCACCCAAGTGATCCTCGACGCCGCCAACAGCGTGATCGAAAACAACAGCGAGCGGATGGCCAAACAGCTTTGGACCTCCGACCAAAGTGGCGACAAACTAACCTGGGTCAACGCCACCAACACCCAAGAAGAGATGGACGAGGTGCTGCACCAGATGCAGGTCTTCCGGATCTCCAAAAGTGCGAAATGGTCGGACTGCGCCTTTTTGTACCGCAGCAACTTTATGTCTCGGGCCATTGAAGAGGCGCTACGCGAAAAGGGCATCCCTTACCAGTTGGTCGGCGGCGTTAAGTTCTTTGACCGCAAAGAGGTCCAAGACTGCATCGCCTACATGCGCTTTTTGCACAACCCCAAGGACGAAGTCAGCCTCTTCCGCATCCTCAACTACCCGCGCCGAGGCATCGGCAAGTCCAGCATCGAAGCCCTCGGCAAGATGCGCAGCAGCCATATCGGCTTTTATGGGGTGATGCAGCGGGCCGCTGATTTAACGGACCTGAGCCCCCGCGCCCTGGCTTCGGTGGAATCCTTTGTAGACATTGTCGAAGAACACCGCCTCCGGTTGGCCCAGGGAGAAAGTTTTGCCGAGGTCTTCCGCAATCTCTTTGAGGACCTAGACCTCAAGGGCGAGCTGGAAAAAGCCGAAAAGGACGAGACGGCCCGCGAAAAAAAGGTGACCAACCTACTTGAGTTCATCAACACCCTTTACCTCTACGGAGAACGCCGCGAAGGGGCGACGCTGAACGACTTTTTGGACTATGTCTCGCTCTTTACCGACCAAGACGGGATGGACGACAAGGTGGACAAGGTCAACCTCCTCACCGTGCACGCCGCCAAGGGCTTAGAGTTTGACTTTGTGGCCTTAGTGGGCATGACCGACGGAGCCTTCCCCAACCACAAGGCCGTCGAAGGCGGCGCGGTCGAAGAAGAGCGGCGGTTGATGTATGTGGCTTTGACCCGCGCCAAAAAGCGGTTGGTGCTTTCGATGCCTGCGGCCCGGATGATCTACGGAGAATGGGTCAACAACCTACCCAGCCGGTTCATCCAAGAAATCCGCACCGACCTCTTCGATAAGCCCCCCTTTGGCGAAGAAAATGAAGAGGCCTCTAAGGCCCGCGCCGCCGATGCCCGCGCTAAATTTATGGAGCGTTTCAAGAAATCTTAAAAAAAGGGGCCCAGTCTTTAAGCTACAGGGCCCCACCGGTCCGGCTTAGGTAAAATCTCCGTAAAGAAACCCTTTTATTGTAAAAATTCCTAGCCCCAAAGAGTTGGCGGAGGTAAGCTCCCTTTGCCCTCTGTTGCCGGTTGGATTGGCAACCAAAACGAGGCAGGCTACCGGCGTACGGTAAAGAGCTCTGCCCCAAACCAAGCGCTTTTACGGCAGAACAGCCCCCAAAAGCCAGCTACCGCAAACTAAAAAAATCGCCCATCCAGCCCCAGAGCCCTTGCCCGCCCTTCGCCACATGGAAATCAAGCTTTCGGTTATCATCCCTACCTATAACGAGCGCGAGAACATCGGTTTATTGATCGAGCGGTTGATTCTTTTATTGGAACCGGTGGCTTCTTTCGAGATCATCGTCGCCGATGACAATTCCCCGGACCAGACCTGGGAACGGGTCGCCCAGTTAGGAGAAAAAGACCCCCGCATCCGCATCATCCGCCGCTTTGGCGAACGTGGCTTAGCCCCGGCGGTGATCGAAGGCTTCCACAACGCCCGAGGGAAAATTTTAGCTGTTTTGGACGCGGACCTACAACATGACGAAAACCTGCTGGTCCCTATGTTAGAAGCCATGTCCGAGCAAGACATTGTGGTCGGATCGAGGATGGTAGAAGGCGGGGCCATGGAAAATTGGAGCCTGCTGCGCCGTTTGGTGAGCGCTGTGGCGACCAAAATGGCCCATTGGGTCCTGCACTGCGACATCAAAGACCCCATGAGCGGCTTTTTTATGCTACGCCAATCCCTCTTTGCCCAAATCGCCCCGAAGCTGGATGCCCAGGGGTTCAAGATCCTCATCGCCATTCTGGCCCAGGCCCAAGGGGCCAGGGTCACCGAGTTGGGCTACCACTTTCGGTTGCGCCAACATGGCGAGAGTAAGCTTTCATCTAAGGTGATCTTCGACTATCTAGCGGCGCTGTACCGCATCCAATTTGGCCGGTTTTTGCCGCTAGAGTTGATCCAATACAGCCTTGTGGGCGGTAGTGGGGTTTTCGTGAACCTGGGCTTGTTGTGGCTCTTCGCACAGGCAGGATGGGGGGAGCGCCTAGCGGTGGTCGGCGCTATCGAAGGAGCTATGGTCAGCAACTTTCTGCTAAATAACCTCTGGACCTTCCGCTCCCAGCGCTTGACCGGCCTGGGCAATCTCCTGTTGGGTTTTGTGAAGTTTAATTTGGTTTCCGCACTGGGTGCGGTGATCAACTATTCCGTCACCTTTTTTATCCGCGACCAATTTGGCCTGCATTTAATGCTCTCCGCCCTGGGCGGGATCGCCTTGGCTACCCTCTGGAACTTCACCTTCAACCGCGCCTTGGTCTGGCGCTCTAGGCTCGACTAAAGGCCCCCTTGCCGAGAATTACCCCGGCAGGGTAGGTTATAAAAAACCCCTAGGAGACTTTAAATGGACCCAGCCTTGATTCAAGTGGTGAGCACCTTAGCGAGCGAAGCCGAGGCCTTAGAATTGGGCCGAAAACTGGTTGAAGAACGTTTGGCCGCCTGCGCCCAGGTCTCGGGGCCGATCACCAGCATCTATTCTTGGAAAGGCAAGCTACAGCAGGAAACCGAATGGAAACTGACCTTAAAAAGTCGCCAAAGCCTCTATGGCCAAATTGAACGACGATTGGCCCAATTACACCCCTTTGATGAACCCCAAATCCTGGCCCTGCCCTTGGTAGAAGCCTCTTTAGGCTACCGGAATTGGTTGTTATCCCTCACCGCCGACTTGGAAACAAAATGAAGCGATGGTTCCTGATGATTGGGCTGATTTGCTTGGCCCTACCCGCCTTGGCTGCCGAACTGCCCGCTGGGCTGTACGCTAAGATCCACACCAACAAAGGGGTGGTCACCGCCAAGCTCTACTTCCAAGAGGTGCCGAGTATTGTGGAAAACTTCGTGCGGCTAGCCGAAGGGACCATCAAGTGGCGCGTCCCCAACACCGAAGACTGGGTCACCCGTCCGCTTTATCAGGACATCCCCTTCCACCGCGTGGTCGATGACTTTGTGGTGCAAACCGGCGACCCCACCGGAACGGGCTACGGCGGCCCGGGCTTCTACATTCCCGATGAGTTTAACCCTAAATTAGTACACAACGGGGCGGGGGTTCTCTCTATGGCCAACCACGGCCCCGGCACCAATGGCAGCCAATTTTTCATCACCCTCAACCAAGCCCCCTGGCTCGACGGCAAACATGCCGTCTTTGGGCAGGTAGTGGACGGCCTGCCGGTGGTCTTTAAGATCAAGCAGGGCGACCGATTGGTTAAGATCGAAATATTACGCCAAGGACCCAGCGCCACTCAGTTTGCCGCAGGCATGAAGCCCTAAAGGAGCCCCATGACCGTCCGATTGCTGATCGACCGCAAGCCCTTTATGGAAAATAAATACCGCTCCCGCTTTGGCGTGAACTTAGACGGGCAGCCCCTTGCGCGCTGCGAGGCCTTAGAGGGCGACGGGGGCCGTTTCCGGCTGATGGTGGGGCGCAACATTGACGAGGTCTTGCACCTGCCTTTTGACGCCTTTGATCCCTTGATCGGCCGTATTTATGTCGGTTGGGACATGCCGCCGATGGAGCGGGTGTTGCTTTCTAGTTGGAGCCTCGACTTAGACAAAAGTCAATTTGAGCTGTTGGCCCGCTTTGTGGCGCTCAAGGAACTACCCCAACTGCGTGGCGACATCCAGGAACGATTGCGCCAAAGCTTCTTAGAAGAACCTTTGCAACAAGGCTTTTTTGAAGAAAACTTCTTTGACGATCAGGCCTATGTTTTTTACCTCCCCTTAAAGACCCACATCGACAGCACCATCCGCTCCTGGCTGCCGCCGCTTCAAGCCGCCTTGGCCGAGGCGGCTTTAGGGCTCTAAATGGGCCTTTGGGACCTACATCCAGGCTATCTGAGCGATAGGGACCTAAAAGCGGAGCACCGCGCGGTCCACCGCCTGTTCCGGGCGATCGACCAAAACCAAACGGCGCGCCAAAGCGGTCGCCAGCGCCAACGTTTTGAGGGGCACTTGGGCGGCTTGGTTTGGCGGCACCGCCTTTTAACCGCCGAGATGGACCTACGCGGCCTAGGCCACCGCAGCCCCCTGGCAGAGCGTCCCGGCGACTATCCTGGGCGGTTCACCACCAGCCCGACCGAACAGTTCCAGCAACTGCGCCGCCGTTACGCCGAACATTCCGGGGGCCGCATCGACCTACCCAAAAACCCGCAAACTCTCTGGGCCCAGTATAAATACTCTATCCTGGCGCGCGATCCGGTTCTTTACCAACAGTTGGGGCCCCAATTAGCCCAAGGGCAGTTGGGCTTTGCGGCCTTAGCTGAAGCTTTGTTGGTGGCCTTTTGCCAAAGACCGACTGAGGGAGGGCTGATCAACGCCTACCAGCATATGTTGGGATATTTTTCCCAAGCTACCAAAGAGGCACAGCCTAGCCCCCAAAACAGCAGCATCGAAAGCTTGCGAAACACACTCCGTTTAAGACTAAAGCAAGAGCCCATTGTCTACCTGCTACAGTCCACGATGCTCGCCGAACCTTAAAAGAAGCCGGAGACCATGGAGAGGTTCAAGGGGTTTTTGAACTGCCGTTGCTGTTCTTCGCAAATCAGCTCCGTTTCCATCCGGTGGCCCATCACATTGAGACGGCCAAAGATTTGGTCGCGCACCCGACGGAAGGCATCGGCGCGTTCTTCATGATTGCCGCCCAGTTGAGCCGGGTCGTCGAAGGGTAAATGCACCACAAAGGGGTTTCCCTCTAATTCTTGGGCCAAATCGTCGGCCCCAGGGCTGAGCGTTACCACTACGTCAAAGCGATAGCGCGGTAGCTCCGAAAGGTTTTTCGAAACCAGCGCATTGGTTTGTATGCCCCGTTCGGCTAACGCCGAAAGCATGAGCGGGTGGGGTCCGCCGGAATTTAGCCCGGCTGAAAAAACCTCCCAATGCTGGCCGAAAAGATGGCGGAAAATGGCTTCAGCCATCAGCGAACGGGTGGCATTTTCAAGGCACAGGAACAGGATTTTCTTGTTAGCCATGGACTCAACTAATTAAAGGTTCAATTTCAGATTGAGCCAAGCCAACTGACTGCGGTACAAGTAGCCGTAAAATTTAGGTAAATTTTTGTTTTTTTGCTGTCCATTTTGATAAACAATCACTTTAGAAGTATTTTACTCTTTTCAAGAGCGGCCCTATTTGTTAGAGAAATGCAACTTTATGTAAAGTTGATCAACATTAACCTCATTTAAACCTTAGAATGACCCAGAAACTTATCCTCCTGGCAGCGCTCGCTTGCTTCGCCGCCCCCGTTTGGGCGCAGGACGTGGCCGATCAGGTCGCAGAAACGGTAGAAGACGTGAAAGAACACGCCACGGAGGCCTCGGACATGGCAGAGCACCGCACCGGTTCGCGCGGTGACTTTATGAGTAACCTCTACGTGGTCGGTAAAGTCTTTACCAGCCCCGGTCAGAGTTATGAGCACAGCGGCCACCGCATCACCGGTGATACAGCTACCGGCTTCGGCCTAGATTTCGGCTACAAAATCGGCCCCAGTATCTCGGCTGAATTAGCTTACTCCAGCGGTTCGGGCGACGTAAAACTAGGCCAGGCCGCGTTAGTTCCCTCCTTCCGTGGCAGCGCAGCCGCCACCACCACCGGTGAAACGACCACCCATGAAGTCACCGATGCGGCGTCTTATTCTTCTTTAGGTCTCTTGGGGGTCTACAGCCTGCATTTAGGCGACAAGTTTGCCGCTATCGGTAAGCTGGGTATGGTCAGTGAGTCCGAAGATTTAGGCACCGTGGGCGGCAGCAGCAGCTCCACTGGCGTGGTCTATGTATTAGGTTGCGAGTACAAGCTCTTCGGGCACAACGAATTGGTGTTGGAATATGAAGACACCACCATCGACGGTCCCCGAGCTTATACCCTCTTTGTGGGCTGGAAAGTGGGCTTCGGTCATTAACCGACAAAGCCCCTAAAAAAAGGGCGGGACCCTGAGCGGCCCGCCTTTTTTTGTCCCCTATCTGGGTCGGTAGGTTGCTAAGGCGGGATCAAAGCTTAGCCCCTGCCACTCAAGCATCCTCAAACGAGCCAAGTAGGCGGCTCCGCGCAACAATTCCTCAGCCACCGCCACCACCTTGCGGTTCGCTACCACCTCCAAGCTACTGCCGCGCACCCAGTCGTTAAAAGCGCCCATTGCCGGACCGGTCCAAATCTGATAGTCCATTTCCCTTCCGGGCGTATGTGCCTTGGCCCAGTGGCTTGATTGGCCTAAATACCAGCGGAAAATCAACGCCATCTTTTTCTTCGGATTCGCCTGAGCCTTAGCCAGTTCGGCGGGGTCGCGGCGGTTAAAGAAATCGACACAGTCCGCCCAAACTTGCTCTAAGGGCTTCTGGAAGATTTGTTTCTCTAGCTTTTCGCGTTCGGCACTCGGAATCTCGTCGATGTTAGCGCAGTTGCTGTACCATTCATATAGCTTCTGGGCCCGCATGGCGAATAGGGTGCCCCGGCGCAGTACCTGTAGCTTGACGCCCTGTTCAAACATATCTGAAGCCGGGGCCATGATCACGTCGGCCATCGCCGCCTGGGCCAGCAGGGTCCGTACATGGTCCGAAGTACCCGACTCCACACAGGCTTGGTTGACCGAACCGGTCACGATATAAGCCGCCCCCATGCTCAAGGCGCCCAATACCGCCTCGGGCGTGCCAATGCCGCCACCGGCACCGATCAAGATCGGCTCAGGATAGTTCATTTCTGCTTGGATTTCGTTACGCAGCGCGATCAACGAGGGCAAGAGGTTGACCAAGGGGCGGTTGTCGGTGTGCCCGCCCGAGTCGGCCTCGACACTGACCGCATCGGCCATGGGCACCTGGGCGGCCCAGCTGGCCTGCTCGGCGGTGATCAACCCTTGCTCCACCAAAGGGCCCAAGAAGCGCTCCGGTGCCGGGCGCATGAAGCGCTCGGCTACCTCACGGCGGCTTACCTTAGCGATCACCTGATTCTTGGCGACCACCCGGCCCCCTTCCATCGCCAACCCCGCAACGCGGTAGCGCACCACCTGGGCGGTTAGGTCTAAATAGGCCGAAGCCTCGATGATTTTAACGCCCCGCTTTAAAAACAAATCCACCGCGCCCGATTCTAAGGCTGCCTCGTTGGGGCTGTGGATCAAATTAACCGCATAGGGGCCATCGGGGAGTGCCGCTTGGATCTGCTCTAATCCCGCCAGGACCGCCTGGGTTTCGAGTCCACCGGCCCCGAAGGAGGCCAAATATCCGGCCTTTCCCAAAGCTATCACCATCTCAGCGGAGCTGATCCCGTTGGCCATGCTGCCCGCAAAATAGGCATGGGTCGCGCCAAAGCGCTGGCCAAACCGGGCGTCGCCCAAACGGGAGGTGTCTAGGGCAGGTGCCTGGGCCAACAGTTCCACCGACCCTTTCGCCCCGGCGGCGACCAAGGTGCCGCAATTGCTCAGGTGGACTGCTTGGCCCTGGCGCAACACATAAACTGGCAGGTCCAGATTCTTTAAGGCACTGGCGGGTTCGGCGGCCCATTCCTTGGGTTTGGCTTGTAGGCCGCCTTGGATTTGGGCCTTTTGGGCGTTGATCATCGTTGCTCCTCAATCACAATAGACAAATCAGTCACTTCGTAAATTCTCAAGCCTTCTTTATAAAGCGAGGCGTCGGCGCTCAGCCGGACCCAGCCCGATCCCCGCTCGAGGCCCTTAATATGGGCTTCCGTTTCCATCCATTCATTCTGCGGAATGATCTGTCCCCGGTATTTCCATTGGCAGTTACCCAAAGCATGGGTGAAGCGGGGGTTGATTAGATCCTGATAAAGCCCCTGTTCTAAGGCAAAGACGCGTAAGCTCTGGATGATCGCCTCGACACCCAAACTACCGGGCATGACGGGGTCTTCAAAGAAGTGGCAGGGGAAAAACCAATCTGCGGCGTCCACTGCCTTTTTGCCGTACACATATCCCTTACCGAAGATTCCACCCATGGGATCTAAACCGACTTGATCCAAAAAGTTCAGGTGCTTTCGGCCCAAGCGGGGGCTCCCCTGGAACAATGTCCTGTTGGTTTTCAGGTCCAAGGTGGTGGGTAGCGGACGCGAGGTTTCATGCCAAAAGGGGCGTTTCTTACCGCTGTCGAGTCCTAACTGGTTAGCCAACGCCTTCGGAGTAAAGTAGCCGAAGGTGGTTTTACCTTGGTAGAACTTATCCCCGGCCACCCAAAGCTCAAAGCGGTATTGCTGGATGATGGTGCCGCCTGAGGCGCTGGTGCTATCGAGCCAGCAACGGCAGGTCACCCGCTGCCCGGCCAAGGGCGGGTCGGCCAACATCTCGGCCTGGGCGTCTAGGTTCCTAAAGCAAAGTTGCTCCTCAGGGTAGAGCAGCGGACTGCCCATCATCGCGCCCAAAACCCCGCAGGGTTGCAGGGCAATTTCCATAATCACCGCATAGGGCGTCACGCCCCCATGGCTGTCTAAAAGAAACCAAGCATCTGGGGCAATGTCATATTCGGTTTCTAAAAAGCTGGCCTGCTTGAAGTCGCCCCTAGTCCCTTCAAACCTAGTGGCCCGGCTGACCAACTGCAAGGCCCCGTTGGGGTTGCGTTGGCTGGGCCGGCCTTCGAAGAGGTCAAACTCGGGGCCGAAGGCCTGACTCAAGGAGCCTAAGGCAAATTCTTCGATCTGCGCGTCCGTGAGGGCCAAGTCTCGGGTCTCGGGGGCCTGCAACGCCTTGGGCGAGTCTGCTTCTTTTTCCACCAGCTCAATACCCACATCCAAGAAATCGACAATCACCTTGCCGTCTAAGATGATGTCCACATTCGCCTTGGCGTAGGGGCGCGGGTGCAGGCCAATCTCCTTGACTTCCATGCGGTATTCCAGCAAGCCATCGCCCGGTAAAACCTGTCCCCGGCAGCGGACCTTGTTGGCCAAGTTTTTGATCGGCACAAAGCGGGCGTTTTGAGTCTGGGTCTGCATGCCGATGTAGAGCAGATAAAACTCTAATAGCTGCACACAACCTTCGGCCATCAGACTGCCGGCCAAACAAGAATCGTCTTTGAAGTGGCAGGGAAAATACCAGTGGTCGGGCTTAAAGTCCTTCTGGGCGCGCACTTCGCCTAAGCCCCAAAGCCCGCCGAAGGGGGCCACTTCGGTGATCCGGTCGAGCATCAGGAATTCTTCGGTCGAAAAACGTAGCGAGCCGTTACGCCCCTGTTGGTCAAACTGGGGCCCCAGACAGGCGGAGATTTCGCCCCGGCAGAGCCGCACCAATTCGGCGCGGCCAAATTGCTTTTTGCCGCAGAGCATGGGCGGCTCAAAACGTTGGGGCACTACCTTGGCGCGCTCGGCCTTTTCCTTTTCGGTCAGGATCACGCCCTTGCCTTTGTCTAAGTCTTCTTGGCTGAAGAACCCGGCGCAACCGTCGGTCATGGTATGGACCAACTGGTCGCCCACAAAACAATCGTAATGGAAGAAGAACAGCAGGTTGTGGCCATGTTTGGCGAAGCTGTCGATATAAATCTCATACCGCATGGTCTGCCCTTCTCGGGGCATTTCGCCCTTAAAGGTTAAGGTGCAGTCCAACAGGCGGTAAAGGTAGGTGCCTTGGTTTTCGAAGTCCACGCCCAGATAGCTGATCAAGACCAAATCACATTGCCCGGCCTCCACGGCCACCGCCCAGGGGATTTGTCCATCTACGCAGTGCCAAGCATTGGCAGGCACGTCATATTCGGTGATCATCTTCGAGGGCTTTAGGCTGCGCTTCTCGGCGGTCATGCCTGTCACACGGTTGACCAACAGGTAGGGCGGCAGAGGCAAGCGCACGCGGGGGCCATATTGGTCGATCACGCCATATTCAGGCCCGAAAACCGGGGCGATTTTCCCGGCCGCAAATTCCATCAGGTCCGTCTCGTCCCAGAGGATTCCCGGCTCCGACTCCTTGCGCCGCCCTGAGTCCACAAAGGCCGTGGGGTGTTGGGCCAACAGCTCGGGCAGGGTCGGGGTGCGGTATAACAGTTGTTCCTTATAGTCATCTACCGGCGCTTGCACCGGGACAGGAGCCTGGGGGTCTAGCAACTGTTGGTTTAAAACCAACTGCCCGGCATATTGCCGCAGCCCTTGTTTGCGGGCCAATAAAAAGGCCCGGTGGTTTTCGCTGATCCGCTGGCGGGTCTGGTAAAGGGCGGCCATAGCCCGACTTTGGGCCAACAGGCTTCCGGGCTCGAAGGCCGGTGGCGCGGGTTCGGCCAGAGTCAGCTCGCGCGCGCTAACCGCCGGGGCCGGTGGCCCTGCTGGGGCAGGCGCCAAATTTTGCGGGGCGGGCTCGGGAATATCAGGGAAAATATGTTGCGACGGGCTGGGCCCACGGCCCAACAGTTTGCGGCCTTCAGTCAGAATATGTTCTTCAATAGAAGCGCTGCCCTGATCGATCAGCTGGGGCATCTTTCCTTTGCCCAAGGGCATCTGGTTAACCGGCGGAGCAAAGAGACTCCAATCGACCAGAACGCCCTGGACGGTCAGTTTAGCTAAGGCCCTAAGCAAGGCCTGATCCCCCTCCATGCCTTTCTGGTCCAAGCCCAGGGCGAGGTGGGCTTGGCTGCCTAAAATCTCGTCGATCCACTTAGAACAGCTCTGGCGGGGCCCTAATTCCACAAAGAGGCGGGTGCCGTCCTGGTAGGCCTTTTCGATCAATCGGGGGAAATCTACGCTTTGGCAATAGATTCCCGCAATGTTTTCGGCCAGTTGGCGCTCGGTGGTTTCGGTGGTTTGGTAGGTTCGTGCCGTATAAAAGTCCAAGGCAGGCGAAGAGACCACCGGGCAGGTATGTAGCTCCTTTAAAGCCTTATAGTCCGCCTGGACGAAGTCCGCATGGATGGCGTCGGAGATGGGCAGTTCCCGGGCCTCAAAGCCCGTCGCCTTGAGCATCTTCAAGAGCGCGGCTCGTTCGCCCCCAACCACCGCTTCTGTGGGGCTGTTTTGGATCATCAAATACACCCGATCACGTTGGGCCACCGCGGCTTCTAGCGCGGCACGCGGGGCGCGGACCGCCAGGGTAATCCAATCTACTTTTTGGCCTTTCTTCAGTTTCCAAGCCTTGCGGACCGTCTCCATGGGACCGGCCAAGTGGGTTTGGAAAACCGGTTTTTTGTGTAAATATTCACTTAAGGAGTCGGTGTTTTCCCAAAGGCCCAGCGCAAAGGCCATGGTCACTTCCCCCATGCTATAGCCCAGCGCGGCGTCGGGCTCGACCCCTAAAAAGCGGCGCAAAACCTGGGTCTGCAACATGCTGGCGTTGATACCCGTCTCAAACATAGCAATGGCGTCACGCACCAATTCTATTTGCAGTTCCTTTTCGGCGTTCGCGTCCAGTGGTTCCAAACGCCGGGGGAAAATCTGCTGGTCCCGGAAGAGGCTGGCCGGGTCTTTTGCATAGCCTTGCGGTAGGTCATGCAGCTCCGGGAAGAAGCGCATCAGCCCCGCACCCATCCCCAGATAGCTGTTAAATCCGCCGGGATAGACAAAGGCCAACTTGCCCTGGGCGGTTAAGTCTTGGGCCGAAAAAGTCGAACCTGCCGGGGAATGCCAGTCTTGGCCCTTTGGGGCCGCCTGGGCGATGCCTTCTAAAGCGGCTTTACGTTCAGCCACTAATTCCCCCGGGCTGGCGGCCAACAACACCAAGCGGAACTTACCTTGGTCTTTGGCTTGCGTACTGCCCCAGCTTTCGGCCAGAAACTGATCCTCAGCCAGTTCCCCGGCCTCTAGCTGATCCAACAGAGCCTTTAGGCTCTTTGCGGTGAACTTAAAGGCACGCAAACCATGGGTCCAGCGTTCCATAGGACGCCCCAACGCGGGGGTTTCGGACTCACCCAAGAGGATGTGGTAGTCCTCACCGCTGAGGGCCAAGTGGTTGACTGCCGCCAATCTCCGCTGCCCAAAGGAAAGCCAAGGGCGAGAGCTTTGGGGCACGTACAGGGGGCTTTGGAGCCCTAGCTCTGCTTTGGGCCCCTTCCAGTCGGCGGTGCCGGGGATGTATTTGAGCTTAAGCGCCAAAGCGGTCTTGATCAGCGCGGCGACCCCCAAACTAGCTTCAAGCCGCCCGAATACCGAACTAACCGAACCCAGCGCCGCTACTTGGTCTTTCAGCTCCCGAGCCAGGCCCTTGGCTTCGATCTGCGCCAACTTCTGTTCGGCCAGCGCGCTTACCTCTAAGTAACCCGGCTTGCCCAGGTCTTTGTAAAGGCGCTTGAGTGCGCCCGAACGGGTCTTGGGCCCGAAGCGCTCGATCGCTTCGATGTGCGCATAGACCGGCAAACGGTCTTCAAGGGCCCGTTTCTTGGTGGTTAAAACCAAAGCCCCGGCCCCCTCACCGGGCTGGCTGCCCTCGTGGCCTTTGCTCCAGTAGTGACCGGCGGCTCCTTGCACCAAGGTGGGGTTTTCTTTTAGCTGCAACAGGCATTCTTCGGGCGCGCCCAAAAGGTCTACGCCGCCCAAAACCACCGCCTCGGCCTGCCCCGAAGCCAACAGCAATTGGGCCAATTCTAGCGCCTTGTATCCTGTAGAATCTTCTGAAGAAACCGAAAAGGCAGGGCCCGTAAAGTCCCACTGGGAAGCGACCCGGCAGGCCATAATATTGCCGATGAAGCTGGTGAATTGGTTAAAACCCACCGGGTTGTGCAGGGCGTCTTTGGTCACCTCTTTGAGCTGCGCTCGTTCGGCGTCGCTCAAGGCCAATCCGGCCCGCTCAAAGGCCATGGGTAGTTTTAGGTCCAGTTCCACCCGGCCCCGGAAGCGGTGCAGCCCTAAATCGGTTTCCATCCCCACCAGAACAGCGACCTTGGACCCAGGCTTAAGTCCCGCATCGCGGATCGCTCGGTCGGCGACCTTGAGCATCAACAATTGTTGGCTGATCAAAGGGTCCGCCGGATTGGGCGGGATCTTATGGGTCAGGAAGTCAAAATCAAAGGGTTTGAGCCAAGCTCCCTGGGGGGGCGCTACGGCCCGCAGCCGCTCCAAGCCACTCCAGCGGGTTTTAGGCAACGGACGCGAGTCCGGTCGGGCCTCATAGAGCTTCGCCTGGAATTGATCTAACCCTTGGGCAGAGCCAAACCAAGCCTCCATGCCCACGATCGACAGGGGTGTCTGGACTGGGCGCGGCTTGAGGGCGCGGGGCAGTTTAGTGGGCTTGGGGGCCCGCTCGAAAATAACATGGGCGTTGGTGCCGCCAAAGCCAAAGGCGTTGACCGCGCCTAGGCGTTTTTCGGGGTGCTTGGCGGGCCAGGGGCGCTCTGAGGTGACCATCTTGTCCCCGTCGATCCAGCCCTTAGCGGAACTCAGCGGGTCTTTTAGGTGGATGGTCGCGGGGATGCGGCCTTCCTTCATGGCCAAAATCACCTTCATCATGCTGGCCATCCCGGCGGCGGTCAGCAAGTGGCCGAAGTTGGACTTTACTGAGCCAATGGGGAAATCGGCCCCGGTGGGCGCAAAGAACTCTTCCATGCTGGTCAATTCGGTCTTGTCCCCTAAAGGTGTCCCGGTGGCGTGACACTCGACATACTCTAAGTCTTCGGGCTTTAGGTCCGAGCCTTCATAGGCGCGCTCAAAACATTGCCGTTGGCCTTTGGGGTTGGGGCTTAAGATGCCCTTACCGGCTCCGTCGTTGCTTAAGCCGTAACCCACCAAGACCGCCTCAATGGTATCGCCGTCTCTTAAGGCGTCCTCATAGCGCTTGAGCAAAAACAATCCCGCTCCTTCCCCGGCCACCAAGCCCTGGCTGTTTTTATCCAGCGGCGCGGAATTGCGGCCCAAAGGATAGGCCTGGAAGGTGGAAAAGCCCATGTTCACAAAGAAGGGGTCCGCCGCCGAGACGGCCCCGGCGAGCATCATATCCGTTTTGCCGCTAGCCAGGTATTCAGCGGCCAGCGCTAAGGCATAAAGAGAGGAGGCACAAGCGGCATCTAAGGCCAAAGACACCCCACCCAAGCCCAGTGCCTCGGCGGCAACCAGCGCCGGTCGGCCTGAGATGCGCCGGTTTTCTAAAGCCGAGGGTCCGGCCGATTCGATCTTAACCGAAGGATTCTCCAATAACCGCCGCAGGCCCCGTTCCTGGGCCTGATGGTACAGGGGGATGACTAGGCGGTTGCTGCTTTTGGTGGGGAAAGACAAATTGCCTAAAATCAAGCCGCAGCGCTCTAAAGCTTCGGGCTTATCCCAATACCCCGCCTTGGTCAGGGCTTCTCGGCCCACCCAGGTGGGCCATTGGCAAACCTCGTCGAGGGATTCTAAGCGTTTGGGGTGGACCCGATACCCTTGGGCGTCAAAGTGGAAGTCGTCGATGAAGCCGCCGCGTAGGTTATAATACTTGTCCGGCTGGCCCTTGGAATCCGCCAAAAAGGCACTAGGGTCCAGGCCGATCTCGCGCAGCCCGGCGTCACGGGTCAAGTCGCGGCCCGCAAAGAGGTTGTCTAAAAACTCTTCGGGGTTTTTCGCCCCCGGAAACAGACAAGCCAGGGAGATGACGGCGATACGTTGGAACATGGGCTAAAACTTCTCGTTGAGGTTTTCGCTGATCGTCACTTCGGCACCGATCATCTCACTAAATACATTTCCTTGCCCGTCCACCAAACTGACATCGGCCTTGAGCCGGCCGGGGTCGGCTTCGCGCACTTTCAGCAACAGATAAAAGGGCTGATCCATCGGGGCCGGGGCAAAGGGGTGGAAGGCGTCGATACTCAAGGGCAGACTGGCGTTGCCGGTCAGGAATCGAGCCTGGACCAAAAGGGCCTGAAGGGCTTGGTCGTCGGCCAGGGGGTTGAGCATGACCGGCGCAAAGGGGCCTAAACCGCTTAAGGGTTTGAGCCCGCAGCGCAACGAAAGCTTGCGGTCCTCTTGGTGGATCACCTCCAAAATCCCTTGGAAGGCCGGGCCGTGGAACAGGGTTTTGTCTTGATAGAGCTTGCTGGCATCGGCCCCAGGCTTTGGGGCGAAGTCGCGGCGGGCCTTGGGCGGAGGGCCCATGGCCAAGTTAATGCGGGCCGAGTAGTGGATCATCGGCAATTTCTTGCCCGGACTGGTCAGCTTAGCTTCCAGCCAAATCCCCTGCTCGCCTTTTTCGCCTTCTTTTAAATCCAAGGTAAAGCGGGTCTTTTGGTCTAAGACCACCCCCTTGAGCACCTTGACCGACACCACCGCCGCCACATGGTAGCCCGGATAGAGCTTAGCGGCCCCTTCGGCCATCCAGGCCAGCGCAAAGACCATGGGCAACACGGGCTTGCCGCCGATGCTGTGGTCTTTAAAGCCCTTGAGCGCCTTGGGGTCCACATCCCGTTCGATCTGGTAAGACTCCAAAGGGCCCGAAGGGGGCAGCGGCGTGACCATGCCGCTCCCGATCACCAACTGATTGGGTCCCCTTTTGGCCGACATTTCGTCCACCAAAGCGGCGGTCCCGGCAGCGGCGGGGATCACCTCAACGCCGCGCGACTCAAAAAGCCGCTGGAGCTGTGGAGTAACCATCCCCCCTTCCCAGGGGCCCCAATTAAAAGAAACCACCTTGGCTTTGGGATAGCGCTTAACAAAGAGTTGGGCCGCTTTGTTGAGCACCTCATTAGCCAGGGCATAGTCCGACTGGCCTAGATTGCCATAAAAACCTGCTGAAGAGCTGAACAGGGTCAGGTACTTTAGCTCTTTGGGGTCCAGCGCATCGAGCAAGGCCTTCAGCCCGCCGACCTTGGTGCCCACCACTTTCTCATAATCCCCGAAGCTCTTCTTCTCGATCAATTTATCGGCCAAGACGCCCGCCCCATGGATCAAGCCGGTCACTGGCCCCAGGTCGGTGGCTTTAAGGGCTTGCTGGATGGCCTTTGGGTCCGTCACGTCAGCGGCCAAATAGGCGGCCCGGCCCCCGGCGGCTTCAATGGCGGCTAAGGTCTGGTGGATTTCACGTAGGCCTAAGACCTGATTGATCATGGACTGGACCTTGACCGGCGTAGGCTTTTCGCCTTGGGCTTGCAGGGCCTTGATGGCCGCCGCTTTGAGGTGGGGTTCATCGGTTTGGCCTAGTGCCCAAGCCGGTTCATCCCCTAAGGGACTACGGCCCAGCAAAATAAATCCGGCCTGACTGGCTTGGGCCAGCGCCACCACGGACTTAGCGGTCACCCCTTTGGCACCGCCACTGACCAAAAAGACTTCTTTACTAGAAATCGGGGCCAGTTCGGCATTAAAGGCTTCCTTACGGGCGACCAACGTCCAACGCCCCTTTTGGGTCCAGCCGGTCTCGCCTAAAAGCAAGTCACTATCGGCCCACTCACTTAAAATCGGCCCCACGGGGTCCAACCCCGGTTCTAGGTCCACCATGCGGCAGAAGACCTGGGGCCATTCGACCTTTAAGGTCTTGACCAAGCCGCTCAAGCCACCGCCGTAGGCCCCAAACTGACTTTTCGCCGCCCAGCCCAACTGACCGTCTAACTGGGTGGCCACCATAAAGCAGCTACGGCCTTGGTTGAAGCCTTGGCTTAAGTCTTCCTTAAGCGCTTTAGCTAAAAAGAAAACCGACTGGACCAACGCCGCCTCGGCGTCACTAAACCAATCTTTGCCGTCAAAATGGGGGTGTAAATAAAGGAACCCACCGATCGGCGCGGTCTGGCGGGCCTCGGCTAGTGCCGCCGCCAGCGAAGCATCATCCAGTTGGGCCAGCTGGGGACCCTTCAGCCCGGCGGCTGTCTTTTGGCCGGGCAGGGTGAGGAAAAGCACCTGGGCCCAACCTGCGGCCTTCAGGGCTTTCGTCAATTTGGCGGCTTGGGCCGGGTCCCCGGCGAGCAGAATTTGACAGCCTTCAGGCGGATGTACCAACAACCGGTCGGGTTGGGCTAAGGCTTGCAAGGACACGGGCAAACGTCCGGCCCTTGGGCCTTGGGCCCTTTCCAGGGCCCCCGGGGTAGCCGCTAGCTCAGGGCTTTTTTTTTTGACCGCTTCGGCGATCTCGCCTAGCGTGCGCAAACTACTCAAAGCCTCGGGGTTCAACTCACCCAGGCTGGGCAGTTTTTCCTGTAAGGCATAGAGGATTTCTACCCGCTTGATGCTGTCGATCCCTAGGTCCGACTCTAGGTCCATGGCCAAGTCCAACATTTCGGCCTGATAGCCGGTTTTCTCGGCCACCACCGCCAACAGGGCGGCTTCGGCCTCTGGACCGGGGCCGCTCGCTGCCACAGCGGCGGCCGGGGCCGGGGCTGCGGCTTGGCTGCCGCCCAATTGCTCGGCAATCTGGCCCAAGGTGCGCAGGCTGCTTAAGGCATCGGGATTGACCTCGCCCAAGGCCGGAAGTTTTTCTTGCAGCGCGTAGAGGATTTCGACCCGCTTGATGCTGTCGATACCCAGGTCCGACTCTAGGTCCATACCCAGATCCAACATTTCGGCCTGATAGCCGGTCTTCTCGGCGACCACCGCCATCAACGCACCCACTACGTCCATCCCGCCTGTGGGGGCAGGAGCAGCGGAGGCTGGTGCAGCATGGGCCGGAGCTGCCGGGGCGGGAGCCGAAGCGCCCAAAGCTTCGGCGATTTGGCCTAGGGTCCTTAAGCTGCTTAGGGCCTCAGGGTTGACTTCGCCTAAGCTGGGTAACTTTTCTTGGATGGCGTAGAGGATTTCGACCCGCTTGATGCTGTCGATACCCAGGTCCGACTCTAGGTCCATACCCAGATCCAACATTTCGGCCTGATAGCCGGTCTTCTCGGCGACCACCGCCATCAACGCACCCACCACGTCCATCCCGCCTGTGGGGGCAGGAGCCGCGGCGGCTGGTGCGGCCTTGGCCGGGGCTGCCGGGGCGGGAGCCGAAGCGCCTAAGGCTTCAGCGATTTGGCCTAGGGTCCTTAAGCTGCTTAGGGCCTCAGGGTTAACCTCGCCTAAGCTGGGTAACTTTTCTTGGATGGCGTAGAGGATTTCCACCCGTTTGATGCTGTCGATGCCCAGGTCCGACTCTAGGTCCATGGACAGGTCCAGCATATCGGCTTGGTAGCCCGTCTTATCGGCCACTACGGCCAGCAAGGCGGTCGTCACCTCAGCGCCCCCTTGGGCGGCTGGTGCGGCTTTGGCCGAAGCCGCAGCAGGAGCGACCGAGGTCCCCGAGACCCCGCCAGCTTGCTGGGAGATGTGGTCCGCGATTTGTTGCAGCGTACGCAACTCGGCCAGCGCTTCGGGCTTGAGGGTCGGCAGTTGGGGCATGCCCTCTTGAAGGGCATAAAGAATCTCCACCCGTTTGATGCTATCCACGCCCAAATCGGACTCTAAGTCCATCTCGGGGTCTAACATCTCGTGGGCATAGCCGGTCTTGCGGCTGATCACCCCCAGCAGGTGGAAGAGAACATCCTCCCCTAAAGTTCTTCCGCCGTGGGCTGAAACCGCGGGGGCTTTCGCGGCGACCGGAACAGCCGCAGCAGAACCGCCTAGGGACCGAACAATCTCACCTAAGGTCCGCAACTCACTTAAGGAATCGGGGTTTACCTCCCCTAAACTGGGTAACTTTTCTTGTAGCGCATAAAGGATTTCCACCCGTTTGATGCTGTCGATACCCAGGTCAGACTCTAGGTCCATGGACAGGTCCAGCATTTCCGCCTGATAGCCCGTTTTTTCGGCCACCACGGCCATCAAAGCGGTCTTCACCTCGACGCTAGCGCTAGCCACCGGGGCAACCGGCTGAGGGCGCGGGGGAACCACCGGAGTGGGGGCCGGGGCCGTAGGTTTCGGCGCGATGGGCTGGGGGGCCACCGGCGGGGTCCTCTGCGGGGCCACCGGAGCCGGACGCGGGGCCGGAGTAGCGGGCGTAGCAGGCCGGGCTGGTCGGGGGCTGGTGCCCAAGGAACCACCTAAAATCGTCTGTTGCTGTTCGATCACCCGGAAGGCCTGCTCGGCAAATTCCGCTTGGTGGTTCAAATAGTTTTCATGGATCCGCAGCGTTTCGTTTTGGTGCTGTGTAAAGCCCTCAATCTGTGCCGCTAATTGAGCGGCGGCGGGGCTCTGCAATACCGCAAAAAAGGAGCGGGAATATTCGTTTTGGTTCGTTAAAAACTGCTCATGGACCCGGATCGTTTCGGCCTGATGGGACTGGAAGTCCTTTAGGCTCTGGCTCACGGCGGCCAACACTTCATGGTCTTGGGGATTCATAGCGGGCGGTTCAGGGTTTTTAGGGGCCACCGCTGGGGACTGGACAGCGGCCGGAACGACCGGCGCGGCTACCGGCGCAGCGGCCTGGACTATGGGGGTGGCCTGACGGATTTTATGGCCATCAACTAGGGCATCCGCAAAATTCTTGCGGGTCTGGGGGCTGACGTAGTTGGCCCCGGTCAAGGTCACCGAAGCCGGGCTGGGCTTGATCAAGACCGGCTCTTTGCGCAGCGCATAGGGGTCTAACTGGCCTAGCTCCAAGCCCAAAACCTTTAATTCAGCATAGGCGCGGCGCAGTTGCAAATCACCAGAGCCCTTCGCACTGGCGTTGAGGGCCACGCAGACATGTTCCTTGCCGTTGAGGATGTTGCCGGTCAGCTTGCTTAAAATCGATTGGGGACCAAATTCCACAAAAATCCGGGCTCCGGCCTCATACATGGCCTCGATCTCATCGACAAAGCGCACAGAATGTAAGATGTGCTCTTCTAGGGCTTTCTGGATCTTTTTAGGGTCCTGGGGGTGGGCTTTGCCGCTGGCGTTTGAGTACACCGGAATCTTAGGTGCCTTAAAGCTGGCCTTAGCAATGGCCTGGGCAAAGGGCTTTTGGGCATGGCCCACCAAAGGGGTGTGGAAGGCGGCAGAAACACCCAGCATCACGCAACTAAACTTTTGGGCCTTCAGCTTGGTGGCGGCCAGTTCCAGTTGGTCTTTCGGGCCCGCCAAGACCACCTGTTTCTTGCTGTTGTAATTGGCGGCTTTTAGGTCTTTAAACTCCTTGATCTGCGCCTCGATCCCTTCGACTTGGCCCATCACGGCCATCATGCCGCCTGCGTCCACGCCGTCTTGGGCCTTCATGGCGGCCCCTCGGGCTTGGGCTAGGCTCATATAATCGGACTCACTCAAAACCCCGGCGGCCCAAAGGGCGGTCAACTCGCCGAAGCTGTGGCCTGCTGCCATGTCGGCCTTAAAGCCCGCATCGCTCATGAGCCGGTAAAGCCCCCGGCTAAAGACGCCAATGGCGGGCTGGGCATTTTCGGTCAATTGCAGCCGAGTTTCTTGGGCTTTGCGCTCAGCTGCGTCGAAGGTCGGCACCGGGAAAACCACCTGGCTGAGCGCTTCGGGCTCCTCGGCAAAGAGGGCGTCCATCTGGGCGAAACCGGCCTCAAAGGAAGGAAAGTTCCAAACCAAATCCTTGCCCATGTTTAGGTAAGGCGAACCCTGTCCGGCAAAGAGCGCAGCCACCGCGCCTTCCAAAGCCACTTCGCGGTAGTGGATGCCTTCGGGCAGCGAAAAGGCCCGTTCGTCGGTATTTTTATTGAGGCCCTCTAAGGCGGTGTCCAGCAGGTTGGCCGCCTCAACGGCGTCCGTAGCCACCAGCCCCAAACGGACATGGTTTTGGGGGATTTTTATCTCTGCACAGTCGGCGGCCCAGTCAAAAAAGACTTTGGGGGCCAACTCGCCGCGCAGCGCATCGCGCTTGGCAGCCAGTTCCCGAACCAAAGCGGCACGGTTGGCGGCGTGTAGGAATAAGGGCTCTGGTGCGCGGTGTAAGCGGAAAGGGGTAACTGAGGTTTGCTCGTATTCTTCTAAAACATAATGGAAGTTGGTGCCGCCAAAGCCGAAGGCGCTGATCCCCGCGCGGCGCGGCGGCGCACCCAAAGCCCGAACCCAGGGCCGGGTCTCGGTATTTAAATAAACTGGGGTGCCGTCCAGGCCCAGGGCAGGATTGGGCTCGGTGACGTTGATAGTCGCCGGTAGAACCTTATGGTGCAAGGCCAGGGCGACCTTGATGAGGCCCGCAGAACCGGCGGCGTTTTTGGTGTGGCCCATCTGGCTTTTGACGCTGCCCAAGGCCATGGTCTTGCGCGGTCCCTTACCCATAAACTGGCTTAGGGCGCTCGACTCGGTGGCGTCACCGGCCTTGGTGCCCGTACCGTGGGCTTCCCAAAGACCGACGGTCTGCGGGTCCACTCCGGCGGCTTCATAGGCGCGGTTCATGGCCAGCAGTTGGCCTTCGGCGCGGGGCGCGTAGATGGACTTAAAGCGGCCATCAGAGCTAGAGCCCACGCCTTTGATCACCGCGTAAATCTTGTCCCCGTCCGCTTCGGCGTCTTCAAGGCGCTTGAGCAGCAACATGCCGATACCCTCGCCGATCATGATGCCCGAAGAGTTTTTATCAAAGGGCTGCAAGACTTCGTTGGAGGTGAAGGCCGGGGTCTTAGAAAAACACAGATACATATAGATGCTGTTGTCGGTGTCCACCCCACCGGTGATCATCATATCCGAGCGGTATTCCAACAGGTCACTGATGGCCATGCGGATGCCCGCCAAGGAACTGGCGCAGGCGGCGTCGACCACGCAGTTGGTCCCGCCTAAATCCAAGCGGTTGGCGATCCGGCCAGCGATCACGTTGCCTAAGGTACCGGGAAAGCTCATCTCTTCCCACTTCACATAGGCCTTCTTCATCTTTTCGATCAAATGCTTGCGGTCCTCAGGCTCGACGCCTTCAGAGGCCAAAACCTTTTCCCAGATCGGCGTTTGCAGGCGGCTGATCAAAGGATTCATCAACTTCTGCCCACCGCCGACCCCTAAAATACAGCCCGTATGGGCGCGGTCAAACTCGCGGTGCCCCTCGCCATAACCGCCGTCTTCTAAGGCGCGTTTGGCCATCACTAAAGACAACAGCTGGCTAACGTCGGTGAGCTCTAGAATATTGGGCGGAAGCCCCCACTCGATGGGGTTGAACTCAATCCCAGGAATGAAGCCGCCTTGCTTTGAATAGGTCTTGTCCGGCTGGCTCTTGTCGGGGTCATAGTAGTCCTCAATATTCCAACGGTCCTCGGGCACCTCGCGGATGCAGTCGGCCTCTGAAAGAATATTTTCCCAGTAAGATTGTAGGTCTTTAGATTCGGGGAAGAGCGCCGACATGCCCACAATGGCGATCGGCGTTTTTTGCAGGCGTTTGTTGAGCTGTTTGCCAGAGCTTTTAGCGGCCATAGGGGGGAGGTCTCGGTTTCATTGGGGCAAAAAAGCCCGGTCGTTATGGGGTTCAGGCCGCCCAAAGCAGGACTGGCGGCAACCCGGTTCCCCTATTCTTAATCCAATTGAAACCGAAATTCAAGCTTTAGACCAAGTTTATGACAGCCCCCTTGTCATTATTTTTATTGCTTCAGCAACCATCCTAGAAATCAGCTCTTTACAAGTCGGAATATCTTCGATCAACCCCACCGACTGACCGCAGGCAAAAAGAAAGTGATCGATTTCACCGGCTTCTAAGGCCTTCAGACCCAACCGGCCCGAAAGATGCGGGGCCAATTCGGCCAACTCGGCCCCGGCCTGCTCCATGGCCAACACCTTTTCGGCCTGTTGGTTGCGCAGAACCCGCAGGCTGTTGTTTAAGCTGCGCTCGACCAAGAGGGTCTCATTTTCTTGAGCGGCCACCAAGGCTTCTTTGATCTTCTGGTGCACCGGTGCTTCCTGGGTCGCCAAGAACCGGGTGCCCATGTTCACCCCTTCGGCACCCAAGGCCAACGAGGCAGCCAAGCCGCGCCCGTCGGCGATCCCGCCCGAGGCAATGACCGGAATTTTGAGCGCCGCGGCCACCCGAGGGATCAACACCAAACCGCCCACATCCTGCTCGCCGGGATGCCCGGCGCATTCAAAGCCGTCGATGCTAACCACGTCCACGCCGATCTTCTCGGCCTTAAGGGCATGTTTTAAGCTGGTGCATTTATGGATCACCTTCACCCCGGCGCTCTTGAGCAAGGCCATATAGGGCTCCGGGTTGCGCCCGGCGGTTTCGATGATCTTCACCCCCGCTTTCAAGATAACCTCGGCGTAGGCTTCGTAGGGGACCGGCTTGAGGGTCGGTAAGAAGGTGAGGTTTACGGCAAAGGGCCGGTCCGTCAGGCGGCGGATCTCGGCAATCTCTTCGGCCACCAGACCGGGCTCCGGCAGGCTCAAGGCGGTCAAGATACCCAGCCCGCCCGCATTCGACACCGCGGCCACCAAGGGGGCCCGAGAGACCCACATCATGCCCCCCTGGACAATCGGTGCCTCAATCCCCAACAACTCAGTGAGCCTGGTTTTCATTTTATCCTTTTAGGGCTGCCGTTAAGGCGGGAACAAATTCCAGCAGGTCGGCGACCACGATGTATTGGGCCACTTCGCCGATGGGGGCTTCTTTGTCTTTGTTGACCGCAATGATCATCTCGGACTTTTTCATGCCCGCTAAGTGCTGCACGGCACCGGAAATGCCGCAGGCCATGTAGAGCTTAGGGGTGACCGTAGCTCCGGTACTGCCCACCTGATGGGCCGCTTCAATCCAGCCGGAGTCAACGACCGGACGGCTCGCGCCGACCTGGGCCCCGAGGGCATCGGCCAAATCACGGATCAGTTGCAAGTTTTCGGGTTTGCCGATGCCGCGTCCGCCAGAAACGATCTTTTCGGCTTTGCTCAAGTCCACCCCTTGGGCCGGTTTGGGTTGGTAGCCCGTAAGTTGGGGGCCTTCGCCGGTGGTGATGGCAATAGATTCTTCTTGAGGGCTCCCGGCAGCCGTTGCGGCGGCGAAGGCACCGGCCTGAATGGTCACCACCACTAGGCCCGGCTTAGGGGTTACCTTGCGTTGTAGTTTCCCGTTGCAGCAGCCTAGCTGATAAAGCCCCGCATCATAGCCAACCACCTCGCTGATCTGGGCAGCCTCTTGGGCCAAAGCCAGCCTAGGGGCTAAGTCCCAGCCATAGGCCGAGTGCATCAAGACCACTAAATCGGGTTGTTCCTGCTCGATCACCGCCAAAGCCGCCGCTTTGTGGGCCTTAGGGGCATATTCGGGGCCTTGGCCCACATACAACTTGCCCCCGAAGGCCGGGCGGTCGCTACTGTCGCCCAGCATCAAGCCGACGGTCTCGGCCCCCATGGTCTCGGCAAAGCCCAGCAGTTCCGCAAAGCTGGCGGCCAGTTTGCCCTGGACCACTTCTCCAATCAATAAAGCTTTCATGGTCCCTCCCTATCCGATCAGTTTGTTGTCTTTTAAAATAGCCACCACCTGAGCCACCTGGGCCGAGAGGTCCCCTTCGATCAGCTCGGCCGCTCCGCGCTTAGGCGGTGCCCCGATCTCTTTAACGCCCAGCACCGCCTCGCCCGTTCCGCTCACCTCCAAGGTTTCCATGGGCTTCTTTTTAGCCTTCATGATGTTGGGCAGCGTGGGGTAGCGGGGCTGGTTCAGGCCCAACTGGCAGGTCACCAGGGCCGGGGTAGCCAAGGTCACTTGGGCCCTGATCCCGCCTTCTAGCTCCCGTTCGCCTTGAATCTTTCCGCCTTCAAAACTAAACTCAACCAAGGTACTGACCGAGTCGATCCCGAGCAGCTCTGCCAGCAAAATCCCCACCTGGGCCGAGCCCCGGTCTTGGGACTGCATACCCGTAAAAATCAGCTCAAAACCCTTGTCTTTGACGGCGCTGTGGATGGCGCGTGCCACCTGTAGGCTATCCTTTTGGGGTCCTTGGGGATCTAACAGGTGGATGGCCTGATCGGCACCCATGGCCAGCGCTTTTTTGAGCGCCTCACTAGACCGTTGGGGCCCGAGGCTCAAGACCGTCAAGCTGGCGGCGTCGCCTAGCTTTTCCTTCACTTGCACCGCCGCCTCGATGGCGTATTCATCATATTCATTGATGCGGAAGGCCAAGTCCGTCTCTTCAAACCAAGACCCGCCTGGGGGAACCACGAAGCGCGATTCCATATCCGCCACTTGTTTGATGCAAACCAGAATATTCATCAGCTCTCCTTCAGATTAGATTCAGGCAGCCCTTGGGCTAGTAGCTCCAACAGGTCCATGGCGACCATCTCTTGGCCCCCGTCCAGACCTTTGACGGCGTCTTCCATCATGGTCAAACAGAAGGGACAAGAAGACACCACCACCTCGGCCCCCGTTTTTTGGGCCATCTGGGCACGCTGGACACTGATCCGCGTACCCAGGTTTTCTTCGGCTAAAATCCGGCCGCCACCGGCACCACAGCAAAAACTCTCGGGCCCCGATGCGGTCATCTCGCTTAAGTCGCGCCCGGTGGCCTCGAGCAAGCCGCGGGGTTCACCATACAAGCCATTGTAGCGGCCTAAATAACAAGAGTCATGGTAGGTCACCTTGCCTGGGCTGCGGTCCAGCTTGAAGCGGAAATCCTTCCACCACTGTTCAGCCAGGGCGGTGTAATGGATCACCTCGCCCGTAAAGCCCAAATCGCGGTAGTCGCGGTTGAGGGTTTGGAAGCAATGGGGGCAGGTGGTCACCACCTTTTGGACCTTTTGCAGCGACTCGATGTTTTCGCCTGCCAAGGTTTGGTAGAGGTATTCGTTGCCCATCTTGCGGGCCGGTTCGCCGCAGCAGCGCTCGCCTTTGCCTAAGATGGCCAGCTTGACGCCCGCCGTGTGGGCGAGCTTAACAAACGCCTTAGCTACCTTCTGGTTGCGTGCGTCAAAGCTGGCGTAACAGCCCACAAAATAAAGGTAGTCCGCCTCTTCGATCGGCACCAGGGGTAAGCCCTCGGCCCAGTCGGCCCTGGCCGCCGGGGCACTGCCTAAGGGGTTATAATTGACCTCAAAGCTGTCCATCGCCTTGGCCACCTCGTCGCCAGGGAATTCCCCTTCCATCAAAGCCAAATTGCGGCGCATGCCGATGATCTTGGGGACATGTTCAATGTCGGCCGGACAGGTTTCCATACAGGCGCGGCAGGTGGTACAAGCCCAGATGGCCTCTTTACCCACCGCTTCGCTCAGGCTGCCGTCTTTCATTTCAAAACAAACCTTGCCCATATCTTGGATCAATTTCATGGGGCTCAGCGGCTTGTCGGTATTGTAAGCCGGGCAGCGGTCCTGACAGCGCTTGCAGCTAGTGCAGGCATCGGTATCGAAAATATCTTTCCAGGTCAGGTCACTAGGCTTGCCTAGCCCGAAGGACTCGGCCGACTCGTCCTCTAGGTCCAGGGTCACCAAATGCCCCTTGGGGTGGTCATCAAAAAACAGGTAGTTGATCGGCGTCAGGAAGAGGTGTTTCAGCCTCGTGAAGGGGATCATCGCCAAAAAGGCCGTGACGAGGACTAAGTGGAACCACCAAAGGCCCAGATGCAAACTGCGGATCGTTCCTTCGTCTAATAAGGCAAACCAACGCGCGAAGATCAGGCCAACGGGCGAATAGATCGCCAGGGCTTCGTTGAGGCCCACTTCGGTCACCGCCATCCGCAGGCCTTCAAGCAAAAAGCCGGTCAAGAGAATGGTGAAGAGGTTTAGATACATCCAGCCGTCGCCAGTTTCGGGCAGTAAGCCTTTAGGCCGGAGCAGGTAACGGCGGGTGAACATGCCCGCCATCATGATCAAGGCGACCAAACCACCTAAGTCCATGGCTAAGGAAAAGGTTTTATAAAAATCCCCCTTCAAGAAGGTGATCCCCGCCAAAGGCTCTAAGATGTCCGTTTGAATAAAAATCAAGGTGGTGCCGATGAAAAGCACCAAAAAGCCCCAGAAAAAGAAATTGTGCAGGGCACCAATCCCCTTTTCACGCCCGACCTTGCCTTGGAAGAGCGCTTCAGAGAGGCCCAAAAAGAGGCGGCGGCCCAATCCGTTTAACCGGGCCAGCGAGCGCCCCTGTTTGTACACTTTTAAGCGGCGGGCAAAACCCCAAAGCATGACGCCGGTGCCGAGCGCCGCCATCAGGTACATCAAGGGAACCGAACTGGCCGGGATGTTCCAGTAAATTTCTCGGGTATTCTCCAACATGGGCAAAAAGATTATAAAGGTTATTTTTAGGTTTTGAGTATAACCAGCTTATTAGGGGCTTGTCAGCCCTTGAGCAACTCTTTGGCGATAACAATCCGCTGGACCTCCGAGGTTCCCTCATAGATCTCGGTGATTCGGGCGTCTCGAAAGAGGCGTTCAATGTCATATTCGGCGCTATAACCGTTGCCGCCGTGTATCTGTAGAGCTTCGTTGGCGCAGAAGCTAGCCGTCTCGGCGGCCAGCAGCTTGGCGGTGGCCGAAGCCTGGGAGACGGCCTTACCTTGCCCCTTTAGCCAAGCGGCTTTGTAGGTCACCAACCGGGCCGCTTCCAGGCGGCTGTACATATCGGCTAGCTTGAACTGGATCGCCTGAAAGTCCCCAATGGGGCGGCCAAATTGTTTACGCTCCTGGGCATAGGCCACCGAACGGTCCAAAGCGGCCTGGGCGATACCTAAGGCCTGGGCCGCAATACTGATACGCCCGCCGTCTAAGGTCTTCATGGCGATTTTAAAGCCCTGCCCCTCTTCTCCAAGTAATTGGTCTTTAGGGATTTTTAGGCCGTCGAGCCCGAAGGCCGAAGTATAGCTGCCGCGGATACCTAGCTTTTCTTCGTTTTTGTAGAGGGTGACGCCGGGGCTGGAAAGGTCCACCACAAAGGCACTGATCCCCTTATACCCCAAGGTTCGGTCCCTGGTGGCAAAAAGAATGCCGGTGCCTAGGTAGCCACCATTGGTGATGAACTGTTTGGTGCCTTCAACCTCAAAATGATCGCCCCGGTCTACGTATTGGGTGGCCAAACTGCCCACATCGCTACCTGCGCCCGACTCGGTCAGCATAAAACAACCGATTTTGTCTCCAGTGCAGAGCGGCTTCAGCCAGCGCTGTTTTTGCGCTTCACTGCCAAAGTGGTCTATAGGGGAGGCGGCCAGAGACACATGGGCGGCGACCAATACGCCGGTAGAAGCACAGGCCCGCGAGATTTCTTCGATGGCTATAATATAAGACAAATAGTCCAACCCGGCACCGCCCACGGTTTCGCTAAAGGGTGCGCCCCAAATGCCCATCTCGCTTAAGGCGGTCAAAACCGCTGGGTCCAACTGGTGCTTGCGGTCCGCCTCGGCGGCCCGAGGGGCAATCTCGGCCTCGGCCATCTCTTTGATGCTCGCCTGGACCAGCCGTTGGTCTTGGTTCAGTTCAAAATCCATCAGCCCTCCCAACGCTTAAATAGAGCCGCCACCGCCTCACCACCGCCAATGCAAAGGGCGACAATGCCGTAGCGCGCTTGGCGCTGGATCAGTTCTTCGACCAGCGTCACCACCAACCGGGCTCCACTCGCCCCAACGGGATGTCCCAAGGCCACGGCTCCGCCGTTTACGTTGAGTCGGCGTGGGTCTAGGGCCAAGGCCCCAATGGCCAACAGGGGCACGGCCGCAAAGGCTTCGTTGATCTCAAAAAGATCGATGTCCTTGATCTTCAGTCGGGCCTTTTCCAAAACCCGCTGAATCGCCGGAATGGGCGCTAAGGTAAAGTCTTTGGGGGCTAAGCTGGCAGTGGCCCAACAGACCAATTCAGCTTTAGGCACCAGGCCCCTAGCCTGAGCCTCCGCTTCACTGGCCAGCAACACCGCCGCCGCACCGTCGTTGATGCTCGAAGAGTTGGCCGCCGTCAGGCTGCCTTGGGGATCAAAAACAGGCTTAAGTTGGGGGATTTTATCAAACTTCACCTTGCCGGGCTCTTCGTCGGTATCTACCACCATATAGCCTTTGCGGTCTTCTATGGTGATGGGCAAGATTTCTTTGGCTAGGCGGCCATTGCGCTGCGCATCCAGCGCCGCTTGGTAGCTGCGCAGACAGAATTCGTCTTGGGCGTCCCTTGAAATTTGTTTGCCCTTTAGTTGCTGTTCCACCAACCAGCCCATGGGCTGGCCCGAGTCGGGGTCCGTCAGGGCGTCATGAAAGAGCAAATCCACCAAGGGCTTGTCCCCAGAGCGCAATCCAGCACGGGCCTTTAACAAGCCATGGGGCGCTTGGGACATAGATTCCATCCCGCCAGCGAGCACCAACCGGGACTCTGAAGTTAAGATCGAAGCCCCACCGAGCATTAAGGACTTCAGGCCGGACCCGCAAACCTTGTTGATGGTCATGGCGGCCGTGGCGTCATCCAGGCCGGCCAAACGCATGGCCTGACGCGCCGGAGCTTGGCCCGAACCGGCTTGGATCACCTGACCCAAGACCACCTCGTCGATGGCCTTGGGACCCAAGTCGTTGCGTTGGATCAGGGACCCAAGCAGCGGAGCCGCCAACTGGGGGGCGCTCAGGGTAGACAAGGTGCCTCCCAGAGAGCCAAAGGGGGTCCGGATACCGTCGATGTAAAAGACTTTCATCGGCCTACCTGGCGCAGGTTACCCCCTCTAGTTGTCGCTTATTCGCCTTTGGATTTTCCCTTGGTAGAGGGGGCATCCCGAGACGTCCGCGTTCCCTCTGAGGGGGAGGGTTCGGTCTTGAGCATCATAAAGTCCTGAAAAAGGACCCTTTGCTGTTGGCCCGATTGGGCTTGGTAGATATAGGCACCCTCAAACCCCTCGTTGAGTGGGCCGGGTCCGTCTAAATCGGTAGCGATCAACTTGGCACCGGCAAAGCAGTCACCAAGTCCCAGCGCATCGGGACGAAAGCCAAAGCCTTCATCACTCGATTCATCTAAGTAGAAAGATCCTTCTTCAAAGAGCTCGTCCAAATCAGCCGTGGTGAGGCGGCCGTTGGAGTCCGAACGCAATGCTAAGGTCATCTGATCTACACCAAAAAGCAGGAAGGAACGATTCATTGGAGCCTCCGTTGAGGGTGGACCAGTAATTAAGACGCCCGCGCTGGGGGGACGTCTGCTTTCGTTGCCTCTAGTACTACCCTGTTTCACCCCGTCCTTACAAGAAGAGCTTTCTTAATTTCTTGCAAGGTCGGCAAGGTTTACGTTAAGGTAAACCTAAACTTCGGGTCCTGTAAAGTTTTTGTTGGACCCAGACGCAAGATGCCCCACCAAAGGCAACTGACGCCCAAACAAATTACCGGGCCCCAACATGAACAGCAACTCAAAATACCCGATCCCCATTGGCGAGCTAGCCAAGCAGCTCTCTATCACCACCCGTACCATCCGCTATTACGAGGAAATCGGGCTCATGCCCGAGCCCCAAAGGATGGATTCGGGCGTCCGGGTTTATGGCCGCGAGGAGGTATTAAGACTTAAGTTCATTTTAAAACTCAAAGAATTAGGCATCACCTTACATGAGATGCACGAGCTGGCCGAAATTTACCGGTCCGAACAAAGCCCCGAAAAGGTCATGCCCCGCTTGGTCCAAATATTAGACACCCACATCGCTCAGATCGACGGCAAGCTCAGCCGTATCGCCCAGCTTAGGGCGGATCTAGCCACTTACCGCCACCGAGTCGCCGAGCTCGGCCTTACCGAGAATCCCTGATGAGTCAAGTTTTTACGGCCACCTTAGAAATCCGCTTTTCGGACCTAGACGCCTATGGTCACGTCAACAATGCCACCTATTTTACTTACCTTGAGTCCGCCAGGGTCAAGGTCTTTTCTGAGCGGTTCATCGACTTCATGAACGAAGGCTTGTTTTTTGTGGTCGCCCGCGCTGAGTGTGACTACAAAAAGCCGATCAAGCTCGAAGACCGCGAAGTGACCATAAACTTTCATTTGTCCGGCCAGGGCCGAACTAGCTTTGAAGTGGACTATGAAATTTTCGGCCCCAAGGGGCAATTATTCGCCAAGGCCAAGACGGTTATGGTGGCCCTAGACGCCAAGACCGGCTCGCCCATGGCGATCCCCCAATCGATTGGGCAAAAGCTATTTGCTTGAGAGACAAAGCGCCTTAAAAGAAAAACTCACTTTTGTAGAGTGGTTGACTTTTACGTCAACGTGGGCTAACATTGGCCCAACCTAAATTTTTTTCGAAACGCCAAACCAAGGGTTTCTATGCCGAGGATTCAAAAAGCCGCCGTATTGGGAGCCGGTGTGATGGGTGCCACCATCGCCGCCCATCTGGCCAACGCCGGGTTGGATGTCTTGCTTTTAGACATGCCGCCCAAATCCGGGGAAGACCGTGACGCCGTCGCCAAAGGCGCGCTCAAAGCGCTGGCCAAGTCCAAACCGGCAGCCCTGTACCGGCCCCGCCACGGCATGCGTATCATGCCCGGCAACTTTGAAGACCATATCGCGCTGATTAAAGACTGCGACTGGGTGATTGAGGTGATCGTCGAGAACTTGGCGATCAAAAAATCTTTCTACGAATCTAAGGTAGTGCCCAACCTGGGCCCTGATGCCATCATCAGCAGCAACTCAAGCGGTCTTTCGGTCCAGGCAATGGCCGACTCACTACCGCCCGAAATCCAAAAACGCTTTTTATTGACCCACTTCTTCAACCCGCCCCGTTATATGCGGTTGATGGAGTTGGTTCCCTGCTCGGCTACCGACCCAGAGGTAATGGCCTTTATGGCCGACTTCATCGCCAGCCGCTTAGGCAAAGGGATTGTTTACGCCAAAGATACGCCCAACTTCGTGGCAAACCGGATCGGCGTTTATTCGATCTTTAACGCCATAAAACATATGGTGGAGATGAACTTGAGCGTCGAGCAGGTGGACGCCATCGCCGGGCCCGCCACCGGGCGCCCCAAATCAGCCGCCTTCCGCACCAGCGACTTGGTCGGCTTGGACACCATGGTCCACGTGGGCAACAACAGTTACCAAAATTTACCGAACGACGAAGAACGGGAAATTTTTAAAATCCCCGACTTCCTGGCCGAGATGATTGAAGCGGGCCAATTGGGCGACAAGACCGGCAAGGGTTTTTACCAAAAGACCACAGATGAATCAGGCAAACGGCTGATCACCTATTGGGACTATAAAGAAAAAACCTACAAGCCCCAAGAGAAGCCTAAATTCGCCAGCATCGGCACCGCCAAGCTGATGAACAGCCTAGCCGAACGGGTCCAAGCCCTATTGGCGGGCAAAGACGAAGCGGCCCAATTCGCTTGGGCCAACCTGCGCGACACGTTAATCTATAGCTACAACCGCCTCGGTGAGATTGCCGACGACGTGGTCAACGTAGACAACGCCATGCGCTGGGGCTTTAACTGGGAATTAGGTCCCTTTGAGATGCTCGACGCCATCGGCGTGCCAAGCTTCGTCAAGCGGGCCCAGGCCGAAGGGACGTCACTCCCCGAGGGTCTAGCTGAAGTCACTTCCTTCTACCGCTTTGAAGAAGGGGAGAAACAATTTTGGGACCCCAAGGCAAAAGCCTACCAGCCCGTACCCCGTAAGACTGGCGAAATCGAGCTGGTGGCGCTGCACCATGGCGGCAAAGAGGTGATGGGCAACTCCGGAACCAGCTTGATCGACCTAGGCGACGGCATTTTTGGGCTAGAATTCCACTCAAAAATGAACAGCATCGGCGGCGACATCCTCAGCTTCACCCGCAAAGCGGTGGACTATGTGGAACGCAACGGTTTGGGGATGGTGGTCAGCAATCAGGGGGCCAACTTCTCGGTCGGGGCCAACCTGGGCCTATTAACCGCCGCCATCGCCGAAGGGGAATGGGACGAGATCAACATCATGATCAAAGCCTTCCAAAACGCCACCATGTCGCTTAAATATGCTCAAGTGCCGGTCGTGGCCGCGCCCTTCCGCATGGCCTTAGGTGGCGGCTGTGAATATAGCCTCCATTCAGACGCCGTCAACGCCTATGCCGAGACCTATATGGGCTTGGTGGAGGTGGGCGTGGGCATCTTGCCGGCCGGAGGCGGCACCAAGGAACTCTGCATCCGTGCTGTAGAACTAGGCGAGCAGTTCCAAACCGACCCCAGTCCTTATCTTTTTAAGTATTTCAAACAAATCGCCATGGCCAGCGTGTCCACCAGCGGGGAAGACCTCTTTGAGCTGGGCTATATGCGCCCTGGGGATCAGATCACCATGGACTTTGACCGTTTGATCCATGACGCCAAGCTCAAGGCCTTGGCGCTAGCGGCCAACTACCGCCCGCCCAAAGCCCGCAGCGACATCCCCGCGCCGGGGCGTTCCATTGCGGCGAGCATGAAGTCTCAGGTCTGGAACCTCTTTAAGGGGGGCTTTGCCAGCGAGCACGACGCCAAGATCAGCGGTTATGTGGCCGATGTGATCACCGGCGGCGACGTCCCTACGGGCACCTTGATCAGCGAAGATTACCTGCTCGAACTAGAGCGCGAGGCCTTTTTGAAGCTCTGCGGCGAACGCAAGACCTTCGAGCGCATCAGCCATACGCTAAAAACCGGCAAACCCTTACGCAACTAGGAGTAGCATGAGCACCGCTTATTTGATCGCCGCCAAACGGACCGCTGGCTGCAAAGCCAACAAAGGCAAATTCCAAAACGTACGCCCAGACCGACTGGCCGCCGAAGTGATCCAAGACGTGCTGGCCGGACTCAGTTTTGATCCCGCCCTGATCGAAGATGTCATCCTCGGCTGTGCCTTTCCCGAAGGGGAACAGGGCATGAACGTAGGGCGCATCGCCGCCATGAAGGCAGGCCTGCCCCAATCGGTCCCCGGCATGACCATCAACCGCTTTTGTTCTAGTGGCTTACAGTCCATCGCTTTAGCCGCCGGACAAATCGCCGCCGGTTCTGCCGACGCCATCTTGGCCGGTGGGGTAGAGAGCATGTCTATGGTTCCCATGGGCGGCAACAAATACAGCGCCGACCCCGACTTGGTCAAAAACTGGCCAGAATCTTACGCCGGGATGGGCATCACCGCGGAGTTAGTCGCCGAGCAATGGAAGATTGGCCGCGAGGCGATGGACCAATTCGCCGTCCAAAGCCACCAACGCGCCGCCGCCGCCATTGCGGCGGGGAAGTTTAAAGAAGAGATCACCCCGATCACCGTGGAAAGTGCCCTCTTGCAGGGCAAAAAAATCGTCAAATCCAGTGAAGTGGTAGACATCGATGACGGCGTCCGGCCCGATAGCAGCGTTGAAGCCCTGGCCAAGCTCAAGCCGGTCTTTAAAGCCGGCGGATCGGTTACCGCCGGCAACTCCAGCCAAACCACCGACGGAGCCGCCGTGGCCCTGGTGGTCAGTGAAGCTTTCATGAAGACCCACAACCTCACCCCCATTGCCCGTTTTGTGAGCTTTGCGGTGACGGGCTGTGCGCCCGAGATCATGGGCATCGGCCCGATTTATGCGGTGCCTAAGGCATTGCAGCGGGCCGGGCTCAAGCAGAGTGACATCGAGCTTTTTGAGCTCAACGAAGCCTTCGCCGCCCAATCTCTGGCGGTCTTGCAAGAACTTAAGCTCGACCCCTCAATCGTCAACGTCAACGGCGGGGCCATTGCCTTAGGCCACCCTCTCGGTTGTTCGGGAGCCAAACTAACGGCGACACTGCTGGCCGAGATGCGGCGGCGCAAAAACAAGTATGGCGTGGTGACTATGTGTATCGGCGGGGGCATGGGTGCCGCTGGTGTGTTTGAAAACTTGGTGCTTTAGGAGGACCGATGGCAGATTTGATCAAAGGCGCAGAATTCCTACTCCGCGAGGTACTGCCCGAAGCGGTGTTTACGCCCGAAGACTTTAGCGACGAACACAAACAGATTGCCGAAACCACCCTGGACTTTGTGACCAAAGAAGTCCTGCCCGCCGTCGAAGAAATCGACCACCAGGATTTTGACAAGGTTAAGGAATTGATGGGCCAGTGCGGCGAGTTGGGTCTTTTGATGACCGATGCGCCCGAAGAGTACGGCGGACTGGACCTAGACAAAGTGACCAGCATGATTGTCGCTGAAAACATCGCCCGCACCGGTGCCTTCAGCGTCTCCTTTACCGCCCATACCGGGATCGGCACCTTACCGCTGATCTATTACGGTACGCCGGAACAAAAAACCAAGTACTTAGAAAAGCTAACCACCGGCGAGTGGATCGCCGCTTACTGCCTAACCGAACCGGGCAGCGGCTCCGACGCCTTGGACGTATCCAGCACCGCGACCTTAGAAGGGGACCACTATGTCCTCAACGGCACCAAGCAGTTCATCACCAACGGCGGGATCGCCGAGTTGTTCACCATCTTCGTTAAGATCGACAAAGAGCACTTCACCGCCTTCTTGGTGGAGCGCGGCTATGAGGGGCTAACCATCGGGCCCGAAGAAAAGAAAATGGGCATCAAGGGCAGCAGCACCACCCAGGTGATTATGGACCACGTCAAGGTGCCCAAAGAAAACCTCTTGGGCCAGATTGGCAAGGGCCACAAGATCGCCTTTAACATCCTCAACATTGGCCGCCTCAAGTTGGGTGCTTGCGTCAACGGCGCGGGCAAACAGGCGATCTTACCGGCCTTAGAATACGCCAAAGAGCGCAAGCAGTTTGGCCAGCCTATCGCCGAATTCGGGGCCATCCAAGAGAAGGTGGCCGACCTGATGAGTGACCTATACGCCTCCGAATCCCTAGTCTACCGCCTAGCGGGCGACATCGACGCTTCCTTTGGGCTGCTCGACAAGTCTGCCGAGGACTATTATGCCCAGCAAGAGACGGCATTGGCCGACTTTAGCGCCGAATGCGCGATTTCCAAGGTTTTCTGTTCGGAGATGTTGCAGCGCTTGGTGGATGAGGTTTTGCAGATCCACGGTGGTTATGGCTTTTTGCAGGAATATCCGGCGGAGCGCTTTTACCGTGACGAGCGGATCAACCGAATTTATGAAGGCACCAACGAGATCAACCGTCTCTTGGTTCCCGGCACCATCTTAAAGAAGGGCCTTAAAGGCGAGTTGCCTTTGCAAAAAAAGGCCATGGCCGCCATCGAGGGCTTGATGAGCCCCAACTTCGATGAGCCGGACCCTGCCGACCCTTTCGGCAAGATGAAAGAGGCGGTGGCGAACGCCAAACAAATCTTCCTGATCCTCTCGGGGGCGGCGGTACAAAAGTACATGGCCCAACTCCAGAAGGAACAAGAAATGTTGATGGCTGCGGCCGACGTGGCGATTCAGATTTATGCCATGGAATCGGCCATGCTCCGTGCCGCCAAGGTATACCCCAAGGTTTCGCCCGCCAAGCAAGCGCTCTATATGGCCCTGGCCACCACCAGCGTTTTTGCTTGCATGGAACGCTTGGCTACCGCCGCCAAACGAGGAGCCTACTACATCGAAGAAGGTGACAACCTAGCCATGATCTTAAGCGGCGTGCGGCGTTACACTAAATTTGACGCTTCGGGCCTGTTGGCGGCCAAGCGCTTGATTGCCAAAACCACCTTAGAGGGGGGTAAGTACCCGCTGTAACCTAAGCATTTCCACGGCTTGCCAAGGATAGGCGGCTCAGGCAGACTGGCGCACAACCCCTTAGGAAATCCCTAATTGATGAACCGCCGCTCCCTGTTATCGATAACCTACCTGGTGCTCTTCTTTACGGGTGCCGTCTTCGGTTATATTTGGATCGAGGGCTACAGCCTGTTAGAAGCGCTGTACATGGTGGTGATCACCGTCACCACCGTAGGATACGGGGAGGTCCGCCACCTCTCGGATGCCGGTAGGCTTTTCACGACCCTGTTGATCGTGATGAGTTTTATCTCCTTCGGTATTGTCGGCAAGATTGTCGCCGAGACGTTGGTCGAAAACATTTGGAGCGGAGCCAGCAAAGACCGAAAGATGCACCACAAAATCGCCCGGCTGAAAGACCATTACATTATCTGCGGATTCGGCAAGGTAGGCCGGGCGGTGGCCGAAGACCTGATGCAGGCCGGGTTGGATTTGGTGGTGATCACCCAATCTACCGAACATTTCGAGCACCCTCCTTTTGACCGTTGCCTTTACCTGATCGGCGATGCCGCCCAGGAGCAGGTGCTGATGGAGGCAGGGGTCAAACATGCCCGAGGCGTGATCACCTTAATCAACTCAGACCCGACCAACCTTTATGTAGTCCTGACCAGCCGCGAACTCAACCCTATGTTGCACATCGTCAGCCGCGCCGACGAATTAAGCTCCATTAAGCGGATCAAGCAAGGCGGGGCAGATCACGTGATCAGTACCTATATTTCGGCAGGCAAGCGCATTGCCGAGGTGGTGTTGCTGCAAAGCGGGGAGGCCAAAGAGATGAGTGACCGGCGGCAGGTCTTTAAGCCTGCCTGGGTCGAAGTCCAAGTGGGATCGGGGATGATCGGCAAGAGCCTAGGCCAAATCGGCGAAGAAATGGGCCGAGAGGTGTTGGGCCTGCGCCGAGGCACCCAAGACCACATCCAGCCCAGCGGCGAGGTCAAATTAGAGGTCGGGGACCAGTTTTTAGCCATGGTCGAAACGGACCGAGGCGGGCTGGCGGCTTCACCGATCCAGCCGAGCGAAAACCGCCGCAAGGTGGTGATGGTGGACGACAACGAGGTGATCTTACGGCTCTATACCCGCCTTTTCCAGAAGGCGGGCTTCCTACCCATGACGGCGCTAGACGGCCGGGCCGGTTTGGAGTTGATCATCCAAGAACAACCGGAGATCGCGGTGATCGATTTCCAGTTGCCCAAGCTCAGCGGATTAGAGGTCTGCCGCTTGCTGCGCCAGCAACCGGGGTTAAAGGACCTAAAAATATTACTCTTTACCTCCGACGAGTCGGCTAAGATCCACGGCGAAGCCAAACTGGCCGGTGCCGACGAGGTGATCCACAAAACACCTGACGCCTTTAGCATCATCAAACGCGTCCTCGATATCCAAAGCCCGGCCACCTAAAGGACCGGGCCAACCCGGTTTCTCATGTCTTATCAAGTCAAAATCCACAAAATCGACACCCCCTATATAGTTGGGCCCGTGGATATCTTTGAGCTTTGGGGGCATGGCAAACATATCTTGGTGGACACCGGCCCGCAGACCAAAGAAGCGCAGCGCTACCTCAAAGAAAATATCGACCTGGCGAGCCTCGACTACCTGCTCCTGACCCACTGCCACCCGGACCACTACGGCCTAGCTCACTTTATTGGAGAACATAGCCAAGCTGAAATCCTGATGGCGCAGATCGACGCTCAGTTGCGCGAATTGTTCAGCCAGCGGATGGATTTTTTGAAATCTGCCTTTAAGCAGATGGGCTTTCCCAAGCCTATGTTGATGTTGTTTGACCGGATCATCCCTAAGTTCCAAGGCGACATCCCTTTCCCAAAGAATTTTGGGATCTTAGAAGAGTCGGAGCAAGTATTGGCTGATTTAGGGATCACCTTTATGGGCTGTCCGGGACATAGCCAGTCGGATATTGTTTATCTCTTTGACCAACACGCCATCACCGGCGATTGCTTGCTGCGCAATATCTTCAGCGCACCTTTGTTGGATATGGATTTAAGGGCCGAAGCAGGGCGCTTTTCGAACTACCAAGCCTACTGCGCTTCCATCAAAAACTTCAAATCCCTTGAAGGCCGCCACATCTACCCGAGCCACAACGATTGGATCGAAGGCATCGACCAGCAAATTCTCTTTTATTGCCAGAAGATCACCAGCCGCGCCGCCAAAATCGAGCCACTCTTTGGGCAGCGCAAGAACCATTACCAAACCCTCAAAGCCCTATTCCCGGACCTTTTCACCTCTCCCTTTAAGCTTTACATCAAGGCCGGGGAACTCTGCTTTTTAGAAGACTACCTCGAAGAACCCGAGCGCCTGCACCAAGCCCTAGCAGAAGTGGGTTTACTCAAGCAGTTAGACCCTTAACGTTGCCCTTTCATGTGCGCGACCAGCTGGTCTGTCGCGGCAGACCAACCTTGGGCAAAGCCCATTTTCTCGTGCTCTTCTCGAGTTTTTGAGTCCCAGTGGCGCACCAGCGCCGTAAAATGGGTGCTCTGGCCCAGGTCTTTGAAGGTCAAGATCGCGGTCATAAAGGGGTTGTTGGAGGGGCGGTATCCAGGCAAAAGAGCGGTGGTCCAGACCAGGCGTTGCTGGACCAAGACCTCCAAAAAACAACCTGTCTCGGTATTTTCTTCGCCTTCAGGCGAGCACATGGTGGTCTGGAACTTCCCCCCGGGTCTTAAGTCAATCTGTGCGTCGGTGGTCCTCCAGGGGTCCGGCGTAAACCAGTGGATCAGATGCTCCGGTTCGGTCCAGGCCTTCCAGACCAATCCAACAGGCAAATCCAGGTCCCGCTCTAAGCGTAAATCCAACTGGGGGTCAAAGCCAAAGTCTGGTAAAGAATACATGATGACTCCTTTAGACATTAATTTTTTAGTTCATCTTCATTAAACTGTTTGAGGTATTCCTCTAAGCGGTCTAGGCGCTGTTCCCACTGCCGTTGCATCTGGGATAACCAGGAAACCACTGGCTGGAAACCTTGAGGCTCTATATGGCAGGGACGCCATTGGGAATTGCGGCTACGGCTGATCAGTCCCGCCTTTTCGAGCACCTTTAAATGTTTGGTGATCGCCGGTAGGGACAGGTCAAAGGGAGCCGCCAATTGGCCTACTGAAGCCTCACCCCGGAGCAGGTGCGCTAAGATGGCCCGGCGGGTCGGGTCGGCCAGAGCAGCAAAGCCTAGGCTCACCGGATCTTGTTTCATCTGGATACTCTCCTTATTATTTTACCTCTAGGTTAAATATAAAAGGTAGCGCTCAAAATGGCAAATAGTAAGGGCTTGTTACGTCAATGGACGCAGCCCGATGGCGGGGCCTATCCGTCCACTTCGCGTAAAGACAAGACTAATCAGATAGCTGCAATAGATCGGACCGGCCCCCCAAAGGAGCCGACAGACCAAAAGCAGCCGATTGGCGGGCGGAAATTCTATAGATCATTGGTGGCTCAGCGCTCAGGCAGATTTTTACGCCAATCGAGCTTTAGGCCGTCGAAGGACCATTGGCGTAAGGCAGCTAAGCTAAAGGGAGGCACCAGCAGGTGCCAACGCGGATGGGAAGCCTTAGAGGATTTCTAAAATGGCTTCGGTCGGGCGGCCGATGCGGACCTGGCCGTTATTAAACAAAACCGGGCGCTCGATCAGTTTGGGGTAGTCGTGCATCGCCTGGATCAGTTCTTCATCACTGGCGCGCTCTAGGTCTAATTCTTTAAAGAGCGTTTCCTTGCGGCGCATCACTTCTAAGGGTTTTTTGCCCAACAGTTTAAGGTACTGCTTAAGCTCTTCGATACTCGGCGGCTGGTTCATGTACTTAACTACCGAAACTTCTACGCCTTTTTCCTTTAGCAGGTCTAAGGCCTGACGGGACTTGGAACATTTCGGGTTGTGCCACAAAATGGGCTTGCTCATAGGGGCTCCGTGAACGGGGGTTGGTCAAAGTGATAAAAATGCCGGATTTCAGCAGCGATTTTTGCGGCGGCATCGCCGGGGTAAAGGGCCTTGGCCGCTTGGCTCATCTGCTCTAGTTGGTCAGGAGCTTCCAGCAACTGCGCAACGGCTTGCGCAAGGGATTCAGGGGTTAAATCAGCCTGATCCAGCAATCTAGCGGCACCGGCCTCGCTTAAAGCCAGCGCGTTCTTTAGCTGGTGGTCGCCCGAACTGTTAGGGATAGGAATCAGGATCGAAGGACAACCCATGGCGCATAATTCGTTAACCATCGAGCCGGACCGGCAAACAAACAGGTGAGCCCGGCGGTACAAGGACACCATATCTTCAAGGAAAGGGGCGACTTGGGCTTTGAACTGGGGGTACTTCGCGTAGGCGGCGGCTACTTCTTCATAGTCCAGCTTGCCGGTCTGGTGGACGATGAACAATCGCTCAGCCCAGGGTAGCAAAAAAGGCAGCGCACCGGTTAAGGCTTGGTTGAGCGCCCGAGCCCCCTGGGACCCACCTACCAACGCCAGGACCAGAGGGGTAGCGGCTTTAGCCTGCGGTGCTTCGGCGGCGTCGATGATCGCTCGGCGGATCGGATTGCCCACCACCACCGGGTTTTTAAAGACGCCTTCAAGCCCCGCAAAGGGAACAAAAGCTAAGGGCACGCGCTTGCCCAAGATGCGGTTGGTCATCCCCGGATAGGCATTTTGCTCTTGGATCACTGTCTTAAAACCCAGCGCCAGAGCCATCAACAGCAAAGGCCCCGAAGCATAACCGCCGACCCCAATAACCAAATGGGGCCGGTATCTAATCAGGAGTCCCGCCGCTTTGGACAAGGCCAAGGGCAATTTGACTAAGCCCAAGGCTTTGCGCAGAGGGCCGACCCGGTACAATCCAGAAACCGGCAAGAGATGCAGAGGCCAACCTTTTTCGGGAATGGCTTTGACTTCAATCCCGCGCGCGGTGCCCACGAACTGGACCTCGGTGGGGCCTTGGGCTTCTAGGGCTTCGGCGATAGCCATGCCCGGAAAGAGGTGCCCGCCGGTCCCGCCTCCGGCGATTAAGACCTTCAACCTAGGCATCGTCATTGTCGGGGAGACTGCGGGCTACATTGACCAAGACCCCGGCCATAAACATCCCCATAATCAGGCTTGTACCCCCGTAGGATACAAAAGGAAGAGGGATGCCCTTGGTGGGCAGCAGGCCAATTACCACCCCCATATTCAGTACACTTTGCAACGCAAAGAGCGTGGTGATGCCCACCGCCAGATTCCGCCCAAAGTCGTCGGGTGCTTCTTGGGCCACTTGGTAGCCTTTGATCATTAAGGTCGTCACCAAAATCACCACAAACAAAACGCCTAAGAATCCGGTCTCTTCAGCTAGAATCGAAAAGATAAAGTCCGTATGGGCTTCGGGCAAAAAGAAAAGTTTTTGGGTCGAATTGCCTAGGTCTTTACCAAAGATGCCACCACGCCCGAAAGCAATAAAAGACTGGATCAACTGAAAGCCCGTATCTAACGGATCGGCCCAGGGGTCTAAAAACCCGGTCACCCGCCTCAACCGGTAGCTTTTTCCAGCAATCAAAAAAGCCCCCACCGCAGCTAAGCCACTTAAACTCAAGAACATATGGCTGGGGCGCAAGCCCGCTAGGAAGATCATGCTAAACAGCGTCAAGCTGATCAAGACAGCGGTGCCAAAGTCGGGCTGCAGCACCAGCAAGAAGAAAAAGATGCCCATCACGATCAAACTGGGCAACAGCCCCCTAGAAAACTGGCGGATTTCTCCCTGCTTGCGGCTCAGGAAGCTCGCCATCCAGAGGATCAAGGCAAATTTAACAAATTCAGAGGGCTGGAAACCGATTCCACCGAAGCGAATCCAACGCCGCGCCGCGCCGATCTGAGTCCCGATGCCCGGAATCAATACCACCACCATCATGAAAAAAGCGGCGAACATCAACAGAGGATAGAGAGGGCGGTATTTCTGGTAAGGGACCCGCATGGCGAGGGCTAAGGCCGCAAAACCCAGGGCCAAGTTGATCACTTGACGCACCAGGAAGTGGTAGGGGCTGCCGTAGATTCGTTCGGCATAAATGGCGCTGGATGAATAGATCATCAGCGTTCCCACCCCAACCAGGGCAAGCAAACAAAAAAGAATCACTGCCTGAGGGTGGGAGCGGCGAGACCGCGAAGCTGTTTGGCGCATGAGAGCCTTAGTCCTGTTCCAACTCCTCTTTGACAATCTTCTCCATCATCTCAGGGAGCATATCGTCTAAGGTTTGTTGGATCGTGCTGTGGACCATTTCTTCGATCATCTCACCTAGTTGTTCGCTAAACTGAGCGGAAAGATCAAGGTGTAATTCCTCTTCGCTGTCTACGTGGGCCAAGCCGGTCGTGGTGTCTTCTTCAAACTCTTCGTTTGCCGGAGCGATTCCCGCTTCAGCCTCTTCAGCTTTATTGGTCTCATCTTCTGCAAGATGGGGTTCCTCAAAGCTCTCTTCCTCTTCGGGCTCTAGGTCCGCTTCCATCTGGGCAGCCATCAACTCATCGGCAGACAACTCCTCTTCGGGCTCTAGGTCCGCTTCCATCTGGGCAGCCATCAACTCATCGGCAGACAACTCCTCTTCGGGCTCTAGGTCTGCTTCCATCTGGGCAGCCATCAACTCATCGGCAGACAACTCCTCTTCGGGCTCTAGGTCTGCTTCCATCTGGGCGGCCATCAACTCATCGGCAGACAGCTCGGGCTCCGCTGCCGGGGGTTCTTCGCCAGGGGCCAACCCCATCAAATTCTCTTCGGTCGGGTAACCGTCAAAGTCACTGGCCTGATGAAGAAACTGGACCGACTCACCCTCAGGGTCGTGCTCGGGTATTGATTCGGGTTCGGTGGCCAAGCTTAATTCAGCGGGACTCTCGTCGGCGTCGAACTGTGGCGCGCCTTCTAGGTCTTCTCCCAGGTCATCAAGGCTATGGCCCAAATCGATTTCTTCAGCATCTTCAAAATCGTCCAAAGAGTCTTCATCCACATCTGCGAAGGCGGCTGCCATCACCTCTTCTTCACTAAAGTCCTCACCCTCCTCGTCTTCAAAAGCATCTTCTTCAAACCCAGAGGTGGCCTCCGCTTCAGCCTCCAATTCATCCTCAAGGCTAGGGAGGTCCGGGTCGTCCTCATCCAGCTCATCGACATCTTCAAAGTCAGAGTCTCCAAGGGACTGCCCCAACTCTTCGGCCAGCGCGGCTTCTTCAGATTCGTCCAAGTCCAAGGGGGCCAATTCCTCGGGTTCTTCGGCCTGTTCCTCGATCAATTCAGGTGCCGTTTCCATCTGGTCTTGCAAACCGGCCAAAGCGCTTTCGTCGTCTTCAGCCAGGGCGTCATCGCTAGGCGAGTCCATGTCCGACATCTTGAAGTCATCGATCCCAAAGACCTCGGGAGAGACCTCAAAAGTCACCTCACCGGCACCGTCAAAGTCTGAGTAGTCTTCTTCGCCAAAGGCTTTACCCTCGGACACAACGGTCTGGTAACCCACTTCACTTCCACCCAAGGGGCCTTGATCCGCCTCCGGTGCTTCGTCTAATCCATCGTCCGATTCGTCCCCGCCACTGGATTCGGCTAAGTCAAGGGTCAGTTCTTGAGCATCCTCAAAGCGGTCCTCGCCTTCTAATTCTGGCTCTTCCAGATCGCCGAAACTGGCTTCCTCGCCTTCTAGCTCGGGCTCTTCTAAGTCTTCAAGCTCCCCGGCAGGCTCTTCAAAGGAATCAAATCCTTCGACTTCCTCAAAGCTGTCTTCGCCTTCGAGCTCGGGCTCATCCAGCTCGCCAAAACTGGCTTCTTCGCCTTCTAGCTCAGGCTCTTCTAAGTCTTCAAGCTCCCCAGCAGGCTCTTCAAAGGAATCAAATCCTTCGACTTCCTCAAAGCTGTCTTCGCCTTCGAGCTCGGGCTCATCCAGCTCGCCAAAACTGGCTTCTTCGCCTTCTAACTCCGGCTCTTCCAGCTCACCCAAGCTGGCTTCTTCGTCTTCTAGCTCAGGCTCTTCGAAGTCTTCAAGCTCTCCGGCAGGCTCTTCAAAGGAATCAAACCCTGAAACTTCCTCAAAGCTGTCTTCGCCTTCTAGCTCGGGCTCTTCCAGGTCGGCAAAGCTGGCTTCTTCGCCTTCTAACTCCGGCTCTTCCAGATCACCCAAGCTGGCTTCTTCGTCTTCTAGCTCAGGCTCTTCTAAGTCTTCAAGCTCTCCGGCAGGCTCTTCAAAGGAATCAAACCCTGAAACTTCCTCAAAGCTGTCTTCGCCTTCTAGCTCAGGCTCTTCCAGGTCGCCAAAACTGGCTTCTTCGCCTTCTAACTCGGCCTCTTCTAAGTCTTCAAGCTCCCCAGCAGGCTCTTCAAAGGAATCAAACCCTGAAACTTCTTCAAAGCTGTCTTCGCCTTCTAGCTCAGGCTCTTCCAGGTCGGCAAAGCTGGCTTCTTCACCTTCTAGCTCAGGCTCTTCTAAGTCTTCAAGCTCCCCAGCAGGCTCTTCAAAGGAATCAAATCCTTCCACTTCCTCAACGCTGTCTTCGCCTTCGAGCTCGGGCTCTTCCAGGTCGGCAAAGCTGGCTTCTTCGCCTTCTAGCTCAGGCTCTTCCAGGTCGCCCAAGCTGTCTTCGGCTTCTAATTCAGGCTCTTCCAGGTCACCAAAACTGGCTTCTTCGCCTTCTAGCTCGGGCTCTTCTAAGTCTTCAAGCTCCCCAGCAGGCTCTTCAAAGGAATCAAATCCTTCCACTTCCTCAAAGCTGTCTTCACCTTCTAGCTCAGGCTCTTCCAGGTCGGCGAAGCTGGCTTCTTCACCTTCTAATTCGGGCTCCTGCTGTTCCTCACTCGATCCACCGGCTGCCGAAAAGGAATCCTCGCCTCCTAATGCCTCTGATCCGTCGCCCGAGAAGTCTTCGTCTAGTTCTTCTTCCGGTTCAAGTTCGCCTGAATCCAAGGCTTCGCCGTCCTCTTCTAAGTCAAAGCTTTGGCCAGCAAAATCTTCTCCTAGGTCCTCGTCGTCATCTCCGCCAAGATGGTCAAGGCCCGTGATTTCATATTTAGCGTGGGTAACTTGGCGCAGGGCGATCATCTGCTGTAGGCTGGCGGCTGCGTCTGTGGCAGATTCGCCCAACAGCCCTGCTAGAGGGTCGTCAAAGTCTTCTTCATCGTCCGCGGACTCTTCGGAAGACTCTTCTAAATTCAAATCTTCAGCGGTGTCCGTCTCTGCAAGTTGCACGTCTTGCTCGAACAACGCCTCCCCCTCGTCGAACTCCAAAGGGGGGGAGGCCTCTTCTTCCCCCAGTGGGGGCAGCTCCTCAAATTCAATTTCCAGACTGACGGGTTCAACGGCTTCTAAGGTTTCCTCTTCTAGGTCTTCCTCTTCCCCCCAGTGGTCGTCGTCGGCTTCAAGGGTTTCAATTTGCAGGTCCGCTTCGGTATGGGCATCAAAATCCGCATGGGCTTCTTCTAATTCCAGTTCCCCAGACCCGCCGTCCGCCGGTTCTTCAAAGGCGCCCAGAGCTTCTTCGGGCTCTTCAAGGTCCTCAAAGGCCTCTAGTTCATCGCTAGTATCCAAGCCGACATCTTCTAGTTCCTCGTCGCCCTCTAAATCAAAATCTTGGACAGAAGCCTCGGTGTCGGTGTCATCTAGATCTTCGACCGGCTCTAGTGCGTCAAATTCTTCAGGCTCGCCGAAGTCGTCTAATTCTTCGGGTTCTTCGAGGTCACCAAAAGCATCTAGCTCTTCAGGCTCCTCGGGAAGCTCAAGCTCTTCGATTTCCTCAAACGATTCCGAATCTTCTTCTTCGGCAAGGGCGTCGTATTCATCAAATTCATCATCTTCGATGCTCAAGCCGTCGCCCGAAAGGTCGGGCGTTTCTTCGTAGCTATGGAAACCGGCCGTGTTCGGTAGGGTCAACCCATCAGCATCTTCGGACTCTTCTAAAGCCGATTCGTAGTCGCCCTTTTCGGACTCCCAATCTTCTTCGCTTAAGTCCTCCGGTTCATCCAAGCTAAAACCAGCCGCTTCGGCAATCTCCAAAGCGGCCGCTTCATCGTCAAAATCTTCGAGATCATCGCCATCGTCAATTTCTAACTCGGCTTCTGGTTCCGCCTCATCAAAACGGCCCAAGGGGGCTAAGGTTTCTTCGTCAAAGCGATCTAGATCTTCGATGTCATCGGGGACGGCAACACGAGGCTCGTCATCACCAAAAAAGACCACGGCTAGCTGGCTGCGACCCTGGCCACCACTCGGCTGGTTGTTGATAGAACGTTCCACCAAGCCACCGGTCCGGACTTCCAGCTTAAAGACCCGCTGCCCTATGGGAGCCGCATCTTCGAGAGTTTCGGTCTGGGGCTCGGGATCTTCAACGTCAAAGTCGTCTATCTCGTCGGATTCGTCTTCTAAGGGCTCTAGGCTGTCTCCAAACTCGTCTGCCGCATCCTCGGGAGAAGAAAAGTCCAGTTCAAAGTCTTCCACGTCATTTTCGGAATGACCCTCAATGGAGATGCTCTCTTCATCGGCCCCGTCTTCTGCCTCGTCATCATCCAAATCCAACTCACCTTCGACTGCATCTAAATCCTCCTCTGCACCAAAGGACTCACCTAGGTGAGCTGTTTCAGCCGAAGGTTCTTCGAAGCTAAGTTCCACGTCGTCATCATCCCACCCGGACTCATGGTCGCTCCAATGGCCTTCGTCATCGTCGGCTTCCAAAGCAGAGGAAGTCTCCAAAATCGGGGGGAGTTCGTCTTCGGCAGCGTCCTCTTCAACCGGAACGGCCTCGACCCAGTTTTGGGTGGGGTCTAGTTCCTCTTCAAGGGCGTCCATATTTACCTGTTCCAACCCACCGGGGCGGCTCATTTTTGACTGGCGGTCCTGTTGACCTTGCAGCAGAGAGATCAGCTCGTCGTCCACCAATTCCAGATCCTCTATCCGCTCGGTGCCATATTCGCGGGCCGCTTCGGTCAACAGATCGCGGATTTGGGATTCTAGAGTTTCAAACTGGAAGGGCTTGCGCAGAAAACCAGCAACGCCCAAGGCCAACATGGACTTCTCGTCAAGACGGTCGCGTGCGCTGGTTAACAGTAAGATCGGCGTATTGGATGATTTAGGATCGGCCTTAAGGGCCTTGACGGTAGGGTAGCCATCTTTGGCTTCGGCGTTAGATAACAGAACAATGTCCGGGCGGACCTCTCGAATCCGTTCTAAATAACGGTCAGGGTCAGCCTCGATCAAGAAGCGCCATCCTGTGGTCGCCTGAAATGCGGGGGAGTCCAACAACTCCCGCACCATCGCACTGTTCTCCAGGACGAGAATCTTCCTGTCCATCAACGCCTTATAAATGAGGGTGGGTCCGTTTCGGTAATTATAGGCCAGCCACACAAAAAATCAACCGAAGTTTCTTTAAAAAACCTTCCTTTACGGGCCTTTGCGGTACATGGTAGTTCGCTTGAACAAAGGGAGCGGACCTGAGATAATGGCCCACATCCCCCTTCAGGTCAAGTAATGGAGACTTTATTGCTTTGGGTAAAAATTGTTGTGGGTACCGGCATGGGGCTAGTGGTTTTGCTCTTTGTGGTCTGGCCTCTGTTGCGCGCCCTAGGGCAACCCATTGCCACCGAAACCCCGACTAAACCGCCGCACAAGTTCCCCCCACCAAACAACGATGCCCCCAAAGCGGACGTAAAACCTAAGGCCACCGAAATTGTCGAATTGGCCAAAAAAGACCCGGTCTTCACCGCCCAGCAAGTGCGCCGATGGCTCAAAGAAAAGGACCCCTGAACAATGGAACGGTTTATGCTTCAACAAGTCTATAGACCCAAGTCACAGGACCGCCCCTTTAAGGGACTCTCAGGAAGGGAGACCGATATGGACGCCATCGAAATCAAACGCACCATCCGTCAGGTGCTCAATTACTCCCGCATGACCGCCAGAGAACACCATTTGGTGGTCGCCGGGTTGGGCACCTTCCACATCAACGAAACCAAAACAGCCGCCGAATTAGACGTAGACGTCTGGTTGCAAACCCTGGCGGGCAAAAGGCTTTGGCTGACATTTGAAAACCTTGAATTGGCCATGGGCGAACTGTTGATTTAGCCCGCCCAAAAGCCCTTACAAGACGGCCAGCAAAACCCCCGCCGCCACCGCAGAACCGATTACGCCCGATACGTTAGGGCCCATGGCGTGCATCAGCAAGAAATTCTGGCTGTTGGCTTCCAAGCCCACCTTATTGACCACCCTGGCCGCCATCGGCACCGCCGAAACACCAGCGGCACCAATCAGCGGGTTGATCGGTTCCTTAGAAAACTTATTCATCAGCTTGGCCATCAAGACCCCGCCGCCGGTCCCCATAGAGAAAGCAACAGCGCCCAAAAGCAAGATACCTAAGGTCTCTAAGTTCAAGAACTTGTCCGCACTTAGCTTGCTGCCCACGGCGAAGCCTAAGAAGATGGTCACCGTGTTGATCAAGGCGTTCTGGATGGTGTCCGAAAGCCGGTCAACCACACCCACTTCTTTGGCCAAGTTGCCGAACATAAACATACCGATCAACGGTGCCGCACTAGGCAACAGCGTACCGCAAATCCCCAGAACCAACAGCGGCAACATGATCTTCTCGACCTTCGAGACGTGCCGCAACTGCACCATCTTGATCTGGCGTTCTGCCGGGGTGGTGAAGAACTTCATGATCGGCGGCTGGATGATCGGTACCAAGGCCATATAAGAATAGGCCGCTACCGCAATAGAACCCAGCAAACGGGGGCTCAATTGGCTAGAAAGGAAGATCGCCGTCGGTCCGTCGGCCCCGCCGATGATCCCGATAGAAGCGGCATCACGCAGCGAAAATTCAATACCCGGAATATAGTTGAGCAACAAAGCACCCAACAGGGTCGCAAAAATACCGATCTGGGCGGCTCCGCCCAACAAAGCAGTCTTCGGGTTGGCAATCATGGGGCCGAAATCAGTCATAGCCCCCACACCCATAAAGATAAGCAGCGGGAAAACACCGGTGGTGATGCCGACTTCATAGGCGTAATACAAAATGCCCCCGGGCTCAGCGATCCCCGCCAAGGGAATGTTCGAGAGCACCGCGCCGAAACCAATCGGGATCAGCAGCAAAGGTTCAAAGCCGCGCGCAATCCCTAAGTAGAGCAACAAAAGCCCCACCGAGGTCATCAGCACCCGCCCCCAACCTTCGGTCCAATCCAGACGGTTGTTCCTAAGCAACGCAGCCACGCCGGTGGTTTCCCAAAGACTTTTAAACAGGCCTATCATGTCGGGCAACTGACGAGCCTGACCGGAAACGGCATGTTCGGAGACAATCGCCTGAGGAATGATCACTGCCAGCAGGTCACCGCGCTTAAACTTAAGATAAGGACTCATATCCATCAAGACCACCCGCCCGGCCTTACCGGCGCGTAGGGTGGTTTTGGAGCCGTCGCTCATCTTGAGCACCGCTAATTCATCGCCCGAAAAGACCGCCTGCTCCTTTTTGATGTATACATGAAGAACCTGCACATCGTCGGGCGCGACTAGGTGCATCGCGCCGTAATGCATACCGCCTTCAGGCATAGAAAGGCCCAACAGGGGCCAGAACAAGAGCAACAACCCCCACAACAAACTAATGCGTTTTGGCATGATCGTCACCTTAAGCGATGGTTAATAGAGCGTCGCCTGACTGAACGTTCTCTTTTTCTGCCACATGGATTGCGGTGATCTTTCCCGCCTTAGGGGACTTGACCCCCGTTTCCATCTTCATGGCTTCCATCACCAACAGCACTTGATCCGCTTCTACTTGGTCACCGACCGCTACCGCTAGGCTCATGATCGTACCGGGCGTACCGGCGGTAACGTCTTCACCTTCAGCCGAGGCCGCAGGTGCCGCGGCGGCGACCGGAGTCGCCGAATGGACCACCCCAGCGGGGCCTACTTGTACATTGTAAGACTTACCATCCACGCTGACCGTGTAAGCACGGATGTCGCCGTCCGCAGCGGCGCCTTTCTTGGCCGGAGCTTTGGCGGCTTCCGTCGATTTTTTGCGGATCGAAAGCTCCCCTTTGCCTTGCAGGAAGTCGAGGCCCTTACCTTCGCAAGAAGCGATGATGAAGATATTCTCGTCGTTCACTTCTAAGCCGTTGTCTTTTAAAATCTTGGTGGCCTTGGGCACACCGGGCTCTAGCTCGTCTAGCGGGTCGCCGGTAAAGGGCTGTTTGCCTAACTGCTCAGAGGCGATCCGAACCACTTCGGGGTCCGGCGGGACCGGGGTCTTGCCGAAATAGCCTAAGACCATGTTGCCGTAAGAGGGGTTAATCTTCTTCCAGGGGCCTTGGGTGACGTTCATGAAGGCCTGCTGGAAGTAGAACTGGCTCACCGGGGTGACGCTGGTGCCGAAGCCGCCCTTGCGGACCACTTCGCCCATGGCTTTGATCACGTCTTTGTAGAGGTGCAGGGTGCCGGTGTCGCGCATCATCATGGTGTTGGCGGTCAACGCGCCGCCGGGCATGGGGCTTAGAGGCACCGTGGGGCTGACCATCTTTGCTTCAGGGGGGATGAAGTAGTCTTTCATGCAGTCATCAAACACTTCTTCGGCGACTAGAATCTTTTCATAGTCCACATCCAGGGTCCATTCGGTGCCCTTAAGGGCATGCCACATGCTCAGGATGTCGGGCTGGGCCGTGCCGCCTGAACAGGGGCTTTTGGCCAAGTCGATCCCGTCGATGCCACCCTCGATGGCCGCCATGTATTGGGTTACCCCGACCCCCGCCGTATCGTGGGAATGGAACCAAAGGGTGGTGCCTTCGGGCACCATTTTGCGCGCGCCCTTGATGGTCTCAAAGACCTTGCGGGGGTTAGCGGTGCCGCTGGCGTCTTTAAAGCAGATTGAATCAAAGGGCAGGCCCGAATCGAGAATTTGCTTTAGGCGGTCTAGGTAAAATTCCGTGGTGTGGGCTCCTTCGCAGCCCGGAGGCAGGTCCATCATCGAGACCACTACCTGATGTTTGAGGCCATGCGCGTGGATGCGCTCGGCAGAGTAAAGCAGGTTGTGGACGTCGTTGAGGGCGTCGAAGTTGCGGATGGTGGTCATGCCGTGTTTCTTGAACATCTTGGCATGTAAGTCGATGATGTCCTTGGGCTGTTGGCTCAAGGCGACCACGTTAATTCCCCGCGCCAGGGTCTGTAAGTTAGCGTCGGGACCGGCGGTGGCGCGGAATTGGTCCATCATGTCGAAGGCCGATTCCTGGCAATAGAAGAAAAGACTTTGGAAGCGAGCGCCGCCGCCAGCTTCGAAGTGGGTGATGCCCGCTGCTTTGGCTGCTTCGAGAGCCGGTAAAAAGTCTTTAGTCGCCACGCGGGCCCCAAAAACAGACTGGAACCCGTCGCGGAAACTGGTGTCCATGAACTTGATAACCTTCTTGCCCACAGTCTCTCCTAGTTGGTGTTGCTGGTTTTCTGGTCGGCCTCGTAAGCCGAAACGGCGGCTGCGATCGCCGCCACGGGCACGCCGCCTTTACCTTTCTGCTTGGCGGCTTTCGCCGCACGGGCCAGGGCCATTTGCTCAATCTCCTGTGCGGCGTATTTTCTGGTTACTTTCGCCACTACTGTGATCAAAATGATCATCAGCGCCAAGAAGATAAATACGGTCGCCATGCCGGTGACCATGAGCTTCAGCCCTTCTATAAGCTGCTGTTCCATATGGGGTTTCTCCCGTAGGGTTGTCGCTTTCAAGGGCGCACTATGGATTGAATAGAGCGCACAGGAAGCGTTCCAGCAACCTATAACCGACCTATTGAATACTGTAAACTAATATGAGGTCTAATTGGTTACTGCGTTGCCGCTTCTGTAAAGCATGCAACAGACAACTAGGCCCTCAAGCTAGCCCCAAACGAGCTAAAAGCTGTTTGGCGGTCCCCCTTACCGAGGGACTCGCGCCTAGGCTTGCCCTGAATAATATGGGGGCAAGAGTTTGCTTTAGTGGCGGGTGGACCCTACCTAATTGATACATACCTTGCAGGCTAGTGAACACCAAAACTTGGCTATTGTCAGAAAGGTTAGCCTCCAATTGGCTAAAAACCCTTTGGGCCCCTTTAGGCTCACTGACCAAAAAGGGGGCAATCTTGGCGAAAGCCCAACGGCACCGGATCTCTGAATAATCCGCTAGGGGCCCCAAGACTTGGGCGGCATAGGGCTCTAGCGCTTCGGGCCAGGCCTCAAACAACCGAAACAACAAATCCCCGCCGCGGATACGGGCAAAGGGACGGTCTTTAGCCAAGGCACTAAAAAGAGGGAGCAAATCGGGCAAGGGGCCGGTTTGCAGTTTTTTTACAAGTGCCACTACCTCCGCTTTGAGGGGCCTAGCAGGGACAGCCAGCCAGGGAGTCAACCAAAGGGTCCTTGCGTCGTTCTTGTCGGTTGATCTATTATGTTTCAAAACCCAAACCTTTTGGAAACAAAATGGCTTCAAATCTATACATTTCGGCCCTAGAGGCAAAGAGTGGGAAATCCCTGATTGCCCTGGGCGTCATGGAAATGTTGGTCCGTAAGCTTGAGCGGGTCGCTTTTTTCAAGCCCATAGTCAACCTGAAACCGGGCCGCCCCGACAAGGACATCAAGCTAATCCAAGAGCACTTCCACCTCAACCTGCCCCATGAGCGGATGTACGCCTACAGCGCCGAGGAAGCCAGCCGCCTGATTGCAGGCGGCCGCCACGAAGTGCTGCTTGAGGGTATTTTAAACAGATATTCCCAATTGGCTCAAGACCATGATTTTGTCTTATGTTTAGGCAGCGACTACGAAGGGATCACCAAGGCCTATGAGTTCGACTTCAACGCCGAAATCGCCTTAAACCTTTCGGCACCCATGCTGTTGGTTGCCAAGGTGCTGCACAAAGGGATGGAAGAGGTTCAAGACAGCTGCCGGGTGGCGCTGGAGACCTATGCCGAAAAGGGCTGCGAGGTTTTAGGGGTGATTTTGAACCAATGTGACCATGAGGTTCAAGAATCCTGCCTGTTGAGTTTACGCAGCGAGCTAAAGGACCGAGTGGAGCTGATCTACGCTCTTCCCAACGAGCCCAAGCTGAGCCGCGCAAACATGGCCGAAGTGGCCGAGCATTTAGGGGCCCAGGTTCTTTTTGGCGCAAGCCAACTCAACCGCCCGGTCGGTCATTACGAGGTGGCGGGCATGCAACTGCGCCACTTTCTGCCCCGGATCATGGAAAACAGCCTGATTGTCACGCCCGGTGACCGGCTGGACATTATTTTAGGTTGCTTGGCCAGTTTTAAGTCGAAAAGCATGCCCAACCCCGGCGGGATCGTCTTGACCGAGGGACTCATGCCCGATGCGTCCTTGCATCACTTGATTGAAGGGATCGACGACCTGATGCCGATTTTGCTAACCGACGGGGAAACCTATGAAACCGCCGCCAAGCTCAGCCGCATCCACACCGGATTGGGCCTGGAAAATCCCGCCAAAATCGCCAAGGCCCTGGGCCTGTTCTCTACTTATGTAGATGTAGAAGCGCTGTCCGAAAAGGCGATCAACTACTGCACCCGCACGGTCACGCCCAAGATGTTTGAGTTCGGCTTGATCCAAACCGCCGCCGCCGACCAGCAGCATATTGTTTTACCCGAAGGCGAAGACGAGCGCATCTTGCAGGCCGCCGAAATCCTGCACCAGCGGCAAGTGGCCCGTTTCACCCTGCTGGGCGATCCGGAATTGGTCAAAGAGCGGATCGGTAAGTTGGGCCTCCACTTAGAGGGCGTGCCCATCCTCAAGCCCGAAGAGGCCCCCCAGTTTGACGACTACGTCAAAGAATTTATGCGCATCCGCGCCCACAAACAGCCCACCGAAGAGCAGGCCCGCGACATCATGCGCGACGTCAGCTACTTCGGCACCATGATGGTGCAATTGGGCGACGCCGATGGAATGGTCAGCGGTGCCGCCCATTCAACGATGCACACCATCCGTCCGGGCTTTGAGTTGATCAAAACCCAGCCGGGCTGCTCCCTGGTTTCCAGCGTCTTTTTGATGTGTTTGGCCGACCGAGTCTTAGTCTATGGTGACTGCGCCGTGAACCCAAACCCCAACAGCGAACAACTAGCCGAAATCGCCATCAGCAGCGCCCAAACGGCCCGCGCCTTTGACATCGAGCCCAAAATAGCCATGCTGAGCTACTCTACCGGAGAATCGGGCAAGGGTGAAGACGTAGATCAGGTCCGCAAGGCCACGGAGATCGTCAAACAGCGGGCCCCGGAATTATTGGTCGAAGGTCCGATCCAATATGACGCCGCCGTGGACCGGTCGGTGGGCCAATCGAAGATGCCCGGCAGCCAAGTAGCCGGGCAGGCCACGGTCTTTATTTTCCCGGACCTCAACACCGGCAACAACACTTACAAGGCGGTGCAGCGAAGTGCCGGGGCGGTGGCCATCGGCCCGATCTTGCAGGGCCTAAACAAGCCGATCAACGACTTAAGCCGAGGTTGTCTGGTCGCCGATGTGATCAACACCATCGCCATCACCTGCATCCAGGCGCAACACGGCAAAAAGGCCGCCTCGGCCCCAGACTCAGCGGTCGAAAATTATCTATAATCTAACCGCGAATAGCTGAAACATGACCTCAAGCAAACCGGTAGAAGCCTTTTTTTACGGCCTGTATATGGACCCAGATATTTTGGGCCCCTTGGGTGTTGTTGCCCTTAATCCTCGTCTAGCCGAGGCCCAGGGATACCGACTAGACCTGCGGGGCGGCAAGGCCAAAATAATCCCCGAGGCGGGAGCCTCGACCTGGGGCCTGACCTTTGAGCTATCGCCCTCAGACCTCAAGTCGCTCTACCGCACCGAGGCAACCCAAGGCTACGCCCCCTTTGAACTTTTCGTGACCGGTCCCGACGGAACCCAAAGGCCCGTGAGCTGTTACAACCTGCCGCTGGACCCTCAAGCCCCTGCGGATTCAGTCTATCTGGCCAAGCTGTTACCGGTAGCCCGTAAGTTGGGATTGCCGGCCGAATACCTAAGTTTTTTAGACAACCTATCTAACCCCACCTCCCCCTAGTTTATGAAAACCCTGGTCCTCAACTGCGGCAGTTCGTCCATCAAATATCAATTTTATCAGGGTGAAGAGGTCCTGGCCAAGGGCTTGGCCGAGCAGATCGGCGAAGGGGCCGGGCACTTGGTTTACCAAACCCAAGGCGCAGACCTACAGCGCCAAAACCCGCTTAAAGACCACCACCAGGCCTTAGAAGAGATTTTGGCCCTTCTGGTGGACCCGAAGGTCGGCGTGATCAAAGACCGCAAGGATTTGGACTGCGTGGGCCACCGGGTGGTGCATGGCGGCGAAAGGTTCAAGCAGCCGGTGGCCATCGATTCGGTGGTTTTACAGGCGATCCGCGCTTGCATCCCCCTGGCCCCGCTGCACAACCCCGCTAATATTGAAGGGATCGAAACGGCCATGGTGGTCTTCCCGAGGGCCAAGCAAATCGCCGTCTTCGACACTGCCTTCCACCAAAGCATCCCCGAACGGGCTTATCGTTACGCGCTGCCCGAGGACCATTATAAAAAACTGGGCGTGCGCCGCTACGGCTTCCACGGCACCAGCCACAAGTATGTAGCCCACCGGGCCGCTGAATTCCTGGGCAAGCCCCTCGAAGCATTAAAATTGATCACCCTGCACTTGGGCAACGGCAGCAGCATGGCCGCCATTGACCGGGGCCAGTGCATCGACACCAGCATGGGCATGACACCCCTAGAAGGTTTGGTGATGGGTACGCGCTGCGGCGACCTGGACCCGGCCATCCCCCTGTTTTTGTCCACCCACTTAGGGTTGGACATGAAAGAGGTGGATCAGTTGCTCAACAAAAAGGCGGGATTTAAAGGCATGACCGGCCACAATGACTTAAGGACCATCGAAGCCGAATACGGCGAAGGAAACGAGGCGGCCATCCGGGCCCTGGACCTAGCCGCCTACCGCATCAAGAAGTATATCGGAGCCTACTGGGCAGCCCTAGGCGGCCTCGACGCCCTCGTCTTCACCGCCGGAATCGGCGAAAACTCCGTCTTAACCCGCAAGCTCGCCCTAGAGGGCTTAGAGGGCCTAGGCATCCACCTAGACCCCAAACTCAACGCAAAGCCCAAGGGCCCCGCCATTTCCACCAAAGCCTCACCCGTGTCGGTCCTAGTGGTCCCCACCAACGAGGAATTGCAGATTGTTAGGGAGGTTGGCTCGTTAACAAAAATTACACTATAAAACAAGATTGATTTTTCAATTACAATAATATCGGGTACACTTGAATTACTGGAGAACACCAATGAAAGAAAGCAAAACCATGGAAATCGAAAAATACCAAGAAGCTGTTGAACACATTGCCGAAAATCATAAGAATGTTTTTTTTGAAAATCGCGGAAGTGACCACGCGTCTATTGTATTGGCAAACTTGATCCGACACTCCAAAGAAGAAGTGAAAATTTTTACTGAGAAATTGGACGACGTTGTTTTTTCTTTAGCTGCCTGCGAAGATTCATTGGAAGACTTTATTAATAAGTCCGAGAAAAAAATGCAGGTTTTACTGGAAAAGCAACCCGAGGTCATGTCTTCCGCGCTGAAAAAGGTCATGGACGCCAAGAAAAAATATCCTTCTAGATTTCAAATTAAAATAGCCACACAGGAATGTTTAGACGCCATGCATGAAACTTTTGAAGGCATGGGACATTTCGCACTTGCCGACAACTCTTCGTACAGAATTGAAGTTGACTGTAAGAATTTTAAAGCAATTTGCAATTTCAACGACCCCAAGTTGGTATCAGGATTCTCGAAGCTATTTAGTCATTTCTTTAACAAAGCGCCCATTTATTCTGCCTAAAATTTCTGCTCTACCAATTCAAACCAAATGCTAACACCTTTTTCTTCGCTGCTGGAAGTCTCAGTCGCTCTAAATTTGGCATGCATGTCAAGCAAAGTAAGAACGTTTCTTTCAGGCGAGGTAATAAATCGTTCCGAAGATATTAAAGAAAAAGCCATCGCAAGGATCGACCAAATTCACGAAGACATAGATCAGGGCCTTGAAGTTTTGGAGGGGGTGGACCAAAACCAAAAAGACAGTTTACTCAAAAGACTAGATCTGGAAAGAACAAAAATTAAAACAGCTGCCAAAAATCTGGCAGAAAGCATTGACGGTACTGAAGACGCCATTCTAGGCAGGTTTAGAAACCACTTTATTTTTGCCACATTTGTGAGTTTGTTTGGATTGATACTGCTTGGCCTTGAAAACGATGCTTATACAGGAGCAGCCTCCACGCTTTTTTGGACTGACATAGTAATTAGCATCATTTATTTGCTCCCCCTCACCAGAATCAAATTCACTATACATCTCGCGATCTATTCTCCGATAGCTGTTATCACGGTTCATACATTTTCATTCTTTAAGACAACATATCTCCCTAGCATCTTGCCAACCTCGTTGGGGGCCATTTGGTTTCTCCTTTTGGCTTTTTGCCCCATCCTTTTAAGCTTTTTCAAATCAATTTATAGCGTTATATCTGCATTTAGTATTTTTAAAACCGCAGATCGAGAATCTGAAAAATTACAAAAGAGCTTTCAAGTTCTCCAAGACTCAAACCTTGAAGCTGTTCACGCCAGAGCGAAGGCTATTGAAGCCGCAGAAAAACTGTGTGACCATTAAGCCTGCCGCTCTCAAGCCCGTTCTATCGCAACTAAGTTCACCATCATAGCCCAATGGGCTACTATTTGATGCATGGAAGTAATCGCGACTTCGGTCTTTGCCAAACAAATTAACAAACTGATTTCGGCTGAAGACTTTAAAGCACTTAAAACAGCTTTAATGGAGCGGCCTAATCAAGCCCCAGTCATACCTGGAACTGGTGGAGCCAGGAAATTAAGATGGGCTATTCAAGGTCGAGGTAAACCTGGTGGGATTCGGGTGATCCATTATGTTAAAACCCGATCAGGAAGGATATATCTGCTTTTCGCATACAAAAGTCAGACCAAGAAAACCTCACTTCAGATCAAAAAAAGATGCTCAAGCAGGGGGAATGAATGGACGAGAAGCTTTTTAAGGAACTCTGCGAAAGCGTTGAAGAGGCGATTCTGATCGACCAGGGGCGGTTGGAAGGGGCGGAAGTGGTGTTTGGGAGTACGGGGATTAACGTGGCGGCGATCCGCAAGCGCTACAAGCTTTCGCAGCCCAAGTTTGCCCAACTCTTGGGCGTAAGCGTCAACAGTCTGCGTAACTGGGAACAGGGCAAACGCCAGCCGACCGGCCCGGCCCGCACGCTGCTCAAAGTTGCCGCGCTGCACCCCAGCGCCTTGATCGACGCGGTGGAATTTAAGGTAACCCCTTAGTTTTAATTACCCCGACTTCCAACCTACCGGACTGCTGCCCTATTAAACTTTGCGATCACTCCGCGAACCCCAACCAAGCCTGTTCCTCGCCGCTCAGGGCTTCTGGTGCCGCGGCGGCCAAGGCTTCGGCCCAGCCCTGTCGGGGTGTTTTGGGGTCCAGTTTTAAGGTGACCCGGTCACCCAAATTAAATAAACCTGCCACCTGCTCGGGCAGGATGATCCCTCTGGAATTCCCTATTTTTTGGATCTCAACGTCTATTTTCATCTGTAACTCCCTTGGCAATCATTCCAAGCTCAGGCGGCTCTAAAATACCCACCCAGTAAAACCCCTTCAAAGCTAAACAAACACCACCGTCCGGTTTTTGAAGACCAGCAACTTACGGTTGAGGTGTTGCCAGATGGCCCTGGAGAGCACCACCTTTTCTAAGTCGCGGCCCTGGCGGATTAGGTCTTCGACGCGGTCGTGGTGGGTGACGCGGGTGACGTCTTGTTCGATGATCGGGCCTTGGTCCAACTCGGCGGTGACGTAATGGCTGGTGGCCCCGATGATCTTCACCCCCCGTTGGTGGGCGGCGTGGTAGGGCTTAGCCCCAGCGAAGGCGGGCAGGAAGCTGTGGTGGATGTTGATGATGCGGTTGGGCCAACGCTGGACCATCTGGTCGCTGATGATCTGCATATAACGGGCGAGCACGATAAAATCGACGCCCTCTTCTTCGAGCAATTCCAAAGCCTGGGCTTCAGCCTGGGCCTTGGTATCTTTGGTCACCGGGATGTGTTCGAAGCGGATGCCGAAGCGTTCGGCGGTAGGGCGCAAAACCTCATGATTACTAATGATCAGCGGGATATCCACCGCCCATTCGCCCGAAGACCAGCGGGCCAAGATGTCGTCTAAACAATGGGATTCTTTGCTGACCATCAGCGCCATGCGCGGGCGTTGGTCGTTGTAATAGAGCCGCCAAGTCATCGAAAGCGGGCTGCCTAACTGCTCGGCAAAGGCCGCCCCGATCTCGCCGCGTTCTAAAGCAAAGCCCTTCAGTTCCCACTCGGCGCGCAGATAAAAACACTGCTCCGCCAAATCTACATGCTGGTCGATGTAGGTGATGTTGCCGCCCTGTTTGTAGATAAACTCGGTGATCTTGGCCAGCAGACCCTTCTGGTCCGGGCAGTGGACCAATAAAATAGCTCGTGCGTCGCTCATGGGCTTTTCAGGGGGAATTTAGGTTTCCTTCGGTTTAACCTAATAGAAGGCCCTTGGAAACCCCGAATCCCTTCTGCCTAAAGCCAAAACTCCGGGTAACGGCGGCGCGGCGCGAAGTTATTGACGACCAGGGCCACCAGCAGCATCACCGAAGCACCCGAAAGGGCGGGCACCCAGGGATACCACCAGCCCAACGCATGGATCGGGGCAGGGCCCAAAACGGCAATCAACGCGGTGGCCCCGCCGGGCGGGTGCAGGGTCTTGGTTAGGTGCATCAGCGTAATCGCCAAAGAGACGGCCAGAGCGGCGGCCAATTCGGGCTGGCCGGGCAGGAACTTAAAACAAGCCACCCCCACCCAGGCCGAAAGGAAGTGCCCGCCCAAAAGGTTGCGCGGCTGGGCCAGCGGGCTGCCCGGCGCGCCGTAAAGCAACACCGCCGTGGCCCCGAAGCTGCCGATCAAGAGCACCAACCCCGCCCCCAAGGCCAAGTGCCAATGAGCCCAGGCCACGGCACCGATGCCCAGCATACTGCCCAAAAAGGACCAGAACATTTCGCTGGGGATCACCGTCGGCGGGCTAACGCTACGGCCCTTCCATTTGGCGAAGTATTCCTTAAGCGTCACGGGGCCAGCGCCTTAGAAACCTGTTCCCGAAAGGCGCTGTGGCAGCCACGGCAACCTTCGGCCAGTTGGCTGGCCAACCTGCGGGCCTCGGTGGCTTCACCGGCCAAGGCCACTTGGGCCAAGGCGGAGGCTGTCTTATGGACCTTCAGGTCCCAGCCCTTAAAATCTTTCATCTGGGGCCCCAAGGTTTTGGCGATCACCGCTCTTTGAGCCTTTTGGATCGGGGGGTGTTCGGCGATGGCTTCGGCCTGGGCGGCGGCGGCCTTTAGGTCGCCTAAGACAAGTGCTTCGTCCAGGCTGTACATCTGCGCGCCGAGGTGGCTCATTAGTTCTTTAAGCGGCGGCTCGGCGGCTAACAAAACCGGGGCCAGCAGGAAAGCGGCCAGAAGCGGAAAAATCCATTTCATCGGTAGGTCGGGGCTAGGGTTAAAGTTCTGCCCAGAGACTACAAGAACGAACAATTCCAGAAAAGTGAAGATTTAATAATTTATTCATTTTTGCAGCCCTTAGGGCATTCCGGCGGCTTCTAAAGCTTGAGTGGCCTTCACCCGGAAGATTTCGTGGCACTGCACACAGGAGTTTAGTAGCCGCCCCTGATACACCAACATCCTCTGGATATCCTCTTCGGCCACCGCCGCGGCCAAGTCGCCGCCGGTGGTGGAGATAAAGGCATCGATCTTCATGAAATCGGAGGCTTCGCGCTCGCTCATCCCGGCCTTAAGGGCCCTTTGGACCGCTTCGGGCAGGTGGGGCGTTTCTTTTAGCCCCTGGGCGGCCTGTTCCACCTCGCCCATCATCGAATTGATCAAGCCGCTTTGGGCTTGGCTTAATAATTTGTCCCAGCGGACCATGCGTTGCTTGAGGTCTTCGCGTACCCCCGCCTGGGCGGTGGCGGTGGCAAGGAAGAGGAGACTAAAGGCGGTGATCAAAAGACGCATAGCTTTTTTAAGGGAAAGGAGGTTTGCTTCAGGGCTAGCAGTCGCCCCCTTTACCTGTCAACGGTTCGCCGCTATTTGCCTTTGGCTACGGCTTTTAGCGCATTTTCAATATCGTCCGGCGCGTCCATGATGTTCATGAAGCTGTTATCACCCATCATCGAAAGATCCGGGAAGCTGATGGCGATGCGAAACTTAGCCGAAAGGGCCAGCACCTTGCCGTCAGACACAATAAAGTCGTAAGGTAAGTGGGCGCTGGACTTAAGTTCCTTAAAGTCGATTTCGCTCATGATGTAGGCGTCACCGCCCGACTTTTGGCTCAAGGTCACCCCAAAGACGGTTTCGTCTTTGCCGGGCAGGTCGATCCGGTACACCTTGCCCACGCCGCCCGCATTAGCGACCAAACCGGCTTCAACGGCGTCTAATGCCGCTTGTTGGCTGTCGTATTCGGCCAGCTCTTGGAGGTCGTCAAAATAGGGCATAAAAACTTTGTAATGGTACTTGCGCAGCGCTTCGGGCGTTAAGCCCTCGGCGGGGCCAAATTCCTCTTGAGCACCCAAGGCGGTCTGGATGGTTTCGGCAATCGGGGCCGGGTCACCCGACATGCGGTAGGCAGCGTGCCAATAGGGATAGTTGGTATAAGCCACCTGCACCGTCTCACCCACTTGAGTCAAGGAGACGCGCAACATGGCCCCAAAAGCGCCATGCATGCTTTGGGCGGCCATCTCTTTTAAGGCCGGACTGGTCACCACCAGAATACGCACCCCTTCATAAGGACTGACCAAGCCAGCTTCAGCGAAGCCCACCGCCGCAAGGGCCCTTTGGGTTTCGGCCAAAACCGCGTCCATCGGTTGGTCGCTAGTCTTGGCCAACACAAAGGGCTTGATCGGCTCGGCCGCCCATAGGTTGCTAGCCACAAACAAGGTAAACAAAAAGAGTAGGGTGGTTTTAAGGCGCATGGTTTCTCCCCATTGGGTTTCAGGTATCGGCTGCAGACCCCCGTCCAGAGTGCTAAAAGAGGGTCTAATATCAGAATATTGGAATAGAAGTATAAGCCAGAAAGGTTTGACTTGAAAAGAAAATATTCAACTATAACTAAAAAAAAATGCCGCGCTGGCAAAAAGCGTAGCCCTGAACTTCTTGCCCAGAGGACGCCGAAATGATATGGGGATAGAGGTACTGACCAGACTTTTGGTCGGTCACCGAAACTAGCACTAGTTATCGTTAACCGGACAGCCCTCCCAATCAAGGAGTAACAATGGCCGAAGAACCCAAGTTTTTTCATCCCTCCCAAGAGGTCCTCGACTACGCTACCGTCAAGGAGTACGAAAACCTTTACCAACGCTCCATTACGGATAGAGAAGGCTTTTGGACCGAACAGGCCGAAACCCTGGATTGGTACAAAAAATGGGACAAGGTTCTCGATGACACGAACAAGCCCTTTTATAAGTGGTTTGTCGGTGCCAAGACCAACATCATCCACAACGCCATCGACCGCCACCTACAAACGGCAAACCGCAACAAAGTGGCCGTGATCTGGGAAGGCGAGCCCGGCGACGTGCGCACTTTCAGCTACCATGCCCTCAACCGCGAAGTCAGCCGGTTTGCCAACATCCTCAAGGCGATGGGTGTAAAGAAGGGGGAGATCGTCACCATCTACATGCCCCAGGTCCCAGAGCTGGTTTTTGCTATGCTCGCCTGCGCTAAGATCGGTGCGGCCCACTCAGTTGTGTACGGCGGCTTTAGTGCCGATGCCCTTTCGGACCGGATCAACTCCGCTAAGTCCCGGGTCTTGGTGACCGCTGACGGCGGCTACCGCCGGGGTAAGCCGACGGACCTCAAAAGCATCGCTAACGACGCCATGCAGCACTGCCCGACCATCGAAGTCTGCATCACCGTGCAGCGCACCGGGGCCGAATGCCACATGGAAAACGACCGGGATTATTGGTACCATGAGCTCTACAAGCTTCCCGTGGCCGGTTGGAAGTGCGAGACCGAAGAGATGGACGCCGAAGACATGCTCTTCTTGCTCTATACCTCCGGCTCCACCGGCAAACCCAAGGGCTTAGTCCACACCCATGGCGGGTATCAGGTCTATACCAGCACCACCCACAAGATGGTCTTCGACATCAAACCCGAAGACCGCTACTGGTGCGCCGCCGATCCCGGCTGGATCACGGGCCATAGCTACATTGTCTACGGTCCGCTGATCAACGGCACCACTTTGATGCTTTACGAAGGCGCACCGAACCACCCCTACCCGAACCGGTGGTGGCAGATGATCGAGAAATACGGCATCACCATCCTTTACACCTCCCCCACAGCGGTACGCGGCCTGATGCGCTTCGGCGAATCTTGGCCCGCTAAGCATGACCTTTCGAGCTTGCGGCTTTTGGGCTCGGTCGGCGAGCCGATCAACCCCGAGGCCTGGAAATGGTACCACCGCGTGATCGGGGGCGACAAGTGCCCGATTATGGACACCTGGTGGCAAACCGAAACCGGCGGGTTTATGATCAGCCCCTTGCCGATCACCCCGCTCAAGCCCGGCAGCGCCACCAAGCCCTTCTTCGGCAACGAGGTGGCGGTAGTCGACGAAGCAGGCAACGAGGTAGCCCCCGGCAAAGAAGGTTCTTTGGTGATCAAGAGCCCCTGGCCCGGTATGGCCCGCACGGTCTACGGTGACGACGATCGTTTCGTGGAAACCTACTGGAAGACCTACGAAAAGCAAGGTTGGTACACCGTGGGCGACGCCGCCAAGAAAGACGAAGACGGCTACTTCTGGATCATTGGCCGGACCGACGATGTGATCAAGGTTTCGGGCTACCGCTTGGGTACCGCCGAGATTGAATCGGCCTTAGTCGGGCACCCGGCGGTCAGTGAAGCGGCGGCTATTGGCTTGCCCCATGAGCTCAAGGGCAACGCCATCCATTGTTATGTGATCCTCAAGTCCGGCATCGAAAAGTCCGAGAAGTTGTCTGAAGAACTCCGCAACCATGTGGCAGAGCATTTAGGCAAGATCGCCAAACCCGATGCGGTCAGCTTTGCCGAGGGTCTACCCAAGACCCGCAGCGGTAAGATCATGCGCCGGGTCTTAAAAGCTCGGGCTTTAGGCCAAGACGAAGGCGATCTTTCGACCTTAGAGGAATAGCTCTAGTGGCTTGACCCCGAAAATCAGCCGCCTCTTGGAATCACCAAGAGGCGGCTTTTTTTTTGGTCGCCAAGCAGCACTATAGGGGACCGGGAACTTCAAACAACTTTCTAAAAGTAGCTTTGTTTTGGTCCTACTCAGCCAAGCTAGCTAGAAAGAAAACGCCTCGAAAAATCTGCCAAGTCGCCTAGTTCCTCACGAATTAGCGATTCAACCCGGTTGATTTCAAGCCGGGCATATTCATGAACAGCCAAATTGCGGAAGGCGACCATTTTCTCCAAAGACTTCCCCATGCGCTCAGGTATTCGCCCAGCTGCAACCAGCAGCGTGAAGCTTTCGCGGCTAGAAGCCGGTAACCCCAATTTTTCTTTTCGGATGATATGGTTGGCTAGATCAATCGCCGATTCGCAGGCGCGCAGCAAGTTTAACATCGCGGCATCCTGCCGGGTGTAGTCGTTCGCAAAATCGCCCCCAGCTAAATCGACCTCCTGGCGGGCACGTTTGATAGCTCTTTGAATACTGGCCGCTTTGTTCATTAAGACATCATTCATGGTGCATAAATCTCCCCGGTACGCATGATTTCCCTTTCGATGGCTGCCCGTTCTTCTTTTAAGTGCTGGTAAAGCGACAAGACCAAAGCCTCGAACTCGTAAAGCCTCTCGGGATCTTTGGTATAGAGCACCTTACCGTTCGAGATGACTTGCATCTGGAAAACCGTGGACAGGGTTCTTAGGTTTACCAAATCCACCTTTCGATCCAACTCCTTTGAAAGCTCCCAGGCTAAGTCGGACAGCGCCAAGCTGCCCGCTGCTTTCGCTTGCTCGGTGGGCAACAAGAGCGCCAAGTCCAAGTCGCTGTCAGGCCAAGCTTCCCCCCTTGCTTCGCTGCCAAAGAGGTAGAGAGCTTCCAATTCGGGAAAGGATGCGCAGCAGATTTGTACTAATCGAGGAATTGGGAGATTGTTCATGTGAGCTTCCGGATAAAAACCATTTGGCTCAAGAATAACATCGGGCTGACTGCTCGGCAACCTAAACCGGAGGGGTTTACCCGTCGCTTACACTCTTAACGCCTCGTTTGGCTAAGGGCTCTAAGCGGTTCACCAACGGGGGTCGCCAAGGAGCTTCGAGGCCGCAGGCCGAGGGCGACGGGCGTAGCGACGCGAGCCGGCGAGCGTTGCCAACATAAAACCGTTGGCGCAGCCAACATCCCGTTA
>JAVVEA010000017.1:0-78094 GCA_032250835.1 bacterium
CAAACTCGCCCTCGCTGCGCTCGAAGCTCGAACAGGTGGCATTTTGGCCGCTACGTTTCGGCTAGGGGCTCTAAGCGGCTCACCAACGGGGGTATCATAAAGGCCCTTAACGTCAGGGAACTTCGGCAATAAATGGGCGCAGCCGATACGCCAAGGAGCTTCGAGGCCGTAGGCCGAGGGCGACGGGCGTAGCGACGCGAGCCGGCGAGTGTTGCTCATATAAAGCCATCGGCGCAGCCGATTCCCCATAGGGACTTTTAAGGTCAAACTTAATCCAGCAAAGTCGACGGGCGTAGCCTGGCTTTTGGCCTATAGGTTTTGGGTTTTGGGGAGCATAAAGCCCTGGTTGGTTAATAGCTTTGGGACTACTTTTTTGGCTCATTAAGGAGCTTCGAGGCCGCAGGCCGAGGGCGACGGGCGTAGCGACGCGAGCGTTGCCCATAAAAAGCCTTTGGCGAAGCCGATTTTAGGCCCCCTAAAGATAACTATAGGGGGCTCTAAACCCTCGCCCTTAAAAATCCCCAAAGTCATTAGACCGCGGCAGTCTTTTGCGCTGGTTCCCAGAGTGCGGTAGCGCTTCAGCCTCCACCGAATCGCTTAAATCATAGTTCTTTGGATTTCGGTGGGGTTGCTTATTGACGTCCCTAACCGCTTGGCTTTGGCCCACCAACTTACCTAAGTCCGCGACAATACCGACCAACTGCCGGGCTTGGGTGCTGAGGGCCTCAGCGGCGCTAGCGGCCTCTTCAGCCGCACTGGCGTTGCCTTGGGTGACTTGATCCATCTCCAAAATGGCGCGAGAAACTTCTTGGGTGCCTTGGCTCTGTTGGTTGCTGGTTCGGGTGATTTGCTCGGCTAGGTCCGCTAAATCGTCGGCTTCGCGGCTTAATTGGACCGTCTGTTTGCTGATTCCCTGAACCAAGTCCTCGGTCTTTTTAGAAGAGTCATAAATCTCGCGGAGTTGTTTGTCGCCCAGACCGGCCATTTCGCGCCCCGCCACCGCTTTTGCGGCGTTACCTTTGACTAGATCATTGATTTGTTTGGCCGCAGCCTTTGAGTTCTCGGCCAGTTTACTCACTTCGTCGGCGACCACCGCAAAGCCCTTGCCCTGTTCCCCGGCGCGGGCGGCTTCGATGGCTGCGTTGGTGGCCAACATCTTGGTTTCTCGGGTGATCTCATCTATTAGGTCAATGATATCCAAAACCTGTTGGCTCGCCTCGTCTACCGCTTTCATGCTTCCCGAGATCTTCTCCATCGCTTCGACCCCTTTCTGGGCCCCTTCGCGGCTGGCGGCAGAGATTTTAAAGGCTTCTTCGGCATTTGCAGTCGCTTGGGTCAGCGCGGTGCGGATCCGGACCACCGCCTCGGCGGTCCGGTCGGCAGCCGAGGAGTTTTCTTTTGATTGGGCCGCTAATTGCTCCATGGCGCTAGAGGTTTCTTCTAAGCTAGCGGCCTGTTCTGAGGCCCCCTGGGCAACTTGCTGTGAGTTGCCGCTGATTTCGTCTGAGGCTTGGTTGAGCGATTCGGCGGATTGATCTAAGCGGCCCATCAACGAAGCCAGGGCCAAACCGATAGAGGTGGCGATCCAGTAAGACAAAACCAACCCAGCAACCAGCATCAAAACCAACAAGACGCCAGAAATCACCTGACGATCAGCAATCGTGCTGGCCAAGTTTTCTGCCGCCCCTTTGGCCACCGCGTCCAGTTTATCGGACATTTCGCCCAAAATGGAAGCCGTTTGGTCTAAATTTTTGAGGGTGCGGTCTTGGTATATTTGCCGCGCTTCTTCGGCTTTGGCGGGGTCTCCGGCAAACCAGAGCGGGGCGATTTCCTTGGCCGAGGAATGTAAATCTTTGTGGACCGGTTCCAATTTTTGGATCAGCGGAGCCAACTCGGGAAAATGCTGGGCAAATTCTTTGGCTTCATCACCATAAATAAACTGCCCCATCCGGCATTTGGTATGGTCTAATTGGATGGTGAGTTCCTTGACCCGGCTGTCCAAGAAAATTTTGGCCAATCCGTTGTTCCAGCGCCGGTGTTGGTTTTCCAAAGTGCCAAAGAACTTGCTATACTCTATGTTGCGCACCGAAGTCCCGATCGCACCGTAGCCAAGCAAGTTATACAACCCCAAGCCGATACCAAGAGCCAATAACAGGGCGAAACCGATCAACACCCGGGCTTTTACGGTCATCTCATTGATTTTCATAGATCCACTCAACTATTCTTAAAGCCTGCAAGTCTGAAGGAGAGTGCAGAATATCTGAATAATCCGGTAAGGTAAACAATGGAACTACCCCCCCAAGGTAGGAATACCTTAACTTAATACAGCCAGAATACAAGCCTTGCCACCTAAGGTGGCTTCAGGCACACTACCCCAACTTTCTCATTTTAGCTGATCAGTCATCATGACAGAATCCAAACACCACAAAATCCGTCTCAACCCACAAGCCCGCGCCGGATTGCTGATGGGTATCATGACGCTGGTGGTGGTGGCGGTGGCCGTTACCTTTGGGGTTAGCTCCTACCAGACCCTGCTTAAAACCCAGTCCGAATTATTGCACCAGCAGGTGCTGGCTCAAGCGCGCCTGCTCGAAGAGGTGGCCAAATTCGACGCGGTCCACTCGGCTCAAGACAATCCCCAGGGTGCCTTAGGGGCGACTCTAAGCCAAGCCTTTGCGTCCCTGCCGCCTGAAGGGGACCTTAGCTTTCCCTTGAGCATTTATCTGGTGCGCCAAGGGTCCAACGGACTCGAGCGACTGGTTCCCGACCTAACCCAAGAAGGTACCTACCGCAGTCTAGCTTTCGACGAAAGCGCCCTCAAGTCGGCGGCGATCCAAGCCGTAACCGGACATAGCGGAGCCATCCGGGTAGTCCAAGACCAGCAGGACGTACTGCTGGGCTACGCGCCCGTATCGATCTTGGATATTGCGTTGCTGGTCAAGCTTCCGGTGGCGCGTTTTCGCGATCCCTTTATCCATGATGTCTTGATGACGTTCCCCCTAGCGGTGGTGTTGATCCTCTCGGGGGGGTGGTTGTTTTTACGTACCATCAACCCCTTGATCCACACCTTACAAGTTGAAGTGGCGGCGCGCAAAGAGGATCAAGCGGAGTTGAGCGAAAACCGACGCCGACTAGACGAGGCCCAAGGGCTGGCCCAGGTGGGAAGCATTGATTGGGATTTAACGAATCAATCCATGATCTGGTCCGATAATTTTTACCGATTGTTGAGGCTCAACCCCGAGGACACCAAACCTAGCTGGGAGCGATTGCTAGACTCGGTTTACCCCGAAGACCGCACCCGCGCGCGTAACTTGCTGGCCACAAGCCTAGAGGGTAAGCGCAGGTTCAAGGACGAATGGCGTTTTTTGGTCGGGGTTCAGCAGCGGATCATGAGCCTACACGGGGATTTGAAGTTTGATGAACAGGGCAACCCTCAGCGGCTTTTGATCAGCCTGCAAGATGTAACCTCCACCCGAGAAAACCTCCAGCGCGTCACCCTTTTAGCCAAGGTCTTTGATTCCGCCCAAGAGGCCGTCGTGATCACCGATCCCCAAAACAACATTGTGGAGGTCAACCCGGCCCATGAAAGGATCACCGGCTATGCCAAGCGCGAATCTATTGGCCAAAACCCCAAGATGTTTGCCTCAGGCCGCCATGACCGGGAGTTTTACCAACAAATGTGGCAGACCTTAGCCCAAAAAGGCCGCTGGGAAGGCGAAATTTGGGACCGCCGAAAGAATGGGGAACTCTACCCGAAGCATTTGATGATCCATACTTTTTTTGATGAAAACAGCCATCAAACCTATTATGTGGGGATTTTCAGCGACATCACCACCCAGAAGCTGACCGAAGAAAAGCTACGCCGTGCGGCCTTTTACGACGCCTTGACCGGCCTGCCCAACCGAGCGAATCTCAGCGAGGAATTGTACCGCGCCATTCCCTATGCAGACCGCAAAGGCCAACAGATGGCCTTACTCTTTTTGGATCTAGACGACTTCAAGCACGTCAACGACTCCCTAGGCCACTTAACGGGTGATAAGCTGCTTTGCCAAGTGGCCGAGCGGCTCAGCGCGGGGCGGCGCAAATCCGACTTGGTGGCCCGTCTCGGTGGAGACGAATTTGTGTTATTACTCAAAGACCTCAGCACCCCCGAGGCCGCCGCCCAGGTGGCAGATGACCTGAACCGGCGCTTACAAGACCCCTTTGAGATAGACGACCACGAATTGTACAGCGGGGCTAGCATCGGGGTCGCGCTCTTCCCACGCGACGGGCGGACCTTGGTGGATTTGATGAAAAACGGCGACACCGCTATGTACGAAGCCAAGCGCCGTGGAAAGGGCAAATATGCCTTCTTTTCTGATGAAATGGACCGCCGCGCCCACCAACGCCAATTCCTCGCCACCAATCTACACCAAGCGATTACCGGTGGAGAACTCAAACTTATGTACCAACCGCTGGTGGACGCACGCACCGGCGAACTCAAAGGTATGGAATGTCTGGTGCGGTGGCTACATCCGGATCAAGGCCTAATCCCCCCGGCTGAATTTATCCCCATTGCCGAAGAGACGGGCTTGATCTTGCCCATTAGCCGCCGGGTCTTGGAGATGGCTTGCCGCCAATTAAAACGATGGCAGCGTGAAGGACTATTAAAGATTCCCGTAGCCGTCAACTTCTCGATCCGGCAATTCCAAGTGCCCCAACTGGTACAAGAAGTGTCCGGAGTACTAGAAAAAACCGGATTGGAGCCCCAATATCTTGAAATTGAAATCACCGAAGGTTTAGCGATTGAAGACATCCATAGCACCATCAGCATTTTACAAGAATTCGCCGCCATGGGTATCCATGCCTCTATCGACGACTTCGGTACCGGTTATTCTTCCTTAAGCTACCTACAGGCCTTACCGGTCACCAAGTTAAAGATCGACCGGGCCTTTGTCAGCGGCATCATGGAAGATTCGCGCATCGCCCGTTCGGTGATCTCGCTGGGCCGGTCCTTGGAGTTACAAATTGTGGCCGAAGGCGTCGAGACTGCGGAACAGGCACGTTTGTTAAAGCGGCTTGGATGCGAGTATTTACAGGGTTATTTCTTTTCAAAGCCCCTGTGGCCCAAAGAGATGGAAGCGATTTTAAAGGCCGGACGCATCACCCCTGAGGGCTTTGAACCGAGCCCGCTAGCCTAAAAGACCAAGGTGTTTTAATCCAATAGGACCGACAGGGCTTTGGCGGCACCTAGGCGGATTGGGTGGTCCGCCAAATGAGAAACTTGGGTTTCGCCGGGATTGATTTCGACCACAGGGATGCCCCGCCGATTCGCTTCGATCACCACAGCGGCAATGTAAGGAAAGAGACTGGTGGTGCCAATCGAAAGCACTAGATCCCAGTCTTCGCGCAGGGCCGCTCGCAGGCTCCGGACCTTTGGCGGAGGCAATAACTCGCCGAAAAGCACCACCTCAGGGCGCAGCAACGCCCCGCAAGGACAATGGGGCGGCAAGGCCAAAGTTCCGTAGTCGGGCACCTGTTGGCGGCGGCCACAGCCCAAACAAAGCAATCGATATAAATTCCCGTGGATTTCAATCACCTCCTTTGAACCCGCCCGTTGGTGCAGCCCATCTATATTCTGGGTCAATACCAACACCTCGGCCCATTCCTGGGCTTTCGCCAAAGCCCAATGCGCGGCGTTAGGTTCTTTGCCACGGCAAGAGGCTTCGATCACCGCTAGATACTTCCAGGTCAACTCGGGCCGCAAGGTCAGACAAGAACCTGAAAGAACCTCTTCAATAGGCAAGCCTTCTTCGGTCGGTCCGGCTTCGTATAACCCACCAAAGCCACGGTAGGTCGGCAGGCCCGAATCAGCGGAGATGCCCGCGCCGGTGACCGCGAGGATTCGCCGCGCCCCATGGACTAAGCCTTTAAGCACTGCTAAATTTTCCACGCCGCTACCTTATTGAGGTTCCGCAGCATTCTATTCTAAAATCAAGGCCAAGCCAAGCCCGTCCTTGCCAAAAGCTGGATTCGTGTTACCCTAAAAGGGTTCACTCAGGAGGAACACCACATGGTAAAAGGAAACGAAAAACTGGTATGGAAACCCGACTGGAACACGGGTTTTGAAAGCATCGACCACCAGCACCACAAGCTGTTGCAAGCGATCAATGCGATGAACCGGACCTTTGACCCTGAAGCAGACCGCGCTTTGGTAGACAAACTATTCGACGCACTACAAGCCTACGCCAGAGTCCACTTCAAACATGAAGAAGTCTTGATGCTGCAAGCAGGCTACGACAAACTAGCCGAGCAGCAGGCGGAACACCAAGAATTCATCAATCAAGTGGTGGAGCTTTGCGCCGCTTCCCAAGACCCGCTAGACTTCCATGAGGTCATGTCCCGCACCCAGGCCTATCTGTTAGATTGGCTGGTGAGCCACATCCTGGAGATGGACATGTTATACCGCCCGGCCTTTAAAAAAGCGGGCATAAAATAAGGGTACGAGACTTGAATCTCTATGGGAAACGACCCTTTCCAGGAGTTCCCCATGAAAGCAACCCAACTGCCCATCATCAGCCTCAAGCCCGGCGAAGAAATCGCGCTACGTTCACTTGAGGGCGAAGTGCTCCCCTTTTGTTTGCATCAAGGTGATGCGGGGCTTTCCGATGGAAAGCCCCGCTTCTGGCTACAGTCTGACCAGCCCGCCGGGCGAACCTATCTACGCCGCCTTCCCGACCGCCCTTATCAGGTGGGCCGAGCCCTGTTTGGCTCTTTAAGCGAGATCGAAGCCGCGCTAGAAGAAAAGGACTATTATTTTGCTTGAAGGTCTAACCGGAAGGCCGTCGAAGGGCGGCTAAAATCATAGCCAGCCGCCCATTGGGCCGGTAGTTCTTCGCGTGCGACCGGTTCAAAGCCCAGACGCACAAAAAATTGGGCCATCTTGGGTTCAATCGTCAGAGCAAAGACCCAGCGCATCCCCTGTGCGCGCATAGCCTCCCCGATTTGGCCAACTAATTCGCGCGCCCGTCCCTTGCCTTGATACCTTGGGAGGCTACAAAACTTCCCCAGTTCCACCCAATCCCCAATGATCCGGGTTCTCGCCGTCGCGACAATGTTACCATCCAGCCGGTAAACCCAATAGTCCCCTACCTCTTTGGCCAATTGGTGCTCGTCTACCGGCAAAATCACCCCGCTCTTTACGTAGGGCCGCATCAACAGCATAAGGTCCATCAAGTCCGCGGCTTGGGCGGGCTCAATGGCTTTTTGGTATTCCTGGGCAACCAGCGTGCCCGAGCCCTGGTGGGTGAAAATTTCCTGAAAGAGCGCTCCGGCGCGGGCCTGAACAAAAACCCATTCGCCGCCTTCGTCTGCTAAATGCTGGGCCATTTGGGTCAGGAAAGCTTGGTTCTGGTTGTGGGCTACCTCTTCTGCAATCAACTGCCTCAATTCAGCCAGATCAAGATGGCTGACTAATTTGCCGCCCCGCGTCAGGCCCGCATCTTCACCAAACCAGATGATCCGTCCCGCCCCATAGGCCCGCGCCAATTCAAAGGCATGCTCCAAGGGTTCGTTGTGCGCTTCGGTCAGCAGAGGCAGACTCCCTGCTGCCAGGGCTTCGCCCAGCGCTCCAGGCCCCTTAAGCCAAGCCACCGGGAATCCAGCCGGTAAATCGGACTCGACCAGTCCAGGGGCCCACAAAAGCACCTCAAGCCCCGCTTGGCGCAGCAGACGCAGGTCCAGCAACATTTCAGAGACCCACTGGGGTTCTTGAAAAACGCATAAAAACCGTCGTTTGGCGAAACCCGAAGCGTAATAAAACAGCTCCAAAGCCTCCAACATGTCTCGTTCTGCTGATTGGCGCATTGCAATTTAAAGGGCGGTTCGATACTAATTGAGTTCCCCAAAGGGGTAATATTTCCCAAGGCAAATGCAAAGGCAAGACCCGAATCATAATCTATTTGACGGCTCCATGAGCCTGATCGAGCATCTGGACGAACTCCGGGTGCGTTTGATCCGGTTTCTGGTGGTCTTTTTCCTTTGCCTGCTAGCCACCTATGGATTGCGCAAGGAAATCCTCGACGTGATCCGCGCACCGGTCGAAGAGCCGCTCCAACGCTACGCCGCCGCGGCCAAAGCGCCTAAGGTAATAGACGGTAGGCCCCAAATCGCGGACTTAGACGACTACCAATGTAGCTGCACACGCAACCCGAGAAGCGCGACTCTATCCCCGCCGACACCGAGCCCCGCACCGCCCGAGCAGCTAACCCCCGAGTTCCCTTTGGCCAGTAGTCCACCGGTGACCGTAAAGTCACAGTTGGAACTCATTCAAGAGCCCGAGCAATGGAAACTATGGGGCGAGCAGCTCTATAAAGACTTTTTGGCCTTTTATTACTCTAGCACCGGACGCCCAGAAAAAGCCGCCGAGATATTCCACGGCGAGACCCAAGCAGGGCAACCGCCAGAGGCTGAATCTTATTACGAAGATACCGAGACGCTGGTTTTAGAGCTCAACTGCCGCTGCGTTGCCGAAAAGGCCAAATCCAACGAAGGGGCGATGGTCTACATCGGCCTGCCTGAGTTGTTTTTTGCCCAAATGAAAGTGGCCATCTACTCGGCCATATTCCTCAGCTTCCCCTATCTGCTGGTTCAGCTTTGGGGATTTGTAGGGCCCGCATTGTACAAAGACGAAAAAAAGGTCTTTTGGGGCTTTGGGATCAGCACCTTTGTGTTTTTCTTAGGCGGGGCCAGCTTCGGCTATTTCGTGGTCTTCCCCTTTGGGTTCGACTTCTTTTTGTCGCTCTCCCAGCCGGGCGAGATCATGCCGAACCTCTCGATCGGCGAATACCTCGACTTTACGGTGAAGCTCTTTTTGGCCTTCGGGCTGATCTTTGAGCTACCCGTCGCGGTGTTTATTTTGGCCCGGTTGGGGATCCTTACGCCACAGTTGATGATTTCCCAAGCCAGACCCGCTTTGGTGGTGATCACGGTCCTCTCGGCGGTATTAACCCCGCCCGACCCCTTCACCATGCTGTTGATGGCTGGTCCGTTAACCCTGCTGTATCTATTGTCGATTGGGGTCTGTTTTGTGGCTGTAAACCGCAAAAAGGCGGCCATGCGAGCCCAGGGGTTAAACCCGGAAGAATTCGAAGATCTTTAGGCCCCTTAAGAATTCCGCAAGCAGGCTACCTGAAAGGAGATAGCCTAAAAAATCCTTTTGTTTTTGCCGGGCTTCAGGTACAAGTAAAACCAAATCATTTCATGTCTACTGGCCCACCTGGGCTCTTTGGGGAACCGGCTCGCAGCAACCATATGAAAATCCAAAACAAGATTCGAATCGGCTTTGGTGTTGTAATCGCTCTGTTTTTTGTGAGCAACATGGTGGCCCTGTGGTCACTGAACCACTCACACGAAGCAGCGTCGGAATTAGAACGCCAACACTTGGCCTTAGAGGCCGTTGGTGATCTTAACCTTATGTCCACCCAGCTCACGCTGGTCTTCATGGACCTGATCATCGACAAAGACGAGCCCCAGATCGAGACGCAGCGGCTGGCCTTTATCGCTGACTTCAAAAAGGAACTGGCCGAAGACAAAGTAGCCTACCTAGCCGAGGCCAAGACCCAGCTCAAGCGCGAGAACCTGGACCAGATCTTTAAGAACCTGACCGAGATGGTTCGCCTAGGGGAAGAGCAGTTGATCCCCGCGATCCGCTCAGGTAAAACCTCTGGTGCCACCTTTGACCGGCTCGACAACCTCTTTGACGTCCTCAAAGATTCCAATGCGCGGCTCTTAGAGGAGATCAGCAAAGAGGCTTTGTCCGAAGTGGTGAAGGCCAAAGAGGCGGACGCCACCAGCATCGGCCGGGCTAAAACCACCATGACCACCCTCCTGATCTTCGGCTTGATCCTAACGGCCTTGGCCCAGTATATCTTAGGTCGGCAGATTTTAGGCCCCTTAGGCATTGTTACGGGCATGCTCAAAGAAATCGCCTCCGGTGATGCTGACCTGGGCAAACGCTTGCCGGTGCATTCCAAAGACGAATTGGCCGAGATGGCCAACTGGTTTAACCAGTTTATCGAAAAGCTCCAAGGTACTATCAACGAGGTCATCGGCAGCACCGAAACGGCCGTCAGTTTGGTCAATGCCTTAGAACGCAACTCAGGCATCATCAAAGAAGCCACCACCGAGATGACCGGTATGTCCGGGACCATCAGCGCGGCCACCGAAGAGATCAACGCCAACACGGCGAGCATGGCCTCGGCCAGCGAACAGGCCAGCGCAAACGTCAATAGCTTAACGGCGGTAGTCGAGGAGTTAAGCTCCAACATGAACACCATCGCCGCCGCCGCCGAAGAAGCCAGCGTCAACATGTCTGGCATCAGCGACAACGTGGGCCTGATCAGCCGCGACATCGAGACGGTGATCACCAAAAGTGTCGAGGAGATGTCCAGTTCTTTGTCGGACATCAACGAGCGCACCGGTCGGGCGAGCCAAATTTCGCTAGAGGCCAACAAAGGTGCCGAAGACAACTGGAAGGCCATGACCGAATTGGCCGAAGTAACCCAGCAGATTGGGCAAATCCTCCAACTGGTCAACAACATAGCTAGCCAGACCAACATGCTGGCATTAAACGCCACCATCGAGGCCGCCAGCGCGGGACAGGCCGGCAAGGGCTTTGCGGTGGTCGCCGGTGAGGTCAAGGAACTGGCCAAGCAAACCGCCGACGCCAACAACGACATTGCCCTACAGATCGATCAGGTCCAAGAACTGGTACAACGCTGTTTAGACCGCACCAAGGTTGTTTCGCGTGTGATCTTGCAGGTCTCCGAAATCAACCAGGGCATTTCCTCGCTGATCGAAGAGCAAACCAAAAACAGCCGGTCTTTGGTCACCACCATCGAAGGCGTGTCTAAAGCAGTCCGCGATTCGGCGATCAACGTCGAAGAAGCGGCTAGCGGGATCAAAGAGATCACGCGGAGCACTTCCGAAGCCAGTGCTGCCGCCAAGGAAGCCGCCAAGACCGTGGCCGAAGCCGCCACCGGGGCCAACGAAATTGCCCGCAGTTCTGCCGAGATCAGCACAGGCCTCAAAGAAATCACCAGCAATATCCAGCGGATGGATCGGGTGATCGGGGACAACGCGGGCCGCAACGACCGCAACATCGAGAACATCAGCCGCTTCGGTAGTTTGACCCGAGGCCTTAAAGATGCCATCAGTGTCTTCACCAAAACCAGCGACACCTTCTTTTACTGGACCGATCAGTTGCTGATCGGGCACTCGACTATCGACAGCCAACACAAACAAATCGTTGACGGGATCAACCTTTTGTACCGCCTACGTGAAGCGGGTGCGCCACGCGAAGAAATCGTTAAATCTTTAAGCGAGTTGGTTCAGGTTTCCATTGGGCACTTTGGCGATGAAGAAACGATCTTCACCAACTCCGAGTATCCTCAGGTAGAGGACCACTTGGCACGGCACGTGAAGATTATCGAGCAACTCAAGGAACATGCCCACAGCATCCAAATGGGTCAGTCCGAAGTAGATGCCGAGTTGCTGACCTTCTTAAAAGATTGGCTGCAATCACACATCATGATCGTAGACAAAGGTTACGTCCGCTATCTTAAACACTAGGCTAGTCATAGCTGGGGCCGCCTTGGGGCTGCCCCGGAAAATTTCCGGCTTGACAGCCGGGCTTTAAGGGTGGATTTTTTGGGTCTCAACCTACACCCCCAACCGGTTTCTTATAATTGGTCATGAAACACTTGGTATCTCAATTGAAGCGCCTCCTCTGGTCCCTACCGGTCCAGGCGCGCTCCTTTGCGCCCAACCTTTCATGGCCCTCTCAACTTTAAGAACGACCCTTTGGGAATCTTAAAAAGCCGTAAGGAGCCATGCTTCTTACGGCTTTTTTTTTGTCCAAAATCCAAACAGGAGACCCTATGAAAGCTACCGTAACCCTTTCTCGTTCTGTCCTCATGCGCCACCTCATCTGGATTCAAGCACCACCAGACCGGAGTGAACAGCCATGACCCCCAGGAAAAATCCAACCCTCTATTTATTGACGGGCTGTTTCACCTTGGCCTTTATGGGCAACGTGATGATCTTCTCGGTAGCCAGCTTGGCTGGTTTGCGCTTGGCCCCCAGCACCGGGCTGGCGACTTTGCCGTTGGTGTTGCACTTTGTTTCCGGAACGACTTTCAGCTACCCCATGTCCCTTTGGATGCGCCATTTCGGGCGCAAAAGTGGCTTTGCCCTGGGTCTGGTCAGCTGGGGTCTGGGCGGCTTGATTTCGGCTGGGGCCCTTTATTTATCCAGTTTTTGGCTGCTTTGTTTGGGCGGTGTCGCCACCGGGTTTTTTAACGCTACCATCCCTTACTACCGGTTTGCGGCCATGGAAGTGGCCCCGGTTCAGTCCAAGGCGCGGGCCTTGGCGTTGGTGATGAGCGGCGGCGTGGTCAGTTCCCTTTTGGGCCCAGAAATAGCCAAAGCTACCCGCGCCATCGCTGAGATCGAGTTCACCGGAACCTATTTGAGCCTAACGGGCTTGGCGTTGCTGGGTCTGCTGTTTGCCTCCTTTATGCGCCTATCCCCCTTACCCAAAGGCCACTACACCGGACGGAGTCTAGGTGAGATTTTTGGGCAGCCCCGCTTTTTAGTGGCCTTAAGCGCGGGCATGGTCGGGTACGGTGTCATGACCTTTTTGATGGTCACCAGCCCGGTCGCCATGCGTCAAGGCGGATGCACCTTTGACCATGTTGCCTGGGTCATAGAGTGGCACATGTTGGGTATGTTTTTACCCAGCTTCTTTACAGGCCGCCTGATTGGTAAATTTGGGCTTTATAAGGTGCTTTCGGCGGGGATTGCCTTCAACTTAACGGCGATTGCCTTCGGACTGGCCGGAACCGAGTTGGAGCATTTTTGGCTCGGCATGGCTTGTTTGGGGATTGGCTGGAATTTCCTTTACCTAGGCTCTAGCGCTTTGTTGACCGAAACCTACCGGCCTGAAGAAACCGCCAGGGTGCAAGGAATCAACGAGACCTTAATCTTGGCTTCCTCGGCGGTCGCCTCGCTCAGTTCGGGATTGATTTATGAAGTTTTGGGATGGAAAGGCGTCAACTGGGCCGCCTTCCCCTTGGTGTTAACCGTTGCGCTGCTGATTGTCTGGCAGCAGCGCCTTGAACGCCGAGTTCGGCTGGTTGATTAGCGGTTGGGCACGGCGGCGCAGTCGTAAGGCTGGCCGTCGTCGCTCAAGGTGACCGCGCGGCGGTTTTGAGAATAATCCGCCTCGTCTTCACCTAGAGCCAAAGGTTGCTCTTCGCCGCAACTCATGGCGGTTACCTGGGACCGGGGCAACCCAACGACACGCACCAAATAGTCTTTGACCGACTGGGCACGGCGCTGGCCTAAGGCTAGGTTATAGGCATTGGAGCCGCGCTGATCGCAGTGACCCACCACCAGTAACTTGATTCCGGCGAGGTCACGCCCGGCGAAGGCTTGGTCCAGCATGCTCCGGTCGGCAGCCGAGACGGCGGATTGGTCGAAATCGAAGTGGACCGAATCGACCTCTAGCGCACCTAACCCCATGACTTGGTCTTCTGCTAAGGGCTGGTTTGAGTTTTTAACCCCACTAACCAAATCGCGGACTCTAGTAGACTTACCGGTGTAGACCGTATTTTTTGCGGTGCCATCGGTGATGTAGAGCAACAAGAAGTCGTCCTTTTTGGGGCTGTTTTGGGGGATCTTAAGGAGCGGATTGGAGCGGAACTGGGCAAAGGGCACTTCCCCTAACAACTCCCCTTTATCGGCTTCGCCCATGCTTTTGGCCCAATATACCTGATAGGCGGTAAATCCAGTGGGGCTTTTCACACCCGATAAGACAACATCGCCAGAGATTTGACCAGCGTCTGGGTCTTGGTCTTCAAAGCCAAATTCAACTTGGGTGCCGAAAGCATCTTTCCAGGGCTCGGCTGGCGGGGCCCCGCCGCAAGAGGAAAGTATCAGGCTGGAAGAGGCTAATAAAAGCAATACCGCCAAAGACGCGGAGAAGTTGGGTCGCATAGAATTATTCTCCATGGGTTGTGCGATTCAGTCGCCCGCTAAATCATATAACATGTTAGAGCCCTGTCCGGTCCTTTGTCAATTTGTCCTAGGGCTTACGCCGAATCTTTACAACAAACCCCTGCCTCGGATATAAAGAAATAGGAAATAGCCCCACTTTTCGGAGAATCCAAATGTTGGACCTTTTTATTCGTATCTACAAAAGCCCCGGCTTTAAGCTTACGCTTCGGCTTTTTGCGTCCTTGGCCAGTGCGGTCTTCGTGGTGACGGGCTTTGTCTTCTTGCAAGGTAAGCGACAAGCCCCTAGCATCAAGCCCGCAGAAGAAGAGGAGGACGACGACAATCAAGACCCGCCTAACCCTAAGGTCCACTTCCTCTATAAGAACTAAGCGGTGAGCGCTTTCCAGCGGTAACTACGACGATAAAAGGGGGGTAGGTTGCCTTCGGTTTTTTGGTGCCACTGCACAAAGGCCAGGGTCTTCAGATTGGCATAGCCCCCTCCCCGGACCTCCCCAAAGGCTTTTTTGTAAGGCTCTACCAACTGGTCTAGCAGCCGATCCCTTAGGTCTTTCGCCAAAATCGAGGCCGCCGCCACCTCCAAATGGGTGGCATCGGCTTTGTCTAGCGCGGTAATGCCCGGCTCTTCTAATTCCTTAAACAGATTGTGGCCATCCAAACAAGCTGGCCGGGCGGGCAAAGCGCCCAGGATACGCCGGGCCAAGCTGCGTTCAAGGGCGTTGAGTCCTTCGCCTAGAACCCATAGATCCACCTCAGCGGCATCGGCCACCTCGATCCGGTGGCGGAACCGGCTACTAAGCCAGACGGCCAGTTCCTTGCGGCGTTGTTGGGCTTTTGTACTGGAGCCATAAAGCTTTGAGTCGGCGACGCCCTGGCGCTCTAAGTCCTTAAAAGCCGACTGGGGAATCTCGATACCCGCCATCACCATAGGACCTAAAACCGGGCCCCGACCGGCCTCATCAATGCCCAGCAGGCTAGTCATGGGCGCGGGCCAATTTCTTGAGGCGGTTTTTGACCATCTTACGCCGAAGAGGTGGCAGGAAGTCGATGAACAACTTGCCTTCAAGATGGTCGGTTTCGTGTTGGATACAAAGCGCAAAGAGGCCTTCGGCCTCCACTTGGTGGGGATTTCCGTCTAGGTCTTGGTAGTCAAGGGTCAGGGTTTCAAATCGGTCGAGGGTGGCGCGCACCTCGGGAACCGAGAGGCAGCCTTCTTCCATCTCTAAATGCCCCTGGCCGTTACTGATCACCGGATTGATGTAGGCCTCCCATTGGTGGTCGTCATCCTCTTCGGAGCCGCCATAATTGCAGTCGGCCACAAAAAGGCGCAAACTTACCCCCACTTGGGGAGCCGCCAAACCAACGCCGCTTTCGGCGTACATCGCTTCTGCCATGTCCGCCGCCAATTGGCGCAGTGGGTCGTTAAACTCAGTGACCTGAGCGGCCACTTGTTTGAGCCGGGGGTCGGGGTAGGTGAGTACCTGAAGTAAAGCCATGTGTATCCCGGTAGATTCGTTCTAGTAGGACTTATATACTAGTTCGAAGCGAGCTAATTTGGCAAGTCAGGCAGTAGGCACCAAGTGGTAATTTTGACGGATATTGTGGGCCACCCGACGAACTGAGGCCGAAACCACCGAGTCCGGCGCATGCAGAATCACCGGCTGGCGCGCCCGGATCGATTGCAAGGCCATGTTGTCAAATTCCACAAAGCCCACGTAGTCAAGGTTGATCCCGAAATACTTCAAACAGGCTTGCTTCATGCTGAACCCCACCCGGACATCCGAAGGGGTACGCACCTGATTGAGTACCAGTTTGGGTTTAAAGGCGGCGATTTCGTACTTTAAGGTTTCACCGGCCTGTGCATTAATCCCGCTAATCTTATTGATCAGTTCAGCAGGAGTGCGGGGGTTGTCTTCATGTTTGCTTTCGGTGATCTGCTCTAAAAAGGCGCGGACCCCAGAGTGGACCATCACGTTCTTGAGCTTGCGGTAAAAAGCCGATTTGATGAACCGGTAGGTATTTTCGACGCTCGTCGGCTCCGGCGCGGTGACCAGAATGCCTGAGTTGGACATCAAAAACAGATCCAACGTATGCGGCGCAATGCCCGCTCCTAAGTCGATCACCACATAATCCACCCGCATGTTGTAGATGGATTTGATCAGTTTGGCCTGCTGCATTTGTTTGGGGCTGGCCATGCCGATCACGTCATGGGCCCCGCTGGCCAGCTTGAGACCTTGAACCCCGGTGGGGATCATGATGTCTTCAATACTGAGCTGGTTAGACTTGATAAAGTCCGAGATACTGACCTTAGAGTGCCCAACGCCAAAGAAGGTATGCAGGTTAGCCCCGCCGAAGTCGGCGTCAATTAAGGCCACTTCGTTGCCCTTTTGGGCCAAGTCGATGGATAGGTTGGTAGAGAGGAAGCTTTTGCCCACTCCTCCTTTTCCGCCGGCGATTGCCCAAATTCTTTTTTTGGCCGTATTCATTGCCTTCCGTGGTATTGATGGCTCTTTAGAGCCCCCCCGTGGAGCCCAAGTGCCCTTGGCTGTGCAATTTAAAAACCAATTCCCGTTACCTACCCTCTTTTTTTAAATCTCCCGCTAGCGGATGGCCCGCTCAATCAGTTCTGCCGGGAGAATTTCAGAGGGTACGCGGTAGTTCAGCAGCCACAACTGATGGGCCGCTCGGGTGGCACCGATATGCAGTAAGTACCTTGAATAGCTGTTGTCTGGATAGTTTATAACATCCACATCCATCAAGATCACATAATCAAACTCTAAGCCCTTTACCTGCCGGAGGTCCGTAACGTCGATCCCGGCAGTGAAGCTAAAGTTCTGGTCGTCCACCAAGCGCAGATTGGGGATCTCCATCTTCTCTAAGGTCTGGTAATAGTCCTTAGCCGCCTTGGCGTCGGCGCAAATCAGCGCAATCGAGGCATTGGGCTCTTCTAGACTGAGGTCGTTGAGGCTTTGGGCCAGGTTGCGGCACAGCTCCCCTTGGTGAGCGAATTGGAACAGGTCCACCCCCGGGCCCTCCTTGACGGCCTTGAAGTCTTTGGTGCTGGCGAGGTCGCCTAAGACCTGCATCGCAAATTCCATGATCTGGTGGGTGGCGCGGTAGCTGACCCGTAGATTGCTGACCTCCTGCCCAGGCAAGCCCAAGCTTTCAAAGAGGTACTTCCAGCCCTTAAAGCTATTGTTTTGGATCATCTGCTGGTTGACATCGCCTGCATAGGTCAGGCTGGTCGGCTCGGCGGCCGCCGAAAGCAAGACCCGGTGTTCGATCAGCGAAAGGTCTTGGGCCTCGTCCACAAAGAGGTGGTTAAAGGCCAAAGGACCGCGTTCAGGGGCCTCCAAGGGCCCCGCCAAATGGGCCCAGAAATAAAGCAAGATGCTGTCGTCTTCTAAGTCTAAGTCGGCCTCACCAGCCTCGGCCTTGCCCTGTTCTTTGGCACCCCACCAGTTGTGCCGGGCAATGTATTGCCCCCGCAGCCAGCTGATCGCCTCGTCTAGTTGGGCGGGGCTGAATTCATCGGCGGCGTCACGCTCAAAGGCCTTACGCAGCCGTTCAAAATCAGAAAAGAACTCATCCCAAAGCTGCACCACCAAGCGCCGTTTATTGCCAAAAAGATCCCCCACCATCGGCTCAACCAGATTCCAGACCATGGCCTTAACTTCGCCTGAATAAGGGAACGTAGCGGTCTGTTTGGGTTCGGGCCCACAGGCATCGCGCAGCCAGATTAGCTGGTCCACGAAGCTTTTGCTTTCCAAGATTTGGCTAAGCTGCTCGTCTAGATTTTTGGTCACCGTGATTTGGCTAAGTCCTTCTTCTAAAGCTAGCTTCTTTTCGATCAGGTACCGATCAATCAAATTCAATAAAGCCGGATGTTTTTTAAAGCGGATCGCCACCGCCGGGGTTTCTTCGGAGACTTCTTTAGGCAGCAAGTTGCCATAAAGTTTGCGCTTGATGTCCGCCGCCCAAGTTTCAAAGACCGCGATTTCCACCCCCTTGACCCCCAAGGAGGGCAACACCAAAGAGATGTAATAGGCCAGCGCGCGGTTGAAGACCACGACCATCATCTTATCGGCAGCGAAGCGTTTGGGGTCCTTGCGGTGCAGCCAAGCGACCCGGTGCAACGCCACGGTGGTCTTGCCGGACCCGGCGGTACCCTGGATTGCCAAGATTCCCGTCGAAGGCTTGGTGATCAGGTCAAATTGGTCGGGATCGATCAGCGCTGTGATTTCGGGCAACAATTTGTGCCCAGCGCCCATCCCGCTTTTGGCAGTGCGGGCACGTTCGGCGCGGGTTGCTTGGCCCGAGCCGCCTTTGAGCAGATAGTGGCGGTGGTGGCCCTGCTGCCAGCCCTCTAGCGGGTCTTTGAAGAGATGGACTTGGTGGTCCTCAATGCGGACCAACTCGCCTTCTTCGACTTTCAACATCCGCTTGACGGCTACCACCCCTTCAGAAAGCCGCCCACCGATCTCTTCTTCATACTCGTCACCTTGGAGGTAACGAAAATAGATCACGGCTATGGGCGAGGCCTTCCAGTCGATGATTTGCACGCCCGCTTCTTTGTTACTAAAAACCTGGGTGCCGATGTAAAGATCTCGGGTCCGCTCTTCTTCTAAGACCAACCGCGCAAAATAGGGGTTTAGTGGATTAAAACCATAGGCATCGGCCAGTTCAGACTGGTTGACCAATTGGATCAAAGTGTTGATCTGTTCAGTCAAGTGGGCCACGTCGTCACTCTTGGCCTCGTCTAAAGCCTCTCTTAGCTCAATGATCTGGGCCAGATACTTTTCCCTGGCATCATCGAAGCGGTCCGCCGAAGAGAGCGTCAACAGGCGCTTCAGGTTAGCTTCTTCTTCACGGATAATGGCGACTTCTTCGGGCGTAAGCTGGTCCATAGACTCCTAAAATCTACTGGGCGCACCGGCACCCGGGGGAATAAAAAAAATAGCATGCTTGCGCCGTAGGCGCATCAACTGATCGGACTGGTATTGGTCGTTCAAGCGGTGCGCTGAATTGAGCGCAACGTAGATGTTTCCGCCGTAAAAGGCCAGACCAAAGCCGCCCAAAAGCGCACCCAACCCCGCTTGCCCGTCCTGATAGCTTTCACGGCTGGCCACCGCAAACAGGCCGGTCAACAAAAAGGCATAGGCCCCTTCGCGCCAACGGCCCAGGTAAAAGCTCCCTGAGCCGGGCAGCAGGGCCGAAAGGCTGCCTGCCAGAGCCGGTGAATAGGGGGCTTCTTGGTCTCGGTCGCGCCATTCACGGGCAAAATCTTGAACATAAACCGCCTTGGGTTCTTCTGGCGCGACGGCCTCAAAGGCCAAGACCGCTTCTTCGACCCTTTGGGCGCGCATCCCATAAGGCGCATTGGCTTGGCTGTCTAGCTTAGCTAGCCCAAAAAGGATCAGGTAATCTGCCAAAGGGCGATCTACCTTGAGCAAGGATTCTAAGTAAGTAGCTGCCTGTTCTGGCTGCCCCCCTGCTAAATATGCGCGGGCGGTCATCGCTTGCGCCCTTTGGGCTTCGGCGCTGGTCGGAAAGTGGAAACGGAGGCGTTCGAATTCGGTGATGGCGCGGAAGTATTCGCCTTGGCTATAGAGGTGCTGGCCAAAATCAAATAGTTGGCGGGGTCCTTCGGCTGCAACGAGCAACCAGGGCCAAAATAATAAAAAGAGCAACAGGGCGCTTCGCAAGGAACCTCTTGTAGAGTCAAAATCCAGGCGAAAATTGCAACACGGCCCAGGCTCTTTGGCAAGGGGCAGGTAGGCTCAGGGCACAAAAAAAGGGAGAGTCCTCATCATTTGAGTCCTCTCCCTTGGAGCCACCGGTTCGGGCGATTTCGCGCCCGATGATCCCGATGGATGCTTTGGCTTATAACCCGACATAAAGCACCTCAAGCAAAGAGGTTCAGTACGCCGAGGGCCATCAGGGCATAAAGGCCCCATTTGATGGCTTGGATCTTTTGGCTCGATACATAATTAGTCATGGCTGATCTCCTGTTAAACAAGGTTTGGTTAAGCTACGTAAGCGACCATCAAGGTCGTGGCCAGAGCGACAAATGCTACGATGGCCTGGGGGATTTTTGCGGTATCCATGTTGGTTCTCCTTAAAGGGTTTAAGTTCGGTGAATTTTAAGCTACGTAAGCGACCATCAAGGTCGTGGCCAGGGCGACAAAAGCTACAATGGCCTGGGGGATTTTTGCGGTATCCATTTTGGTTCTCCTAGTTAAGTTTAAGTTTAAAGTGGCTTGATTGCCGGTGAGGTTTTTTTGCACCTCATGGGTATATCTATTTCACGTGTCGTGCCACGATTAATTAGTGCAATATTATCAACAAGATACAAAAACTCCCTTCCAACCAGAAGATTAAATTCGGAACTAATAATTCCGACATGAACATCTCTTCAGAATCCCCTGAGCCCAATAGGCACTGATTAACATTTTAAAAACTTTATTTTCAGTAAGTTGCAAAATTTAAAGAACTAGTAGTTCCGTAAATACAAAATCAGAACTTTTAGTTCGGAACGCCCTAAAGCACTTACCATAAGCCCTCGGCACCCCATAAACAAAAAAATCCCGTGGAGGCACCCGAAGGCAACTTCACGGGATCTTTAAGGGGAGTCCATCATCCACATTAAATGCCCGGGGGGACAGACAACGGATTGATGAACTAATAATAAGAGGCCGCACCGGGGAACGACCGGCTAGCCTCTTGGGGCCCGCAAAAGCCCCTCCCCAAAAAAGCTCAGTATTGCAGGTAACCGATCAACATAGCCCCTAGCAATGTTAGATAAAAAAACCAAAGAGGCCCATGGCCCCGCTTGCGCCTAAAGATGCGCCGTTGGCCCAATCCTGAAGACCGCTCGAAGGTTTGCGGTGCTTCTTTCACTTCCGGTTGGCGCAGCAAGTTGGCCGATTGGATTTTCATAATCTACTCTCCTTTGGGGTGGTTGACCGATGCCCCTCAAAAACATTCGGCTCGACAAGCGCCCGTAGACGCACAAATGGGGGCTCAAGCCCCCTTGGTTATGTTTCGCCCCCAAGACCTATGCAACACAGGCCAGCAGCCAAGCTCCCGATAGAGAGCCCAGGACTACCCAATCTATGGGGGTTCTGTTTGTTTTTAATCGATTCACACTAACTCCTTGTGTATGGGTTCGCCCGTCCTTAGGCGAAGTAAGCCAAGACGCCGATGCCGAACAAAGCGTTCAGGGCGACGAAGTATTGCATGATCTTTTCTGCTTGGATTTTCATGTCGGTCTCCTGTTTAGGTCTAAGTTAAGTTTTAGGCGAAGTAAGCCAAAACGCCGATGCCGAACAAAGCGTTCAGAGCGACGAAGTATTGCATGATCTTTTCTGCTTGGATTTTCATGTCGGACTCCAGAGGAAGTTTGTGTTTATGAGAACAGGGTCAATACCCCGAGACCTAAGAGTACGTTCAAGACGATCAGGTACTGGGGGAGTTTTTTAAATTCGATCTTCATGACTTAGCTCTTAAAGAGTTTTATTTTTGCGTTCTTGGTTCTATCTGTTTCACAAGCTGTGCCAAGCAGTTTATATAACTGTTTTTATTTGATATAATAAATTTGCTACCCAGAACACAGGGCTATAATCAGAATTTTTGATTCCGAAAAATAATGAAATCCCCGGCGCGCCCCGAAAGAGACGCCTGGATTAATCAAAATAATTTAATATATTCAGGTAGTTGTAAGTTTTACGGAACTGAAAGGTCCGTTTAAGGCTGGTCGGAACTGTTAATTCTCATCGTACTCAGATGAGTACTTAAACTCCTCTTTTTTAATATGATATTTAGTGAGGAGTTTGTGTAGTTGGCGGGTGGTGATCCCGGCGGTGGCGGCTGAATCGTTGATCTTGCCCTTGTGTCGAGTCAACAACTGGATCAGGTAGGCCTGCTCCACCTGTTCCACCGCCAGCTGGCGTACCTCAGCCAAAGGCGAGTTAGCGTCCACCACCAGCCCGCCGCGCCCTTTGTCTTGGGCCAAGAAATCGCCGGGGAGGCTGCTAGGCAGCAGGCAGTTGGTTTTCTCTAAGATATAAGCACGCTCTAAGATATTCTCTAATTCCCGGATGTTGCCGGGGAAGCTGTACTTTTGTAGGGCCTTGAAGCTATCGGGGTGGATACTAGTGATCCGGCGGCCATATTCGCCTTCTAGATATTTTAAGAAGTTGTTGGCCAACAGCGGGATGTCTTCGGCCCGTTCGCGTAAGGGGGGAACGGTGATCGGGAAGACGTTGAGGCGGTAATAGAGGTCTTCGCGGAATTCGCCGGATTTGGAGCGTTCTAAAAGGTCTTCGTTGGTGGCGGCAATCACCCGCACGTCGGTGTCGAGCATACTTTCACCGCCGACGCGCTGCATCACATGGTCTTGCAAAACCTGCAACAGCTTGGTCTGGGCGGCGGGGCTGATGGTGCCGATCTCGTCTAAGAAGATAGTCCCGCCTTTGGCGATCTCAAAACGACCCAATTTGCGCTTTACCGCGCCGGTAAAGGAGCCCTTCTCATGCCCGAATAACTCGGATTCGATTAAGTTGTCGGGGATCGCCCCGCAGTGGACGTGCACGAAGGGCCCGCCGCGCCGCGCCGAGTTGCGGTGGATCAAACGCGCCAAGACCCCCTTACCCACGCCGGTTTCGCCTAAGAGCAACACCGAAGAGTCCGTCGGGGCCACCGAATGGGCCTGTTCGAACATGCTGATCATCACCTGCGAGTTGGTCTTGGTGACCCCCTGCTTGTCGTCATCCCAGACCGACATGCGCAGCATCTCTAACTCAGACTGCACCTGGGTGTTGGTCTCTAAGTCTTCGAGAGTGTGCAGCAGGGCCTGCGGGTCGATGGGCATAACCAAATAATGGTTGGCCCCGGACTTGACCGCTTGGATCAGGTTGCGGATCTGGTCTTGGGTACTGATCACCACCAGCGAGGCGGTCAGGTAGATTTCGCGGAATTTTTCAAAAACTTTCTGGAACGCCGCTGTAGAGGTGGTGGCGGCGAATCCGTCTTCCACCAAATAGACCAAGTCGATGAACGTGACCTCATAGCGGTGTTTTTTGAACCGATCGAGGCACTCATCTAAGCTCAGCACCGAATCGATCCGGTAGCGGTCGCCGATGGTGAAGGTGATGGCGTCGATGGCGTCTTTCGACGGTGTTAAAGTCAGTACAGAACGCATAGGCTTTTAGTGGTTTTGCTGGGCATTTTAGGCCCTTGAAGCCTGCCTGTCCATCTCAACTGGCAATCCCGTCCCAAAAGCAAAAACCGGCATCCCCGCGAAAACCACCGCAGAGTCGGCGTGGCCTAGCAATACGCCTGCTTTTTCGGCCTTGAGTAGCGCCAAGCTGCGCCCCAAAGGATCGTAAATCCGCGCCAAGGGTTGGCGGGCTTTGACCCAAGCGCCGGGGGCGACGAGGTAACGGATGATCCCGCTGGCCGGGGCCCAGGGGCGGTTCGAGTAGACCAACCTGCGGTCTAGCTCGCCAATCGGCAAAGCCTCGGCGGCCTTTTGGGGCACCACCATCTCCATTTGCGCCATCAGGGCCCAAATCCTCTCAAGACCCAACCGCACCCACTGCTCGTTGACCAAATGAGACTCACCTAATTCCAAGGTCAAGGCAGGCACACCGGCATCCAAAAGCGCCGGGGCCAACGCCCCTTCGATCAGTTCAATGTCTTCGACCGCCAACAAGCCGGTGGCCGCCAGATAGTCGCGGGCCTTTTGGTGGGCCGGCGTTTCGCCGGGCTCGGTTAAGCCGTAGGGGATGCTCCGGTTCCAGTCGTTGTGCAGGTCTAAAACGAGTTCGGGCTTGCTTTTCATGATCCAATCAAAGACCGCAAAGGCATGCCGACGGCCCAGACTAGCCGCCGGGTTGCCGGGGAAACAGCGGTTGAGGTCCTCGCCGGTATAAGGCAACTCGCGGCGACGCGCCTCAAAACCCACCGGGTTGACCATCGGCAAGGCCATCACCTTACCGCAGAGCAGACCCCAGCGCTTGAGTGCTTTAAATAGTTCATGCACCACCGCCATCCCGCCGACCTCGTCGCCATGCATGCAGGCAGTCAGCCAGATGGTCGGACCAGGCCGCTCGGCGCGGGCCTCCAACAGAGGCAAACGGCGCGATTCAGGCCCCAAACCAGGCAAGCTACGCAGGTGAGAAGCGGCAAAACCGGTCATAATCCTCCAAAGATTCAGCTATCGGTGGCCCAATTTGCGCCGACCGGTTGATCTCGTCAAGCCTGAGCTTGCCTGCTTCTTCTGAAATAGGATAGCCTGACTTTATGAACGATTCCAAGGTACTTCTAGACATCCCCCTCGATATCTCGGGCACAAAGGCTCAGGTCTTACGTTGGGGCACCCTCATCCTGGGTATCCAAGCCCTACCCACTGGCTTGTACCTTTGGCCCCGGTGGGGTAGCGAGGTCCATCAGGGTTCGGTCTCGCCCGTTGCTTGCGCCCTTGAAGGCCTCTGTGAACGGCATCTCTTACCAACTGACACCCAAGCACTATCCGCCGAAGCCATCATGGGCCCCCAGAGTCTGCTGTTGCGGTTTCTTCCGCCCATTCAATTAGGAGCCGATACCCAGAGCCAAATGCCTCTGGTGATCCCGCTTTGGGTGAGGCTGCGTGCCGGTAACCGGGTATTAAGCCAATGGCCTGGCTACCGGCTTAGCCGCGCCTGGATCGGACCCGACCACACCCGAGGTGAGATGGGCTTTGCCTTAACCGAGCCCCTGCCGCCCGGTTCACCGCTCTGTGCGGCTGGTGAGTTTTCGGTCGCCAATCATTCTAAAGAAACCTTGCTTCTGGAATCTTTGGCCTATCCTCTTGCCCGGCTGGGTCTTTACCAGCGTACGGGGCAATGGGTTTCACCTAAGTTAAATTGGATCTTTGAGGCGCACCGCCATGAACCCAAGGTAACGATCGAAGCCCCCGCCAACGCCGAATTATTACAAAAGCCCCAACAAATCGAAGGTCCTTATTGGAGCCTGCTTCCCTCGATCCTCAAATGAACCTTAGCGTACTAGACAACTTGCTCCCCCCCGAGATGGCCGGGTTGGTTTCGGCAGAAAGGCTGCTCTCAATCTTTTCAGCCTTTTTGATTTTGGTCATCGGCTGGGTTTTAGCGCGCCTAGCTCGTAAGCTGATCCGCAGTCTACCTGAGACGGCCTTGGTGCAACCCTACCGCTTATTGGTCCAGCGGAGCCTCTTTTGGGGACTTTTCAGCCTCTTTTTGATGGCAGCGATGCACCAATTAGGCTTGAATTTGGGCGTCTTGCTGGGGGCGGCAGGGGTCTTTTCGCTGGCCATCGGCTTTGCCGCACAGACCAGCGTATCAAACCTGATCAGCGGCCTGTTTTTGATGGGTGAACGTAGCTTCATCATCGGGGATCTGATCAAACAGGGGGACCACATGGGCGAGGTGGTAGCCATCGACCTCTTTTCGGTCAAGCTAAAGACCTTTGACAACCTACTAGTCCGCATCCCCAACGAAACGCTGATCAAGTCTTCGTTCACCAACTATTCGGCCCTACCGATCCGGCGCTATGATATGGACCTGGGCATTGCCTATAAAGAAGACACCCAAAAGACGGTGGAGCTATTGCATCAAGTAGCCGAAAACAACGTCTTTTGTCTGGCCCAGCCCAAGCCGATTGTGATCTTCATCGGCTTCGGGAGCAGTTCGGTGGACCTGCGCTACTGCGTATGGGGCGCTTCGTCGGACTATCTCGACCTACGCAACAGTTTTGCGTTAGAAGTCAAAGCGGCCCTAGACGCCGCCGGGATCGAGATCCCCTACCCGCACCTCTCACTTTATGCCGGTGAGGCCACCCAGCCTATGCCGGTCAAGCTCAGTAGAGAAGACTAAAGCCCGCCCGCCCCGGCGGGACCGGCCTCGCGTAAGTCGCGGCCCGAGGGAGCCTGAAAGACCGAAAGCTCGAAGCGCGGCAACATGGCTAAAATCTCTTCAATCAGTTCGGCCTGAACCTGCTCATAAATCACCCATTGGACTTCGTTTACAAAGACGTAAATCTCCAAGGGCAGGCCCTGGGGAGTCGGTTGGAGCTGGCGGACCATAAAGGTCATGTCGTCGGCAATCTTAGGATGGCTCCTTAAATAACCTTCCAGATATTTGCGAAAGACCCGCAAATTAGTCAGCGAGCCCGCCTCGGCCCGCTGGAGTAACTCTTCTTTTTCAGCCTCCAAGGCGGTCGCGATGCGCGGGTCTTGAAGCAAGCTCACCAAATAGCTGGGCGGCTCAAAGCGCATGCTTTGTTGGTCCAAGAATATAGACCGCTTGATCCGCCGCCCGCCCGAATCGGTCATGCCGCGCCAGTTTTTAAAGGGCGTCTCTAGGATTTTATAAGTAGGGATCACCGAGATGGTTTTATCCCAGTTCTGGATCTTCAGGGTGTACAGCGCCAACTCGATCACCGTCCCGTCGGCCTGATACTGGGGCACTTCAAGCCAGTCGTCTTGTTGGATGAGGTCGTTAGCGGCAATGTGGATAGAAGCCAAGACCGACAAAATCAAGTCTTTAAACACCAAGATCAGGACCGCCGTCATGGCCCCAAACCCGCTGAGCAGAACCAGCGGTGAAACGCCCATCAGGACCGAAATGGCCATCAACCCGCCGACCAAGTAGGCCAAAATCTTAAAGAGCTGCAAAAAGCCCTTGATCGGCCTTCTTGAGGCTATCGGGTGGGCTAGATAAAGCTTGCCCCCTGCCGACAAAGCACGGTCTATCACCTTAGACATCTGCAAGGGGATCAAGGCCCCAATCACCCGCTGTCCCCAGAAAGTCAGACTGGGTAGGAATTCAAAGGCCCAAAAAAGCACCGCCAACAGGACCAACGTAAGGGTGCCGCGCACCACTTTAAACTCGATCAGTGCGTCGTCCCATTCAAAGGGACTTTTAGCGGCCAAGTCGATCATCCAGCGCAAAACCCAACGCCTTGCCGCCCAACGCGCTACCCACAGACTCAAGAGGATGAGAAAGAAAACGCCTAGCTCATTGATCACACTACCTTGAGCGGCCGCTAGGTTGGCGTGGAACCAGTGCTCGAAGCCTTTAACATAGTCGAATAGCTGTTTCATTGCTTTGAAAAGGGTTGTTTAGGTTCTGAGTCTAGTGAGCCCGAACCTAGTTGTCCAACGCCACTTGCGCAGTGCGGCGTAGCCTGTCAAGCTGGACTTAACCCAAACTGGAGAGATTACCTATGCCCCAAATTGTCTCGCCCTTATTACAGGGAACCCGGCCCTTGGTGGAGTGGGAATTGTGTTGGTTGCGGATGTTAGAAGACCCTCAATTACCTTGGGTTTTATTGATCCCCAAGCGCGACGACCTAACCGAATGGTATCAGTTAAGCCCCGCCGACCAAGCTCAATTGTCCCTGGAAATGGGTCAGGTAGCTAAGCTGCTGAGCGAAGAATTTGGCCCCGACAAAATCAATTTGGGGGCGTTGGGAAACTTAGTGCCCCAATTACATGTGCATGTGATCGGGCGCTACCGAGACGACCGGGCATGGCCGGGACCGATCTGGGGCGTAGAGGCCCCCCGAGACGCGAAAGCCGTCGAAACCCGATACCAGCAGATGAAAAAGCTCTTTGCAGCACCCTAAAGTCAGCACCCCCCCCAAGGGCAGGATTCCAGGAAAGGGGACTGACCCCATTCCTTGAGTTAACTGAAAGAGCCCCCAAAACAACCGCCCGAACCCACTAACCGGATCACCACCAGCCAGTCAAAGCCCCGGTCAAAGGCCCAAATCCCTAGCTAATTTTGTGCCCTTTGGGCCCCGTCAATAGCTCTTGCAGGCGGCGTAAGCTCGAATCCTTCAGTCCCGTCAGGTCCGGGAATTTAGCGTTATCGCGGGGCACTGCCCAAAAACTTGAGGACAACAACTCAGCAGATTCGGGGAACTGGCTTGTTAAAGAAGCCAAGGCAACGGACCAACCGGCCGGAGGATTTTTGGGCCACTGGTAACAACGAGCCAATTGGCGCAGTTCCTTTGCCAGCTTTTGTTTTTCCTTTAATCCCTGCAATGGTTGGCTGCGTTGCAGCAACTCTTTTAACTCACCAATAAACCGCCCCAGTCCCTCTGAGGTCATCGGCGCTTCTACTTTAAGGTAGCTCTCCCGCATCAACTCCTCCGAACGCCTGCGCAAATTTTCCGCTTGGCCCTGTAATAAGGCCAAATAGCCTTTGGCTCGGCTAGCCCCCGGCAAGTCGCAGGCCGCGCCCAGCATAGAGGAATTATGGTCCCACCCACAGTCCGGGCAAAAGCTCGCCTCCGCAGCGGTAGCCGAAACCTTGCCACATTGGTCACAAAGCTTAGGGTTCCAGGGGGGCTCACAATGGCCCATCACGGAACCGGGGTTGAGTAAGACTTGCATCAGGCTGAGGTCCCTGGTGCTGCGGGGGATGGAGCCGTTAAGACAGCGTAACAGCTCATCTAATTGGGGCTCACTCCAAAAATCCGCTTCTTGGCCGAACCAGCCGCAATAGGGACAGATCCGATTCCGGTCCAAGTTCAAGGGGATCAAAGGTTGTACCTGAAAGTGCTGGCGGCAGGTAAGACTGGGGCATTGGCGGCCGATCAATCCAGCCGGGCTGACGGCGAATTGGAGTTGTATGGAAGCTTTTTCTGCGGGAGTTGTTGGGATTGGCATCAAATTCCTCTTAAAAAGTGGAGTTCCCCGCTGGCGCAAGAAACACCGAATAAAAATGGCAAACAAAATTCATTTAAGTAAAACTACCCTAACACAACTAGGCTAAAAAGCTATGTTATCTTAGCCCCCTCCCAGCTGATCGGGTGGGAAAATTTTAGCGATGCCTTTGAAAACCTAAATTTTCCGGACCTGTTTTTTATGGAAGCACCCGGTCTTTCACTGGGTTCATTGGGCATTGTAGGGGAGCCAGCCCCCGCTGCGGACCGCTCGCTGCTGAAATCCCCTTGGCAGGGAGTATAAAAGGTCCTATCTTTCAAATAGGATTGGGAATCTTTTTTTCACCTCTTTAGGTGGTTCTTACCATGGCCTTTGCGACCCGACCTCGATTGATCAATCTTCGGATTGCCCGTCAACCCGACGACATCAGCTGCGGCCCGACCTGCCTGCACAGCATCTACAACTGGTTCGGCGACGACATCCCGCTTTCCGAGGTGATCCGCCAAACACCCATGCTGCGCGGCGGCGGGACCCTAGCGGCCAACTTGGGTTACCACGCCTTGACCCGCGGCTACCAAGCGACCATCTACAGCTACAACCCCATCCTCTTCGACCCCAGCTGGAACGGGTTAGAAGCTGAGGAAATGATCAACAAGCTAGAACGCCAGCAGCGCCTAAAAGAGGGTTCACAGTTGGCCAGTTCGACCAAGGCCAATATCCGCTTCCTGCGCGCTGGTGGCTTGGTGCGCTTTGATGACCTGACCCCGCAACTGCTGCTCAGCCACTTATCGGAGCCGGTGCCCATCTTGGCGGGCCTTTCGGCGACTTACCTTTACAAAAGCAAGCGCGAAAACCCGGTAACCAATGAATACGACGACATCAAAGGCGAGCCCGCCGGGCATTTTGTGGTCTTAAGTGGCTTCGACCGCGAGCGCGGCAGCCTACAGATCACCGATCCCTACTCCCCCAATCCGGTCTCCGAAACCCATGAATATGAGGTGAGCCTTGAGCATTTGGTTTGCTCGATCCTGTTGGGCGTGATCACCTACGATGCAAATTTACTGATTCTGCGTAAACCATGAGAAACCTGATCATCGTTGAATCCCCCAAGGACTGGCCCAACAAGGGAAATTCCTTTGAAGTGATCCATTACCGAGACTACCTAAGTGGCGAAGAGTTCCAAAAGGACAAAAACATAAGGGTTTTTAACCTCTGTGACTCTTACCGCTACCATAGCTACGGATATTACGTTTCCCTCTTGGCCGATGCCCGTGGCCACCGCCCCACGCCGTCGGTGGCTACCTTGCAAGAAATGAAGTCCCGCCCCTTCTTGCGGCTCGCTTCCGAGCCGCTAGACGGCTTGATCCAAAAAGCATTGGGTTACCTGAAGTCCGATCACTTCGAGTTGAGTATTTATTTCGGCCAAAACCTAGCCAAACACCACCAGGAACTGGCCGACGAACTTTCGCGTAGCTTTGCGGTCCCCATGATCCGCGCCAAGTTCGTTAAAAAAGACCGCTGGCAGCTCACCTCGGTGGGGCCTATCGCCCTCAAAGAGGTTTCGGACGAACACTTTGACTCCTTGGTCGCCTTTGCCCAAGCCTATTTTAAACGCCGCCAGCGCAAGGCTGAAGCACCGGTACGCTTCTCCTTAGCGATTTTGGTCAACCCCGAAGAAACCTTTCCGCCTTCCAACGAGCGGGCCTTAAAAAAGTTTTCCGCTGCGGGCCAAGAGTTGGGCTTGGAGGTGGACCGGATCACCGCCAAGGACCTGCGCCGCTTGGGCGAATATGACGCCCTTTTCATCCGCGAAACCACGGCGGTCAACCACCATACCTTCCGCTTTGCTATAAAGGCCCAATCCCTGGGCATGGTAGTGATCGACGACCCGAACTCGATCATCCGCTGCACCAATAAGGTCTATCTCGCCGAACTGCTGCACCAGCACCACATCCCCACCCCCGCCAGCCAGGTGCTTTCGCGCGAAGACTTGGCCAAGCGTGGCCTAAAAATCCCCTTCCCGGCGATCCTCAAGCAGCCCGATGGTTCCTTTTCCCAGGGCGTGGTGAAGGTGCAAAACCCGGCAGAACTGGAAGAGAAGGCCCTGAGCTTCTTCGGTGATTCGGACCTGATTTTAGCCCAAGAATTTTTCCCCACCGCCTTTGATTGGCGGGTGGGGATGATCAACGGGCAGGTGTTATATGTTTGCCGCTACCACATGGCCAGAGGCCATTGGCAGATCATCAAAACCACCGCCGGGGGCAAACAACTAGACGGCAAGGTGGACGTAATCCCCTTAGACCAGACCCCGCCCGCCTTGCTCAAGCTGGCCCAAGAGGCGGCCCAGTTGATCGGCAAAGGGTTTTATGGCTTGGACATCAAGGAACGAAGCGGCAAGTTTTACGTCATCGAAATCAACGACAACCCCAGCGTTGATGCGGGATTTGAAGACCAATTACTGAAAGACGAGCTTTACCTAAAGATCATGAACGTCTTTTTAGAACGACTGCTTAAGAAGGTAAACCGATGACCTTAGGTTGGTTTGAGGGCTTCGGCATTGAAGCCGAATACATGATTGTAGACCAAAAAACTCTAGCGGTGCGCCCCATCGCCGATGAGGTTTTGGCCCAGATGGCCGGAGGTCCGGCGGACGAAGTGGAGTTGGGGCTCGTCGCTTGGTCTAATGAGTTGGTTTTACATGTATTAGAGCTTAAGGCCAACGGGCCGCAAAGGGAGCTCAAGGCGCTGCATCTGGCCTTTGTCGAGGCCCTACGCCAGATGAACCAGCGACTTAAGGCCTGGGGCGCTAAGCTTTTGCCCACAGCCATGCACCCGCTCTTTGATCCCCAGACCGAAACCAAACTCTGGCCCCATGGCAACCGCGAGATTTATCAGGCCTATGACCGCATCTTTGACTGCCGAGGGCATGGCTGGTCGAATCTGCAAAGCCTGCACATCAATTTCCCCTTTGAGGGAGACCGGCAATTTGTCCGGCTGCACGACGCCATCCGGCTGGTCTTGCCGCTGCTGCCCGCGCTCGCCGCCAGTTCGCCGCTCGAAGAAGGTAAAGCCACCGGGCAGGTGGACAGCCGCCTGTTCCACTACCGCCGCAACCAAGCCAAGATTCCGGCCATCGCCGGACAGGTGGTGCCCGAGCGGGTGTCCAGCAGCGCTGATTACCAAGAAAAAATCTTAAAACCCATCTACCAAGCCATCGCGCCCTTAGACCCCCAGGGCATCTTGGCCGAAGAATGGCTCAACTCGCGCGGGGCCATTGCCCGCTTCGACCGCTCAGCCATCGAAATCCGCCTCTTGGACTTGCAGGAGTGCGCCGTAGCCGACTTTGCCTTGGCCGCTTTGGTGATCTCTTTGGTGCAAGAACTGGCCACCGGGCCCGACGCCTTGCCGGTGATCCCCGAGCAGCGCTTGGCGGCTCAACTTTGGGGCGCCGCTGAACAGGGTAGGCGCTGGGTGATTGAAGACCCAGAAATTCTGGGCGCTTTGGGCCTGGAAGCAAACCCCACTGCGGTGGGCGACCTCTGGCGCAGCTTGGTGGACCGGCTGACTGGCCAGGGCTTGCCGCTCGATAACTTTTTGCCCCAGGTCTACCGATTGGTACAAAAAGACAGCTTAGCGAGGCGCATTTTGCGGGGCTGCGGAGAAGGACAGGCTGGGATTTTAAAGGTTTACGGCGAATTGGCCCAATGTCTGGAAGAGGACTGGCCCTATGAACCTACTGCTTAGCTGCGAACATGGCGGGAACCAGCTCCCGCCCGAGTATGCCGCCGATTTAGGGCCCCTTACCAGAGACTTGCTGGATTCGCACCGAGGCTGGGACCCCGGAGCCTTGGCCGTGGCGCGCCAACTGTCCAAGGCCCTAAAGCGCCCCTTGGTTTTTTCTGAGACCAGCCGCTTACTGGTGGATTTAAACCGCAGCCTGGGCCACCGGAACCTATTCGGCCCCGAGGCCAAACTTTGGCCCCAGGAAAAGCGCCACGCCTTGCTGGCGCGTTATTACCACCCCTACCGTCAGGCCTTTGAACAGCGGGTCGAAGAAGCCTTAGCCCAGGGTCCACTTTGGCATGTGGCGGTGCATTCCTTCAGCCCCATTTGGGAAGGCCAACCCCGCCGGACGCAGATCGGGCTGCTTTATGACCCCCAAAGGGACGCCGAGAAGGAGTTGGCGCTGTCCTGGCAAAGGGACCTGCAAGCGCGGTTCCCGGACTGGTCGATCCGCCGCAATGCACCCTACCGCGGCCAAGCCGACGGTCTAACCACCTACCTACGCCGCCGCTTTGGCCCCGCATACCGGGGCTTTGAACTCGAATTACGCCAAGACCTATTGGCCTTGCCCGAAGACCGGGGTCGGCTGGCGGAACGCTTGACCGCGTCGATCCGCACCGTCCTGGGCTGAAAACAAAAAGCCCCGGTAGCTTTGCGCCTACCGGGGCTTTGGATAACCTAAACTTTGGCCCCGCCCTGCCCTACATCCCAAAGAGATTGGTTTGGGTGCCTTTGCGTTCGGCCCGTTGGATCGCTTTGAGGATCTTCGGCGTCGGGCCTTGGCTCATCACCTCATATTGGGTGTGGCGCAGCCGGAAGAACTCGGGCCATTCTAAGGGGCCCAGGTAGAGGTCTTCGATAAAAAAGCCCACAATCCCGCGCCCTTCCATCTCGGCGGCGGCCATCTCAAAATTAACCCAAACATTGTCTTTGGTGGCTTCGGAAACCACACAGACCGCCACACTGGCTTGGGCCAAGGAGGCTTCGATCGCCGCCTTGATTTCGTCGGTCGGCGGCGTCTCGCCCGGTAAGGCCTCGGGCCGTTCGACTAAGATCACTTGGCTGTCTGCTTGCGTCAACTTGCGCCCAAAGGCTTGGGCTTGGTCCCGGTCGGCGGGGTCATAGGAGAGATAGAGGCGCATGTCTTTGGTCCAGTAGGGTTAGCGGGCGGGCCGGTGGATCAATTATTCATATACTTTTATATACTAAACTAAGGTTTCCGTAGAAAGCAAGGGTTGCCGGAAAGGGGGGCTTCATTTATTTTGCTGCCCGCCGGTTTCACCTTCTCGTAATTTCCGCTATATTCCGCGCTAGATAGACCCGACGGAGGCCATAAAACGCATTGGGCATTGGGCGCAAAGGGCTTGCTAGCTGGGGACCGCAGATCAACTGGGGGCCCCTGAATGCGCTACGACCTGCGAGCGGAGAGCATAGAGAAAGGATATTGCGCCGAAAGATTCGAGGGCCGAGAAAACTGTGAGCGCGAGATGAGCGACGGGCAGGGAGCGGGGAGAACAGGTTGTACTCCGCAAATCGACCGAGAATAGAGACGGCTAAGAGAAAGAACTAAGATATAAACAGGAGCCCCGATGCAAAGCCATTATTTTATGCTCACCTACGACTTCGACCCCGCCCACCGGACCGAAGAAAATTTCCGCTTTATGGACGAAGGCTTAAAAAATGAGGACTGGCTCCCCCTAGGCCCCCGCCATAGCTTCACCCTAGAAGTAGAAGCCGACAACCCCACCAAAGCCCACCGCATCGCCGTACACTCCGTTGAGCATGCCTATAAAGACCACGGAGCCCAAGGAGTCTTGAGCGTAGCCCTACAATTTGGCCCCGAACCGTTGGTGGAGTTGGAGTTAAGGGAGGTGGCGGGGGGATAGGGGTTCTTTAATGGCATGGGTAAACAACGGGGCGCTGGGCACTCACTTAGCTACCTAGCGAAGCCTTTAGCCGCCCTGAGCGTAAAAGCGGGCGGGTTCGCATGTTGCAGTCAAGGCTATGCCAATGGATGTCACTGTATTTTTGCACCTTCCCTGAATGCCCTCTACCTGAAGCGGCTCTGCAAGAGTTTCTGGTACAGTGGAATGTACCATTTCAACTTCCGGCATTGGGGCGGCAGCAGGGACTATTCCACGTTAAGTGCATGGACTCAAAGTCCCACTCTGAAATGCCCCCACGTACCTTCCGCTTGTGCCCTGAATAACCAAAAGCAGAAACTCTACAGTTAGCTGTCCATTTTCAAATTGATCCTTGATCATCATTCGGTCTCTACTTGAGGGTGTAGGCTTACTTTCAGCATGGGTGTGCCATTCGCCCAAATATATGGTCCTCTGCCCACTATTAAGATACTCATAATCGATGATCACCTGAGCAGGAAAAACTGCACGAACAAATCCATACCGCTTGCGTTTGTCTTTTGAGTTTGGGGTAGTTATTTTTGAAACCACCACTTTATTCAACTCTGGGTACACCTCTCCCAGCAGTATCCCCCCCGCTTCTTTCGACGAATGGGCGTTTTGACGAAAACTCTCCATGACAACAACAACCGAATCTTCAATTTGGATTTTCCATTCCTGAAATCTGGTCTTCAAAATCTATCCTCTCCAATGTACCTTCGCTATAATATTGTTGAACCCTTGAAGCTTCAAAAGCCCTGTTCCCGCTAGGCGAACCAGCCCACTTCCAACAAATCAACTGCTCCTTTTGGCCGTGGCAACAATCCATAATACGAGAAAACACCTTGCTTAAAAAGGCATTGATGTCTCTACCGCTGAACGGGGCGAAAGTTCCTTGGCACCCTCCTTCATTCAAGCGATAGCGGCTTTCTTCTTGAATGTACTCCTCAGGTGGAATCGTATTCCCAAAATAGAAGCCTTGTTTATCATGTAATTTTTCAAAAAGGATTAGGTCTGGTTTTGAAAAGCACAAACAGTGAGCCCCTAAAAGAAAGGGTTCGACAAACAAAATCACAACAGGACATTTGATTCCATGCTGTTCCATCTGTGAAAGTACAAATTTTGTAATAGCCCGTTCGCCTGTTGCTAGAACACAGGCTGTTGCCCCAGAAAACGCCTCCGGATTCTTGCCTAAAAATTCTCCTATACACCCGGATATTGCTTCGACCTTAGTATGAGGCATGGTCGAGCGTACAAAGTCAGCCATTGCTGTTGCCTTATTCTGCCCGCACTGAGCAATTCCCAAAATATGGCGAGGTACATTTTCAGGTTTAAGCCTGTCTTTATCGACCAATGTTACACTCTGAATAGGCATGAACCTTAGCAGCCCAAGCAAATTGGAGCCGATACTCCCAAGACCAATTATTGCCAGTTTTTCGATTCGATTAGACCGATGAACGCCTTCTGTCCGTTTCTCAAGCCTTGAGAGACCAATATCTCTGGCCAATACTCTTACAGCGTCTATCTTGAGTAAAGGCAGGCCAAATGCATTTCGTTTTCCCATACTTCCATGAAGCCGCTTTTGCGGAGGCGTTACCCTCCAGCCCAACAGGTAGTCAGTACCTTTGAACCTCTGAGAAAACAGCAAATAAAAAGGCTCTGGAGCCAAATTTAACTTCAGATCAAGCCAATCAATCAAATCAAGATTCCGAACCATAACGGCAGGTAAAATCTCTTCCGCTGGAAAATGATACGGGGGAAGCTTCTTAGGGGTGAAACGTATTAGTTGGGCTGGATATTCAGCGAGTGGCTGTCCCCAAACCGCTTCAATATTTTCCACTATTGGGGTCTGAGTTGAGGGCAAAATAAAGCTAAGTATACGATTATCTTTGCGGTATGCCTTCACCGAAATCAAAGTGCCCCTTTGCATACAGGGCAAGGCAAAATATAAACCTTCGTCTACAATGTCCGTCGAGCTATATAATTGCCGCCAGTAGTCAACAAATTCCCTTGAAAACTCCTCGTAATTTTCACCCCTTACGCCTGTCTCAACGACTTCTAAAGCTTTATGAACAGTATCTATTATTAGTTCATGTGGCTGCAATATAGAGCCATCTATCAGTTCATCCTCCCAAGGACAAACAAGACAATTCTCGTCAACATGAGGAATATATCCCACTTGAGCTTTAAGCTCTCGTGACAGATAGACCTTGGGCGGTTTGAAGGAAAATAATCGTGTGATCTGCAGATAGGCTACGCCGCATAGAATACCTCCGTCTTTGCGAAGAATATTCAGCTCAACAGATATACAACAACCGAGGCTGTGTTCACCTTCATCTTCATCAGGAGAAGGAATTTTGGCTTTAAACGACTTCGGTAATTGTTTTACAAGGTTGGCTAAGTCTTGCCTCATTGCTTGGCGCTAGAGGCGTTACCCGGCAAGCTTGTTGCTTTTGCATGTTTTTTTGCTCTTTCAAACCTCTTTGATTTGAGGTCATCGCACTTAAATCGGGGCCCTAGGTATTTCGCCCAAATTTTACAGGCTTCATATTCGTCCTCATCCTCGAGTGCAATTTTTCCATCCTCTAAAAGCAGTTCAAGCTCCCCTAAAAAGAACTCCTTTTGCTCGTCGGAAAAGTCTTCAAACAGGTCCTCCCGCTTAGGCGTTGGTCGCGTACAAGTAAACTGCCCCCACTTAAGATGCCTATCATCGATCACGTTCTGTATCGCCTGAAGGGTAGCAACTAGCGATTGGTCATCCCTGGCAGCAGGTCGATAGTGGTTCACCGTCAAAATCGTTAAGCAAAACCCACTAGGTAACTCATATTTTTTTGAACGAACTTCCCGCCAGACTTTCAAATATCTTATCAGTCTAATAAGCTGTGAGTTGTTACCTGTTTTTTCCCGAAACCACTCTATAAACGCACGAGGGTCACTTTCAACCCAACCTAGTTTCTTATGGGCTAAGTCAGGAGAATCCGTTGCTGTAAGTGAAAACTTTTCAGTTAATTTTTCGAGGAAGTATATTGGCATGTCGATATGCCTATCATCTTGGTATTTCACTCGGACGCATGTCGGTTTATCCTCTACCGTTCGTTTCCTACGCTGAACGGCACTTACCACAATAGAATGAGCATCTTTTACGGACGGCCTGTTTTCCATAGCACAAGAAAAATAGACCCCATCATCAATGTCGTACTCTCCGTTTTCTGGCTCCACTATTGTGTTCAAAACATACGACCCCTGCCCAGCAAATTTGACTGAGATATCCGACTGGTCTTTCAATTCAGCACGAATATCTTTCCTCAAAGCGTTCCTAGATTCTCTTAAGCTTTGCTTTTTCGATTCACTCAGCTTGATCTTTTCGTTAAATGATTTAAATTGCTTAGCTAAATCAGCCATCTCAGCCTCGTATTTAGAATTTTCGTTTAAGCTTACCTGAAACCAACTTGACCCCCATTCCCCCGCACGAGGGAGGAATGCGTACATTTACATATTCACCAGTTAAGACCCTTGACGATTCATCTTGGACAACCTCTAAAACATTAAACCCTCTGTGCATATCTAATGACCCCTTCACTCCCCCGCCCGAATTTACATACTGAAAGGACACCTCGAAATTGCCATTTTTCTTTCTATAGACTGTTGCCTCTTCACTGGTTGAGGCAGTTGGCTCCGTCCCATCATCCTTCTCGAACCAGCAACACACAGATAAACTTGAGGCCGATTGTTCGATTTCCAGAGTACATCTCTTCGGAATCCCTTGTTCGGAAGTAGGCTCAATACGCCCTTCATACCGACCCGATATATTGGGAACTTCAACCAAAACATTAAACACCGGTATTTTCCATAACCAGCTTTCGTACAACCAAAACAATAGCGTAATTACGGTAATGTCCGTTATAAACATGAAGTCATGGGTGTCAAATCCAAACTTTTCTTGAATGACCTTAGCTAGTGCTGGCCGCATCAACTGCAGCAAGTAGGCGAGACCTAGGATTGCAAGAATGAGCGGTGTAAATTTGTAGTTTCCTAGCTTGGGAGGGGTCATATTTCAATCTTAGATTTCAGTAGAGAGTTATATCATCAACTTGCTAACTAGCGTGTCCCACTAAAAATCCTCATCGTCAAGCATATCGAATGATAAAAAGTTAGCCCCTCGCTATAGGTTTTTAAAATCTGTCTTCGATCTATTCAAACTGGTACAGTTCCTGGTACAATAAGCACATCTCAGAACTGAGATAAATTTATCATATCAGCATATTAGCACATCTGGCGTTCGACTCCTGGCACCTCCACCAAATCACTCGACCGTGGGCCGTAACGATTAGGCCCCTTTCGACGGGAGAATATAGGGCCCAGATTTCCTGTATTGACACTCAAGGCCCGTTACAGCCACTTCTTTCTTCTCCCCCACTCACCCCGCTTTACATTTCTGCCCAAGCCAGCTAGAAGGGTGATTGGAAAGTTAGTTTCCCCCCGATGACGCTGGTCGCGGCATTTGGGCCCAGGTGGCGGAATAGGTAGACGCCCGGGACTTAAAATCCCGTGCCCGCAAGGGCGTGCCGGTTCGATTCCGGCCCTGGGTACCAATAGCTTTAGCTAAAGTAATCCCAACTTTTTTTAATGCTCCCACCGGAGGCCCCCAGCTGATGCGCAGTTTTAACGAACGGGCCCAGTTGCTGGGCGAGTCGATTTTTACGACCCTCAGCGCCCAAGCCAAAGCCGCCGGGGCGATCAATCTTTCCCAGGGCTTTCCGGATTTTGAGGGGCCCCAGTGGGTCCGCGACTTGGCCAAGTCGGCCTTGGACCGGGCCGGAAAAAACCAATATGCCCCCGCTTACGGCGCGCCGGGCTTTCTGGCCGCCCTCTCGGCTTCTTACCAAAAGCACTACCACCTGAGCTACGACCCCCAAGGGGAAGTATTGGTCACCAATGGGGCCACCGAGGCGCTCTACTGCGCGCTGACGGCGTTGCTGAACCCCGGCGACGAGGTGGTGGTCTTTGAGCCCTATTACGACTCTTACCTCGCTTCGGTCCAACTAGCCGGGGCCCGGCTCAAACCGGTGACGCTGAACCTGCCTGATTTGAGCTTTGATTTAGAAGACCTGCGGGCCCAGGTCAGCGAAAAGACCAAGCTGCTGGTCCTCAACAACCCGCACAACCCCACCGGAAAAGTCTTCAGCCCCGAGGAGCTGGAAGCCATCGCCCAATTGGCGGTGGAGTTTGACCTTTGGGTGCTTTCGGACGAAGTATACGAGTTCTTGACCTTCGAGGCTCCCCACCAACCTATTGCCCAGCTACCGGGCATGCGGGAACGGACCTTAACCATCTCTTCGGTGGGCAAGACCCTGAGCCTGACGGGCTGGAAGATCGGCTGGGTCTGCGGGCCCCGTGAATTGATTGCCGAAGTAAACCGCATCCACCAGTACGTAAGCTTCTGCGTCGCCCACCCGCTGCAAGAAGCGCTAGCCGAGGCTTGGCCCCAGATGGACGGCTACCTAGCCGAATTCCGCGCCACCTACCTAAACCGACGCAACCTCTTAGTCTCCGGGCTCAAGGACTGCGGCCTAGAGGTCTTATCGCCCCAGGGCACCTACTTTGCGCTGGCCCGCACGCCCGAAGGCACCGACGACCTTAACTATTGCCAAGAGCTGATCACCCTTAAAAAAGTGGCCACCATCCCCCTTTCGCCCTTTTATGGCCGCAGCGACCAGGGCCGCCGTTGGGTCCGCTTCTGCTTCGCCAAGCGCGAAGAAACACTGCTCAACGCTTTGGTCAACCTTAGGGGCCCGGCATGATCACCCCACCCAAACAAGAGGCCGAAGCGCTGGCCGCTTTGGTGCGCCAACTCAACCAAGGGGGCCACAACCCCGCGACCAGCGGCAACTATTCGCTACGCCAGACCGACCAAGCCCCCTGGGCCTGGATTTCTGAATCAGGCATCGACAAAAGCACCTTTTCCGCCGAGAACCTCTTGCCCGTGGACTGCGCCACCGGCCAGCTGCACCCCGACTTTGCCGGGCGGCGCTCTAGCGACGAAACGGAATTACATCTGGCCATCTACCGAGCGACCAACGCCGGGGCGGTGCTGCACAGCCACTTTTTAGAAGGCCTGCTCTTTGCCGACCAATTCCCCGGCCAAGACAATATCCGCTTGGGCGGCCTGGAATTGCTCAAGGGCTTTGCGGGGGTCAAGACCCACGAAGCCGAGGTCCTATTGCCCTGTTTCGAAAATTCCCAAGATGTGCCTAAACTGGCCGAAGCGGTGACCTTACGCTTAAAAGCGCCGGACGAGCACTTTGGCTTCTTGTTGCGCGGGCATGGGCTCTACGTTTGGGGCCGGGACGTAAAGGAAGCGAAGCGGCACCTGGAAGTCTTTGAATACATCATCAAATATTACGTTTTATCTCAGAGGAACCTAAGATGACGCTCTTGACCTTCCCTGATTCGGGTGTCCGGATCGACCAGTTCGAAGCCATCCAGGCTGCTTTAGCCGAGCGCGGCGTGCCCCTTTCGCGTTGGGAAGCGGCCCAACCGCTCCAAGACGATGACGACCAAGCGACCATCTTGGCGGCCTATGAACACGAGCTTAAGCCCTTCATGTCCGCCGGGGGCTACCAAAGTTGCGACGTGATCAACGTGCATGCCGAGACGCCCAACTTGGAGACGATCCGCGAAAAGTTCTTGAGCGAGCATACCCACAGCGAAGACGAGGTCCGCTTCTTTGTAGACGGTCAGGGGGAATTTTGGTTCCACTTTGAAGACGGTGTGGTGGCTAGCCTGATGTGCCAGCGCGGTGATTTTTTATCGGTGCCCAAGGGGACCAAACACTGGTTTGAGCTGGCCCCGGCTTACCACGTTAAGGCCATCCGCATCTTCACCAACCCAGACGGCTGGGTGGCGCAGTACACCGATTCCGGAACGGACCTGAGGTACCGGCAGTGAAGGTGATCCTTTTAGACATCGAGGGGACCACCACGGACATAAACTTTGTCCACCAGGAGTTGTTCCCCTACGCCGCCCAGCGGATGGGCCCGTTCTTGAGCGAACAAGCAGAAACCCCCGCAGTAGCCCAAGCGCTAGCCCAGGTGGCTGAAGAAACCGGGGCCCAGGGCCTTGAAGCCTTGACCCAGGTCCTCTTGGACTGGACCCAACAAGACCGCAAGGCCGGGCCCTTAAAGCAGTTGCAGGGTCTGATCTGGGAGCAAGGCTACCAAAAGGGTGAACTGAAGGGCCATGTCTACGCTGATGTCCGGCCCGCCTTTGAGCGCTGGAGTGCCCAAGGCTTGAGGCTGGCTATCTATTCTTCGGGCTCTGTGCTGGCCCAAAAGTTGATCTTCGGCCACTCGAGCGCCGGGGACCTCTGCCCCTACCTCTCGGCCTACTTTGACACCGCCGTGGGCGGCAAGAAAGAGGCGGCCTCTTATACCCAAATCGCTTTGCAGTTAAACCAGCCCCCAGCGGAGATCCTCTTCCTCTCGGACATCCCCGCCGAACTGGCTGCCGCCCAAGCAGCAGGCCTGCAAGTCACCGAACTCCGGCGCGACGGGGCCGAGCCCGACGGAGCATACCCCTGGGCGGCAGATTTTACGGGATTGGGCTAGCCGGTCCCGCCTCCTTTCGGGGCTTGACCCAACCTCAAGGGCCCTTTAGATTTCTCTAAGTAACCCCTAACTTAGAAAAAAAAATGCGGCGCGCTGAGTTTAAGATTGAAGACCCCCAATTAATTCAGGAATTTTTGGACCAGGCCGAAAGCCTACATCTAGGGACCCTGGACGCCTCGGGGGCACCTTACGTGACGGCGGTGAATTTTGTTTCTTTTGGAGGGGACCTTTATTTCCATTCGGGACCGGCGGGGACCAAGATGGCCAACCTACGGCGCGACGCCCGGGTGTTTTTAAGTCTCGCCGAAGAATTTGCCTTCATCCCCTCTTACGCCACCCAGGACGAAGAAGCCTGTGCGGCAACCCAGTTTTTTCGCTCGGTGCACCTCAAGGGATTGGCCGAAGAGGTGGCCGATTTAGCGCAGAAGGCTCAGGTCCTCAGCGCCTTGATGGCCAAGATGCAGCCCGAGGGACGGCACCGACCCCTGCTTAGCGACGATCCCTTTTACCAAAAGGCTTTAAAGGGGACCGCCTTGGTTAAGGTGGTGGCCCAAGAGGTGAGTGCAAAATTCAAGTTCGGTCAGCACCTAAACCCCGAAACTCGCGCGCGGCTGATCAAATCTTTAGAAAGCTCCAAAGACCGCCGGGCACAATCCACCCTAGCTTGGATGCGGGCGTTGCCGGGGCGTTAAAGACTGGCCAGAGCGGGGGACTTTTGGTATCTTTTAGGTAACCTAATAAAGGAACTCATGCCAACTATCCTCCTGCTCTTTTTTGTTTTTGTTACCGGATTTTCCAGTAACGCCCAAGCACAGTTGAACTTAGACCAACTCGGCCCCGAGGGCGTCGATCTGTCCAAGGTGGTCATCAACAAAGAACTATTTTTGGATTTTGTGGGCCGGGAGGTAGCGCAGAAAAAACCGGGCTTGGGCACCTATGGTAAGGTGGAGTTGGATCTTTGTAGTTTCCCGGTGAACGGGCGGCCCTTAAAAGAACTCAAGACCCTGCAAGGCAAATCGATCCGGCTCTTTTCAAACCCCTCTTGTGAGCAGTGGGTTTTGCGCCAGTTGTTGGACCGTTCTTACGGTTTTTCGGACCAGCCCCTGTCTACCTATCAAATGCGCCGCTGCATCTCCGAGACCACCAAGGCCTTCAGCCCGATGATGGAGTATTACACGGTACTTTACGAAGTGCCGGTCTTAAGCGACTGCGCCTTTTGTGAGATACAAAAAAAGCGGCGGCTCAGCCAGATTCAAGATGCAAACGAGAAGGTAAAAAGCTACTGCGAGGAAGCGGTACCAGAGGTCCAGCGTTTTTTGCAGGACCTTTCAGGCCGCCTCGACCAAGCCTTTAAGCTCAAGGCCGAGGGGCTGAAAGCTCAGGCCGATCTAAAAGACGTAACCGACCTTAAATAAGATGCGGTTGTTGTTAACGTTGGTGCGGTCCACTTCTTGGGTGAACTGCTCGCGGTACTCCAAACCAGCCTGGATCGGACCAGAGCGGTACGAAGCACTGCCGCCGACGGCCAAAGCCAAATAGCTGTTAGAGTTGCCACCGGTCACGCTGGTTTGCACCAAGCCCAAGCCCGGACCGAAGCCCGCAAAGAACCCATCGGACAACTCGGTCATCCAGTGGGGGTTCAGCTCGATGTTGGTGATCTTCACGTTATTTTTGTCGTAGGTAGTGTAGCTAACTTGCTGGCGTACCTGTCCCTTAGAAGGCTGGAACAAGGGGCAGTCTAAAGAAAGTTCGACACCGACCACTGAGCCGCCGTCTCCTTCTTTCGGGTTCATGCTACCACCGACCAACGAAAGTACAGGGTTGGCTTGGTAGCTGGAATCGACCACCGGGAACAACTGGTTGCCCGAAGCGCTTGTTTCGGCAAAAGCACCGGTAGCAGCCAGGATTCCCGCAAGGGTCATCACGATCTTTTTGGTCATATTTCCTTCCAAGGAGATTGGTTGTTGTATTCGAATAATCGAATATTTTGACTTTAGACCTTTGTTTAATTACTGTAAAGGGCCCCGGTAAAGCGGCTATGAGCATACATTCCCACTACCAAGAATTTCTTGGCCCACACTACGACTGGATCCAAGGCGGCTTCGAGGCGCTAGCGGCCCGGAGTGCCCAGCTTTTTGAAGAGATTGAGCTTCCGCCCGGTGGCGGCCAAGTCGCTCTGGATCTAGGTTGCGGCACCGGGGCTCAGGCGTTGGCCTTGGCCCGGCGGGGTTACCGGGTCCGGGCTTTGGACCTCTCTGCGGCTATGTTGAGCCAGCTAGAGGCGCGCAAAGCTCAGCTCGCCGTTGAGTGTTTTGAAGCCGACATGATGGACCTGGACCGCTATGCCCCCGAAGAGGGGGCCACCTTGATCAGTTGTTTGGGAGACAGCCTGTTGCATTTACCTAATCTGGTGGCGGTCAAGTCACTTTTAAGCTTGGCGGCAAAACATTTAGCCCCCGGCGGTTCGCTGTTACTGGGCTGGCGCGAGAACGAAAAAAACCTGGAAGGGACAGCGCGGGTTTTCCCACTGGCTCAAGATGAAGAACGGATTTTCACCAGCTTTTTGGAGTTTGAGACCGAACGGCTTTGGGTTAATGACCTGCTTTACCGCAAAGTCGAAGGCCGCTGGGAGTTGGAGGTGAGGCGCTACCCTAAGGTACGGTTAAAAAGCCGGTGGGTAGAGGCTAGCCTAGAACGTTTTGGGCTAAGAATAGAGCGCGCCGAAACCCAACGAGGGTTTCGGTTGCTGTGGGCGGTTCAGCGCGGCTAGAGTGGCTAAACCCCTTTGATTTTCCTGAATTTCTTGAATTATCCCCCAAATTACTTTAGAGTGTTTCCCTTTAGGACACCCTGACTTTCTGGATCATGACAAAGTCGATTTCTGGCCTGATGGGGCTGATTTACGAGGTAGAGGAGTTAGATCGGTTGACGACTTGCAGCGGCGACTGGGACCGGTTTGCTCAGGAAAACGGCTGGTTCAGTGGCTCCTGGGGCAACCTAACATCCAGCACCCTCTGGGACCACATCACCGATCTGACTACCCAGAAATTATACCGGCGCCTGATGGCCCAGGTACGCCAAGAAAATAAAGAACTCACCTTTGATTTACGCTGCGATTCCCCTTGGCTACAGCGCTACCTGCGGATGACCTTAGAGCCCGGCTCGGGCACCGACTGGGTGCGGTTTTGTTCGCGGCCCGTCCGCCTACAACCGCACAACCTCCCCTACCGGTTCAACTTCCTCAAAGAGCCACAGCCCGGCGCACACAGCTTTTGCTCTTTCTGCAACCAAGTAGAGTTTGGAGGCCTTTGGAAACAGATAAGTAACCCCACCAGCCGCCTAAAAGTCCCCCAAAGCAGTTTAACTTTAGTCGCACAGACTTGCCCCAGCTGCGCCCAGCGGTTGGGGGTTTTAGTCGGCCAACCGCCCCCGCTTTAAGCGCTAGGCGGAGCGGGGCGCAAGGCACGGCGCAGAATCTTACCCACGTTGGTCTTGGGTAATTCATCGATAAATTCGATCTGCTTGGGCCGTTTGTAACCCGTTAAGTTCTTGCGGCAATAGTCCATTACCTCCGCTTCGGTTAACTTGGGGTCCTTTTTGACCACAAAAATTTTGACCACTTCGCCGGATTTTTCGTCCGGCACCCCGATGGCCGCCAGTTCCAAAATCCCCTCGTGTAGGCTGATCACATCTTCAATTTCGTTCGGGTAGACGTTAAAGCCCGAGACCAAGATCATGTCTTTCTTGCGGTCGATCAAGCGCACAAAACCCCGCTCGTCCATAATCGCCACATCGCCCGTTTTCAGCCAGCCATCGGGGCTGAAAAGCCGCTCGGTCTCTTCGGGCTTTTGCCAGTAGCCTTGGGTTACCTGCGGCCCCTTGATCCCTAATTCACCGGGCTGCCCCAAGGCGACGGGCTGGTCGGACTCGTCTAAAATCGCCACCAAGGTGCTGCTGATCGGCAGGCCAATAGCGCCATTGTATTCGGGCAAGTTGGTCGGGTTGATGCATGCCGCCGGGCTGGTTTCGGTCAGGCCGTAGGCCTCTAACAAGACATGCCCGGTCGTTTCTGCCCAGCGCTGGGCAACCCCACGAGTCACCGCCATGCCCCCGGCCAGACTGATCTTCAGGTGGCTAAAATCCAGGTTTTTAAATTCAGGATGGTTCAGCAGGGCCAAATAAAGAGTGTTCACCCCGGTGATAAAGGTCCATTTCCACTGCTTCAATTCTTTGATAAAGGCGGGGATGTCCCTTGGGTTGGTGATCAAAACATTCAACCCGCCTAACTTGGTCATAAACAGGCAGTTCGCCGTCAGACTGAAGATATGGTACAAAGGCAGCGGCGCAAAGGCGATCTCCTCGCCCATTTCAAAGGTTCCCCCTATCCAAGATTCGGCCTGAAGTACGTTGGCCACCATGTTGCGGTGGGTCAAGACCGCACCTTTAGAAACGCCCGTCGTCCCGCCGGTGTACTGCAAAAAGGCAATGTCGCCGGACTCCACCTTGACGTCCGGCAGACTCAATCCTTTACCGCGCTCTAATGCATCCAGCAGAGGCTCTGAACCGGGGATTTCAAATTCAGGCACCATACGTTTGACGTACTTGACCACAAAGTTAACCAGCGGCTTTTTGAAGCCATGCAACAGGTCTCCAAGTTGGGTCACCAACACCTTCTCAACGGCGGTGATCCCTTCCATCGCCTCAAAGGTATGGGCAAAGTTGGCCAAGATGACCAAAACTTTTGAACCCGAATCCTTGAGCTGGTATTCTAATTCCCTAGGCGTATAAAGGGGGTTCACGTTCACCGCAATCAACCCGGCCCGCAAAATCCCGTATAACACTACGGGATATTGGAGCACGTTGGGCATCATGACCGCCACCCGGTCGCCTTTGGTCAGATTCAAAGTGCCTAAAAGATACCCCGCGAAAGCTGCCGAAAGCCGGTCTAGCTCTTTAAAGGTGATGGAAGTCCCCATATTATGGAAGGCTGGGCGATCCGAAAAGCGTACAAAACTCTCTTCGATCATCGCCACCAAGGACGAATAACTGTCAGCGTCGATTTCGGCGGGAACGCCGTCGAGATATTCCTTTAGCCAAGGTTTTTCCATATGAGACTCCTTAGTAGGGCGTAGTGGCACAATAGGCCGGGTGTTGGCCTTTAGAGACTAACAGGAATGGCTTTGATTTTCAAGAAAACAAACGCTTTAGGGCGCAAAGCGTTAGCCTATCGAGGCCGCTTGGGTGAGGTTGCGGGCATAATCCGGTTGTTGAGGCGGGCCGCCTTTGCCTCTAGATAAAAATTGAGGCTCGCTAGATTTTCGACAATGGTCACGTCTGATTCAAAGGCCCGGTAATAGATGCGGTCCCGTTCGTCCTGTGGGATGTCCTTATATAAGGACAACAAATCTTTAACCAAACGGCGGTCCACCATCACATCAAAATGGTTTTGCAGCACCGCGTTAAATACGATCTGCTTCACCTCGGGCTTGATCCGGTAGTAGGGGGATTCGGCGGCGGCACCCAAATAGCTAAGGAATTCGTCGACGTTGAGAATCGGCGCGTCCCAGGTTTCTTGTTGCCAAGCGACCTCAACACGCTGGTCGCCGCTCGGTTGGGGCTTAAACTTAAGCTCCGTAAAGTTGACGGGGATCTCAAAGTAGGTAACGCGGCCCAAACGCTGCCGCTCTAGGCGGATTTGGTCGACTCGGCAGCGGGTAATCAAAGGAGCCCCGGCCGGACAGCCCAGCACTTCGGCGCGGATGTGATATTTGGCGCGTTCGGGGTTGCCCTTGAGCTCGACGATACCCAAAAAGAGAATCTCGACCAACTCAGGGCGGGTCAAAAAGAAGTTTTGTTGGTCTTCGAAAAAGCGCTTATACTCAATCCGTTGTGCCTCCGCAGCGATCTCGCGCGGGCTCATCAACGGGCCATCAGCCAGCGCAAGACCCGGCATCCACAGGAGCCCTGCACACAAAGAAAGACCAATAAGTTGACGGAGTTTGTGCAATTTTACTTTCATTTGACGTCAAAAACTTGCGAGCGCCTAGAAAAGCGTTTAGGCTCAACCTAGACGAGTTCCAATATTGTTTCAAGCTTCTTTGGGAACCCAACGATGAAACTAATTTCGCGTATCCTGTCCATACTGTTCTTCTTCGCCTCTTTCGGCGCGGCCCTATATCTGGGCTACCGCCTCTTTAAAGGCAAAGAAGACGACTCCGGCTATTTGTTCGGAGACTCTTTATACCGCGAAGGCGATCAGGTAGACCTTTACCAGAGCGCTGAGGAAGAGGGGATTGAGGAGGAATCAACAGAGGAGCAAGCCGAGGCTCAGGGCCCCCCGCTCGAACGAGCAGAAGGGCTGAGCTCGATGATCCACTAGCCTAGAGCCTACTTGCGCAGGCTGCGCACGAAGTTGTTGACCCCTTCGCGCTTTAAGGAACTAGAAATCCGTGCGGCATCGTCGCGGGCATCGTAGGGCCCGGCGAGTACGTAAAAGCTGCCTTCTTTACGGTCCACCATGAAAGGGATCGAGCCATATCGTTGGCTTAGGCTGCGGCGGTAGCTTTGGGCTTTATCCAATTCATTAAATACCGCCAACTGTACCACCACTTGCTTGTAGGGCTTTAATCCAGCCGCATGGTCATAACCTTTGGGGTAGCGCACAACCTCTAGCTTGACCGGTGCGGTGCCGTCTTTAACAAAGCCCAATTTGGTGGCCGCCGTTTCGGTTAGGTCGATGATCCGGTCGTTTTTGTAGGGCCCTCGGTCATTGATCCGCACCACAATAGACTCCCCGTTTTTCTGATTGGTCACCCGCACCCAGGTGCCCATGGGCAATATTTTGTGTGCGGCGGTCATGCCCCGCTGATTATAGCGTTCACCGTTGGCGGTAGCCTTGCCGTGGAAGCCGGGGCCGTACCAACTCGCATAACCTTTCATCTGTTCGCCTTGGCCCGCTTGGCCTACTTTGGGGCTGTTCTCGAAGTCCGGCGCAAAGCCGTACTGCGCATCCGCGCTGGCCGGAGATGCTGCGGTTTCTTGCTGGCCCCGGAAATTGGGGTTGAAGCCGTTGCTCGCTTGCATCGGCTCAATGGGGTCAACCTTGGGGCTGTTACCATAATTGTTGTTGCTCGGGAAAAAACTGCCCGAAGGTTCCGCCTGGCCCGCTTCGATCGGTTTCTTCCAATCTTGGGGGGTGTAAAAGGCCTGCTCGGCATTGCGGTGGCTTGAGCAACCGGCTAGGACCAGCCATCCAAGGGAAATGAGTAGTGCGTTGCGCTTCATGACGTCTACTGGCTAAGATTCAACAATCAAGGGGTCGTTTTTTTCCAACTGCCTCTTCAATGCGATTTCTTTGCCAAAGTTACTGCTTTGGCCCTTCTATATTTTGGTGCCTTTGGTTGCCAAAGAGACTTGGCTGCATTACACCAAAGGAAAACCTAGCCCCCTGACCTGATGAAAGTAGAGCTCAAGCCCTGTACCTTAAGCGTAGTGGTCCCCTGTTACAACGAGGAAGCTACGCTAGAAGTCGCCATTGGCCGCGTCTTAGAGATCGAGCGGCCAGACGTAGGTCTGGAGCTAATCCTGGTGGACGACTGCTCTACCGATGCCAGCCGGAGCGTCGCTGAAGGGTTGGCGAAGCGCTACCCCCAGATCAAACTGGTCTTCCACCAAGTCAACCAAGGCAAAGGGGCCGCACTGCGCACCGGCTTTCAAGAAGCAACCGGCGACTTTGTGGCGGTTCAGGATGCCGACCTGGAATATGACCCAAACGAACTTTTGGAGCTGATCAAGCCCTTGCGGCGCGGTGAGGCCGACGTGGTGCTGGGTTCGCGCTACCTAACCGGCAAGGCCAAGCGGGTGTTGTACTTCTGGCACACCATGGGCAATAAATTGCTGACGCTGCTCAGCAACATGTTCACCGACCTTTTCCTGACCGACATGGAGACCTGTTATAAGGTCTTTCGGCGTGAAGTGATCCAGGCGATTGAGATCGAAGAAAACCGCTTTGGTTTTGAGCCCGAGATTGTCGCCAAGGTTTCCCAAATGGGCCTACGGGTCTATGAAATCGGGATCAGCTACAATGGCCGCACCTTCGAAGAAGGCAAGAAGATCGGCTTGAAAGACGCCTTCCGTGCCTTGTATTGCATCTTCCACTACAACGCGCCTTACGCCCCGCTGCCCATGCAGTTGGCTATCTATTTCGTGATCGGCTCGCTCTCGGCGCTTTTTAACCTTGGCTTCTTTTGGGGCTTGGATCATTTCACCGAGTTAAGTCTCGCCGCAGCCGCGGGCAGCGCCTATTTCCTGGCCAGTTTGGTCAACTATTGGCTGAGCATACAGATCCTTTTTAAGCACCAAGCCCGCTGGAGTTCGGGGCTGGAGTTCTTTATTTATCTGGGGGTGGTCTTGGTGGGTGGTTTCTTAGACGTCGCGGCGACCAGTTGGCTGATCCAACTGGGTGCCACCAGCTTAGTCGCCAAGGCCTGCGCCAGTTTCATCCTCTTTTTGATCAACTTCGTGATGCGTAAGCTGATCGTCTTCCCCCAGAAGCCGATCCAACGCTTTTAAGGCTATGGCCGAAAAGATCCTGGTCCGTACGCCCAACTGGTTGGGCGACCTGATGATGTCCACCGCCTTTATCCGGCGGCTGCTCAAGCAGTTCCCCGAGGCGCAGGTGGATTTAGTGGTGCGCCAGGGTTTTGAGTCCATCCCCCTGCCCCACCGAGGCGAGGTCATTCCCTTTGACCGCAGCCAGGGGATTTATTCTTTTGCCCAGGACCTGCGCCAACGAGGTTATGACCGGGCCTATGTGCTCCCGCCCAGCTATTCGGCGGCGGCTATGGTTTTCTTGAGCGGGATCAAAGAGCGGTATGGGCTAAGCGGCCAATGGGGCAGGCGGGTGTTCCTCAACCGCCTAGTGACCAATCCGCTGCCGCCTAGAGGCCAACATATTGCCGCTGAGTACCAGCTCTTAATCAGCGATTTGGACGGATTCAAGCCGGGACTGCCCGGCTTAGCGCTGCCCAAAGGTTGGGCCGATGGGGTCTTGTCGGGAGCTTTGGATATCGAGCCAGGCTTTGTGGCCATCGCGCCGGGGGCCATCTATGGCGAGGCGAAACGCTGGCCCTATGAGCGCTGGACCGAACTAATCCACCGGCTACAGCTAGCGGGCAAAAGGGTGGTGATCTTGGGCCAAGAAGGAGACTTTCCGCTGGTTTCTACCGAAGCCAAGGATTTGACCGGCCAAACCAACCTATTGGAGTTGATCGCCCTGCTCTCAAAGGCCCAACTCCTAGTGAGCAACGACTCGGGGGCCATGCATATCATGGCGGCGCTACGCCGCCCTCAGGTGGCGGTCTTTGGGTCCACCTCAACCCTTTGGACCGCGCCGATGAACCCCAAGGCGCGGATCGTCTCGCTGCACCTGGACTGTTCCCCCTGCTTTAAGCGCAACTGCCCCTATGGACACTACAACTGCCTGCGCGGCATCAGCGGCGAATTGGTCTTTGAAGCCTGTGAAGACGCTCTATCGAAGCCGCCCAAGCCTAGCCCCGCTGATTGACAAGGGGGGGTGTGGCGCGGTAGAAAGCGAATATTTATCCGCTTTGTTGACCTAACCTCCAAAACCGGTGTGGACATGTGGCGTCGTTGGTTCCTCCCGCTTTGTTTGACCCTCTTTCTGAGCTTGGCCGCCCTTGAGGTCCAAGCAGACCTCAAGATCGGCGTGGCCGGTGCCCACTCCGGCGACTTAGCCCCCTACGGCATCCCGGCGCGCGATGCGCTAGCGCTAGCGGCCGAGAAATTGAACGCAGCAGGGGGTCTACTGGGGCAAAAGGTCCAGTTGGTGGTTTTGGACGACGTCTGCAAACCCGGCGTGGCCGCCGACGTAGCCAATAAGATGGTCGCCGAAAGGGTAGTCGCCGTGATCGGGCACATCTGCTCCGGGGCCACCAAGGCCGCTCTGCCGATCTACCAAGCCGCCAAAATCCCGGTCATCTCCCCTTCAGCCACCAGCCCCGAGTTGACCCTTGAGGGACGCTACCCGCTCTTCTTCCGCAGCATCCCCCACGACGCCAAGCAGGCGATGGTGCAGGCGGACTTTATTGTCCAAAAACTAAAGGCCAAAACCGCCGTTATCGTCCACGACAAGGGGGACTACGGAAAAGCCTTAGCCCTGTTGGTGGAACAGGAGCTTAAAAAACGGGGCGTGAAAATCTTGATGGTCGAAGGGGTCACCCCCGGTGCGGTCAACTACTCGGCCTTAGTGCGCAAGATCGGCCGTGAAGCGCCCGACGTGGTCGCCTTCGGCGGATACCATCCCGAAGCCACCAAGATCGTCACCCAGGCCCGCAAACGGCGCATCAAGTCCGCCTTCATCAGCGGCGACGGCGTCAAGGACCCCAGCTTCATCAAGATTGGCCGCCACTACGTTGAAGGCTACTACGCCACCAGCCCGGCGGACATCTCCGGCCTACCCCAGACCCAGCAGGTCAACCAAGAGCTAGCGGACCGCGGACAAAGCTCCGGCAACTTCGGTTTGCAAGCCCACGCCGCCTTTACGGCCTTAGTTCAAGCGATCAAAAGGGCGGGCAGTACCGACCCCGAAGCCATCAAAAAGCAACTGCACGCCCAAACCGTAGATACGGTTTTAGGCAAGATCCACTTCGACCCTCAAGGCGATATTGTGGGGGCTGGGATTTCGCTGTATCAGGTAAAAGACGCTCAGTTTGTGGACCTAAATTTCCAACCGGAACCTTGAGATGTCCGAGGGATTTTATTACCTCTCGGAAATCTTCTTTGCCGGCCTGACCCGAGGCAGCATCTACGCGCTTTTGGCCTTGGGGTATACCATGGTCTACGGTATCTTGGGGCTGATCAACTTCGCCCATGGTGAGGTGTATATGATCGGGGCCTTTGTGGGCTTGGTCTTCGCTAGTCTGTTTTCGATCATGGGCTACAGCCATTTGGCCCTCTTCGCGGTGGCTCTGGCGGCGGCAGTAATCTGGGCCGGGGCCTACGGCTTCACCATCGAGCGGATCGCTTACCGCCCGCTACGAAAGGCACCCCGGCTGGCCCCCCTGATCAGCGCCATCGGCATGAGCATCTTCCTGCGCGAATATGTGATCTTAGCCCAAACTTCTGACTTCGTGGCCTTTCCAGCACTCTTCGAAGGCCTACCGGACCTGGGTCCGTTGCGCGACTTCATCCAACCTGGTGAATTGGTGATCACCCTGGTGACGCTGGGGGTCTTAGGGTTGCTTTTTGTGCTGATCAAATTCACCAAGCTGGGCTTGGCCATGCGCGCCATTGCCCAGGACCGCGAAATGGCCATGTTGCTGGGCGTGGACTCAGACCGGGTGATTTCTTATACCTTCGTCTTAGGCAGCATGCTGGCCGCCGTGGGGGCCATCTTGATTGCCGCCCATGTAGGGCAAATCAATTACCACATCGGCTTTATCGTGGGCATTAAGGCCTTTACCGCCGCCGTCTTAGGCGGGATCGGTTCGATCCCCGGCGCGGCTTTAGGCGGGTTGATCTTAGGGCTAACCGAATCCTTCGCCACCGGCTACATCAGCAGCGATTACGAAGACGTCTTCGCCTTCGCCATTTTGGTTTTGATCCTGATCTTCAAACCGGCAGGCCTCTTGGGCAAGAACCGGCAGGAGAAGGTATGAACCTTTTAGAAGAGCTTAAGAAAAGCCTGCTGGTGGGCTGTTGGTTTGTTTTCCTCACGCTACCCTTAGTGGGCCTGCAAACCGACTACCTAGAGGGCACCTGGGAATTTAAGGGGCTTAACCTTTTGGCGGTCTTTGGGCTGTCTATCCTCTTCTCTTGGGCTTGGCGTTGGTTGGCGGCGCGCCGGGGCAAAGTTCAGTTCGAGCCGAATTCGGTGCCCTGGGCGCCTTTGAGCCTTGCCCAGTTGAGCGACACCCGCTTTCTGTTGGCACTTTCGGCCCTGCTCTTGACCCTGCCCATGGTAGCCAGCAGCTACCAAACCGGGATCTTGAGCACCGCCATGATCTACATTGTATTGGGCTTGGGCCTGAACATTGTGGTGGGCATGGCGGGACTGTTGGACTTGGGTTACGTGGCCTTTTACGCCGTGGGGGCCTATGCTTACGGCCTCTTGAACCTACACTTTGGGCTGGGCTTTTGGGCCCTCTTGCCCATTGCCGGGATGCTGGCGGCGGTTTTTGGGGTGATGTTAGGGATCCCCGTGCTCCGGCTGCGCGGCGACTATCTGGCCATCGTCACCTTGGGCTTTGGCGAAATCATCCGGTTGGTTTTAGAAAACTGGGGCGAAGTGACCGAAGGCCCCTCGGGCATTGCGGGCATCCCCAAGCCCCAGATTCCCGGCGTGGAACTGGACTTTGACGCCCAGGCTGCCTTTATCTATTACCTCCTGTTCCTCTTGGTGCTCCTGGCCATTGGTGTCAACCGCCGGTTGCAGCATTCGCGCATGGGCCGCGCGTGGTTGGCGCTGCGCGAAGACGAAATCGCAGCCCAAGCCATGGGGATCGACCTAACCCGCACCAAGCTCACCGCCTTTGGCCTCGGGGCCTTTTGGGCGGGCATTGTGGGGGTCGTTTTTGCCGCTAAGTCCAGCTTCATCAACCCAGCGAGCTTCACCTTCCACGAATCGGCCATCATTCTTTCCATTGTGGTCTTAGGCGGCATGGGCTCGATCTTAGGCGTGGTTTTGGCGGCGCTGGTGTTGATCCTGTTGCCCGAATACCTGCGCTTTTTAGCAGATTACCGGATGTTGATCTTCGGTGCGGTGATGGTCTTGACCATGGTCTTTAAGCCCGAAGGATTGATCACTAACCCCCGCCCGACCTTTGAACGGCCCGATGACGCTGAAAGGGAGGAACCATGAGCCTCCTTAAAGTCGAGCAGCTAACCAAACACTTCGGCGGCATCCAGGCCCTTAAAGGGATGGGTCTAAGCATTGAGCCGCACCAGATTGTGGGGCTGATCGGGCCCAACGGGGCAGGCAAGACCACCTTCTTTAACTGCCTGACCGGAGTCTACCGGCCCGACCAGGGAGGCGTGGAGTTGAGTACTAAAGCCGGGACACGCAGCCTAGTGGGCCTGCGGCCCGACCAAGTGAACCGCGCCGGGTTGGCCCGCACCTTCCAAAATATCCGCCTCTTCGGCCAGATGCGGGTGGTGGAAAACGTCTTGGTTGGCCGCCACGGGGTGACCCAAACAGGCTTTTTAGGTGCCCTGCTGCGCACCCGTGCCTTTGTGGCCGAAGAACGGGCGAACCTCCAACGGGCCTATGAATTGTTGGAGCTGGTGGGTATGGCGGATCAAGCGAACCGGCTGGCCAACAACCTCTCCTACGCCGACCAGCGCCGCCTAGAGATCGCCCGCGCCTTAGCCACCGAGCCCCGATTGCTGCTGCTCGACGAACCGGCAGCGGGCATGAACCCCACCGAAACCGCCTTGCTCGACCGACTGATCCTCAAGTTACGCGACGAACTGGGACTGTCCATTTTGTTGATCGAACATGACATGAAGCTGGTGATGAACCTTTGTGACCGGGTGTTGGTGATGGATCAGGGGCGCGACATCGCCTTTGGCACCCCCGCCGAGGTGCAGAGCAATCCGGCGGTAGTGGCCGCCTATCTGGGCGAGGAGAGCCATGCTTGAATTAAAGGGGGTTAAGGCCTACTACGGAAAGATCGAGGCCCTCAAGGGCATTGATCTTCAAATCAACCAAGGCGAGATCGTCACCCTGATCGGCGGCAACGGGGCAGGCAAGAGCACCTGCCTGATGACCATCTGCGGATTGGTGGAGGCCGGGGCGGGGGAAATATTATTCGAAGGCGAGCCGATCCACCAGCTCAAACCAGCCCAAATCGTCGCCCGAGGCATCAGCCAAGTACCCGAGGGACGCCGCATTTTTGCCGATTTTTCGGTTGCCGAAAACCTAGAAATGGGGGCCTATCTGCGGAGGGACCCAGCCCAGGTGAAAGAAGACTTAAATTATCTGTACGACCAGTTCAACATCCTGGCCGAGCGCCGGTCCCAGCGGGCCGGGACCCTGTCGGGAGGGGAGCAGCAGATGCTGGCCATTGCCCGGGCTTTGATGGCCCGTCCTCGACTTTTATTGCTTGATGAGCCATCTTTAGGTCTTGCCCCCTTGATCATCAGGCAAATCTTCGACATGATCACCCAAATCAACCAGACCCAAGGAACCACCATTTTCCTGGTCGAACAAAACGCCCATCTGGCGTTGCAGACTGCCCACCGTGCTTATGTGCTGGAAAATGGGTCCATCGGTCTGGGCGGAGATGCGAAGGATCTTCGCGGAAACGAGTCGATCAAAAAGGCCTATCTTGGAATTGCCGATTAAACCCCGGCGCGGCATGTTGAGAGTCCAATGCCCCAATCTTTGAGCTATGAACAGGAAATCCGAGAGGGCATCGACATCCTTTCGCGCAAGTTTTTTGTCGGTCCTGGCGACGACGAACGTTTCAAGAAGTGGGGCGAACAGGCCATCGAGTTGGCCCTGGACTGGCTCAAGAACCCCGAAAAGCGCAAAATCCACGCCGACGTGTCGCTTACCGACCTAGCCGAGTTGTTTAGCAATACCGACTTGCCTATGGAGGGCATGCAGATCGAAGAGGTTTTCAACGACTGCAAAACCCAGATTTTAGACAATTCGGTCCGCATCAATAACCCCCGCTACATCGGCCACATGACCACCGTGACCCCTTGGTTTTCGGTGGTGGTGGATATTTTGATCTCAGCGATCAACCAAAACCAAGTCAAGATCGAGACCGCCTTAGCCTCTAGCTTTGTGGAGCGCCAGACCATTGCCTGGATGCATTCGCTGACCTTTAAAAAGCCCGAGGCCTACTACAAACAGGTGATCCAAGAGCGCGGGGCGACGCTGGGCAACATGACCAGCGGCGGCACCTTAGGCAACTTGACCGCCCTCGCGGTGGCCCGCGAAGCCCGCCTACCGGGCATCCGGCAGAAGGGTTTTTACCGGGTCTTTGCCGAGTCGGGCTACAAGGACGTGAAGATCCTGGCTAGCAAGCGGGTCCATTATTCCATCGCCAAATCGGCGGCCATTTTGGGCCTCGGCGAAGAAGCCGTGGTGACCGTCGACGTGGACGAAAACAACCGGATGGACCTGGCGCAACTGCAAGTCAAAATCGACCAATTCAAGGCCGAGAAAGTGTTGGTGCTAGCCGTCGTGGGGATCGCGGGGACCACCGAAACGGGCAACCTGGACCCCTTGCCCGAATTGGCGGATATTTGCCAACGCGAAGGCATCTGGTACCATGTTGACGCTGCCTGGGCCGGAGCGCTGTTGCTTTCAGAGGAATTGAGCCAGAAGTTAAAGGGCATCGAACGGGCTGATTCGGTGGTTTTAGACGGGCACAAGCTTTTTTATCTACCCATGAACCATTCCATGGTCCTCTTCCGTGAAGAAGGCAGCCTAGACCTTTGGCGGCACAACGCCCAATACATCATCCGCAAAGGCTCAGTGGACATCGGCCAGACCAGCTTCGAAGGCAGCCGCCGCTTCAATGCACTCAAACTCTGGTTCAGCCTGAAGATGTTGGGCCGTAAGGGGTACCACATCCTGCTCAAACAGTCTTTACACCTGACCGAACTGTTGCGCGTCCTGCTGGACCAAGACCCTGACTTTGAGCGCTGCTCTACTCCGGAAATCTGCATCCTCACCTATCGTTTTGTGCCCCAGGCGCTCAAAAGGCAGCTCGAAGCGGCCCAAAGGGCAGGCGATCTTGAAGGGCTCAACCGCCTCAACACCAAGCTCAACGAAATCAACGTCGAGCTACAAAAGCGCCAGCGCGAGCGGGGCGAAAGCTTTATCAGCCGGACCACTTTAGAATCCGTCCCCTACCCCGAGCCGATTGTGGTGCTGCGCGCCGTCTTGACCAACCTACTGACCAAATCAGAGTTCTTAGCAGAAATCTTGGAAGAACAACGAACTCTGGGCTACGAAATCCTTCAGGGAAGACCCTAGCTAACTTGCCAGAATGACCGACTTAGGCTAAGCTACCCCTTTGCCTAAGCCTTGATCCAAACTTCCAAGAGTTTTTCTTTGAACCGCAACGCAATCGAGCCCTTACCCCGGCACATCGGCATCATCATGGATGGCAATGGCCGCTGGGCCAACCAACAGGCCCAAGCCCGCGTCTTTGGCCACAAAAACGCCACCAACGCCGTGCGCGAAGCGGTGGAAGGCTGCGCCGAAGCGGGTATCGAGGTATTGACCCTCTACGCCTTTTCGACCGAAAACTGGAAGCGCCCCCAGGCTGAAATCGATGCACTGATGATGCTTTTTGAGGAATACCTCAAAGCAGAGTTAGAGGGCTTAATGAAAAACGACATCCGCTTGGTCACCATCGGGCAGCGTGAGCGTCTACCCCAAAGCGTCTTGGCCCCGCTCGACGCGGCGGTCCAAAAAACGGCCCAAAACCGCCGCATGACCCTTTGCCTAGCGGTAGACTACGGCTCCCGCGACGAGCTGACCCGCGCCATGCGCCAGTTGGCCCTTGAGGTACAATCAGGCCAGCTCGACCCCGCACAGATCACTGAAGCCAGCATCGAAGCCCGACTAGACACAGCCGGCTTCCCGGACCCGGATTTGATCATCCGCACCTCAGGCGAGTTGCGGCTGTCTAACTTCATGATGTGGCAGTCGGCCTACGCAGAATATTACTTTACCGATCTACTCTGGCCGGATTTCACCCGTGCCGAATTAGAACGGGCGCTGTTGGATTTCTCCAAGCGCAGCCGCCGAATCGGTGCAGTTCATGGCTAAAACAGAAACCCAAAAAAGGATTCTCACCGGCATTTTGCTGGGCTTCTTCTGCCTAGCTTGGGTCTTTTTGGCCCCCGAGCCGGTCTACCTGGGCTTGAGCCTGCTTTTTTTAATGATCTCGGTCGGCGAGTATAAGGCAGCCTTACTAAACAAAGGCATAACCCTGCGCGCGCCGGTTCTGTATGGCAGTGTGATCTTGGCCTTTACGGCCGGCTGGTGTTACTGGAAGGGCATGACTTTCCAGGGCAACTTGGCCATGACCTTTGCCCTCTGCAACCCCATCTTTTTTGCGCTGATGCGGATCAAGAAAGGTAAAAAGCTGGTGGCCGGTTTTTTGCTGTTGCCGCTCATCTGGTTGGTGGCTCCCTATTTCATGTTGGTTTACCTGCGCTACCTACCGCCTGCCCCTTACGGAGCGGGTTTGGTTTTCTGGTTGGCCATGGTGGTCGCTGCGAACGATATTTTTGCCTACTTTGGCGGGCGTCGGTTCGGCAAAACCCTGCTGGCTCCGGTCATCAGCCCCAAGAAGACCCGTGAAGGCAGTGCTTTTGGTCTTTTAGGAGGCTTGGTTACCGGTTACTCGACCCAACCTCTGTTGATGCCCTTTGCCGAGCCTTGGCAGATTGCGGCATTGGCCATTCCTTTGGTGGTCGCCGCCCAGGCGGGTGATCTGGCCGAAAGCCGCTTTAAGCGTTATTGCGGGGTGAAGGATTCGGGCAGTATCCTGCCCGGTCATGGTGGCTTACTAGACCGCTTTGATGCGCTGCTGACTACGCTGCCCCTTTATTTTATTTTGATTTACCTTACGGGACTGCACCACCAATGGTAACCCATGGGCTTCTGATCCTTGGCTCTACGGGCTCTATCGGGACCTCCACCTTAGAGGTAGTCCGCCAGAACCCCGGACGCTTTGACGTGGTTGGCCTGGGCTGTGGGGCCAATTTGGACCTCTTGCTCCAGCAAATTGCCGAATTCAAGCCCCAGGTAGTCGCCGTGGGTGAAGGCCGGGGCCAGGAATTGGCCGAACGGCTGCCCCAAGGCACCGGGCCGGTAATCTTAGAGGGCCTCAAAGGCCAATGCCAGTTGGCCCAATTTGAAGGCGGGCAGACGTTGGTCGCCGCCATGGTGGGAGCCGCCGGAATCGAGCCGGTCTTAGCCGGGATCGAAGCAGGCAAAACCATCGCGCTGGCCAACAAAGAGACCATCGTCCTCGCCGGGGAGTTGATCATGGCCCGCGCCGCCGCCAAGGGCGTGTCCATTTTGCCGGTAGACAGCGAGCACAACGCCATCTACCAATCGCTGGCCGGAAGCCGCCGAGAAGACCTCTCCCACATCACCCTGACCGCTTCGGGGGGCCCCTTCCGCGATTGGCCACTTGAGGACTTTACTAAGATCACCCGGACCGATGCGCTGAACCATCCCAACTGGGCCATGGGGCCCAAGATCACCATCGATTCAGCGACGATGATGAACAAAGGGTTAGAAGTGATCGAAGCCAAATGGCTCTTTGATCTACACCCAGAACAGATCGAGGTGGTGATCCACCCTGAATCGATCTTGCACAGCATGGTCACCTTTAAAGACGGCAGCAGCATCGGCCAATTGGGCCAACCGGATATGCGGGTGCCTATCGCCTATTGCTTAGGCCAAGGCGAACGCCTCCCTTCGGGCGTAGGGGCTTTGAAGCTGGCCCAGATCGGGCAACTCCGGTTCTTTGAGCCGGACTTGCGCAAATTTGGTTGCCTCAGCTTGGCCTTTAAGGCCCTCAAGCTAGGCGGTGGTGCCACCGCCGCACTCAATGGCGCTAACGAAGAATTAGTGGGCCTGATGCTGGCCGAGAAGATACACTTTACGGACATTGCCCGCCGTTTGGGCGATATGATGGGGCAATTGACGCAAATGAAGTCCCAGGGCAAATTCGAAACGCCGCTGGCCCCCTGCCACAGCCTTGCCGATGCACTCAAAGCGGACGCTTGGGGACGGGAAACCATTTTACAAAAATAACGAATGTTTACGTTGATCACCTTCATCATCGCCATCAGTATCTTGGTCTTTGTCCACGAGTTGGGCCATTACCTAGCCGCACGTGCTGTGGGCGTCAAAGTGTTGGAATTCTCGATTGGATTTCCGCCCCGAGCCTGGGGCAAAAAGATCGGCGATACAGAATATATCCTTTCTTGGATTCCTGTCGGTGGTTACGTCCGCCTCTTGGGCCAAGACCCGGAAGACGAAAATCCCGACGAAGAGGGCAACTACGCCTCCAAGACGGCGCTGCAACGGCTTTTCATTTTAGTCGCTGGCGCGGCGATGAACCTGCTCTTCGCTTGGATCTTTTTTGTTATGCTCTTCATGAGCGGATTTGAGCGCCCCGCCTATCTGGAAAGCGCCCCGATCCTGGCCGCGGCTACGCCGGGCAGTGCCGCCGAGGAAGCCGGGTTGACCGAAGGGGACCGCATCTTAAGCGTAGACGGCCTCCCGACCCAAAATTGGCGGGAAGTGACCGACCGCATGGCAGCGGCGATTGACGGGAAAGTAGAACTAAAGATTGGCCGCCAGGGTCAAGCCTTTTTGGCCCGTTTGGAGCCCGCCACAGGCGCGGAATCTGGTTTAGGATTAGAACCTTGGGTAGACCCGGTGATCGGAAAGGTCACCGAAGAGGCTCCGGCCGAACGAGCGGGCTTGATGTCTGGCGACGAATTAAAAGCCATCGACGACCAACCGGTCCACCATTGGGGCCAGATCACCCCGTTGATTCAGGAAAAGAAAGGCCAGCCCTTTAAGCTACATTACCTGCGCGATGGGCGGTTGTTAGAAACCCAGATCGCGCCGGAGTTTAACCAGCAATTGGGTTATTGGATCATCGGCCTCAGCCAGCGAACGATCCACCAAAGCTACGGAGCGGGCGAGGCGGTAAGCCGTGGTTATGACCGGGCTATCTTCTTAACCGAACAAACCTTTGGCTTTTTAGGTCAGTTGTTTAGCGGTCAAGCCAACAAAGACGCCCTGGGCGGACCGATCATGATCGCCCAGATGGTGGGCAAAGCGGCGAAAAATTCTCTAGGCGATCTTCTTGCCTTGATGGGCTTTATCAGTCTACAATTGGGTATTTTTAACCTCTTCCCCTTCCCGGCCCTTGACGGGGGCCATGTCCTGTTACTGGCCATCGAGAAGCTAAAAGGCGGGCCCTTGTCACGCCCGGTTAGAGAAAAACTGCAACGAGTTGGATTTTCGGTTTTAATGCTGCTGATCCTCTACATTTCTATCCAAGACGGACTGCGATTGTTTGCGCAATAAGAACCTATGGAAAACGCGCGGATTTTAATTTATGGCACTGGTACCGTAGGTATCCATTTCGGCGGCAAGCTGGCCAAGGCTGGCTATAATGTCACCTTTGTGGACCGCGAAGAACGCGCCGAACTGCTCAACCAAAGCGGCCTGGAATTGGTCGGCTTGGAAGGAAGCCACCAATGGGAGCCGACCGTATATTCGGCGGTAGACCAATTAGACCCACAAGACCTGATCCTGATTTGCGTCAAGGCGATCCATACCTACGACATCGCCCTCAATCTCTTGCCGGTAATCAAGCCCAGCACCGCGATCTTGAGCTTCCAGAATGGCCTTGAGAACGAAGCCATCTTGGCCGACTTACTGGGCAAAAACCTAATCTTAGGGACGGTGCTTCAGTTCCACGGACATTTAGAAAACAATTGCCGCAGCATCCAAGAAGCCCCGGCCCAGGTGATCTACGGAGAACTAGACCACCAGCCCAGCGGGCGCGAAGAATGGCTGTCCGAGATCTTTTCTAAAGCCGACATCGACCATGTAATCAGCCACAACATAAACCAAAAGAGCTGGGAACATTTCTTGTGGAACAGCGCCTACAACAGCATTGGCGCACTGACCGCGACCACCTTGCAGGACATGATCGAGCACGAACCCCTGCGCCCGACCATTGAGCAGATGATCCAAGAAGGCGTGGGCGTAGCCAACGCCGAAGGGGTGGAAGTCAGTACCGCCGCCATTGAGGAAATCAGCAAGATTCAGGTCCGCTTCAGCCACATCCGCCCGGCTATGTTGCAAGACATCGAGGCAGGCCGCCGCCCTGAGCTAGAGCCTCTTTTGGGGGTCTTACTGAAAAAGGCCAAGCGCGGCGGGATCAGCATGCCAGTGACCAGCACCATCTACAATCTTTTGCAGTTGGTTTGCTCTAAGTTTGACAGCGAAGAGGCTTAAAAATCCATGGGCAACCCCTTAGCCTTAGACCAATATTTCTCTCACATCCCGCAGAACGCCTTTTTTGAGGCACTCTTGGGCGGCGCCCAGCGCCCCTTCGACGCGATGCGCAACCTGACCCCTGCTTTAGAAGCCCTGGTAGCGGGCCTAAAGCCCCAAGGCCAGCTCCCGGCCCACCGCCGCACCGCCGCACCGGAGCCGGGCCTACAACTGCGCGAAAGCATCTATTTAGAGTCCGACTTCTTTGACGCCGAGTTGAAGATATTTGTCGGCAAAGGCAGCTTGCTTGAGGCCGGGGCGACCCTCAAGCCCTTGACCTATTTAGAACCGGGCGTGCAAGTACGCCAAGGGGCCTACATCCGGGGCGGTTTTTACGCCTGCCGGGGCAGCGTGATCGGGCACACCACGGAAGTAAAAAATTCCGTCTTCTTCTCGCACGTCGAGGCCGGACACTTCACCTACGTGGGCGATAGCTTGATTGGAGCCCATTCTAATTTGGGTGCCGGGACCAAGGTGAGCAACTTGGAGTTCCGCAGCGCCGAACAAAAGCGGGACGAAATCTTCCCAGAGCTAAACTACCGCCTGGGCGGCCAAAACCACCCCTCGGGCTTAAGCAAATTTGGCGCGGTCTTGGGCGACGGCACCGAAGCAGGCTGCAACTCGGTGATCAGCCCCATGGTCTTGCTGGGCAAAGACTCCTGGGTGCTGCCCAACCTCTGCCTCCCCAAAGGCGTCTACCCCCCCCAAAGCCGCCTGTTTAACCTAGAAGACTGCCGCAAAGCCCGGCTTTAGCGCCCCCGCCTTCGTCTGGCTAATCCCTCAGAATTCGCCCACCGGGCAATACCCTGGCACTAGAATAGTTCATCCATGGGTTGATGCTCCGGCCCAGGCCGCCCTATAAAAAGCTAACCGGCCACTACCAGCGGTTAAATTCTACTGTCCCTTATTTTCAAAGGAATCATAGGCTATAACGAGGCACTCTACCTTGACTTTCGGACTAAAAAAAAACTAAACTAAGACCGAACCTGAAAGCGAGGCCCCATGAAACTCAGCGAAGATATCAGACCCATCAGTTACGTCAAGGCACATGCCGCCGAGCTACTTAAAGATTTAATCGAGCATCCCCGCACCTTGGTGATCACCCAAAAAGGGGAGGCCAAGGCCGTGCTGCAAGATGTGGCGAGTTATGAGCGGACCCAAGCGAGCTTGGCACTGCTGAGACGGCTGGCCGAAGGGCAAAAGGAGTTGGAGGCTGGAAACCACCGCCCGGCGGACGAGGTCTTTAGTGACCTAAGGCGCGACTTAGGGCTGTAAGTTGAGCGAAGGCCCCTTCTTTACGGTCCGCTTTCTGGCTTCAGCAGAGCAGGACTTGCGTTCCCTAGGCACCTATGTGGCCCAAGACTCTAAAGCTAAAGCCAGCAAACTGATCAGTCAGTTGGTTGATGCCTGCCAAAGCCTAGCCCAATTCCCTCACCGGGGCCATATCCCCCTTGAGCTATCGGGCCTGAGCGACCATTACCTACAAATCTACCAGGGCCCCTACCGCCTGATCTACCAAATCAAACCCCCACAGGTCGTAATCTTCGCCATCCTCGACGGCCGCCGCGACCTCACCGAGCTACTCCCCACCCGCTTCGGAGAGGACGCCCCTTAGAAACAATCAAAAAGCCCCGTTACAAGGAAGGAAACTAGAGTTGAAAGGGGTCCAAAGATCAAGGGAACACCAATTGATTTAGCTTAGCTTTGCAAACCGCCCAACTCAAATAGAGATTCCCTGCTTTTTGACAGCTCAATCTTTGGGGATATTTCAGCTACCGTTGAACATTCCAGCCGCAAGGTGCAAGGCGCGCTAACTTGATGGGGAGAACACAAAGCCCCGCTCACTTAGAAAACTGGCGGTGGGCCTTTTGGATGAGGCGTTCGAAGTAGCCGCGGTTGGCGTTGTAGGCTTTTAGAGCCTCGGCCAGGGCTTCTTCGGGGTTGTCAAAGTCGCTGATCATCAGGCCGCCAGCCAGCAGGGTAACCACGCCTTCGGGGTCGGCCAGGAGGCGCGTCAGCTCTTCCTTGATTCTGGTTTTTGAGGCCCGTTGGCTTGGCATTTGCTCTGGTGGCGGCTCGGTTGGGGCGGGCTTTTTTTAGGTTTCCTTCGCCTACTAATTCGGCTAGGCTAGCCCAAGCCTGAAAGTTAGAAGTACTCTAAAGGCCCAAGCTTCGTCAAAGCAAGAACAACATATCCCCCCTCCCGAATGCACCTGCTGCTCGACATCGCTTTGATCGTTCTCTCGATCGGACTATTATGGAAGGGCTCTGACCTATTGGTCGAGTCTGCCGGAAAGATTGCCGTTTCGTTGGGCATTTCGGATTTGGTCATTGGCTTGACCGTCGTGGCTATCGGCACCAGCGCCCCGGAGTTCGCAGTCACCATCAGCGCCGTCTTGGCCGGTAAAACGGACATCTCGGTGTCTAACGTGGTGGGTAGCAACATCTTCAACCTGGGCTTCATCTTAGGCGGCACCGCCTGGATCCACTCGGTCGCCACCTCGCCGAAGCTGGTCTACCGTGACGGCATGTTCTTGATTTTTGTTACCCTCTTGCTCTCTTTCTTCCTCTTCAACCCCAGCAGCCACGGCGGGTTTAGCCTGGACCGGTGGGAAGGGGCGGTCTTGATGGGTCTGTTGATCGCCTATCTGCTCTTTTTGTTCATCAAAAAAGAAAAGCTTGAAGAGGACGCCATCATCCATGAGCCCGTCAAGGTCATGGACTGGGTCTTACTGCTACTAGGCTTCGCCGGAGTGGTCGGCGGTGGGGAGTTGCTGGTCGAGAATGCCTCTTCGGTAGCCCGCGCCTTTGGGGTGAGTGAATGGGTGATTGGCGTGACCATTGTCGCCGCCGGAACCAGCGCCCCCGAATTGGCCACCAGCCTAACGGCAGCCCTGAAGCAGCGCCATGGGATGGCGGTGGGCAACTTGATCGGTTCAGACCTCTTTAACCTCTTGGGCGTTTTGGGTCTAGCAGGCATGCTCAAAGAATCGCTGCCTGTTTCTCAAGCCGCCGAAAGCAGCATGGTCATGCTGGTGGTGATGGTCCTGATCGTGGTGTTTTTCATGCGCACCGGGTGGCGCGTTTCGCGGCTCGAAGGGGCCTTTTTGGTCTTAGTGAACTTGGTTCGCTGGATCTTCGACTTTATGAGTAAAACCTGAGGCCATGTCCTTTCTGCTAGAGCGCACGCCCCCGAAAAACCCCCTGCGCCGCCACCCGGTGGCCCTTCCTCTGATCATTTTCTTCCTGCTCTTGGCCCTCTTGGGACTGATCGGCAAAAAAGCCCAGGGGCCCCAGATTGGCCTGCTGAAAGTAGAGGGGATGATCCTCGACTCTTCCAAACTACTGACCCAAATCCGCTTTTTAGAAAAACAAGAATCGGTGCGCGGCGTTTTGCTGCGGGTCGATAGCCCCGGTGGCGTGGTCGCGCCGAGCCAGGAGATTTATTCCGCGCTCAAGCGCTTGGGGCAAAAAAAGCCGCTCTATGTATCTATGGGGTCCGTGGCCGCGTCGGGCGGCTATTATGTTTCCTTAGCAGGCAAACAAATCTTCGCTAATCAAGGCACCTTGACCGGCAGCATCGGTGTCATCTTACAAAGCCTCAACGCTAAGGAATTGTTGGATAAATTGGGACTGAAGATGCAGGTGGTTAAGTCTGGCCGCAACAAAGATGCAGGCAGCTTATTCCGTCCTATGGAGCCCGAGGAACGCAAATTGCTAGAATCGGTCATTATGGATAGCCACGATCAATTTGTATCCGCTATCGCCGAGAACCGCCCCATCAAACGGGCCGAGTTAGAGCTTCTGGCCGACGGACGTATTTTTACGGGAAGGCAGGCCCAGGCTTTGGGCCTGGTGGACCAAGTGGGCGGCATTGAAGAAGCCTTAGAGGCGCTGAAGAAGACTTTAAGCCTAGACAAAGAAGAGGTGGAGTTGATCGAACCGCCGGACCCCAAGGAAAGCTTTTGGAGTCCCTTAGACCTAGAACAGGTCAGCCAGATCGGACAGTTGTTAGGCCAAGGCGGCCTATTGTTTATGGACCCCAAACTGGGACCCCGCTAGGGGCGTGATGACGCAAGAGAGACCTCAACTTAAAGTCCAATTTTTGGGCTGCACCAAAGATCCCGTTGCGGTGATCTATTCGTCCTTTCGGATTTGTTACTCCAAAGACGACGCCGCCGAGACTTGGGCCAAAATCTCTTCGGGCGAGATCACCCGTGAGTCCATGGAAGAATTTGTGGCCGATAAGTTGGGCACTGGCCACACCAGCCCGCTGCGGCAAGCGCAGTTTGTTTTTGTGGTGGACCACATTTCGCGCGCCTGCACCGCCCAATTTAACCGGCACCATATCGGCATCGAACGCGAAGAGATGTCCCAACGTTATGTAAACTTCAACAAGGGCATCGGTGCCTTCGTGACGCCGCCCGCCTTTTTAGAAGACCCCGAGGTTTTGACCCGCTGGGATGGCTTGCAAAGCGACATTGTGGACTTTTACAACTTCGCCCACAGCCGGGGGATCAAACAAGAAGACGCGCGCTTTGCCCTACCCATGGGCACGGTGAGCCGCGAACAGTTCGCCATGGGATTCCAGGCGATGCAACAGTTTCTCGACGTGCGCATGTGCGAGCGGGCCCAGTGGGAAATCCGCGAGATGGCCTGGCAGATATTTAAGATCATGCGCCGTGAGTTCCCCACCTTGGCCAAACGATTGGGCATTAAATGCTGGGAAAACCGAAACCTATATTGTGATGAAGACTATAAAGCCTACGAAGTATGCAAATGGAGCCGTTCACGGCCCCACAAGGAGGACCTAAGGTCGATTTGGAAAGAGGCCAGGAGGGAAGGGCCTAAATAACGCTTAAAGGATCAACTCGCCAGGGAAGGGGAAGTTTGATCCTGCCAACCTCAATCATTTAAATCAGTTAAGGACTCACCTCCCGGATTTCTGCGGAGGCCGGACTGCTTTTTGCCCAAAAAAAGCGTTTTCGGCCAAAAATGCCGCAAAAAATTCCAGGGATCGGTCTGCCCACTTCAGGTATCAATCAGTTATCTCGTTGATATATAACTACGTCTAAAGTTTGGCACGGCTCTTGAAATACTAAGAGCATAGATTGTCAAACCGGTTCTCACGGCACAGCCAAAGAACAACTAAAAAGACACCTGGAGAAAGTCATGATCGAAAAAACCTTGAAGAAAATCTCAGCTCAATTGGAACTGTTTGCAAAAAACGGCATCAGCATCCTGCGCGCCCTGGACATTTTGGAAGCCTCTACCCAAGACGTAGAAGAAATCATCTGTTTGAATACGCTGCGCGAATCTCTGGTTGAAGTAGCCAGCAGCGACAAGAAGAAAACCAGCAAGAGCTTGGTCAACTTTGCAAAACCCCGGCACGAAGGGCTGCAAGCAGTTGGTATGGCTTAATCAGCTTGTTTCTTGGATTGTTTTAGAGAACCACAGATCGGTTAGGTATCATTGAATACGACCCTGTTAAAAAATGCGGGGGTTTGACGCATCGGACGCTCAAACCTCCGTTTTTTTTTGCCCGCTAATTTTCCCCCTCCCGCCCCTGAACGCCCCCAACCCCGCCGCTCGAATTTTACAATTTTGACAAAATCGCCCGGTTCTTGACCGCTAGCTTCCAGCTTTAAGGTAGCCCAGGCTTGATGGTGGCAAATATCTTGCTTAATAGAAGGTAAGGCCCTAGGCGTATCCCCTAAGCGCGCTTGGTCATTGTTGAAAAAAACCATATACTTAACCCAGGTATACCTTTGAACCGACTAGCACGATTGCTGTTGGGCCTCGCCATTTTTGTTCCTTCGCTTACCCAAGCGGCGGATCAAAGTGCCTTAGAGCGCCCCTTTCTGGTCGGTCCCCACTACCCTTTGGCCTACCGCACCACTACCTTTGAGCCCGACCGTGCGTTCAACTTAAAGCCCGGCCAGGACTTCCTTCAACTCTCCTACACCCGGCTTAACTCTTACGTCTATTCGGCCAACAGCGACAAAGCCGATAACCCCGGCGGTGACCCCAGCGTCTTTAACGCCACCGATTCACAGGGTTATTCGGTCTATTTTGACGGAGAGATCGACCGGCGGTTTTTCCGGTGGTACCACGGTTTTAGCGAAGGGATCGAAATCCAGCTCACCTACCGGGACCTGCGTTTTATCCCCGGTGACCTGGACGCCACCATCGAGAGCTTCCACAAAACCCTAGGCATCGGCAACCAAGGGCGCGATCAGACCGACCGGGACCAACTCGCGGTCTATCTTTACGACAACCAAACGGGCCAGTTGGTTTTTGCCGTAACCGAAGGCAGTTCCAAATTCCAGCGCGAGTCGATGACCTTAGGCCTCAAATTCGCCCTGCGCAAAACGGCCACCGAGGCCCTTGCTTTCACCATCAGCAGCAACTTCAACGACCAATTTATTGAAAACAATATCAACGAGCTATCCAGCGGGTCCGTAGAACACAAGAACTTTAACGACTTCAACTATTCATTGCTCTATACCAGCGTATTTTCCGACTGGGCCCTACATGGTGGCGTTTCGCTGGCCCAGATCTCCGATTCGACCCTAGCCAACGGCCCCAAGGAGATGTATTATTTCTTCTTAGGAACCGACTGGACCCTGAGCGAACACTGGCATGCCTTGATTCAAGCGCTCGAATACACCTCCCCCTTTCCTGAGGATAACTCCTCTACCATCAGCGCCGACGTGCGCGAGGTTACCTTGGGGTTGAGGTTGCTCATGGGACCCACGGCCCTTGAGTTTGGAGCTATCGAGAACCAGAGCCAAGGCCCCCAGAACATTGACATTGCTTTTTTTAGCAACTTCATGTTTTCCTTTTAGAAGAAGCCGGGAAATCCCGGTTCCGCCTGACTTCAAACCACCCAAACCAATAGCCCCTCTATGGACCTGCTGGTACAAAAATACGGCGGAACCTCCGTCGGCACCGCCGATCGTCTCTTAAACGTCGCTAAGATCGTTGCCCAATCCAAAGAAGCCGGAAACCGCGTGGCCGTGGTTTTGAGCGCCATGAGCAGTCACGTCAAGGCCGAAGGGACCACCTCTCGCCTGTTAGAAGCCTCACAGGCGGCAATCGACGGTGGAGCTTACTATAAAATCATCGACCTGATCGAAGCGCGCCACTTAGAAGCCATCGAAGGAGCCATCAAGAGCCGTGAGATCCGCGCCGAGGTGGTTGACGACGTGGAAGGACAGTTCCACCGCCTCAAGTCCTTCTTAGATGCCATCAACGTGATCGGCGAGATCAGCCCGCGCAGTAATGACGTGATCATCGGCACCGGGGAAAAGCTATCGGCCCGGATCTTCACCGGCGTCTTGCAAGACCAAGGAATCGACGCGGTCTACTGCAACTTAGAAAGCTTGATCGACGAGCCCTTCACGGAAGTAAACAACGAGTTTTGCGCCTCCATGCAGGCCAAACTAGCCCAGATTGTACAAGACGCAGGCCCGAAGGTGCCGGTTTTCACTGGTTATTTCGGCTTTGCTCCGGGCGGTATTTTGCGCTCTGTGGGCCGAGGTTATACCGACTTTACCGCCGCCTTAGTTGCCGCCGGTACCCGCGCCAAAGAATTACAGATATGGAAGGAAGTGGACGGCATCTACAGCACCGACCCACGCAAGGTGCCCCAAGCCAAAGTATTGGAGTCGATCACCCCCGAAGAGGCGATGGAACTAACCTACTACGGCTCTGAAGTGATCCATCCTTTCACGATGGAACAGGTCACCAAAGTGGGCGTGCCGGTGCGGATCAAGAACACCTTCGACGCCAGCGTGCCCGGTACCTTGGTAGACCCCAACGCCGAGGTCAACCTGACCGGGAAATCGGCCACGGCGGTTACCGTCAAAGGCGGGGTCACGATCCTCAACGTCTACTCAAACCGGATGCTGATGGCCTATGGCTTCATGAACCGGGTCTTCGAAATCTTGGGGCGTTATGAGATCATCATCGACTTAATCGCCACCAGCGAAGTCAACATCAGCATGACCATCGACGACACCCGCAACCTAGACAAAGCCATTGTGGATTTAGAGCGGCTCGGCAAAGTGCAGGTGAAGAAGAACATGGCTATTTTGTCCCTAGTGGGCCACCGGATGCGCCAGACGCCGGGCATCGCCGGTGATATGTTCAGCCGCCTAGGGGATGCCGGGGTTAACATCGAGCTGATCAGCCAAGGGGCCAGCGAGATCAATATTTCTTGTGCTATCGCCGACGAGCAGGCCGACAAAGCCCTCAAAGCGGTGCACAAGATTTTAGAAGACGAGTGACCCGTACCTAGCCCATGAATCTTTACCGACCTTTACATGCCACCACGGCGGTCCTGTTGGGTCTCTTTGGCGCCGCTCATATCGGCTATGGGGAGACCTTATTGGTGGAGCAAATCACCGCTACCGGTGCGGGTGAATCTTTAGTCGGGTCCCTGCGGGTTATGTCCCTACAAGGGGGCTTGATGCTCTGGTTGGCTGCGGGGATGCACCTCAACGCCGCCCTGGGCCGTTGTAAACTAGTCGGTGCGCTGGGGCGAATCCCTATCGCAATCATGGGCTTTCAGTTGCTGGGTTTTTTAGTGATCGCCAGCTTGGCCCACCCCGCCCTCTTTGGCATCGCCGCCCCGCAACTGGGTTTCTTTGCCCTGTTGATGGGCCTGCAATTTTACCTGACCCGACTCCATCCACCTGCCTGATGAACCTCGCCGACCGGGAAGCGACCTTTAAGGCGCTGGCCCTTGCGCACCCGAACCCGGTCAGCGAACTGACCTACCGCAATCCTTTTGAACTGCTGGTGGCGGTGATTTTAAGCGCCCAGGCGACGGATATTTCGGTCAATAAGGTCACCCCCAAGCTCTTCGAACAAGCGCCGAACCCGCAAGCCATGAAGGCCCTGGGCGTCGAAGGGGTCAAGCCCTTGATCAAGACCATCGGGCTATTTAACAACAAGGCCAAAAATATTGTCTTATGTGCCGCGCAGTTGATCGAGCGGCATGGCGCGGAGGTGCCTGAGGACCGCAAGGCCCTAGAGGCCCTGGCCGGAGTGGGGGTAAAAACGGCGGGGGTGGTGATGAATGTCGCCTTTGGGGCCCCGGTGATCCCGGTGGACACCCATGTTTTTCGGGTTTCAAACCGCTTAGGACTGGTCAAGACCGACCAGCCCGAGGCCACCGAAGCCAAGTTGCTCAAGGTGGTGCCCAAGTGGGCCTTGGTGCAGGCGCACCACCTGTTGATCCTTCAGGGGCGCTACATCTGCAAGGCCCGCAAGCCCCTATGCGGCGACTGCCAAGTGACTGCCTACTGTGCCTACTTTAAAAAGGAACAGAAAAGGGCGGCTAAAAGCGGAAGCTGATGGTGGCGACCGGGATTTCCACTTTGGACTGTCCTTCAAAAAATTCGGCGTTATTAAAATAGGCATAAGAAATCAGAATATCCCACCAAGCGTGCAGCGCAATCACCCGCGCCATTTCTCGCTGGTTCACCTCGGGCATGTAGGCGTAGCCCAGATAGACCCCCGAAGCGAAGGCCGAGAGGCTATTGGCCGAAAGCCCCTGACCATTGTGGGCCAAGCCAAAGACGGCCGCTGAGCCAAAGATCGACAGGTGCCTAGAAGCATTGGGCGAAAACTCCCAGGCTCTGAAAGAGTCATTAAAGCCTTCAAGCACCAGCCCCCGAAAAAACATTTCTTCACCAAAACCCACCAAATAATATTGTTTCCAGGCATCATTGTAGAGGTCTGATTTGGTCAGGCCATTGCCCAGGTGGTATTGCACCAATTCGGTTTGAGAGAGCTGAGATAGGCTTAGACTCAACCCTAAGATCGGGAAGATAAACCAAGGGTCCTTATAAAGTTGGTCGAAGCGGACTGGTGCGGCGGCGTACTCGAACAACTTGTTGTTGGGCTCGCATCCGTGCAGGTACAAATCCCCCCAGGTGATCAGCAACAGGTCACTACCGATGGAGCCATAATATTGGGCTTGGTAGGTTTCTTGGTTCAGGTAGACCCTAGTTTCCTGTTTGCCTGAAGCGGAATTGTTCGCATCGGTGATCTGATAGACCTATCCGTAATCCTCTTGGTAATCTTCCGACTGGATGGCTTTGAAATATTGTCGGTCCACTGCCCAGCGGGTTCCGCCGATCAGGCCCATCTTGGCATATTCGCCGTTGATGCCGTAACCCAAACCGGGCATCATCCACTCCAACATTCCTTTGCTAAAACAGCCCCAGTTTGCGGCCAACGCCGCCTGGGGATGGACAAAGAGGGTAAAAGCTACAAGAATAGCGGCCAAGCCCCTCATGGGATGTTTTAAAGGCATCGGTTCGGCTCCATGGTGTTTTTTTCTGCTGCCTCTGTTTAGCAAAACGCGCCCCTCAGAGCAATCGGGCAAACCTGCAACCTCCGCTCACATGACCCACAGCCTCAATCCGCGCCGCGAGAAGATCGCCGCCAAAGACCCGCGCCGCAATCCCTATACCCAAAAGATATTAGAATACGAAGACTGGATCTGGCTGGAGCGCCCCGAACACACGCCCCAGCTAGTTGAATACCTCGGCCGGCCTGGGCCTTTGGTCTTAGACCTAGGCTGCGGTTCGGGCAATTTCTTGCGTGAATCGGCGCGGATCAGCCCGGAGAAGCGCTTCATCGGTTTTGAGTTGCGCTACAAGCGCTTGGTTTTAGGGGCCCGTAAGTTTAAGAAGTGGGGCGTTGAAAATGTCCGCCTGGCCCAGGCGCGGGCCGAAGAGATTGACCAATGGTTTGAAGAAGACCAACTCGACCGGGTCCACGTCAACTTCCCGGACCCCTGGCCCAAACAGCGCCACCGAAAAAACCGCCTGATCCAAGAACCCTGGCTAGCTAAGCTGAAGGGGCGGCTGAAATCCTCAGGCGAGTTTATGTTTAAAACGGACCATCAGGAGTATTTCACCTCGGTTTTAGAACTGCTCAAAAAAACGCCCCACTTCGAGGTGGTCGAACTTTCATGGGACTTGCATAACTCGGAGTATGCAGAACAAAACGTTCTGACCGAGTTCGAACAGTTATTTCGTTCCAAGGGCATGCCGGTTTACCACCTAAAGGCACGCCCCATCCGTTGAGGCAAGATGCGGTTTCTTGGGCCCCTTTTGTTGGCTTTTGGTTTGATGTTGGGCACCGCCTGGGCGGCAGGGGAGAATCTCTTTGTCTTCAGCCCCGGCGGAAAATATGTCACCAAAGTAACCCCGGCGGGGCGCTCTAGCTTAATCAGCGTACGTGACGCCAAGGACCTTCGCGAGATGGCCGCTTGGGAAATCACCAACTTTACCGTCCATAGCCTAGAATACGACCCCAAAGACCCCAACCGTTTGCTGCTGGCCGGGCCCGAGAAGCTGCTGGTCTATGAGCTACACCAAGGCCAACCGGTTAAAGTCTTAGAAAAACAAGCCGATTCGGGGAAAAAGATCACCCACGCCAACTTTTCCCCTGACCACTCCGAGGTTTATTGGAGCTACCAAAAGAGCCTACACAAGGCCGACCTCAGTGGCCAAGAACGCCAGATAGCCGAAACAAACCATTCCATCAAAGACCTAAGCGCCCTCAAAGACCGCCGCTTGGCGGTGGTCGAGGAAGGGCAAGAAGGCCTACTGCTATATTCCGAAGGGACCGAAGCGGCCCCCGAGACACTCAAAGGACACCAAGCGCCGGTGGTGGGGGCCCAGTCGCCGGAAGGGAAATCACTCTTCAGCCTCGACCAAAACAACCAGCTCTTTGAGTGGGACTTACTCAACCGCAAGCCCCAGACAGGCTTTGCCTTGGAGCCCGATAATTCGGGTAGTCAAGCCCTAGCCTTGGCGCTAGACGACCAGCGCAAACGCCTTTATGTGCTCAAGGAAAAGGACGGTCAACAGCAGATCGACTCTTATGCCTTAAGCGACCTCAAGGCGCAGCAAATTTTACCCCGCAAAGAAGCCTTGGTGAGCACGCCTAGCGGGCGGATCTATAATGGATTTGAGGCCCTCACCGGTGAAAGTGCCTCGGCACCGCCTCCGCTGGACCCGCCCGAGGCTTCGGACCCCAAGGGCCCCTACCGCTTGGCTTTGATCGAAGCCGAACATGGCAACCTGCAAGCGGCGCTGCACCAGATTGAGCGGGTCTTGCCCAATGACCCCGACTTTGCCGCCAGCCGCGAGTTGCAACAGGAAATTTACCGCCGAGGTGAGGTGCGTCAGGATTTACTGGCCGCCAAGGAACAGTACGACATGGGCAACTACCGCAGCGCCGAGATATTATTGGAGTCGGCGCTAGCCAAAGACCCCGGTGAGACCGAAGCCCAGCGTTACCTTGAGCTAACCCAAGACAAACTTTGGATGGGGCGGTTTGGCAACCTAGTTTTGGTCCTGGCCGGTTTAAGTCTGCTGGGCGGTTTGGCTTGGTGGTTGTATCAGCGCCGCCAAGAGACGGCCAAGCTCTTTGGGGGTCTCTTTAAAGACGACGGTAAGGAGCGCCGCCGCCTGATCCTAAGGCTAGCCAAAGCCCGCGAGTTTTTGGCGATCCGCCGCAAGCAAGACCGGATGGGCTATTACCATGGCCCCTTAGGCGCCATCGAACGGCAATTGGACCAAGTGGAGCAACAGCTAAAACTGCCCGAGGCACCCTATAAAGACCTGTTGATTTTAGTGGGCCAGTTGCACCAAGAGATGGCCCAGATGGCCCGCAGCCCCCATAAGAGCGAGCCAGACCCCAAAGAGGCCGAAGCCCAGGCCCAAGCGGCCCAAGAAGCCCAGCGCCAACGCGAACAAGAGGCCCGCGCACGCAACGAGGAAGCCCGCCGCAAACGCGAAGCCCAAGAGAAGCGGGCCCGAGAACAACAGGCTCAAGAGAAGAGGGCCCATGAACAGCGGTCCCAGCAGCAACAAAAAAAGTCCCAACAACAAAAGACCGAACAGGCCCAAAGCCCGCCACCGGCCCAGGACCCCAAAGGCTATTTTAATGTCTTAGGGCTCAAGCCCGGTGCCAGCGAAGCCGAAATCAAGGCCGCCTACCGAGTAAAGATCAAGGAGTACCACCCGGACAAACACAGCGCCAGCGGCTTCGAGTGGGTCCGCGAAGAGGCCGACCGCATGACCCGCTTGGTCCAAGAGGCCTACCAGGTCCTTAAAGACCCCAAGACTAGGGTCCGTTATGAGCGGGGGAGGGTTTAAGGAAGCTCGAATCCGTGCCGCTACAGCCCCCCCCCTACCGCCCGCGCCGGGATTCAACCCCCGCGAGCGCACCGACGCCCGAGAACCAGGGCCGCAAAAGCCTACCATTTAAATTCAATAGATTGCTGTCAGTTGATTTCATAGACGGTTATAAAAAATCTAAATAATCAAATTTCTATTTTGAGCAGATTGCCTATTTAATACAACAATTTCGGCTGGGGACCAGATGTTACAAAAGGCCCGCAAAGAAGAACCCAGAGCATCTCGGATAGGTGCAAGCGCTTTGTCGGGATGATCTGGAAGGACTAATATCAAGAGAAATTCTACCTGCGAAAGGCTGACGCCCCTGATCGGGGGCGGCAACTCAGAGTTAGCAGCACCATGTCTTTTTAAGAGCGCCGCCACACTTAGGGTCAGGCTATTGGCTAGCTTTTCGTGAATCTCAGCAATGAAGGTCTGGAAGTCAGGATGTGTCTCGGGACGTGGCGAACTGGACTTTGCCTCAATGAACAAGAGTTTTCCACCTCGCAATAAAACAAACTCCCCGATTTGGACGCCTTTCAACTTTTTAAAGGTCTGGCTCTGCTCTATATGAAATACGTCATTTTTAGGGTAGGGCCCGAAATCCATCCCAGATTCGGTTATAGTGATGGTCATAGCAAGATATGATCGACTTCTTCTTGATATAGCCTTATCGACTCATTGATGATTGGATTATCGGGCATTTCATCTTTCAGGTTTGAGTACTCCCCTTGATCGTCTACTAAGGAGAAGACCGGAATAGATATGTTGCGGTGTTTGGCAATTAAATGAAGCTTTTTAATAACAAAATAGGAGTGGCTGGCCATGAAAAACTGAATCCCTTGCTTTGCAAGTATGGCTACTATCTCCAGCAGCGTAGAGATAGCCTTGGGGTGTAATGCTGACTCGGGCTCGTCTATAAAGATAATGGACTTTGCGCCCAAGTGCCGGTTGCTGAGTAGAGTATCTAAAATGGCTATTTTCTTTACCCCTTCTGCGGTCACTCCCAGAGGGAAACTCTGCTTTCCTTTGGTAAAGTACCAAGCTTTGGTGCGGAGATCAAAGGCGATTCTTCCGCCTATCATTTGCTCGAGTTTTTTCCTAGAGTCGGAAAATCCTTTGAAATTTCTTCCCTGCTTAGGTTGCGGCCTAAGCGCCCGGGCAAGGTCCAGGTAGGTGTCGTCAAAGCCAAAAGCTTGGTCGTCTTCACGAGATTTCAAGATGATGTCGTGAATTGACAAAACCTCTTTGGCAGGCAAGAAAATCGAGTTTTCTTTGTCCCTGGGACTGACGTGGTTTTCAATGGATGCAATCTGTTTTTTTGTATCCCGCCCGAAGCTATACTCAAAGCTGCAACCGTCAAAATCCATGAAAAAGGACAGCGTCTTTTCTTGTTTTTTTACCAAGTCACCGATTTGGTCGGACTGGTAGGTCCAGTAAAGCTTATCAGCTAGAATTTCAGCAGCAGTTCGGTTTTCTTTGCCGCGTTTGTATAATTCTAACGTTCGGATAGCCGTATAAAGCGCCTTTAACAAAAAGGTCTTCCCCGATCCATTGAACCCAATGATTAGGTTGATTTTCCCAAACCCTTCCCATTGCACCAGTGGGAGAGGACCAAAGTTTTCGAGACGAACTTTTCCTATCATTTTTCAAATCCTAGGAGTTGAATATTTTTTAAATCCTATCTTATAGTGGACCCACTTGTCCAGACAACTTTTTGATTAGACGATCTTCCTGATCTTTTTTTCTAAGCAATCTTCAGT
>JAVVEA010000018.1:0-76427 GCA_032250835.1 bacterium
ACTACCCAGCTGAAAGTCATCAAAAAAGTGATGTCCCAGAAGAGTTTATCGATGCTGGCCGAATAAGTGGAGAGACTCTTCGGTAAAGTTTCCCATCCTGACAACATTGGCGTTCCTCCAATTGGATTGAAAAAGGCGGGCTATAGGTGCCCTTTAAATGCGAAGACGTACGAGAAGAAAGTAAATGCTCCTACAGAAAGGCAAATGATGTAGAACACGTTTGCACTTACTTTATCGGGATTTGCTGCTTCCATGGTAATGGCACTCCAAATCAGGTTCTAAGGCGTTGCGCCCTTTAGATCCGCTCTCTTTTGTTCCCCCCAAAAGACGAGCAGACCAGTGAAAAGGTCTTCTTTGTACTCAAGTCAACTAGCTTAATCGGCCCGAGTTTGCAAGAATATTTGTGAAAAAAAACTTCATCTTTGATCGATTTTTTTGGAAAGTTGATCAAAGCAGTAAACTTCCGTTAACGGTCTTCCCCTCTTGCCATAGAGAGCCTAGCCGAATATTAAAGGGACAAAAACAACCATCAACTCAATCCATGATCCAGAGCTTAGCCCCCATCGCCATCGTCGGTTCCGGACTTGCCGGTTCCGAAGCAGCCCTTTACCTTGCCCGGCATGGTCAGGCCGTTGACCTCTTTGAAATGAGGCCCTTTAAGCAAAACGAAGCCCACCAAAGCGGTTTACCAGCTGAACTGGTCTGCTCTAACAGCTTTAAAAGCCAAGATCCGGGCAACGCCCACGGAGCCCTGAAGGCCGAGCTGGTCGCGGCGGGGTCCCCGCTATTGGAACTGGCCAAACAAGCCCAAGTCCCTGCTGGGCAGGCCTTGGCGGTAGATAAAGAGGCCTTCTCCTTGGCAGTACAAAGGGCCATCGCCGACGAACCACTGATCACCCAGTGGCCCCAAGAGGTTATGGATATAACACCCTTGGCCGCTCAATACGAACAGGTCCTGATCGCCACCGGGCCGCTGACCTCGGGGCCCTTGGCGGATTCGCTGGCCCAAATGTTAGGCGAAGCCTCGTTGTATTTCTATGACGCCATCGCACCGGTGGTTTTCGCCGAGTCCATCGACATGACGCAAGCCTTTCGGGCCGCTAGGTGGGGAAAAGGCGAAGCAGACTACATCAATTGCCCTTTCAATGAAGCCCAATATCTGGCCTTTATCGAGGCGTTGATTGAAGCTGAGAAGGTGGGGTTTAAAGATTTTGAACAGGCTCAACATTTTGAAGGCTGTTTGCCCATTGAGGTCTTAGCCCAAAGAGGCGTCCAGTCCTTGGCCTTTGGGGCCCTCAAGCCCGTTGGGTTGAACCATCCCGAAACAGGCGAGCGGTATCATGCGGTCTTGCAGTTACGCCAAGAAAACCTGTCGGCTAGTCTATATAATTTGGTTGGTTGCCAGACCCGAATGACCTGGAGAGCCCAAAAGGAAGTTTTTAAAATGGTACCGGGACTTGAACAGGCTGAGTTTGCTAGGCTAGGGAGCATGCACCGCAACAGCTTCCTCAACGCGCCCAAGCACCTCAACGCGCAATTGGAACTAAAAGGACACCCTAAGATCCAAATTGCCGGACAATTGACCGGTGCCGAAGGGTACACCGAAGCCCTTGGGACCGGGCTATGGGCCGCTTTATGCCTACATGCCAAACTGCAGGGACTCCAACCGCCCCTACCACACCCAAAAACCGTCTTAGGTGGGCTGATCAGCTATCTAAATCAGTCCTTATCGCCCAACTTCCAACCGATGAATGCCAACTGGGGCTTGGTGGAAACGCCGCGCCGACCACGCAAGGTCGCCAAAGCGGACTTCCGCCGCGCCTTGGGGGCCGAAGCGGTGGAGCATTTCAAGGAGCTTTTGAGGGCGGCTCAGTGGTAGCGAGGTGGTCTCGATAAAACCGAAAGACCGGGCTAACAGGGGATCGGCAGACAGCCAGAGCGGCCAAAGGAATCGAGGGGTGAGGGCCAATAGGGGCCCCCACCAAAACAGAGACGCTATTGAGTTGGGGCTAGGAGCGGGTAACTTTACTTAAGGCCGTATTCAATGCGCAGATTCTGGGCATTTTCGGTAACCGAAACCAAGTAATTGCGGGTTTCGCGCGGCAGGCGGCGGACCACATGCTCGAACTGCGACTGGTTGTACCGATCCGCTTTGGCGGCAACGCAGGAGAGGGTGTAACAGCCAAAAGCGCTCTTTACCCGCCTAAACCCTGAATTGTAAGTGACCACCACCAGGGCCCGGCGACGCACATCATCAGTAACCCCGGCAAAGATCCGGTGCAATTCCGAAAGATGCTGGACGCCTAGGTAAATATTAAGGTCCGGCTGACCCAGTAGCTGCCGGCGGAAGAAGTCGCTTCCGCGTGGGACGCTTCCCACTCGTTCGTATTCGCCCTGGGCAGTCATCGGCATCAACTGCATCAAGCCCATGGCTCCAGCGGGGCTTACGGCGCGGGGATTAAACTCCGATTCAGTCTTCATGACCCCTAAGATCAGGTCGGCTTCGACCCCCTGAGTGGCTTCTAACTGTTTGATGAAAGGGAGGTAGTCACGTACTTCGCCGATCAATTCGTTCGGCACAGAGCTACCGTAGACGCTTTGACGGTGGGTGACCGAATCGGTCAACATCAAGGCCATGAAGAGCCCAACCACGAGAAGTAGATTTTTCTTTTGACGCATATAACCATCTCAGGCGGTTAAAAAACTACCTGCCAACGCAGGCCCCCTCTTTTTTACTAGCCAAGTATAGGTGATTATAATATACTTTTCGCCCTTTGGCTACTAAAAGGGTTCAACCCAGGCTAGGTAAGCGATGAACGACTTCTTCAAACCGATAGTCGGCTGGAGTGCCTGCCTTGGAATCCGCTCTTGCCGTTATGATGCAGGCACCAAACCCAATCCTTTGGGCAAAATATTTTTCTCCAAGGTCCAGCTACTGGACTTCTGCCCTGAAGAAGAAGCCGGACTAGGCACCCCCCGGTTGCCGATGAACCTATATTTTATCAAGCCGAATTCTTGGGCGCTCATGGAACCTACCAGCGGCACCGACTTCACCCAAGCCCTCAACAGGGCTGCCGAGAAGATCATTGCTCGATTAGCCCTAGCCGAGGGATTACTACTGAAAGCAAAGTCTCCTTCTTGCGCCATCTTTGACTGTAAAGGATATGACTTACAGAGTTCCACCGGCAGCTGGAACCCCGTCGCCGGGCTCTTTGGCCAGAAAATAATCGACCACCCGGGACGCTGGCTTTACCTAGACGAGCGCCAGTTGGCAGATCCTTGGCGGCGCGAACTATGGCTAACCGGGCTGTTCCAACTGGCAAGGCTGCGGGCCACCAAGGATTTTTCCCAGTTCCACCAGAGCCAACAAGCAATTTCCCAAGGCCTGGGCATCAAGGAGGCCCTTGGTGAACGCAGCCAAGACCCAGCAGCTTACCGTGACCTCTGGGTCCGGACCCTAAACCACCCGCCTAGCTGGGAAACCTTTACCCGGCGACTAGGCCTACCCCAACTTGCCTTCGAGCCGGCGGACTTGCGCCTTTTGGCGGGTCCGGGGCTCTACCCAGACCAGAGCCTTCAAGCCCCCTATCCCCACGAACTAAGAACAGGAGCCTAGTTGATGAAACCTCTTCTCCCCCAACGGGCCGACTATCAAGCGGCGGCAACGTTGCTAGTGCAGGCCGGCCAAGGCCTACTCAGCACTCAATCCAAAGCCCATCCAGGCTTTCCTTTTGGTTCCTTGACGCCCTATCAGCTTTCGCCCGAAGGCACGCCGGTGGTTTGGATCAGTGCACTGGCGCAGCATAGCCAAAATCTACTAGCGGACCCCCAAGTTTGTTTGACCTGTCTGGCCGAAGGCCCCAGCCGCGACCGGGCACGCTTGAGCCTCCTCAGTTTGGCTCAGCGCCGCACCGAAGACATGGACCTATTGCGCCGCAATTATTTGACCCTATACCCCGAAGCACAAATCTACCTACAACTACCCGACTTTGCCCCCTTTGAGCTGGTCCCGCAACAAGCCTACTATATTGGAGGGTTTGGGAAAGCATTATGGCTTGAAGTCCCGGAGCTATTGCCCCAGGTCATTGACTTGATTTGACGCAGGAAGCACCTTCTAGAAATTAGGTGCCCTAAACCGGCAATTAACCGAATTTTTTGTAAAACCTATCAACCTAAATAACAGATAGGGCTAAAGCCCCATATATCGATAAATCAACTCCCCCTGAGCCAACAGAATAGAAAAAAAGGGCCAGGGAAGGATTGTTTAACTGGAATATTCGAATAGAATAGGTTAAATCATTTTACAACCAATTTACAATCCCATGGGGAAGCCTTTACCATAGAGGTCTAAATCTTAGGCCAAATCAAGGCAACCAATGCATAGAGCACCCTATTGGGAGACGGTATGAACCATATCCTCGTCATTGAAGACCAGGAAGACGTACGCGAGTTGATCGCTTACAACCTGCGCAAGCAGAACTTTGAAGTGATCGAAGCGAGCAACGCCAACGATGCGTTGATTCTTCTAGAAGACATCAACCTCGACCTGATCTTGCTAGACTTGATGTTGCCCGGCTTAGGCGGGTTGGACTTTTTAAAGGTCCTCAAGTCTAAGGAAGAATACCGCCACATTGCGGTGATCATCCTTTCGGCCAAAAGCGAGGAACACGAAGTGGTGACCGGTCTGAAGCTCGGTGCTGATGACTACGTGACCAAGCCTTTTTCGATTAAAGTCTTAATGGCCAAGATCGAAACCGTTTTACGGCGGGTAAATTCTGCGGAGCAATCACTCTTGCAGTATAAGGACATCGTCTTAAATCAAGACGAACATAAAGTCCGTGCCCAAGATAAAGAGGTGACCTTAACGAACAAGGAGTTTGAATTGTTGCTCCTGTTCTTAAAGAAGCCCAAGAAAGTTTTCCACCGCAACCAGTTGCTCAACAGCATCTGGGGCTATGATTCGGAAACCTACACGCGCACGGTAGACGCCCACGTATCTTCCCTTAGGAAGAAGCTAGGCCCTCCGGGCAAACTGATCCGATCTATCCCGAAAGTCGGGTATGGATTGGACATCTGAGCGGAGCCAAGCACCGCTCAATAGAGGGCTGGAGATTTTACGGTAATTTTACCAACTCCTGCCTTTTGACGAGGGAGCCTCGATAGCTTGGCTCCAACGACGGGCAAAATGCACGAGACCGGGCAAGGCCCGTTTGGTCTTTTTCCTAAGCGCAATGAAGCGCCGTACCACAACCTTACATAGGGTAACTCTATGTCTCGCAAGTTTTTTAAGACCCTCGTAATGACCGGCGTTGTCGCCATGATAACCACCGGTGCCTATGCCGCTGACGACATGGGTGACGATTACAAATTTAAAGTTAAAGGTAAGATCCGCTCTTACTTCGGTCAGTATACCTCGGGCAAAACCGTAACCAATGCCGCTGGCGAGTCTGTTGACGAAGCCTCTTACTTCCAAGAGTTCAACGAAGGCAACATCGCTGGTGCCGTAGAGCGTGGCCCCATGAAAGGCTACTTCGAGATTGAATCACGTGCAGGTTCCAGCATCAAAGCCACCATGCGCCAGATCACTTTGGACGTCGGCAACGGCCTGAACGTCGGTGTGGGTACCTTCAAGCCTAAGTGGGCTTATGCCTTCAGCTGGGGTGCGGGTACCGAAACTTCTGAGTCTCATGGCAGCGGCTTCTTCAGCGGCTTGTTGACCAAACTCGAAAGTGATGGTCTGAACGTTGAGTACAAAGCCGGTGACCACAAGATGGGCTTCACCATGTATGAAGGCGACTTGATCGGCAAAACCACTGGTTCGACCATGCAGTATGGTGCCTTGGGCAAATTTGGCGCCATCCACTACCGCGTCGGCGGGATCAGCTCGACCAGCGATGACCACACCGGCGACACGACCTTGGCGCACAGCGGTACCCACGTAGGGGTTCAGTACAAGATGGACGGCATGGCCTTCAGCTTCGACAACGAAAGCAAGACCAAAGCTAAGTCTTCTACCACCAACAACACCGAAACCTGGAACTCTGTGCAGGGCGTCATTGGTGTAGGCGAGCACGAAGCGATCGTGACCTACGGCATGGGCAGCAGCAAAGACGACAGTGCCGGTGCCGTTGAAACCAAAACCACCGATTTGGCTGTGGTTTATGTGATCCCCGTGGCTAAAAAGGCTGACTTCCGTATCGCCTACGGCTCTAGTGCAGAAGACGACACCGTCGATACCGCCACCACGAGCTTCGCTGGTGTGGGTATGATGGTCGGCTTCTAATCAAGCTGTCTTGACGATCTAAAGGGCGGCTCTTCTTTAGAAGGGCCGCCTTTTTTTTTACCCCCAACCCAAGGTCTGATATGAGCAACGCCACGTCGATGCTCGGGGAATTAGGCGAGCAGCGCCCAAATTACCAATCGGAACGGTCCGTCTTATGGTTGCAGCGGACCCAAGCCCTTACCTTTGCCTTCCAACCGATCATCCACATCCACACCGGCGACCTCTTCGCGGTCGAAGCGCTGATCCGTGGATTCGACCAGCTCGGCTTTTCTAGCCCCTTTGGCCTCTTTGACGCCCTGTCCACTGACGGGCTGTTATACGAGATCGACTTGGCTTTACGCGAAAAGGCCTTAAATCAGTTTAAAAAGCTGCCAGACTACCGAGGCCTCAAGCTCTTTTACAATCTGGACAACCGGATCATTGAGGTCACCGACCAAGAAAGCCGAAATACCAGCCGGCTGCTCGAAAAACTAGGTTTGGAACGTGGCCATTTGTGTTTTGAAATCAGCGAACGCCACGAGTTTTCCAACTCCGATAAGGCCCAACGGCTGTTAGAGCATTACCGCGCCCAACACTTCCAAATCGCCCTGGATGATTTTGGCACCGGCTATGCGGGACTCAAATTGCTGTATTTGACGGAACCGGGATACCTCAAAGTGGATCGTTTTTTTATCTCACGTATCTTTGAGGACCCCAAAAAAAAGCTCTTTGTCGGCAAGATTGTTAACCTGGCCCACATGATGGGGATCAAGGTAATAGCCGAAGGGGTGGAAACACCGCAGGAGTTTTTTGTCTGCCGCGAGATCGGCTGCGATTTTGTGCAGGGCTTTTTGGCCCAAATGCCCACCACCGATTCATCCCAGATTTTAGCTCAAAACCCGATCATCGCCGAATTAGTCGCTGCGGACCGCCGCAAAGCAAAAGGGGAGTCCAAATGGCTCTTGGCCCAGATGGAGACTTTGCCCGCCGTTTCGATCCACCACAGCATGATCTCGGTGCTTGACTTGATGCGCCACCACAAGGACCTGAGCTACTTCCCAGTGGTAGACCACCAAAACCGTCCCCTAGGGCTACTTTGCGAAGAGGATCTGAAGCAATATGTCTACAGCCCCTTTGGGCGTGAGTTGATGCAAAATCGCTCGACGGGGCTGACGGTGTCCAATTTTGTCCAAGACTGCCCCACCGCAGGGCTAGATAGCCCCGTCGAAGAAATATTAGAAATCTACGCCCAAACCGATGCCGCCAAGGGCTTGCTGATCACCGACCAGGGCAACTATCTGGGCTTTTTATCTAGCAACCGCCTGTTAAAACTACTCAACGAACGCAATTTGGCGGCGGCGCGAGACTCGAATCCCTTGACCGGTCTGCCTGGCAACCACCGGATCACCCGCTTTATCCAGCAAAACTTTAGCGGCGAAGCACCGGACATGATCTTAGTCTATTTTGATTTCGATCATTTCAAGCCCTTTAATGATAAAGAAGGGTTCCGCAAGGGCGACCGGGCGATTTTGCTTTTTGCCGACTTGATGAGCAAGCAACTAGGCGAGCATGCGGCCCTGCTAGGGCATATCGGCGGCGACGACTTTTTTGCCGCCTTCCGTAGCGACCAGTATGAGAAGATCGAAGGGCTGGTAAAGGAACTGCGCCAAAGCTTTGGGGCCGACGTAGAGAGCTTTTATTCCGTCGAAGCGCGCGAAAAGAAGTATATTGAAGGGCGTGACCGGGAAGGTCAAATCAGGCGGTTCCCGCTGCTGCAAGTATCTGCGGCGATCTTACAGGTGAAGTCTGGGACTGGCGGAGTCACGGTGGAGCGGATCTCTGCGGCCACCGCATCCTTAAAGAAAGGGGCCAAGGCCGCTTCAAGCGGCCTCTGTGCAGCAAGCCTCAACCCGAGAGTCTAAGGCTTACTCTTGAGCAGGCGGTTGCGGGGGGATGCAGCGCCCAATCGAATGGGCTTGGCAGACCGTTCCATCGGTCCAGATCGCCCCTTCTAAATTCGCTCCGGCCAAATCAGCGCCGGAAATATCGATGTTCCTAAAATCGGCACCTCGAAGATAACAGCCCCGGCACTCGCCCAGACGGATTACGCGGTCTCGGTTTTTGTGCACGTTCATGGGCTCTAATGCTTGCAGCCGAGGCTCCCAAGCAGAAGAATCGGTATTGAGGACCAAATAAAGACCCATCACCAGGACCAGAAAGAGGCCCCGAAGCAAGGTATTGTTTTGCAGCATCTTCAATGAGGTTAAGTTGGTTGGCGGTACGCTGAATGGTGCGTTTCTGCTTTTAGAAAAAAGCAAATTCCAGGCCACCAACCTTTAGCTCAAAGAAAACTCACTTGGATCAATTCGGGTTCTTCCGACTCAGGCGACGGCAGGGGCCGCTCAGCCTTTTGGGAGTCGCTTTCGACAGCCGCCGAAGGAATTTCTTCATCTAGCAATTTTTGTCTTTCAGCCCGCGGTTTGGGGCGCAGTACCATCTGGGGCACCCACTCTCGATTGACCTGAAAGACCCGGTCCATCCCTTCGAGTAGTTCCAAGTTAGGTTGGCTGGGGTCGAAGTCCTCGACCTCTTTATAACTGCCGTCTTTGTACTTGATCAAAAACATCTTGCGCCTCCTGGGCTCCAGACCAGACACGGCCAATTCGAGCATCGGCGAACCGCACAGTAGCTCCATCTGTCCTTCGCTTAAAGCCCCGCAGGGATAGAAGCGACAAGAGGGACAAGCCAGCAGCGCGACACGTTGGCCGCGGGATTCGCAGAAAAAGGTTTCTTGCACGGACATGGCGGATTGACAGGGTTTTTCTTGAATTTAGGGCCCAAGCCCCCTGCTGTCAAGGGTTTCAAAGAAGCGCCAACAATTCGCGCAACCCTTGGTTCCCCTCGCTGCCCCCCAGCAGCTGGGTTAAGGGAGCCCCAGAGAGCCGAATCCGCTCAGGGTCCGCGCTTAGTTCCAACCCCCCACGCCGGGCTTCAATGCGGTCTTCGGTTTCGCGCAATAATTCCCAGCCTTTGGCCTGTAAGCCGGGGATCAGCGCGCGAGGACTCATCGCGCCGCCCAAGCCCAACAACAAAGCGCCGTAGTCTAGGTCCAAAGCATCGATCATGGCCGTCAAGGAGTCGGGCTGGTTCGCCCAAGTGCGCTCTAACCACAAGGATTCAAAAAGTCGCCCCTGCTTCTTGTCCGCCGCTTCGTAACGGAAGGCGTAGCGGCCACCGGTAAAGAGGATTTCACAGCCCTCCGCCTTTAGATCGCCCAAGCTCAACCCCAGAGCCTTGCGCAGCCCCGTGGCCTTGCGGCCCAGCTCAGGGGCCAGGTAGGGGCCCAGGTTGTGGTTAACGGACCATTCAATCTGGCTCTGGGTATAGGCTTGCCAATTTTTGATCTCCGTCAGGACCTCTTTGACCCGCAAAATCCGGTCCGCTTCGGCCCCAAAAGCCACCAAAGGGGCCCCCAAGAGCCCCAAAGGGTCCAAAATGCCGCCCGAAAAATCCGCCAGCAGGTGGTCCCCACGCCCTTCGGTAGTCAGCCCTTTGGATTCTAACCAAGCCCTTAAACTACCTAAGGTCAATTGGCCCTCGGCCAAGGCTTCGGCCTCTCCATCTAGGGCCTGCAAAAGCGCCATCATCCAGCGGCTACGCCCCGGCAGGCCGTCTTTCTGGTAATCTTCGGACCGCTCCACCAGGCGGGCCATCCAAACCGACGGCCCCTGGGCGGCTAGAAAATCCATGAACAAGGGGGCATCTTGGGGCACCCATAGATCTAGCAACAGGGGTCCGGGCCAGTTTTTAAGGGGCACGAGGCTGCCTGGATCGTCTAAATCATAGGCATCACCGGGAACCAAATAGGCTTCTCCACCTAAGCACAGCCCGATCCCCGTGGCCCAGGTCAAGGCTTGCGGATTCGCCCGGGCTTCGCGCAAGATGCGCCCCCGGGCGGCTTGGTCCTCGGCTAGGTAACAAACGCCTTCGGACCCAAAGGGAGCCGCAGGCTGCGCCAACAAAGCCGCGACCAGGGACTGAGCCTCTTCTAAGGCAGGGCGCAACTCCATTAAGCCTTTGACGCCTGTCAGCGCCAAGGCCAGTAAATTTTTAGTTGCTTCTAGTTTAGCCGGTATCATCTTGACCCCAACCTAGCCTGGGCCAAGCAAGCTGGCAAGCTTGACCTCCCACCGCCGCAGGCTTATGTTGTGCTAGGAGGTAAGCTCATGAACCCAACCATTCAGTCTGTCTTGGTCTTAGGTGCCGGTGCCGTCGGCGGCTTTTATGGGGCCCGTCTGGCCCAGATTGGCCTCCAGGTCTCTTTTGTCTGCCGCTCTAACTTCGAGGCCATTGCCACAAAGGGACTTCAGATACGCAGCTACCAGGGCGATTTTTCGATCACCCCAGAGCAGGTGGTCCAGGATACGAAAGATTACCAAGGCAAGCCCGACTTGCTAGTGATCGCGACCAAAGTGGTGCCCGGAAACGACCTTACCGACCAAATCGCGCCGTTGGTTCATCCTGGCCTGACGATCTTGTTGATCCAAAATGGAATTGAGGTCGAAGCGCCAATCGCCGAGGCTTTCCCGGCGGTCCCTTTGCTTTCGGCCATTGCCTTTGTCGGCGTGACCCGCACCGCCCCCGGCCAAATCCACCACCAACTTCGCGGGGACCTAGAAATCGGCAGCTTTGGTCCCGGCCAGTTTGACTCGGCCTTAAAGAGGGTTTTGACGGCTTTTGAGTCCACCGGCTTGAAGATACGGGGCTCGCAAGACATTGTAAAAAGTCGCTGGGTCAAACTGCTTTGGAATGCCGCCTTCAATCCCCTTTCGGTTCTCGGCCAAGCCGACACCCAGAGGATCTTAGAGTTGCCCGGAAGTGAAGCCCAAATCCGGGCCATTATGGGCGAAGTCATGGCCCTAGCCGAAGCGGCCGGAAAACCCTTAGATCCCCAGTTAGCGGAAAAAAATATCGCCGCCACCTACAAGATGCCTCCATACAAGACCAGCATGTTGGTGGATTTCGAGGCCCATAGACCCTTAGAAACCGAAGCCATCTTGGGCAAGCCCATTAAAATAGCCCATCGCTTAGGCATAGCCGTGCCGCGGCTTGAACTGCTTGAAGCGTTGTTACATCTCTTAGCGGATCAGAAAAGAGGTTGATTCAACACCCCCAAGTCGATTACCCTCAGGGCTGCATACCCAAATTAGGAAGGTCATGAAAATCCTGGTCGTTGACGATACCTTACTGGCTCGCCAGTTGATGAGCCACGCCTTGCGGCCCTATGGCGACGTTGATGTGGTCGTCAACGGGGAAGAGGCCCTAGAAGTGTTTAAAAGCTCCCTAAAAGAGAAGACACCTTATTCGGTCATCTTCTTAGACATCATGATGCCCGAGATGGATGGGCACGAAGCGCTACGCCAAATCCGCCAATGGGAAGATAGCCAAGGCATAAAAGAACCGGTTCCGGTGGTCATGACCACCGCCTTGGGCGACAAGGAAAACATCCTCTCTAGCTTCAAAGAGGGCTGCGAGCATTACCTAGTTAAGCCCATTGAGCTAGCAAAGCTCTTTAACATCATGACCGAATTGGGCTTTTCAAAATCAAGCTAGGCCGCTGCCCCTTGGGCCGCCAGATAGAAGGCCGGTCGCAAAAGCCTAGTTCCGCCAACGCTACGGGCCGGTGAACCACCCGCACTGCGAAGCCCTTTTTTACCGTAGCTGGTAGCCCAATCGGTAGGTCTTCTTTTCCACTACCTGCACCTCAAACTCCACCTCGCCTATCAGCCGCTCCTCTGAATTGAGCACCTCAATCCGCCAGGGACCGGAAAAAATTTGCTTCTTGAGGTAAAAATTTCTCCAGCCCCGAGCCCTTCCACCGGTGATCTCAAATTCCTGTTGGTCCTTTAGAACCCACTCCTGGGCTTCTGGGTCAAACCAATACCAATCTTGCCGGATTCTTTCGCGCAACCCGTCGGGCGCGAAGATGGCGGTAAAGCCAACCAGTTGGTCGCCTTGCAGGACAAAATGAAAGGGGCGGTCGGCTTCGCGCCAAAAAACCCACCAGGGAGCCTTCTCATAACCCAAGCGGTATTGGTCAAAGCTCTTTTCCACGCTATGGTACACTCCGCCATGTTTGAGCGAGAGCGGCACCGGAGGGATCAAGTTGGTGCGGTATAAAACATCTAACAACGCAAAGAGCAGCAACGCCCCTGTTAGGGTTCCGTATAGCCGCCTTGGACTCGTCATCACCCCTTGTTGATAAAAAACCCCCAGCAGCACCACCAGCAGGACATAGCTGACCGCCCCAGCGAGCACAAAAACTTCGTGCCCCATTTTTCGGAACAAAATGGGGAAGAAGAAGGCCAAAAAGCTATGGCTGACCAAATAAAATAGGATCAGCTGTAGCCGGTGGTCCCCCAGATGGTGTTTGAGCGCTTCGACCGCAAACATCATCGACACCAGCAAACCCACGAAGACTAGGTTTTTGGAAAAACTGGCACTTTGGAAGTAGTAGATCACATAAGCGCTAAAGAGGCCCCCCAAAAAGAACTGGATACCCAGCGAGTAAAGCTGGTCATATTTCATCAGCCTGGGGTTTTTCAGCTTGCCGGCTTCGCTTAGATTACTCAGCAATAAGCAGGTCATCAAAGCACACAGATAGGCCAACAGGATCAAGTTATCGATCAGGCGGTCGATCCGCGTGAGGGTCAAGCTATCCCAGGCAAAACCCGCCACGAAGGAAAGCAACGGGGCGTACCGCTGATTTCGTCGATAAAATTGGTCGACCTGGGCGATCAGTTGGTTTTCTTCGCGTAGTTGGCCCCAGCGTTCTTTAATATCCATAGGTCTCGGTTATTGAGTTAGAATCCATCATAGGGACGCTAGGCCCACAAGGCAAGTATAGCGGCGAACTCTCTTACAGACCCGTCATGAACATAGGACTAAAATCAAGCTGGACTAGTTCTTCTAGTAGTCCTCTGGGGCCTGAAATATGCACCAAAAATAGGTACCTATTGTAGGCTAGGCAAAGGCCGCCACACCCCTGCTTACCACCCCTTTGGTCAGAGTTGGAGTGGGATTTTTTTTAAATACAGCCATTGCCGAGAACCTTTGGTTTGCAGGTCAGGGAGACTTGCAAAGATAGGTTTATTTATATATTATAGCTGCCATCCGAACCCGCAGTGGAGGAACTGTCTGGTTCACTATCGACTCTGGAGACTACCATGCACTACGAAGACTTGATCTCTGATGCACCTGGCGCGAGACGCGAGTTAGTTTGGTTCGTCTTGGTATTAGGTGCTTTGACGGCCCTCAATGTAGGCGCATTGTTTTACCGCCAACAACCGTTAATCGAACACCGTCAGTATGACTTTGCTTCTCCCTTTGAGTTCAAGCAAATCTTACATAACGGAGACATGCGTTTTAAGGCCTGTTTCCACAAAAACGTCCAGGGTGGGTTCTACCTCTGCTTCTTGTTCCCACCGCCAAAGCGATTGGCCCTGCACGAAGGCTTTTTTGATACCGATGCCTTTGAGCGGGTCTTTATTGATTCTGAGTATATGCGAAAGTACATCAACAAATTCAAAGAAAAAAAGTGGGACACCGGCCACCACATTGCTGGCTTCCAGATCCAACGACTCAAGGACTCTTACAAGGTCACCCCGACTTTCGCAAAGTAACCGCTCTCCCGGGGGGCTCTGCGGAGCCCTTTTTCCTTGCTCTAAGCGCCCCCCACATTGACCTCTTTTCTCTTGCCCTGGGTGCTTGCCTCAAGGCCCTTGCGCAAAGCCCCGGCTCCCAGAGCGGGCCAGATCGTCCCCCTAGCTCCGCCACCCTTCGCCAGGGCGGAGGTCTAGTTGCCTAGAACCCCAAACTACCCCTAAGGCATCCCAGCCTGATAGGTTCTGGTTTGTCTATGGATTGGTTGTCAAGTCCGGGTCAAATAGGCAATACTGGAGCGACACCCTCAGAAATCTACGGATGAACCTATTTGGCCTCTTGCTGCTTTGTATTTATCTAGTTCCGGGAAACCTTTGGGCCGCACCGGAAGTACCGCCAGTGACCCTAGCTTGGCCCCTTTGGGTGGCCTTCTGTTTGGTGGGACTGGGCTTAGGCTGGCTGATCGGACGCCGAACCCGGACGATCAAACAGCCAACCCCCTTAGATGCGAGCCAACGCCGCTTATTGGATGGGATTCTAGAGCATTCAAGCCTCCCCATTTATACTAAAAACCTCCAAGGGCGCTACCAGTCGGCCAATCTCGCCTTCACCAGCCTCGTCCAAAAGTCCTCTGACGACATCATTGGGAAGACGGCCTTTGATCTCTTTAACCAAGAGAACGCCGCCACGATCCAAGCCCAGGACCAAAGCGTCTTGCACTCCGGCGAACTGATGTTCTTTGCCGCCCCCTTGGTGATCCAGGGCAAAACCCATCATTTAGAATACCGCATATTCCCGCTCCATGACAAGCAGGGTAAGGTAGTGGGTCTATGTGGTATCGCACGCGACACAACGGACCACAAAGAATTGTTGTCGGCCTTATCGGCCAGCGAAGACAGCTTCCGCCAGCTCTTTGAACGACATGGGTCTTATTTTTGGCTGGTTGATCCCGCCACGCGCTTGATCGTCCGGGCCAATCCTTCTTGTGCGAAATTCCACGGTCTGACGCCCGAAGAGATGGCCGGGCTCCCGCTAAGCCACTTCAGCAAGCTAGACCCGAGCAAAGCCCTCGAACGCATCGAAAAGATTAAAACCGAAGGCAAGGCCCGCTTCTTAAGCCCTCACCTGCTCGCCGACGGAAGCCTGAGAACCGTCGAAGTCCATTCTAGCATGGTCCTGTTTGACGGACGGGAACTCATCTTTTCGGTGATGCACGACATGACCGAACAATTAGAAGCCCAAAGGCAACAAAAAGAAAGCGAAGCTCGATTCGAGCTACTGGCCGAAGCAGCCCAAGAGCCGATCTTGATTTTAGACGGGGACCACCTTTTTGATGCCAACCGGGCCGCACAGCGCCATTTTGGCTTAAGTCACCGGGAACTGATCGAAAAACCCTTAGAGGATCTCCTGCCCGGTTTGGGCTCCATGAAGCCCGCAACCCACCGGCGGCTACATGGCCAAAAAAATGGGCGGGTTTTTCATTGGGAGATCAACGCCGCGGCACTTCCCTTTCAGGGTAAAGAACACTTAGCCCTAGCCATCAACGACCAAAGCCAGTTGTGGCAGCAGCAAGAAGACCTCAAGGAAAACCACCGGCTCATGCAAGCGGTGATCGATGCGGTCCCGGCCCCCGTTTTGCTTTGCGACCCTAACGGCAAAGTGAAGACAGGGAACTTTTCTTTCCTCCAGCTATTAAATCTCCCCGTCGAATCTGCCGAAGGCCAGCCACTAAGCCAACTTTTAGAGCCCCACTTGGCCAAGCGGTTAACTGAATCGATCCACGGCCCCAGAGACTTTGAGGTGAGTTTTGCGGACGCCCAGGGGTGCCGGTTGAGCTTTTTCTGCTCCCAGGCTCCCCTGCTCGATTTAGGCGGTAGCCTTCAAGGCGTAGTGACCGTGCTGTTCGACATCACCCAACGCAAGACGGCGCTCAAGAACCTAGAAAAAACCCGAGAGCAACTCAACCGAATTTTGGCCGGTAGCCGGGACGGCTACTGGGAGTTGGAACCGGCCAGTGGGCAGCTCTTTTTGTCGGAACAAGCTAAAACCCTATTGGGCCGTAGCGGGAACGCGCGCATCGCTCCTTGGGGCCTGCCGCAAGCCGAACAAGACCAACTTAAAGCCCAAATCAATCAGCTCTTGGAGAGCAAAGACAAAGAGCTCCAATGGCTGGTCCAGTTAACGGACCGAGAAGGAACGCCTCAATGGTTGCTCTTTAAGGCTTTGGCCTTTTACGAACAAGGCAAACCCCGCTTTCTTTCTGGGGTGGTTAGTGATCTTACGCTGTACAAAAAAACGGAATCTCAACTTGCCGAAAGCAAACAACGGCTAGATCTCGCCTTAGAAGCGGGGCGTTTGGGCTTTTGGGATTGGCTCCCCCAAAGCGACCATTTAAGCGTCAACCAGCGGTGGGCCGAGATGTTAGGCTACGGCTTGCTGGAATTGCCCCCTAAAGGCTCCTTTTGGTTTTCCCGGCTTAATGCCAAAGACCTGCGCTTGATCCAAGCAGAACTGACCAAGCTAAATCGAGGTGAATCCCAGCGTTTTGCCCTCAAAGTCCAATTAAAGCACAAAGAGGGACAGCAAATTTGGGCACTCATCCAAGGGCAGGTAATGTCTCGCGACGATCAGGGGCAACCGTTACGATTAGTCGGCACCCAACAAGACATCACCGAAGAGGTCGAAACCAACGAGGGGCTAACGCAGGCCAAAGCCGCAGCGGAAGTGGCGGTACGGGCCAAGGCAGAGTTCCTAGCCAACATGAGCCACGAAATCCGCACCCCCATGAATGCGGTATTGGGCTTTGCTGAATTGTTACGAGGGCAAATCCACGATCCCCTAGGGCGTAGCTATTTAGAATCGATCCAACGGGGCGGCAAGAGTCTGCTCCGGTTGATCAACGACCTCTTGGACCTGTCCAAGATCGAATCCGGTAAAATGGCGATCAATCGTGAGCCCACCAACTTAGTTCAACTATTTGAAGAGGTGAACGAAATCTTTAGCCCCCGCTTCGAACAAAAAGGCGTGGAATTGGCGCTGGACATGGCTGAAGAAGTGCCCCGTTTTGTCCTGATCGATGACCTTAGACTGCGGCAAGTCTTATTCAACCTCATTGGCAACGCCGTCAAATTCACCGAAGCCGGTCGCGTCACGGTGCGGGTGCGGGCGACCCATATCGACTCAACCTTATTGCGCTTTGATCTGAATATCGACGTGATCGATACCGGGATCGGCATCTCGGCCGAACGGATCTATGGCTTGTTTGACCTCTTCAACACCGCCCAAGCCCCAGCCAGCAGCACCCAAGGCACCGGTCTGGGGTTAGCGATTACCTCGCGTCTGATCCAGGCGATGCACGGAACCCTAAAGGTGGACAGCCAACCGGGCAAGGGTTCTAGGTTCACCATCGAGCTGCCTGAAGTCAGCCTGATCAAGCGCATGGATAGTTCTTTAGGCGCAGAAGCCCCCGTCGGCCAAAATATACGCTACCGGCAGGGCACCGTCCTGGTGGTCGACGATGTCGAATCCAACCGGTCGTTGGTACGAGAAGCGCTGCGCAATACCGGGCTTTCGGTACGAGAAGCCGAAGACGGGCAACAGGCCTTAATCCTGGCTGAAGCAATCTTGCCGGACCTGATTTTGATGGACCTCCGCATGCCGGTTTTGGGCGGTGTCGAGGCGACCAAACAACTGCGAGACCTGCCGATGTTAAAGAAAACGCCGGTGATCGCCATGACCGCTTCGGTGGCCACTCCCCAGAGGTTTGTGGATTCCGGGCTGTTTGATGCGCTGTTAATCAAACCAGTCCGCATCGAGCGGCTCTATGAATTAGTGGCCCGCTTTTTGGCCCACCACGAACCCAAAGCATCCCCAGCCGCCATCCCCGCATTCGCCGCCTTTGAACAAGTAAAAGGCGATGATTGGGGCCTACTGGTGGCCCAGTACCAACAAACCATAGAAAGCCGAAATTTTGACCAGATAACCTCCTTTGCCGACAAACTAATGGAAGTCGGCCAAGCCCAAGATAATGAGACCCTAAAAAACTACGCTGAACGGATGCATTTTCTAGCCGGAAACTTCGACATCGAAAAGCTTCAAGTGCTGTTGGCCCAATTTCATGACCTCCCCCACCCTCCCAAAAACGCAACATGACCCTGCTTGATCCGAGCGCCCAACCCGGTCGTCTGCTGATCGTTGACGACGTGGCCAGAAACATCCAATTGGTGGCTTTAGCACTCAAGAAAGAAGGCCATTCGATCAGCTATGCCAGCAGCGGTGCCGAGGCGCTACAGATGGCGGTCAAGCAGGAATATGACTTGATCTTGTTAGACATCATGATGCCCGAGATGGACGGTTTTGAAGTCTGCCGCCAGCTCAAGGCCAACCCAGCCACCCAAGAGACGCCAGTGATCTTTTTGACCGCCAAGACCGATGCGGAAAGTATCATTGAAGCCTTTCAGCTAGGGGCGGTAGACTATATTTCCAAACCCTTCTTAGGGGTGGAGCTAAAATTACGGATCCGCAACCATTTAGAACTGCGCCGCATCCGCCGCGAGTTGAGCGAAAACAACAAATTAAAAGACAAGTTTTTTAGCATCCTGGCCCATGACCTCCGGTCTCCTTTTAATGCCTTACTAGGCCTCTCAGAGGTGCTTAAGGACGAAGCCGAAGAACTACCTCGGGCCGAATTGGCCAATCTGGCCCAGAAGGTTTTTGATTCAGGCGTGAAGGTTAACGACTTGATGGAACAGCTGCTTTCCTGGTCGCGCAGCCAACGCGGAAAAATCCCCTACGAACCCAGCCAATTGGTTCTAGCGGAAATGGCCCAAGAAACGATAGAATTACTCAGCGCCACCGCAGAGCGTAAAAATATTCAGCTACAGCAACTAGTCGACCCTCAGGTTCAAGTCTGGGCGGACCGATACGCCCTCCTGACGATCCTGCGCAATCTGGTGGGGAATGCCATCAAATTCACCCCCCGGGGCGGCTCTGTGCGTATTGAAGCGAGTCAGGGAGAAGACTGGACCCAGGTGGCGGTGGTCGATAGCGGCATGGGGATTGGGGCAAAAGATTTGACCGATCTTTTTCGTATTGACCGCAACCGGAACAGCCGAGGCACCGAGGGAGAATCAGGTACCGGGCTAGGTTTGATTTTATGTAAAGAGTTGGCTGAACAAAATCAGGGGTCCATCAGCGTTTCTAGTAAACCCGACCAGGGCAGCCGCTTTGCCCTAGAGTTGCCCCGGCACCCTCACCGTGAGAATCCGCCATGAAAACACCCAGAATCTTAATCGCCGATGATGTCCCCTACAACCGGACCTTGTTACATCATCTAGTGAAAAAGTTCGGTGACTGCGACTTTGCCGCCAACGGGATTGAAGTGTTAGCCGCCGTCGAGGCCGCCGCCGCCGAGGGCAGGCCCTACGACTTAATCCTACTCGACATCATGATGCCCGAAATGGACGGTCAAGAGGCCTTAAGTGAGTTACGCAAACGCGAAGCCCAGGCAGGGGTACGCTTAAAGGACGAAACCAAAGTGGTGATGGTTACGTCTTTAGGGGACTGGGACAATGTATTGCAGGGATTTAAAAAAGGGGTGGTGGAGTATTTGGTCAAACCCATTCGAGACGACAACCTACGCGAGTTACTCGCCCAGATGGGCTTTCAGCCCTTAACCGCCGCAGGCAAGTAGACACAGACTCGGGTGCCTGATTGCGCCCCTGAGGTCATTGAGTTGATTTCAATGCGCCCGCCGTAACGCTCCACAAATTTTGCCACCAACGGCAACCCGAATCCCGTGCCGACCTCACCCTCGGTACCCAAACGGCTTGCCGATTTGTTGACGTCAAACAGATGCCGCTGCACCGCTTCGGGGATGCCAATCCCCTGGTCGCCGACACACAAACAAATTTCCTGACCCGCTGCTTGGGCCGTGATGGTGACCGAACTACCGGAGGGTGAAAATTTGACCGCATTGGTCAGCAGATTATTGAGCACCGAGTTGACAAAAGAAATCTCTTCGACCTCTACCCACAGCCCACGGGACACCTCAATCTGCACCTCAATCCGCTTGGCCTCAAAGCGCCGATCCAGCAGGCTCATCGACCGATCGACCATATCCCGCAGGCAATGAATCTGAGGTTTTAGCGCAATTTTTCCTTCATCTAAGGCGCGCATCTGCCGCACCATGCCGATCAGGTCTAGACCATTTTGGGCAGAAGAGACCATCAAGGGCTTAAAAACCGGCAGGTTTTCGGCCAATTCTTCGTCTTCGATGCTCAAAAAGCTCATAATCGAAGAAAAGCTATTAGCTAAGTCGTGGCAGAGGATATGTAGCAGTTCCCGGCGTTCATCATTCTGCTCGACAATTTTACGCTGGCCTAGCGTTCTTTCTAGGTGGTTTCGGACCCGAACCAGCAATTCTGTGGCATTAAAGGGCTTGGTGATATAGTCCACCGCGCCTAGCTCCAAGCCGCGCACAATGTCTTCAGCTTGGACCTTAGCGGTCAAAAAAATCACCGGTATGTCTCGGGTCGCTTCACGGGCCTTTAACTCTCGGCAAGCAGTGAAGCCGTCCATCTCGGGCATCATCACATCCAAAAGGATCAAATCCGGTTTGAGCTTCTCAGCGAGCACTAAGGCCTGCTTACCTGTTTGGGCTACACTGACCTGTAGCTTTGCGTTACGCAGTACCGAACCGAGCACCTGTATATTTTGCAGCGTATCGTCCACAATCAAGACCAGGGACCCTTCTATCGCTATGACTCCGTTCATTCTGGCTCCCGGATAGGTGCCACCTCAATCCGGTTGCGGCCATTTTGCTTGGCACGGTAGAGCGCTTGGTCCGCCTCTTCGATCAGACGGTCGGCCTCGCCTGGCACCCCTTTGGGCCAAAGATCGGCTACGCCCATACTCAGGGTGACCCGCTGGGTGTTGCTGCCGGTGTCTTCATGGGGAATATCCAGCTCGATCAAGCGCTGGGCAACTTCTTCGGCAATCCGCAACCCTTCTCGGATGGTGGCGTGAGGCAACAGCACCAAGAACTCCTCGCCGCCATAGCGGGCCACCATATCGATAGGGCGCTTCTTAGCCGAGCGGATCGCCTCGCTTACCTTAACCAAACACTGATCGCCCTGCTGGTGGCCGTAGTGGTCGTTGTAGCGTTTGAAGTGGTCTACATCGCACATGATCGCCGCCAAGGGAGACTGGTCGGCGGCTAAGCGGTCCAGCATCTCGCCTATATATTCATTCATCCCCCGCCGGTTGCTGATCTGGCAAAGGTCGTCCAGGTTTACCTTTTCTTCTAGTTCCTTTTCGTAGCGGATCAGTTCGTCTTCAAAGCGCCTGCGTTCGACCAATTCCTGATTGAGGTGACGGTTATCGCGTTTTAGGGCCTCTTTGGCAAACTTAAGTTCCAAGTGGTTGCGGATGCGCATCATCAGCTCCACCTCTTTAAAAGGTTTAGACACGTAGTCCACCCCGCCGGCGTCAAAACCCTTAACAATCGAATCTGTATCGTGCAGCGCCGTCAAAAAGATCACCGGAATTTCTGCAGTGCGCGGCCCCATTTTCAGCTGCCGGCAGGTCTCAATGCCGTCCATATCGGGCATCATGATGTCCAACAAGATCAGGTCGGGCGATTGGGCGCGCGCCAAGTCTAGGGCCTCTGCGCCAGATTGGGCCGAAAGGTAGCGGTAGCCCTGCATCTCCAACAAACGGCTCAACAGCTGTAAGTTGATCGGCATATCGTCGACAATTAAGATTAGAGCTTCAGGTTCGATCATTCATTCCTACCGGATCAATTCTCTTATATTTTTCACCCACTGAGGAAACTCTTCCAACATTTTTGGCAAGCGCTGCAAATCAAATAATTGAGCCGCCACCTCCAATTGTTGCCCCCATTCGCTCAAGCCGCTACAACCGGCCGCTTCACCCAATTCGGCTACCCCTCGGGCAAAGTCTTCAACTTGGTTGATCACGCTTAAGTCGCGTACCGCTTCGAAGCGCCCCATAAACTCCCCTTCTAGCTGCTGGGCCAGCCACTCGGCCTGTTGCGGGTTGCTGAGCAATCCAGCGGCCTGGGGCTTGGGCGCTACCCGAGCCGCAGCCCCACGATCCGGCTCCAGGGCCTCTAATTCCACATAATCCAGATAACCCATCAGCTGAAAGAAGAGAGCTTGCTTAGAAAGCGGCTTGTGTAAATAGTCACTAAAGTGCTTTCGGATCTGTTCTTCTGTTGAACGCATTACCGAAGCGGTCACACAGATAACCGGAATATCCTGGGTGCTCGCGTCTTCTTTGAGTTCTATGGCCGCGCTCATTCCGTCCAAGTGGGGCATTTTATAGTCCATCAGCACCAAGTCGGGCAATTGTTCTTTACAGATAGTTACCGCTTCTTGGCCATTGTTGGCTTCAAAAAAGGTGATCGGTTGGCCTTCTAAAAAGCCTCGGATCAAGTCTCGATTCACCTTAATGTCGTCTGCAATCAGGATTTTAGCCGGTTCAAATCGGATTTCTTCAAGCCCCTCAACCTCCTGTGAGGTTTGCAGTTCCGCTTCTTCAGCGATGACCACCCGGGGCAACATGACGTAAAAATCACAACCCCGGCCCCGGTCGCTTTCAACCCAAATCCGTCCCCCCATCAACCGAACCAACCGCCGGCAGATGGCGAGCCCCAAGCCGGTGCCCCCAAACTTGGCGTGACTTTGGCCGGGTTGCTGTTCAAAGGCTCCGAAGACGGTCTCGCAGTGTTCCTTGGCAATCCCCTGGCCCGTATCGGCCACCAAAATCTTAAGGTCCACCTGGCCTTCGGCTTTACCGGTTACCTCGACAGCGATCCGGATCTCGCCTGCCTCAGTGAATTTGATGGCGTTGCCCACCAAGTTCAATAACAGCTGGCGGATTCGTCCCTCGTCTAGCAACAAAGCAGGCGGCAACGCGGGATCTAGCTCGTAGGAAAACTCCAACCCCTTCTCTGCAACCTTGTGAGCGAAGAGTTGCTTGAGGTCCTCGATCACCTGCCCCAAACTAACCGCCGAATGAACCAAGTTCAGCTTCCCAGCCTCAACCTTCGATAGGTCTAATATATCGCTGATCAATTCCAATAGTGCCTTGCCTGCTTTGGTGATGCTCTGTAGGTAGGCCCGATTGTGCGGGTCTGTGACCCGACGGCTCAAGATTTCCGAAAAGCCCAGAATTGCGTTCATGGGGGTGCGGATTTCGTGGCTCATGTTGGCCAAAAACTCTGATTTAGCTTGAGTCGCTTCTTCGGCCTTTTCCTTGGCCCGGATCAATTCTATTTCCTGGGCCTCGCGTTGCAGCCAAATATTGATGGCCATAAAGATCACCGCACCTAGCCCTAATACCAACACCCCAAAGAAGATGAAGGTTTTTAGGCGCAGTTGCAACACTTGGTGGTCCAAATAGGCTTGCGGAACCCAAGCGATTAAAACCAGTCCTTTCGCCCCCCCGGTTTTCGCAGTGTGTTGGGCTTCTAAACCCATATAACGCTGGTAGGCGAGATCATAGTCTAGGCGGTCCACAAAAAACCAACCCTCGGCGGTTTCGATAAACTGCTGGTGAGCTCCATGGGAAAAAAGTTCGCGGGAAGCCTCAGGAAAGGGCTCGGCAAAATCCTGGCGGATGCTGAGCGCGTGGTCCGCCTTGTTCAACTCGATTTCATTATTGCCTGGGGCCCTTAAAATCAGCTGATTTCGCTCGTCGAGCAGGATCAACTCCCCGACGCTTTGCTTTTGGAGTTGGTTAATCCCATGCACCAACCGGTTGGCCAGAAAATCAACCAGCAATACGCCCAAAAACCGGTCCCCCTCCCCCACGGCACTACGCCCGACCCGGATTGCATAATAAGAACCCTCTTCGTTTTTTCGTTGGAATTCTTTCAGCGAAGAAACATAAACCGCCGGGGCCTTGAGCTTGCGGATTTCTTGGAACGTCGCGTCCTGCGATAAATTGAGTAGCTCTTGAGGACTTCTCAACCGAGGAAGGTTATCTACATAGTCGATATGCAGCTTTTCTTGGCCCTGGGGATCAATGAAGCTCAGTTTTCCATAGCGGCGCGTGGCCGACAAAAAGGTGGAAAAGTCGCCAGATAGATAGGGGTATAACCCCTCATTGGTATCCTTAAAGACCTCAAAATGGCTGCTAAGATAGCTAATATCCGCAAAGGTCATGTCTATCTGATGGCGCAGATTACGCAGTTGGATTTCGTGGATTCTTTGGGTAGAGGTCTTCAATCCCTTTTGGACCTCTTCGAGTGCGCTGCGATAGTATCCCCCCATGACCAACGCCACCACCAGGACCACCAAACCAAAGGGCGGAAGGAAAAGCTTGGTCATCCGTAGCCCATAATTGGCCACCTCGGCGCTGCCGATGTCAGGCATCTCTAGCAAGACACTGCTGCGGTCTTTTTTGACCACCAAGAAATAGGCGATAGGGGTCACCACCAAGGCCAGCAGACTAGAATCCAGCAGGGCCTCTAAAAGAGGGGTGCGGAACTCGCCGAACAGGGGGATGAATAACATGATCGCCATTTCGATGCTAAAGACCAACAGGCCAAGCTTGAGCATCATGGGGAGCAGATGATTCGCTAGATCACGAACGTTTTTTTCCAGCGACATGCCGATACCAGAGGGGGGTTCTCGGTTAGAGGAGGGTCCATACTATCAAAGGACCTGACGCTTGTCCATTTGCCAAGTATCGCTGGACTCAATTTATTCCATGGCCAAACCGTTTCTCTGCTTTACCAAAAGGCCTTGGGGGCTTCAGAGTAGAGTCCGTACCCTCCCATAGATCTATTTATGCAAGCCCGACTCACTACCGGCCCCGTCTTACCCAGTTTGCTTAAAATGGCGGCCCCCATGAGCCTGGGGATTGTGGCGATGATCGCCTTCAATCTGGCCGATACTTGGTTTATTGCCCAATTAGGCCCGGTGCCGCTAGCGGCGGTGAGCTTTACCTTCCCGGTGGTTTTCAGTTTCGCCAGCCTAGCCATGGGCCTAGGTCAAGGCACCACCTCGGTGATCAGCCGCGCCATCGGTGAGTCGGACCCCGAAAAGGTGCGGCGGCTGACTACCGACGCCTTGCTGCTGGCGCTAATGGTGGTCGGGGCCAGCATGCTGTTGGGTTACGCAACCCTGGGGCCCCTGTTCCGTTTGCTCGGAGCCAACGAAAAGATCCGCCCCTTGGTGTTGCAATACATGCATATTTGGTATGGGGGCCTCTTTTTCACCATTGTGCCCATGGTTGGCAACAGCGCCATCCGCGCCAGCGGCGACATGAAATATCCGGCTTTGATCATGACCCTAGCGGCCTTGGGTAACGTGGTCTTAGACCCCATCCTGATCTTCGGGCTCTTTGGTTTTCCTCCCCTGGGCTTAGCTGGCGCAGCCTGGGCCACACTGATTTCCAGGGCGGCCACGCTGGTCGCCTCGGTCAGTCTGTTGCATTTTAAGTATGGCATGCTCGATTGGAGTCGGCCCAACCTGGACCGCCTTTGGACCAGTTGGAAGCCTATACTCAAGGTGGGGCTTCCCGCAGCGGGTTCAAACCTGCTACAGCCCTTAAGTATCGGCGTGATCACGGCGCTAGTGGCCCATGAAGGGGTGGGGGCCGTGGCCGGATATGGGATCGCCGGGCGCATCGAGGCCTTGGCCCTGGTCCCTTTAATGGGTCTGGGCGCAGCCTTAGGGCCCTTTGCGGGACAAAATTGGGGGGCCAACCAGCGCGGTCGGGTCGCCCAAGGGGTCTATCTCGGGTTTGGGATCGCTCTGGTTTGGGGTTTGGTTTGGGGCTTGGTGGGCTTTTCTGCGGGCCCTTGGCTGGTCCGGTTATTTCAGAGTGACCCGGCGGTGGTCTCCGTGGGGGCCCAGTATTTGGCCTTGGTCCCCTTCGGGATGGGATTTTTTGGGGTCAGGGCGCTGACGGCCAGCTATTTTAATGCTCTCGGCCGACCTTTGGCCCCCACGCTGTTGGTGGGGATCCAATTTTTGGTCTTGCAACTTCCCTTGGCCTTTTTGCTCCAAAGCAGCTTTGGCCTGATCGGGTTGTTCGGTTCGACCCTGATCGCCTACGTAGGCACGGGTACACTCGCGGCCCTTTGGACGCGGCGTTCGCTTAACTTGGCCCTGAGCCAATCTCAACCTGGAGTCACCTCATGAAGACCCTGACTTGGACCCTCTTTGCCTTATTTTTAACCCTACCCGCCCAAGCGTTAGAACCGCCGCAATCAGTCGGCAGTTGGCACCTGGGCGGCTTGGTGATGCGCAAATATGCCACCGTGCGCGCCATCAAGGACCCCAAGGTAGAAGGGGTGATTTGCCACTACCTCTTTGTAGATAAAAAGTTATCCTTTGAAGACCCCTCGGACGCGGCTATAGCTTGCCGCCGTTCCGGTCCAATCCGCTTTTTGGAGCCTTTGGACCTAAGCGACGAAGGGGAGGTGATCAGCCAGGAAGGACGCGATCTTTTCTTTAAAACCTTCCGCATCCGCCGCTTGGTAGACCCAAAAAATCGCACCTTGGTCTACGCCACCTATACCCAAGAATTGATTGATGGTTCCAATAAAGTGTCTTTAAGCACCGTGGTATTAGACCCAAGCGAGGCATTGCCGCAGTCCAAATAAACGCTTGGGGCTTCGGATTTCCTATGTTAACGTTAGGTTATGGCTGTTGTCTTTGTGATTAACTCTGGAGCACCCTAATGCCGCGTATCATGCTCGTCGATGACGACCCCAACATCCACCTAATTTACCAAAAGCAATTTGAGGCGGAATTTGCGCCGGGCACCTACCAATTGATCCATTGCGACAACGGGGAAGAGGCGCTGGCTCAGCTAGAGCAGCAGCCCGTTGAGTTGCTGTTGACCGACCTACACATGCCGGTCATGGACGGTTTGCAATTACTCAAAAAGGTCCGTCTGAGTTATCCCGAAACACTCACCCTGGTGGTATCGGGCTTTGATGAGATGGACAACCTGCGCGCGGCCATGAACGCGGGAGCCTTCGACTTTCTGACCAAACCCGTCGACTTTGCCGATCTGGCCCTGACCGTGCGGCGCGCTCTTGAGGCCCACAAAGAGCGGCACCAGATGGTGTTTGAGAAGAGCCGGGCCGAAGCGGGCCTCAAACGGTTCGCCAAAACCCTGGACCTCAGCCGAAACGGCCTTTTCCTGGCCACCCCAGAAGGCTATCAAGTCATTTACGCCAACCGAGGCGGGCTCGATATGCTGGGTCTGAGCGCAGAAGTAGCCTTAAAGACCGATCTATTCGGCCTTTTAAAGGGGCTCTCGCGCAGTTGGTTGACCGAACAGCTCAAAGCGCTCAGCTCCGGGCGTCTGCCCAAAGCTGAGTTTGAATGGACCCCGCCGGGCGGGCCCCCAATCGAAGGGACCTTGCAGTTTGTTCAACTAGGACCCAAGGAAGGTCGTTTTCTGATCAACCTGTTAGACATCTCAAAACGCCAAGCCTTTAAATCCCAGCACCAAATGCTTGCCAAGGCGGTAGAGCAGGTAGGTGATTTGGTCCTGATCACCGATAAAGAGGGGCATATCCTCTATGTAAACCCCGCCTTTGAGCAGACCACCGGCTACAGCGCGGCTGAGGTAATCGGCAAGACGCCGAGCCTGCTAAAAAGCGGAAGACACTCCGCAGAGTTTTACGATGAAATATGGAAAACCCTGCTTTCGGGGGCTTCTTGGCAAGGCGAGTTTATCGACAAGAAAAAAAACGGAAAATTCTTTTGGGCCGAGGCGACCCTCTCGCCGGTGACCGATGAAAAGGGCGAAATCCAGCAGTTCTTCAGCGTCAGCCGCGACAAAACCCAGGAGCGCAAGGTACAAGCCCAGATGCTGCAATCCCAAAAGATGGAAAGCATCGGCACCTTAGCCGGCGGAATCGCCCACGAGATCAACAACCCCATCGGCTTTGTCTATTCTAACGTCAACAGCCTACAAGGCTATTTAGCCGACTTTTTGGGCCTGCTGAAACTTTACCACGACCTAGAAGTCTTCATCGAGCCGAGCGACGAAAAGACCAAGGCCTTGCTGCGCGAAATAGAAGCCCGGAAAAAGAAAATCGACCTAGACTTCCTGATCAGCGACCTGCCGGGCCTCGTTAAAGACACCCTCGACGGGGCCGAGCGGGTCAAGGGGATCGTCAGCAACCTACGCGAATTCAGCCACACAGGCTCCGGGCAAATGACCCGCAGCGACCTCAACGAAGGGATCAAAAAGACCCTAAGACTACTCTCTAACGAGCTGAAATACAAAACCGACCTCCACTTAGACTTAGGTAAGCTGGAGCCGGTTCTCTGTTACCCCCAAGAGATCAATCAGGTTTTTTTGAACTTGATCCTCAATGCCATACAAGCCATTGAAGACCATGGTAAACTCACCATCCGCAGTTCACAAGATGGCGACTGGGCGGTGATCAAGATCAAAGACACGGGCTGTGGCATTGCCGAAGAGAACCTCCCGCGTCTCTTTGAGCCCTTTTATACCACCAAAGGCGTGGGCCAAGGGACCGGCCTGGGGCTTTCGGTTTCTTATAATATCGTCAAAAAACACAAGGGGAAGATCTTGGTGGAAAGCAAATTGGGTATTGGGACCCAGTTTACGGTCCGGCTCCCGCTGAATCCGGAAAAGGTAGAAAACTAATCTTCAGGTACCTATGGAGCTTTTGAGCCAGCTTAAAACAGAACTTTCCAAGGACCTCAAGGTCTTGGTGGTCGATGACGAACCCCAAATCCTTTCAGCGCTGCGGCGCGAACTGCGCGGCCAGGACTTTGAGGTCCTCTGCATCGGCGACCCTTTTGATGCGCTTGAAGCAGTGCACAACCAAGAATTTGCGGTCATTCTTTCGGACAACATGATGCCCGGCATGACGGGCCTTGAGTTCCTAGCTAAGGCCAAGACCATCGCCCCGGCAACCAAGCGCATTTTACTGACCGGCAAGACCGACCAAACAGCAGCCATCGACGCCTTCAACCAAGGGGTGATCCACCGATTTTTAGACAAACCCTGGTCCAAGGAACACCTTTTAGCGATCCTCAAAGAGGATTTGGACAACTACTTGGTCGGCAAGATGGAAAAGCGGCTGGACCAACTGAAAACCCAAACGATCCAACGGCGCACCGACGAGCTAGAGGCCATGCGGCGCGAATTAGCCGAGGCCCGCACCGAGCTGGGCCTGGAAAAGGACGGACAGAAGACCTTGGTAATGCCGGGGCCGCTGGCCCAACTCCGCTACTTGATTGTGGACCCGCACCAGGGCACCGCAGAGGGATTGCAAAAGATCCTCAAGGCCTCGGGCGTAAAGCAGGTGGATGTGGCCACCAACGGCTTAGAGGGGCTGCAAAAGGCGACGGCCGAAGACTCTGCTTATGACGTGGTCTTAAGCGAATGGGAATTGGGCAAGATCAGCGGGTTGACGCTGCTGAAGGCGTTGCGCGAACGGACCGAGTTGCCGGTGCAGCCCTTTTTTATTTTCATCACCAGCTTGGTCAACCGGGCTTCGGTGGAATATGCGCACGTGGCCCACGCCGACGGATACCTACTCAAGCCCTTTGAGTTAGAGCGGCTGATCCAGCAATTAAGCCTCTTGACCGCCGAGACCGGTCGTCCCCGCCGCACGGTGCACAGCCTCAAACATTTAACGGTCTTAGTAGCCAACAAAGAGGCGGGCAAACGGCTGTTCATCCAAAAGTGCTTGGGTGATGTGGAGGTAAAAAAATATGTACTCGCCGATTCGGGCAATAAGGCCCTAAAGCTGTTGATCCATGAAAAAATCGACGTGATCCTCTACGATGCCACCATCACGGATCCTTCTTGGGAGCAGTTGCAGGGCAAGCTAGCCAATATCGGAGCCGACCATGGCCAGCCCATGGTGATCACCGGATACGACCCGCCGGAGCCCAAGCTCCCAGTTGGCAGCGAAAAAACACTCCCTCCAGATGCCAAGCCTCAGCTTTTTTTGCCACCGGGCTTTTCCCAAGAAGACTTCAATCGGGCTCTGTTAGCGGCGCTCGAGAAGCTGAGCGGGGATAAGGGCTAGCGTGCTTTGTTGCCATAGCTCTCAAGCCAAATGAGCCCCATTGGGTCACTCGCAACGACCCGCAGAAAAAAGCCACAGCATAAGACTTAAGAGCTTCTAATTCCCTAGCCCTCTCCAATCGGACTGGGCTAGGGAAATGGTTCTTGAATTCACCCTATTTTAGGAATACTCTTAAACTTAAAATAACAAGCTCCACTATTTTAGGTTAGGTCGGGATGAAAAGAGAACGCCAAGGCAGGTTGCACACCACGCTCACCTTAGGGGAAGCCGTTGAGGCTTTTGTCCCTTCGCCTCTGCCCCCAAGCCCATCAATCGATTGGACAACGGAGCTTCAGGTACAATTTGCCAAAGCCAATCGTGCTCTTGGCGGGTTAGATCAGGTCTCCTCTCTCTTGCCCAATCCGGCCTTATTTATTTATACCTACATCCGCAAAGAGGCGGTTCTTTCTTCGCAAATTGAAGGCACCCAGTCCTCACTTTCAGACCTTTTGAGCTACGAAGCCGGTGGGCACCCTGGTGTACCTCTGGATGACGTCGAGGAAGTTAGTTGTTATGTGGCAGCCCTTAACCACGGACTGGAGCGAATTCGCTCGGGCTTCCCGCTCTCTAACCGACTGTTCAAGGAAATCCATCGGAAGCTGCTGGGTTCTGGCCGGGGTAGCAACAAATTACCCGGTGAATTTCGAAGGAGTCAAAATTGGATCGGAGGCACTCGCCCCGGCAATGCCCACTTTGTGCCACCGCCGCCGGAAGCTCTGGCGGAATGTATGGGGGGATTGGAGAAGTTCCTTCACGGCGAGCCCGCCCAAACACCTACACTGGTAAAAGCGGCCTTGGTGCATCTTCAGTTTGAAACAATCCACCCCTTTTTAGATGGAAACGGTCGGTTGGGCCGGTTGCTCATCACGCTTCTCTTGTGCGCTGAAGGAGTGTTAAAGGAGCCCCTTCTTTACCTTAGTCTGTTCTTCAAGACCCACCGAACAACCTACTACCAAATGCTGGACCAAGTCCGACAAGATGGCGATTGGGAGGCCTGGTTATCCTTCTTTGCCGAAGCGGTCACGTCAACGGCAGAGCAAGCAACCACAACGGCAAGAGCGCTATTCATGCTCGTGGATAAGCACCAGGAGCAAATACTGCTGGCCCGACCCAAGATGAAAAACAGCCTTTCTCTCCTCTTTCCAATCATCGCTCGAAAGCTGGTGGTGACTTCGGAGAGCTTAGTAAATGACTCGGAGTTAACGCCCGCAACGGTCAACGCTTGTTTAAGGGCGCTGACGGAACAAGGCATCATCGAAGAAACAACGGGCAAGAAAAGAGGTCGGGTGTTTTGCTACACCGCTTGTTTGGAGTTGCTGGATCGTGGGCTAGAAAAGTAATGGGTAGGGTCCAGTATATCAGGTGACAAATTGGTGTACTGTCACCGGATTTTATAATCCAGCTTCTTGACAACGGGTTTTTAAAGTATGCAGGCCCTATTTAAGTCGCCAAGGCCCCTGGGCTTCTATTTGTTCAACCTTACCTTCGGCTTCTAGGGCATGAAGTATGGCAACAACGTAATATTGCTGCTGGGTAGAATTGGCTTTGGGGAGGTCGCCGAAGTCGAATCCACAGGCTCTGAAAATTTTCGCCTGCCGAATACCCTCTCTTCCGGCTTTACAATCTTCGTTGGCCAGCATGAATTCCAAAACCAATCGTTTTGCAGCACTACGCAATTCTTCACCGCGCTTTTCAAATTCAGTCATCATTTTGTTGCAATCATGTTGTTTAACAATAGGCCACCTAAGATTGATCATTATCCATAGGTTTTAATATGGCTATATGGAAACCTAGTGGCTAATTCCGAAAAAACCCTGTGACAGTTAGTCCATTTTCCTAATTCCGGTTCCCTGTCATCGGGCTTAGATATCCGGCAAAACCCGCTGGCCGCTCTAAAACCCAACCAAGTGCGTGATCGCTCGTGCTATGCTGGTGATCTTGGTTTTGGAGGTATTGAAGCAGGCGTGGTAATGCTGGTGGTCGCTTAGGTCTGCGTTGAGGAATTCCCGAAAGAAGAGGGAGCTGGATTCTTGGGCTTCTAATACCGCAGCGGAGGCCTCATCTTTGCTGCATCCGGTGCGTAACATGTAGCTATTGACTCGGTGCCATTCGGGCGCGTGGAGCCGAAAGTGGAAGCAATGGGGCAGGTCTTCGCAGATCACTGAGCCGCCGCGGCCCACGATGATCGCATGCCCGGCGCTGGCAATCGAAAAGATGGTGTCCGCAATCTTGCGGAAGTTGCCTTCTTGTTCTTCGCTCCAATTCCGGCTGAGCATCGCCTTCAGCCGATCTACCGCACTGGCTTTATCGCCCAGGTGATCCAAAAACTCTTTGGTCATGTCGTATTCCGTTTCGAGCTTTTCGATCAGGCTCCGGTCAAAGATGGTCCATTGGTCGCCCGAGGCGTCTTCAAGCAGTTCCTTGAGCGCCACCGCCAAAGGGTAGCCTTCACAGCCATACTCGCGCGAAATGGTGATCGAGCGGCTGGACATAATCCGGTTTTCGGTTTCCGCTTCTTTAAGCGCCTTGGCCCGTTGCTGTTCTAGCCAGGCGGCAATCTTGCGGTCTAGTTCGTGGATTTCTCGGCTCATCTACCACCCCCTGGTTGGTTCAATTGATTTCCGACGCCGAAAAAAGCAGCCAGAAAAAATTATTCACAGGAACTGGATAGTAGAATACCATGGCCTTATTGATTCGCAAAGACCTTTGATTCACCTTCAGGCACTGCATGAAAGACGAGTTGATCCGATCTACCAATCTAGAACGCTTGCTCCAGCTGATCCACGCTGAAGGCATGGAAAAGGCGCAGACCGAAGCCAACCATTTGCTGGCCTCGGCCAAGGAAGAGGCCCAACGGCTATTAGACAACGCCAAACAAGAAGCACGCAAAATGCACCAAGAGGCGGAGCTGCATCTCAAGCGCTCCGAAGCCGCCCAGACCGAGCGTCTTTCCATGGCCGCCCGAGACCTCTTACTGCAATTAAGCGAGCAGTTAACCCAAGGTTTTAAGCGCTTTGTCCAGACCGAGGTAGAGGCCCGCCTAACGCCGGAGTTGATCGCTAGCTTCTTAACCTCCCTGGCCCAAGCGCCGCAAAGCCAAAAACCCTTAGACCTGCTGGTTCCCCACAAAGACCTAGAGGCTATAGAAGCAGCGCTGCAAAAAGCCTTTGGCGAAAAGCTCGTCGAGGAAGTGCGTCTACAAGGGAGCGACAAGGTGAGCGCCGGGTTGTTGGTGCAAGAAGAGGGAGCCGATGCCTTTTTGGACTTTAGCGCCGCCGCCTTGGCCCAGCGCATGACCCGCTACTTAAGCCCGCGCCTTCGCGACCTTTGGGAAGAAGCCACCGCCCCGTTGGAGGGCAGCGGAGGTCGGCCATGAGTTATCCTTACCTACTCGCCACGCTACCCCCGCTAGATTTCAGACAAAAGCCTGAGATTACCTCAGACCAGCTGATTGAACTATGCCGGGGCCACCTAAGCGAAGCCGAACAGTCCCAGCTAGAGGGGGTCTTCGCCAACCCGCCCCTAGAAGAGGGGCCTCAGGTGTTGCAAGAATATTTGGGCTTTCGCCGCAGCCTAGACCACGAATTAGCCCAACTACGGGCCCAGGAACTCCAAAGCAAGGCGGACTTGAGTACCGATTTAATGCCCGAAGCCCCCAAACCCCTGGCCGAAGAAGCCAAACATGCCCACAATCCCTTAGAGTCCGAAATGATCCGTTTGTACCATCTTTGGGATCGTTTGCGGCAGCTTGAGGCCAACCACTTCCTCAACTTTTCGGCACTGTTGATCTACGCCTTGCAATTGCGGTTGTTAGAACGCAAAAATCAATTTGATGCCGAAAAGGGGCGGGCGAAGCTCAAACAACTGGCCCACGAACTTCTGCCCAATCGCTTCATTGCACCAACGATGGAAGAGGAGGCCTCATGAGCAGTTTGGCTACAGTGGTGGGCGTCAACGGCAACCTCGTTAAGGTGCGGTTCACCGGCCAGATCATGCAAAACGAAATTGCCTTGGTCCATTTAGGGGATCAACGCCTTAAAGGCGAGGTGATCCGCATCCGAGGCAACGAGGCAGAGCTACAGATCTTTGAGGATTGCAAGGACGTAGGCCAAGGGGACTCGGTGGAGTTTACCGGGGACCTGCTTTCGGTCCAGCTGGGGCCGGGCTTATTGGGGATGCTCTTTGACGGGCTGCAAAACCCACTCAACCGGATGGCCGCCGAACAGGGATTTTTTACCCCCCGAGGCAGCCAAATCCCCTCTTTAGACCCAGAACAACGCTGGGCCTTCACGCCCAAAGCCCAGGTCGGGGACCGGCTGATGCCCGGTGATTTACTCGGGACGGTCCCCGAAGGTAGATTTGAGCACCGCATCATGGTCCCCTTTTACCTTAAGGGTCCTTTGGAGCTTAAAGAGCTGGCGGCGGCCGGGGAATTTGACTTACAAAGGCCTATCGGGCGGGCGGTTGACGTTGACGGCAAGAGCCATGAACTAAAGTTGGGCTTCCGCTGGCCGGTCAAGAAGCCGGTCAAAATCTACCAAGAGCGATTGATGCCCACCGAACCGATGGTCACCCAGGTGCGGATTGTGGACGCCCTGTTTCCGGTGGCTAAGGGGGGTACCTACTGCATCCCCGGTCCCTTTGGCGCAGGCAAGACCGTGTTGCAGCAGATCACCAGCCGCTACGCCGAGGTAGACATCGTGATCATCGCCGCCTGCGGCGAGCGGGCCAACGAGGTGGTGGAGACCATCAAAGAATTCCCTGAATTGATCGACCCAAAGACCGGCAAAAGCCTGATGGAGCGCACCATCATCATCTGCAACACCAGCAGCATGCCGGTGGCGGCGCGCGAATCTTCGGTATACACCGCCGTAACCCTAGGCGAATATTACCGCCAAATGGGTCTGGATGTGTTGATGCTGGCCGACTCGACCAGCCGCTGGGCCCAGGCGTTACGCGAGCGCAGCGGACGGCTAGAAGAAATCCCCGGAGAGGAAGCCTTTCCGGCCTATCTAGAAAGCACCATTGCCAGTTTTTACGAACGGGCCGGCCGGGTCCGGTTTAAAAGCGGAGACATCGGCAGCCTAACGATCGGCGGCACCGTCAGTCCCGCTGGCGGCAACTTTGAAGAGCCCGTCACCAAGGCTACTTTAAAGGTAGTCGGTGCCTTCCATGGCCTTTCACGCGAGCGCTCCGATGCGCGCCGCTATCCCTCTATCGACCCTTTGGAATCCTGGAGTAAATACCCCGGTGTGATCAGCGCGCCACGCCGCCAGAAGGTGTCCAAGCTATTGCACCAAGTCTTTGAAATCAATCAGATGATGAAAGTGATCGGCGATGAAGGCACCAGCACCAAAGATTACACCACCTACCTTAAGGGTGAATTCTTTGATTCCGTCTTTTTGCAGCAAAACGCCTTCGACGAGGTGGACGCCGCCACCCCTAAAGAGCGCCAAGAAACCTCTTTTTCTATGGTCGAGCTGTTGGTCGAAGCAGACCTGAATTTTGAGGATAAAGATTCGGCCCGTAAGTTTTTTACCGGCCTGCGCCAGCGGTTTATTGACTGGAACAGCTTACCTTCTGATTCTCAGGGTTACCAAAAGAAAGCCGAAGAAATCGTCTGGTTGATCCAAAAGCAAGGGGGTGCTCATGAATAAAATCTATGACCGCATCCTACAAATCTCCGGCTCGGTGATCATGGTCGAAGCCCAAAACGCCAAATATGGCGAGTTGGCCCAGGTCGAATCGGCCCATGGCACCAGCTTAGCCGAGGTGATCCGCATCGATGGAGATCAGGTCTTTTTACAGGTCTTTGCCGGGACCGCCGGAGTCTCGACCGGAGACCGGCTGCTGTTCTTGGGCCATGCCATGCAGGTGCCTTTTTCAGAAAACCTCAAGGGCCGCATCTTCGACGGTAAGGGCAGTCCGCGCGACCAGGGCCCTAACCTTTCAGACGCCCTGATCGAGACCGGAGGCCCCTGCGTCAACCCAGCGACCCGGGTGGTCCCCTCGAAGATGATCCGCACCGGCATCCCCATGATCGATCTGTTCAACAGCTTGGTCGAGGCCCAAAAGATCAGCATCTTCACCAGCAGCGGCGAACCGCACAACCAATTGCTGGCCCGCATCGCCCTACAAGCCGAGGTGGACTTGATCGTGCTGGGCTGCATGGGGGTACTCTACGACGACTACCTGTTCTTTAAAGAAATCTTAGAAAATTCCCACGCCATGAACCATGCGGTGCTCTTTGTCCACACCGCCTCTGACCCGGTAGTCGAGAGCCTCAAGGTGCCTGACTTGGCCCTGGCGGTGGCCGAGAATTTTGCCTTGCAGGGCAAACGGGTTTTGACGCTGCTCACGGACATGACCAACTTTGCCGATGCGCTCAAAGAGATCGCCATCATCATGGAGCAGGTGCCCAGCAACCGGGGCTATCCCGGCGATTTATACACCCAGCTAGCCCAGCGCTATGAAAAGGCCGCCGACTTCAAAGGAGCCGGTTCCTTGACCTTGCTTTCGGTGACCAGCATGCCCGGCAACGACGTGACCCACCCAGTACCGGACAACACCGGCTACATCACCGAAGGGCAATATTACTTGCATGGAGGCCGGATCGAGCCTTTTGGCTCCTTGAGCCGCCTCAAACAACTGGTCAACAAAAACACCCGAGAAGACCACCGTCCCTTGATGGACGGGATGATCCAGCTCTACGCGGATTTCAATGAAACCACCGAAAAGAAGGCCATGGGCTTTAAGATGTCCCTCTGGGACGAAAAACTGCTAAAATACGGCCAATTGTTCGAATCCCAGTTGATGGACCTAGAGGTCAACATCCCCCTAGAAGGGGCGCTGGACCGTTGTTGGGATATTTTGTCCCAATGTTTTGAACCCGAAGAGACGCGCCTGAAAAGTGAGCTGATCGCCCGCTTCTGGCCGGAAACTTAAGTTATGGCCCAAATCCGACTCACCCAGACGGCACTGAAGCAGCAGAAGGATCAGCTCAAGACCTTCCGCCGCTTCTTGCCCACCCTATTGGTCAAGAAACAGCTGCTGCAACGCGAATTGCTCGCCTGCCGGGCGCGGATCGAAGCGTTAGAAGAGCGGGTGCGCCAGCTTTGGCTTGAGTTAGACGAATGGGTGGGTCTCTTTGCCGAAGAGATCGGCTTAGATCAGTTGGTCCAGATTGAGTCCATCGAAACGGATTTAGAACCCGTTGCGGGGTTGGAGTTGCCTCGTTTTAAGGGCCTGACCCTTAAGACCATCCCTTATGACCTCTACAAAACCCCTCTTTGGACCGAACGGGGGATCGACGCGCTCCAGCGGTTGGCTAGCATTGAGGCCGAAGTATCCTTAGAGTTCGAGGCCGAAGAACTCATCGCCCATGAACTACGCATCACCGGACAGCGGGTCAACCTCTTTGAGAAAGTCAAAATCCCACAAACCCAAGAAAATATCCGCCGCATCCGTACCCACCTGGACGATCAAGCGGTTGCCGCCGTGGGCTGGGCTCGGGGAGCCAAGAAGAAGCTGGCCCAGCGGCCTTTAGTCAAGGGGGTTTTATGATTGAGCCCATGACCCGCGCCACCTTATTGTTTCAAACAAGCTGCCAAGACATCGCGCTGCGCGCCCTGGGTGAGGCCGGGGTGATCATGTTAGACGAGCCTAAAGAAATCCATTTGGAGGCCTTAGGCGAACAACGCCGCCGGGCCGAAGCGCTACGGAACTGGCTCGCGGGACAACCGGCAGAACCCTACGGCGAGCCGGAATTGGGCAAAGAGCGTTTTGAAACCATCGAAGCCCTAAAATCCGAGCAAGACCGGCTAACCCGCCAAATCACCCACCAGCGGGCCCAGGCCCGGCGCTGGACGGAGTTGGGCGACTTTGATTCTGGTATTTTGCGCCACTTGCGTGACGCGGGCTGGACCTTAAATCTTTACGAATTGCAATCTAAAGAGTTCGAAGCCTTAGGTCCCCGTGTATTCTGGTTCCCCCTCTTTGAGCGGCACCACCGCTGGGTAGTGGCGCTGGTATCTAAAGACCCCGAACCTGTCGAGGGGTTGCGCCGCGCCGAGTGGCCTGAGCACAACCCCAGCGAACTGCGCGCCATGGCCTTTGCCAATGCCCAACGGTTGGCTCAGGTGCAAGCGGAGTTGGACTTCCTGCTCGAAGACAGCGCCCCGCTCTTTGCGTACCTCTTAAAACTAGAAAACAACCGGCAATTTGAAGAAGCCCAGGCGAGCCTAGAGGACTACGGTCCCTTATCTTACACCTGCGGTTACCTTCCCAGCAAGGAGTTGGACGGCCTGCGCCAGTTGGTCAGCGAACGGGGGATGGTGCTGCTCGAAGAACCTGCCGAACCCGGCGAATCGGACCGAGTGCCGACGTTGCTCAAGCAAAACCAATGGAGCCGGCTGTTTAACCCGGTGCTTAAGTTTATCGGTGTGCTTCCGGGCTACCACGAACCCGATGCCAACGGTCTCTTTTTAATATTCTTCAGCCTCTTCTTCGCGCTCTTGGTCGGTGATGCGGGCTATGGTTTGATCATGCTGGTCGGCACCGCCGGGGCCCAGTGGAAGGTCAAAGGCGGCAACCGCCGCATCTACGGGCTGTTTTACCTGTTAGGGGCTTCAACGCTCGTTTGGGGGGCGCTCACCGGGCTTTGGTTTGGGATGGAATCGGCCTTAGACTGGCCGCTGTTGAGTTACCTAGTGGTGCCCCAGATCAATGCTTGGGCCGAAGACTCGGGCCCCTTTTTGATCCGGCTGACCTTTATCATCGGCTTAGTCCAGCTATCTATTGCCCATCTCTGGCGGATTCTACGCGCCGGCGACCTCTGGACGCGGCTCAGCGAAGCCGGGTGGCTGTTGTTGCTTTTTGGGCTTTATCAGTTGGCGCTATTTTTCGTGTTGCGTGAGCCCTTGTCGGACTTAACGGTACCGGTGATCGGCGCGGCGCTGGGCCTAGTTTTATGTTTTAGCGAGCAAAAGCCCCAACAATCCTTCGCCAAAGGCTTACTCCAGGGTCTGGCCAATTTCCCGCTGAACCTGCTCGATGCGGTGGGCAACTTCTCGGATCTGGTCTCTTATATCCGTCTCTTTGCGGTAGGGCTCGCCACCAAAGAGATGGCCGTGACCTTCAACCACTTGGCCCTAGGCGTAGGGTTCGACAGCTGGTTGGCTGGTCTGGGCGCGGTGGTGGTCTTGCTCTTGGGCCATTGGATCAACCTGATGCTGGCGGGCATTGCCGTGATGGTTCATGGCATCCGTCTGAACTTCTTAGAATTTTCTAAACACCTCAGTCTAGAATGGACGGGACGGCCTTTCCGCCCCTTCAAGCTACAACCTGAAACCAAAGGGAGCTATGGAACTGATCAATAGTCTAGGCAACGGCGGCTATGTGCTCGCCCTCAGCTTGGCCGCCGCCGGTTCGGCGCTGGGCACCGGCACCACGGGCATGGCGGCGGTGGGTGCTTGGCGCAAGGCTTTTTTAAAAGGTAAGTCCGCGCCCTTTATCCTGGTCGCCTTTGCTTCGGCCCCCTTAAGCCAGACCATCTACGGGATGATCTTGATGAATGCGCTGGTCGCCGCACCGGACGCCGACCCCTTGGCCCGCTTGTTTACCGGCTTCTTCGGCGGGCTGGCGATGGGCATGTCGGCTTGGTATCAAGGCAAAGCTGGCGCCGTCGCTTGTGATGCTTTGGTCGACACCGGCAAGGGCCTGGGTAATTATATCATGGTCTTAGGGATTGTGGAGACGGTGGCGCTGTTTGTGATGGTCTTTTTGATGACCAATTTAGGTTAAAATCCAGCCCCTGTAGACATGAAACAATTGCTTTGGTTGCTGCTGGGCCTGTTCGTTGCTGCTTGCAGTAACTCAGAGCCGGATTCGCCCCAATGGCGCAATGGCTCGTTCCATAACCTAAGCAACGACGAGATCTTAAACCAGAATATACTCGACTACCTCTGGGCCCGCTTCACTGCCGAAGAATACCATGCTTGGCCCGAATCCATCCCCTACCAGCAAGTAGCCCCTGCGTGGGAGCCGGTCCCGCCAGGGGAGGTGCAGGTGCGCCTGTTGGGCCATGCGTCGGTCTTGGTGCGTTTGCCGCAGCTAAACCTCCTGATTGATCCCCATTGGTCGCCAAGGGCCAGCCCCTTTTCTTTTATGGGCCCCAAGCGGGTACGGCCCCCGGCGGTCCGGTTTGAGGACTTACCGCCCATCGACCTCGTCTTGATCAGCCACAACCACTACGACCACTTAGACCTTCCCACGCTCAAGCGACTACAAAAAGCCTTTAACCCCCTGTTTTTAGTTCCCCTAGAAGCAGATAGGCTGCTCAAGTCAGAGGGCATCTTGCGGACCCAAGGAATGGACTGGTGGCAGTCTGAGGACCTCAAAAACCTAAAGGTCACCTTTGTTCCAGCCCAGCATTTTTCCGCCCGTGGCCTCTTTGACCGAGCCCAGACCCTGTGGGGCAGTTGGCACCTAAAAACCCAGGGCTTGAGCCTTTACCACGCAGGCGATACGGCGATGGCCGAACATTTTGCCTTGATCGCCCAAAAGATGGGCCCGGTAGATTTGGCGGTCTTGCCCATTGGGGCCTATGTGCCTTGGGATTTCATGCAAAAGGTCCACCTCAACCCGGAGCAGGCCGTCGAGGCCCACCTGCAACTTCAGTCCAAACAAAGTCTGGCCATGCATTACGGCTACTTTCAGCTCACCGGCGAGCCCATTGAAGAGCCCCCGATCCGACTAAAAGCTGAGTTAGCCAGAAGAGGCTTGGATGAGCGTGATTTTTCCACCCCCGCCTATGGGGACTTGATCCTTTTGGAAAACCCGCCCTAAAAGAGGCTAGTAGCGCGTTTATCGCCTTATTTTTTTAGCTTCTGTGCTGGGCCAAATGAAAATAATCAGGTAAAAGAGGCCAAGCCAAAAAACGTCTTTGTTGAGAGACCTTTGGCGCAACCCTATCTGAACCAGACTTTTGCAGTTGTTCCGCCTACCCATTTTGTGGATGCTTTTAGGTTTCCTCTTTTGCGGAACCTTAAGTAGCTACGCCCAAAATGCGGTAGAGGTAACACCCGAATTCCTTCGCTGGGAGAAGCGCGACCACCGCCTGTACTTGGCCTTAACGCTCAGCAACCTTTCGGAAAAAGCCACGCAGGTCTACGGCGAAGTCGATCTTTCCACCAGCCAATACCGCAAACGCATCCGCTTTGAATACCCCCTAGCCTTCCAGGGCGAACGCAGCCTTGAAGTCCGTGGCCCGGAGATGGACTTCTTAGACGAGGACTTCTTGGTGGTGTCGGTCCAAATATTCGATGCCAACAGCAAAAAAGCTTTAGACCAAACCGACAAGTTCAGCGTCCCCCTGCCCCGCGATCCGGAAACTTTACTGCGCTCTCAAGGGGCTCTACTCCTGCTTTTTGCCGCAACCGAAGACAAGGCCACCGAGCTTGCGGAGCGCACCACCAAACCCACCCGGATGGTGCCTACGGTTAAAGCAGAGCGACACGGAGAGGTCCTGTGGCAGACCGAAGGGGTAACCAGCAACTGGGGCCAGGAATTGGTCGAAGGCCTAAACCTGCGCGAAAACGCCGTTGAGGTGGTCTTAAAACCCCAACTGGTGGTTCGTATGTCGCAGCCCGTAGTGGCGCGTAGCTTCCGCCCCTCTTTGGTCAGTCTGGTCGGCGTCGAAGGGGAAGGGGAAGGGGTTGAGGTTGCGCTCACCACCAAACTTGAGAACGACCACCTGCTCATTACGCCGGACCAAGACTTGCAGCGCGGTACCCGCTATGAATTGAGTTTAAGCCCCGGCATGATCGGCAATAAGGGGCTCAAACAAACGACGGCCCGCAAATGGAAGTTTTCGACTATCGGCGGTGTCGCTGGAAAATTCGAGGTGCTCGAAAGCAAGCCCCAGAACTTAGAGACCAAGGTCTCGATCTCCGGTCCGGTCCGTCTTTTGTTTACCGACCTGCCCGATGCCCGCAGCGTCGAGCCCACCACGGTCCAGCTATTCAAAGGCGAGGTCCAGGTGCCGGTCCGGTTGCGCTTAAGGGGCAAACAATTGCTTTTCCAGCCCATCAAACCGCTTGAGTTCTCGACAGCCTACCGATTCCAAGTTCAGGGCATCAGCGACCATCAAGGACGCGAAGTGCTGCCCTTCGGTGCCAGTTTCACTACCGAAGACAAGGAAACCCGAGCGAAGACTTTAGCTTTAAAAGGCATGTTCCCAGGCCCCAAAACCTCGGGCCTGTCGCCAGAGACCGAAATTTGGGTGCAGTTCGACCAAAAAGTCGAGCCCGCTACGGTAGCAGAAGGGGCGGGGCTCTTCGAGGGGGACAACCGAGTTGAGGGTAGTTGGGTGGCCGAAGGGGACCGGATTCGCTTTACGCCCACTGCGCCGTTGCAGTATAATAAAGTCTATGTGGTACGCCTGAACGAAGGCCTAAAAAGCAAAGAAGGCGGTGGCCTACGCGAGGATGTGGCTTGGCCCTTTGCCACCAAAAAAGACCTGGGCTACCCTGAGCAAATAGACCCCAACGTTTTGATCTTTAGTTCCAGCCACGAGCTGGTTAGTTATTTGCCCCAACGTAAAGGCACCCTAAAGATCGGGATAACGGCCTTTGGCCAGATCAAACAAGTAGACGTCAACGGTAAGCTCCTCCCGATCAAACCGGACACGCAAGTGGAGTTTAACTTGGACTACTACCTACGCCAACGGACCACCAAATTCCAGGTGTCGGTGGTCACCGAGGCGGGATTGGGCCAAAAGACGTTCACCATCAACCTAGGGTCCAAGGAAGAGGGCTTCAGTTCACGCTTAATCAGCATTGCTTCGGTGCAGAATATTGACAACGTAAACAGCGAAGCGGCGGACCAAACCGCCGATGCGGCGACCAAATCGTCGATCACCTTGGTCCCACAGCTACAATATCGTTTCTCTAAAAACCAAGCAGTGGCTCTCAAGGGTGTTATCCTGAGGGAAAAGTACTCAAATTCTAGTTTCCAAGCCCTAGAAGCGGCCTTTACCCAAGTGGCCTTAGAGTGGGAGGCCAAACAAACTTGGGTCGGTACGGCAGTCACCAACCTAGGTTGGAACGATATTCGCACTGATAACAGCAGTCCTGCGCTGGGCAAGTCCAAATTATTGGCCGAAACCTATCTGAACTTTGAAGCGACCCAGAGCTTGAGCAAAGAGACCCAGTTCAAGGAAAAATTGGAAGGAAAGTATTCCAACACCATTGCGGAGGCCGCATCGGTAGACGACGAAGCCGATGCCACCGTTTCAACCTTAACGCTGCAAGCGAAGACCAAGTTCTTCGAGGTAGGCCACCAATTTGACTTCAGCTACGAGATCAACGACGCTGTGGGGAAATACCAAGACCAGACCGCCTACAAACTGGGCGTTAAGTTTTCTAAAAAGCTCGGGCCCCTGTCGCCGAGCCTAAATATTTACCAGAAGACCACCGAATATGGGGTTTTAAACCCCACCTACGGGGTTGCCTTAAAAAACGTATCTAGTCAGGCAGATTTAAAAGTAAGCTGGTCGATCTTGCCCAAGTTGCAGTTGGGCGGAGAATATAAATACAAAAGCCAGCAGTCAAACTATGCAGCCAAGACCTTTACGGTCAGCACTTACGGACTTAGCTTGACCCACATTTGGTAAAAAGACCGGTAATTCTCATGAAGCAGCCCAAACTCCTCCTGATCCTTTTGACTTTCTGTCTCGCCTTGCCCATCCCCGGCTGGGTGCCGGATCTGGCGGCGGCGGAGGTCGTAGCGCGGATGACTCTGGTCGAAGGGACCATCAAGGTCCGCCGGGGCGGTAAAGACCTCATCTACCGCCGTAAGGGAGAAAAGATTGAGCTTTCGAACGGCGACAGCATCCAAACCGGTGCTAACACCAAAGCCCAGGTTGTCTTGCTGGCTAAAGAGGACACCATTGATCTGGCTTCGAACAGCTTCTTGAACGTCAACAACGTCTCGGGCGATACCCGCGAATTAGGCATGCCCATCGGCAAGGCGCAATTTAAGGTCAAGCCCCTGACCAGCCCCTTGGCCCCCGGTGCAGTCCGCCCCTTCCGCATCCGCACCGTCAACGCCTTGGTGGGGGTCAAAGGGACCGAGTTTGTCTTGGGCACCGGTGCCGAACAAACCAGCCTCTTGACCTTAGAAGGTAACGTAACCATTGCCAACATCAAGACCCCTGATGTGGAAGTGGAGGTCAAACAAAACCAAGTGGCCCAAATCACCAAGGCCGCTCCGCCGACCCAGCCGGTAGCGGTCTCACCACAACAGGCCCAAAACATCGTTACCGCCGATAGCCCCAAGGCCTTCTCTACCGTCCAGTTCGGCGAGCCCGTCTCCTCAACTAAAGACTCGAAGAAGAAAGAAGAGAAGAAAGACGAGAAGAAAGAAGAAAAGAAAGACGAGAAGAAGGAAGAGAAGAAAGAAGAAAAGAAAGACGAGAAGAAGGAAGACGCCAAGAAGGGCGGACCTGCCGCTAAAGACGAAAAGGCCGACAAAGACCCCAAGGCTGGCGACAAAGCAGGCAAGGATGAAGGACCCAAGTCCGCCGCTAAGGCTGGTGGAACGGGCGGTGAAGGTGGTCCTAGTGGACCCGGTGCCGGTGGTCCTGCGGCTCCGGGAGCGGCCGGTGGCCCCGGTGAAGGAGCGGGTCCTGGCGGCCTAGCGGGCCCCGAAGGAGCCGGTCCGGGCGGTGAAGGTGCGGCGGTGTTAGCGGGCGGTCCTGATGGAGCCCCTGGGCCCGAAGGCCTAAGCGGTCCTGACGGAGCTGGTCCTGCCTTGGATGCCCCTGGCGGCTTGGATACCCCCGGTGCCGAGGTCGCAACCCTTAACTTTGAGTCCGGAGACGATTTCGGCGACTTTGGTGCCGAGTTTGAAGAGGACGGACTTGGGGACTTGCCGCTCTTAGAAGACGACTTTTTTGTCGAAGTCCCCACCGATGAATTGGTCCAAACCATCATTGATCAAGTGACTGAGCAGGTAAATACAGCAACCGAAACAGTGATCGATCAGATCCAAACCACAGCGGCCCAGCCCGCTCCGGTAACCATCCAGATCAATCACTAGGAGGCCAAAATGAAAAGCAATTTCAGCTGGTTAAACTGGGTAGTTCTCCTGAGCGGAACGCTGGCTTTACTGGGCCTGGGCTCTTGCAACAAGCCCAAGGACCGCAGCCAATATAAAGGCCATACCGAGTATGTTAGCGTTTCGGTCAACTTAAACAAACCAGCCGGTAAAAGCTTTAACCACGGGAGCCTGCGGGCCAAAGAATCCAGCCTCCCACCGGACACCCAAACTTCCTTGATTTTGGCGGTACCGGGCGCCGAAAACTTCCAGGGAAATTACTTAGGCCTGACGCAGGTGATCGATGCGGCTTTGTTGGACCTGAACACCCATCAGGTGACCTTGACGCTGCCCAAAGATACGCCGATGCGGCTCTTTGAGTACACCTTCTCTAGCCGTTGGCCCAGCCCCGATGCCATCCGCACCGCCAACCCTCCGGCCATCGCCGGGGCGGACCTGGGGCCCATCACCATCGGGACCGGAACGGTCAACTTAGTGCTGAATTCGACGTTGGTCCCCTTGACCCGACCGAGTAGGCTAGAAATCATCACCACCGACCATTTCTTGGCTATCGGCGGCACCAAACAACTCTTTGCCATCGGCTCATACCCCGACGGCTCGGCTCAGGACTTAACGACCCTGGTCAATTGGACTTCGGGCTCGCCCACCATCGCTTCGGTAAGCAATGATTTGGCCACTTCCAAAGGCTTAGTGACGGGCCTGACCAAAGGCGGCGTCTTGATCAACGCTTCGGTCTTGGGCACTGAAGCGCTTTATCAGATCAACGTCAGCAACCTGAACCTTTCGACCTACTATTCGACTATGGTCACCTCGGGAAGCTATGCCTTTGATGCCAATGACGATGGGTTTGGAGGTTTGGAATATTACGCCCAGCACACCACTTGGCAGCCCTCTTATAGCGAAGATTTTCTGGTGGTCACCGACGCCAACCGGACACCGACCCCGGCGGTACGCACCAAGGTTCGGTACGTCTTAGAAGGTCCCAACTGGGTGCCTGACAACTTTGTCCCTACCGCCATCAGCTCGGACGCCATCAACAGCAAACTGAGCTTCGGTAGTCCCGCTGGCTATATTCAGTTGGTCGGGGCCCGCGAACTTGGCGGGCAGGTGGAGCAAGTGGACACCAACCAAGTTACCCTTAGCGTGCCCATGGGCCCAGGAGCGGTGGCCTACGAAATTGAATACCTGCTGGACTACGGAGCCCCACAATATACCATTGAGCGCCCCGAAGTGCCCAAAAACGGAACCACCGCCTACGCAACCTTAGAAGAATTCCTTACCGCTGGAGCGACTGACCCCTTTGATTGCACCAACAACGTGCCCAACTTCTGCCTGATGTTTGACTATGTGGCTGGGCAGACTGCCGGGAATCTAATTGAATTTGAATTAGACGCCAACTACAACCCTGTGGGGACCACCAGTGTGGGAGGCACCTGGAGCCTAAGCACCGTCAATGGGCAGCCTATTTTAACGGCCATACCCTATAACCCCGCCTTCAGCCAGAACCACGGCCCTCCCGGTGACCCCATCTGGGGTATTTACAATGGGCAGGTTATGCGCGGCCAAATCAGAGCCCCACAGGAATATGGGTTTTTCACCGAATACAACGCCGCGGCGGCCAACTCGGTCTTGGCCTTCCTCGGGAGCGCCCCGCCCGAACTTTTTGTCTCCCCCTGGTATAACCCAGGCGGCAGCACAGGCGGCGTAACTACGTCGATCCCCCAAGGTTTGGGCTTTAATGGCGCTCAAGCGATTAAAAACAGTACCGCTTCCCTTTTGGGGATCACCAACAGCTTCACCATCGGCGTTTGGTTTAAAGCCAGTTCGTTGGGCCCTGCCTCGTTAGTGGAGATCCAGCAGCCCGGTGGCGTGGTCGAAAACGCCATCACCCTGAGTACCGACGCATCGGGTTTCCTCGCGGCAACGATCCAAGACAGTGTTAACGCAGCCTCCAACTACGCGATTACCCCGACCACCATGCCCATCACCGTTGGGGAACCTCATTTCGCCACCCTCAGCTGGGACGGTTCGGTCCTCTCCGTCACGCTAGATAGCGTAGACATCAGCAGCACGCCCACGGTAGTCGGGACTCCGGTGTTAACGGACATCGAGCGGATCGTTACCATTGGCAACGACAGCGTCAGCACCGGATTTTCCGGGCAAATCCACTCGGTGGCGGTCTGGAATTCGACCCTGAATCTCAGCGGTCTGACCGAATTGTCCGACATGGGCACCCGCGCCTTTAAAGACAATATCTCCTTTAATATGACCACCTATAACGAGTCGGCCAACTTGATGCACTGGTGGAAATTCGACGACCAGACCTTTGGCTTTGGCGGGGACCTGGGCAATGGGGTCGCTCTAATGCTCGATTTGGGCAGCACCGGCCCGGCAGATTTAGCGCCCTATACCTGGGTGGACCCGACCAAATTGGTCCCGGCGGCGATCACCGCACCGATCGGTTCGGACAACCTAATCAGCGGGCAGTCCTTTAATATCACCTGGAACCAGACCAATATTTCAGGCAACATAGTCCGAGTTTTCTTGATGCCCGTCCCGTTGGATCCCACCTGGTTGGACCAGACCGCCGCAGATATTGACGCCCGCGTGGCGGCGGCTGAATGGTACGACCTGACCGGCGGCGGCACCAGCAACCTAGGGGGCAGCTATGCCTTCGACCCCTCGGGCTGGGGCTATTCGGGGCATTATTATCACTTGATGGTGATCGACGAATTGGGCAATTGGGACATCACCGACGCCCCCTTCGGCATCAACGACCCCAATGCGCCCATCAACGTGCCCATGGGCCTTAGCTTCAACGGGACGACCGAACATTTACTCAGTGCGTCGCTCACCAATGTCTTTGACACGGCAGCGAGCTTCAGCATCGCGGTGTGGTTTAACCCCGCCGTGGGCAACACGGGCCAGCAGATGTTAGTGCAAGTCTCGGATGGCTCGGTGGTCAACCGAATCAATCTGATGCTCGACGGGGCTACCAATCAAGTGATTTTGCATATGCAAGACGGCACCAGCATCACCGAATACCAAAGCAACGTCACCTACGTTCCAGGTCAAGAGAACTTTGTGGCCATCGCTTGGGACAACGCGACCCCGGCCTTGACGATGGTCTTAAACCAATCGGTCAACCCACAGACTACCACCGGTACCCATACAGGCAACGTGTCGCTGTTCGATACGGCCCGCCAGGTTTCCATCGGCGGTGACATTACCGGGGCCACACCCTTCCAAGGAGAAATCCTGGGCGTGGGTATGTGGTCTACGGTATTGATAAGTAGCGAGATGACCGGCTTGGCTAGCGAACACCTGGGCCACCAGCTCGATCTGGCGACCAGCACCACCAGCTACTACTCTGGGGGTACCCTGTCCCACTGGTGGCAATTCGATTGGGACCCGGTCAATCAGTTGGCAGATATGGGTCTAGGCACCTACCCCGCCCCGGTCGACATTGGAGTTACCAACGGCATCCTCAACCCCTTCTTAGTGGTCAATCCTACGGCCTACGTCGACGGTGCCTTCACTGCGCCCTTGGGAGGCGAGACTTATACCAGCGGTGTACCGACCAACGTCACCTGGAATCCCGCCTCCTTTACGGGCACCAACCTGAATATCTATATGCTGGGTATTGCGGCCAATGCGCCAATGTCGCCTACCGACCCCAACTTAGCCGAGCAGATTTCCTCGGTCACGAAAAGGTACTTGAGCAGCGCCACCGTAGCCTCCGGCAGTTTCTCCTTTGACCCGAGTACTTACGGGATGCCCTCTAGTAGCCAGTTCCGGTTCTTGATCATCGACGATGCCGGTAACTGGGACTTAGTGGACGGGGATGTCTTCACCTTCTAACCCTGCCAGCCTGCAGACGAAAATTGCAGGCTGGACGCCATTTATGAACCCAAGGGTCCCTTGTACTTTGTGCCCAATCGCCTCCTTTTATCCACCTTGTTCATCTGGGGATATCTCCTGGGGGCCAGCGCCGCCAGCGCACAATCCACGCTGATCCTCACCGACCAAACTCGGTCGGTGGCCAGCAACCCCTTCTTGGAATTACTCGGCTCTACTGACGCCGAACTGAAACTAGTCCAAGCCCAACAGCTCGATCCCGTCCCCTGGCCGGACCCGTTAGACTTGGGCACGGTGTCTTTAGGTTACCGGAGCAGACCCGTTTGGTTGCATCTGAGGGTTAATAACCAGGGAACCCGACGCCATTGGCTGTTCGAGCAGGCCCATTGGACCACCTCCACCCTAGACCTTTACCAAGTGGGCCCCGGAGGTGAAGTGACCCACCAGCTTTCCGGCTCGTCGTTGCCCTATGACCAGCGGCCCTTTGACCACCGGCATCTGGTCTTCCCCTTGAGCTTTGAAGCCGGCACGACCTACGACCTCTATTTTAGGGCTCAGTCTTTATATCCCCTAGAATTCCAGACCTTTATCTGGAACCCTAAATCCTTTGTGAGTCATGTAGGCGTTACCGAAGGCCTGTTGATGCTGTTCTTCGGTATGTTGCTGGCTATGTTGGCCTTTAACCTATTGGTGCAGTTGGTGGTCCCTGACCGGGTTTACCTGCTATACGTGGCCTATGTAGCCAATATGGGGCTGTTTTTGGCGGTTTTGGACGGCGTTGCGTTACAATACCTCTGGCCCAAGTGGCCGGTTTGGAACCTCTGGGCCATGCCTTTTTTTGTGTCCACTGCTTCGACTGCCGCCATCCTCTTTGCCCAGCGGTTCTTGAGGACCCTTGAACGTGCCCCTAAGCTGCATTGGGCCTTATTCATCTTTCCGGTTTGGTCTTGGTCGATCTTTGCGGCTATGTTGCTCTTTGGGTATCAGTTTGAGTTTCTTTTCGGGCTCTTCGGGCTGGCCATCGCCCCCTTCTTATTGGGCACCAGCCTGTACCTGCTTTTTCAGGGGCACAAAGAAGCCCTGGTGTTTAGCATCGCCTGGCTCAGCCCCATGGTCGGTGTGGCTATCTTGGCCATGACGCTGTTGGGCTGGGTGCCCAATAACCGTTATACGCTTTATTTGATCAATGTGGGGCTTTTGGCCGATGTGGTTTTGCTGTCGGTGGCCATGTCCCACCGGATCAATTTGGCCCGGCGCGAGCAGGGGGCCGCGCAGGCGAAGTTATATGAACTGGAACTAAGACATAGCCAGCAACTTGAAAGTGAGGTCCAAAAACGCACCGAGCAGTTGCGGCAAAGCGAATCGGAGTTGTTGCGCACCAACCGCGCCAAAGACCGGCTCTTTTCGATCATCGGTCATGACCTACGCGGTCCGATGGGCGCACTCTACGGCACCTTGGCCCTGCTGGATAAAAACCATCTGGAGATGGAAACCGAAGACCGGGCCGACTTTTTGGCGACCACCCACCGAGCCAGCCGGTTTTTGTTTGACCTGCTCTGCAACTTGCTGGATTGGGCCAAGACCCAGACCCAAGACATTGAGGTCAACGCCCAGGCCTTTGACTGGGTCCATCAGGCCCAAGAAATCGCGTCGGTCTACCAACCGCTCGCCCAAGGCAAGCAGGTCGAATTGAAGCTGGACCTACCCCCATCCGCCTGGGTGGTGACCGACCCGGCCCTCAGCGCGACGATCTTGCGCAACTTGGTCCACAACGCCCTTAAATTCACCCCCAAGGGGGGTGAGGTGGTGGTCGGTGGCCGCTGGACCGAGGCCAAGGATTGGGAAGTAGAGGTCCGCGACCAAGGGGTGGGCATGGACGCGGCACGCCTGCGTTCGGTCTTGGGCGCGGCCCAATTGGAACCCGGCGAAGATACAGACGAAGAAACCAGCAGCGGGCTGGGTTTAGTGCTCTGCCGCCAACTGGGCCAACTGTTAGGCACCCAGTTGCAGGCCGAAAGCGAGCCCGGCCAGGGCAGTCGGTTCTGGTTTCAGCTTCCTGGCGCTGGTCACCCGCCAAGGAGCTTCGAGCGAAGCGAGGGCGACGGGCGTAGCGACGCGAGCCGGCGAGCGTTGCCAACATAAAACCGTTGGCGCAGCCAACATCCCGTTAGACAACATGACCGCCGCAGGCCGAGGGCGACGGGCGTAGCGACGCGAGCCGGCGAGCGTTGCCCATATAAACCATCGGCGCAGCCGACTCCCCATAGGGACTTTAGACCAAAGTTAATCCAGCAAGGGCGGTGGGCGTAGCACGTGAGTATTGCCCAAAAACAGCATCGACGGACCCGATCCAGCCAAAACACTTGAAAAGGAAGTGAAACCTTCAAGGTTTGCCAAGTTCAGTAAAATTTCGGACTTGGAAGCTGGGGCCAACTGGGGTATAGTGAACTCAAAATGTTCAAAAGAGGAGTTGATTATGTTTGGTCTATTGGGTTTGCTTTTTGGCGGGAGGCGGTTGGTTCGCCCCCTGAAGCAGCGCGAGGAAAGAAGAGTAGGGGCCGCCGGGCGGCGGCCCGATCGGCTCAATAATTAACGTACATACCTAAGACCCAGCCGGACTCTTTGTCGTCTTGTTGGCTGTCGTCGTCTTTGGTGGACTGGGAAAACAACATCCAGGCCAGCTTTAAATCCCCAAATAGATGGGCATAGCCCAACTCGCTTCGGTTCGTTAACGTGGCGTTGGTGCTGCCATCGGTGTCGCTCTTAGAAGTGCCCGAGAAGCTAACGCCCGCCCGATCCCCAATCGGAAAATCAAGCGATAGGTTAGCGCGGGTCGAAACCTCGGCGTCCGCTGCTTTTTCGGCTTTGCTGCTGATTTGTTCAGCCTGCAAGGCTAAAAGCATCATATCCATATTAAAGCCCATCCCGAAGGTCACTACTTGCTCGGTATAGTTGCCCTGGGCCAAGGCCTCTGCGCTGGGGTCTTTGTTCTCATCGATCTGGTTGCTAACCACGACCGCGGCAAAACTGAGCTGCAACCAGTCAAATTCATTGTTGTAGTAGGTGGCAAAAACAGTGCGGTCCACCGATTCCGTTGCTTCTGGGTTGTCCTCGTCGGCACGGTGAGCCGCAGTGCGTGCCCCGAAGTTGATGTTTAGGCCCAATTCCTCAAACTCGGCACCCATATAGCGATCCTGGGCCGAGTAGACCCCAAAGTAGTTGTCATCGGATTTAAAGGGGAGGTACTCCATCCCTAAAGAAACATCACTAGGGTCGTAAAATCCCATCTTATACATTATCCCCTTGCGAGCCAAAGAGCCGTACAACTGGTAGACGGCAAGGTCGGCATCGCTCACTTCAAAAGCCAAGGTCACGGCCGTATTATAACGTTCGAAAGGCTTGCCGACCTGTAATCCGAACAGGCCATATTGGGACTGATTGAGGCTGGAAACCTTGCTGTCGCCTGATTCGCTGGTCGTCGAGTTTAGGCTGAGGAAATATTCGGCTTCGGGTGTGATGCTGATTTCTTCTTCAGCGGCCCAAGCCACCTGAGTGAAGCATAAAAAACAGCCCAAAGCGAAGGCGAAGCGTTTTAGCGGCGTCATGGGAATCTCTCTTTAGGGATAGGCTTAAGTCATCCGTTATTTTGCCTGGGGAATGTAACATTCTTTATCCGTTAAGCCAAGCCTTTGGGTGTTATTACATCCCTCGATTGACAGGCACCTTGGTTGTTGAAAGAATCTTCCCAAAATTCAAATGTTCAGATTTAACTCAGGCAACTCTTGATCATGAAAAGATTCTTGGCAGCTTTGGTCGGTTGTTTCTTGGGTTTTTCACTTTCGGCGCAAACGCCCCTATTCAGTACGCCCCCGCGCGATTTGGTCTTCGAGCAGGCAAATCAGCCCTTAATCGATTTAGGGCGGCAGCTGTTTTTTGATCCTCGGCTTTCAGGCAACGATCAACTTGCTTGCGCCAGTTGCCATGTGCCCGAATTGGGCTTTGGCGACGGCCAAGCCAAGAGCCGCGGAGTTGCCGGGACGCTACTGGGCCGCCACACGCCCCACCTAAACAATCTGGAGCCTCAGGGGTTGATGTTTTGGGATGGAAGGGTCAAGGGGCTGGCGGAACAGGCGCTAGGACCGATTTCGAACCCGCAGGAAATGGGGATGCCACTAGACCAACTGGTGCCTAAATTGATGAAGGTGCCGGGCTACCAAAAGCAATTTGACGCTCTCTTTGGTTCTGGTACCACTCCGCAGGATATAGGGCGGGCCCTGGCGGCTTTCGAAGCGACTCTAGTCAGCCGCAATGCACCTTTAGACCGCTACTTGGCCGGAGATCCAAAGGCCCTTAGCCCCTCGGCCTTGCGGGGCCTGAAGCTCTTCGGCGGCAAGGCTGGCTGTGGTCGCTGCCATTCGGGGCCGAACTTGACAGACGGCGGGTTCCATAACATCGGCCTGATTGGGGATGACCCTGGCCGGTTTGCACTTACCTCAATCCCCGTCAACCAAGGGGCCTTTAAGACGCCGGGCTTACGTAATGTGGCCCTGAGTGCACCTTACATGCATGATGGCTCCTTAGGTACCTTGGGCCAAGTGGTGGATTATTATAACCGCGGCGGAGACTCTAGTCCGCACCAAAGCCCTTTGATCGAAGCCCTGCACCTAAGCGCCCGTGAACAAGCCGATTTAGTGGCTTTTTTGGAGGCGTTGAGCGACCCGATTGCATTAAGGCGACCTAACTTACCTGGAGAACGACCATGAAAGGGCTATGGATATGCCTTGTTTGGATGCTTTGTGGCGCGCAGTCAAGTTGGGCCGCATCCAGTCATTGGATGGATCAGCTATATCTCTATTTAGAGCACGATGCCTTCCGGATGGAAAAGTGCAAAACCCCCACCAAGGGCATTGTTTGTGGGGCCGACAATGACAAATTGGTGTTATACGCCGAGACCGACGGGCCCGACGGGTTTATTTTGTTTATCAAAGAACGCTTTGAAGAGAATCAGCCCTTTAGACTGCATCTGCTCCAGGTTCGCTTTACCCACCGCGACGGGATGATCTTAAGCGACGTGACGGACTTTTACGAAGACTACCCCCGCCGGATCAAGGGGGCTCAAACTCAGTTGGTAGTACGGCGGTGGCTGCAAGACATCCAAAAGGCGATCAACCCGACCTTCCCCTTCCCGCCGCTTAAATAGGTCTTGGTCTTATGGCACCTAGGGGATTCCCCTGCTTGTGGAGGCCATATCAAAGTTGTTATTGTGTTTGAAAATAACCTAGTAAATTTTTGGTGGAACCGATGGTCCGTTTTGTCTTCCCCCTGCCGGGAGACCAACGCATAGACCTTAAGGCCGAATTGGCTTTGATGGTCCTGTTGTTGGTTGGCATGGGGCTATTTTTTTGGGTCGAAGCTCGCTGGGACAGGGAGCGGGAGGCTCTGGCGCGGGCGCATTTTGAAGACCGCGTTTCGCAGACCCTGGATCGGTTGGAGGGAGAAGGCTTTCATTTGGACCTGTTGGCTCGATCCGGTGCCGCCTTTTTGCATTCTAGTCCCAGAGGCAACGGCTGGGACCCCTTTGTTTTGAATCTGGACCTAAAACACCAATACCCCTATCTTCGCTCGCTAGTCTATCTCACCTCGGTGGACCAACAACATTTTGTGATGTCCGCCTCGGCACCGCGCGGTCCTTTGGCGAAATTGGAAGGCACGTCGATAGGGTTACAAAAGGCTGAAAAGGCGGCGATTTTAGAGTCTCTTAACCAAGACCAACTACGCACCAGCCCACCGAGCCCCAGCCCACTATTTCCCGGCAGCCTGCGCGGTTTTTGGTTCTTCTTGCCACATTATGGCAGCCACCAGCATATTGGTTGGATTTCCGGTTGGGTGGATTTGCAGCAATATCTTGAGGCCGCTCTGGGCATCCAGGCCAATGAGTTGCATTTAAGCCTGAGTCTAGCAGGCGAAACCTTTTACCAAAGCGAGACGCCAACCAGCCCCGCCTTGGATTTCTTGCAAAGTCGGGCGGACATTATCTTAGGCGGGCAGGTGTGGCACCTAGTACTTAAGCCTAGCCCGCAGTTTTTTGAAGCCCATCGTCTCTTGTTGGGCAGTGGGCACGGTCGCTGGAGTGCGGCTCTGGTGTTGGGATTGGTCGGATGGTCTTTGCTGCGGTTGTTGTTGTATTCCGGCTTTGTGGTGCGCAGCCGCCGCCAGCAATTACGAGATACGTTGCAGGCTAAGGAACAGCTTTATAGTCTGATCGCCCACGACCTTAAAAGCCCCTTCAACAGCCTATTAACCACCAGCAGCTTGTTGATGAATGAAGGGGCTGGGTTGAGCAAAGAAGAAGTCCAACCTTTGTATCAGGGGCTCTACCACACGGCCAGCTTAGCCTATACGTTGCTGAATAACTTGATCCAGTGGGCTCAGCGGCAAGAGGGGGCCTTAGTAGCCGCACCCGAGCCGTTAAACCTCTGGGAGTTGGTCGAAGAAAACCGGCAGCTTTTAGAGGCTTCGGCGGCCCGTAAAAATATTCGGATTTCCAATAATCTCAGCCATGATTTAAGGGCCTGGGGGGACCGTAACATGGTCTTGGCAGTACTACGCAACCTACTCAGCAATGCCGTTAAGTTTACCGGCAACTCAGGGCAGGTGTCGGTGGATTTTGAGGTAAAGGGCAATGAAGCGCTGGTGTCCGTGTCGGATACTGGGATCGGGATCGGGGCTCCACGCCTAGCCCAATTGCGCCAAGGCGAAGATGCGGGTTCTCGGCCGGGGACCGAGCAGGAAGTCGGCACGGGACTGGGTCTGTTGCTTTGCCGCGACTTTATCGCTCAACAGGGCGGACGCCTTGAAATCGATAGTCAATTAGGCCAAGGGAGCCGGTTTGCCTTTTATTTGCCGCTCTCGCCCCAGGCCTAAGTAGCTGGGGTCAGACAAATTTGCCGGTAAAGTCCTTGTTTCCAGCCGTCAAAGCGGGTACAAGGGAAAAAGAGCCAAAAGATCCCGTTGATCGAAAGATTACCTCAGCAAGTCAAGAGTCTCATGAGCAAAAAAGTGTTGGTTGTGGATGACCACCCGATCACCCGGCAGTTGACGATCAAGATTCTAAAGCAGTTAGATATTGAAGACGTCAGCGAGGCAGGGAACGGGCGCGAAGCCTTAGACTTTTTGGCGGAAAACACCGTGGCCTTGATTTTATTGGACCTGTCCATGCCGGTTATGGATGGCACTGAGATGCTGCGCCAGATGAAGGCAGACGACCGGTTTGCGCAGATCCCCGTGGTGATGGTTACCGCCGCCGTCGAGCAGTACCGCGTCGATGAAGCTCTGGAATTGGGGGCCGCTTCTTGTCTACTTAAGCCCATCGCTAAACAACCCCTGTCCGACGTGGTTAGCCGTTTCTTGGCTTAGTGAGCCCGCCTTCTTTGCATTTATAGGGACAACGCCCCGCAGTCCCCTTGGGGACATTCCTCTTCTTCCAATTCGATTTCCAAAGTCGCGTGGTCTATGCCCAGTTGGGCAACTAGCTGTTTGATCTGGGTCTTTAGGTCTTTGTGCTCTTTTTCAGACGAGTGGTTGGGCACCACTAAATGGCAGGTAAGGACGTGGTAATTACCGTCCATGGTCCAAAGATGGGTGTCGTGTAAGGCGGTGATTCCGGGGGTAGCCAGGATTTGGCCCTGCAACTCCGCTAGGCTGATCCCTTCGGGGGTTTTCATCAGCAAGATCCGTAAGGTTGAGCGCAGTGCACGGAAGACTTGCACCAACAAAAAGGCAGAGAAAAGGATCGAAAAGAGCGGGTCTAAGATGGGTAGGTCCCATACCATCATCACCCCACTGACGACCAGCAATGCCACCCATCCAAAGAGGTCTTCCAGCAAATGCAGGGAGACCATTTTTTGGTTGAGGCTGTCGGTATTTTTTAGCTTAAAAAAGCCCGCTCCGTTGACCAACACCCCTAACACAGCTAGGCCCAGCATGCCCGGAGCGTAGGGTTGAACCGGGTCTTGCAGGCGTTGAAGCGCTTCAGTTAAAATCCAGATGGAACCACCTGCTAAGATCATTGCGTTGATCAGCGCCCCCAGCAAGGAGAAGCGGCGGTAGCCGTAAGAATAATGTTGGTCACTACCCTGTTTTGCCTTGCGTTCTAAAAACCAGCTCAACCCTAAGGCCAGGGCATCGCCCGCATCATGCAGCGCATCGGAGAGGATCGCCAAACTGCCGGTCCAAAGCCCGCCGACCAACTCAACTAACGCAAAGCCCAGGTTGAGCGCTAAGGCTAAACCAATATTCCTACTGGCCGGGTCGTGGTGGTGGCTATGGTGATGATGTGGGTGCCTTGGGGGCGTAGGGTCGGACATAAATTACCTCTTTTTTCTAGATTCGCCCGAAAGAAACCTGCGGTCAAGGACTCAAGTTTTGTCCGCAAATACCGATAGAGAAACAAAGCCCTCTATGCGCCCAATGGGTGCTCCGGCGCGTGACCTTAAAATATAGACTAAAGTTTTGAGGCCCCCGTGCCGTTAAAGAGGAAATTGGTTCAAATGGACCCCAACCGAAGGGAGATATGAGGAAACAAGCATTCCTGCTCCGATTGGTTCTGGCCTTTGTGCTGGTCTTTTTGTTTATTGGCGAGGCGAGTTATAGCCAGACCGACAAACGAGAGATGCAGGAGAACGTCTACACCACCTGGGTGAAACTAGCCATGTTGGGCAAGAACCAGGCGGAAATTGAGTCGTACTTTCTGCGTAAGATCGGTCCCGAGGAGTTAGAACTAGTCAAAGCGCGAATCCGCAATACGGTGCTGGACAACCTGCGGCGCTCGGGCTTAGAGGCGAAGATCAATGCCTCTTATGACCTGGACGACCTCAACGTTGTGGTCAGTCGCGTCTTGATTGAGATTCGTTACGTCGGCTTGGAGCACGACGATGACTTGGTGCAAACCATTAAGGAAGAATTTGGGATCACTTTAGGACGCCTTTAGGGTCTTAAGGAAATTTACCACCGCTGTTGTTGGGGCCGTTTATAGGGCCGCAGGAGGTTCCTTAGGCCCCAACAGAAGATGAACGCCATTTCATTTGAGCTTCAGCTTAACTTCATTTTGGGAGTGTAGCTTAGAGCCCGTACCTTGTGGTATCAAAGTCAGGTTCGAAAGCAGTCGGAACCTCGGGGTTGACCTTGCTCCGGTGGAATCGGTTGACCTACTTTGAGGGCCTTCTTCGGTTTCCCTGGCCGAAGGGGGCCTTTTTTTTGCCTCCCCTTGCCCTCTCCTTAGTTCTCTTCGGCTTGACAGTAGATTGGCGTCAACGTTAGCTTGATGCGAACCTCAACTGCGGTAGCCCTTTGTCTTTTTATTTCGTCCTCTTAGGATTCACTCTCTTTATTGGTTGTTGGGTTTTGCATCTGCTGTGGTGGCGTGTGAAACGGCCAACTGGCGAGATCAAGCCGCTATTCTTGATTTTTTTGATTTTCCCTTTGCTCCTTTGTGGGGCCAGCGCCCTTTGGTGGCCCCTGTTGGAGCCCCTGGAACTGGCTTTGGCGGTGACCTTGCACCTGGCGATTGCGGTGGTCTATATCCAGACCTATCCGGCCATTGCTACCGAAATCCCCAGCTTCCGTATCCTGCGCTTAGCCGAGTCGGCCGGACCGGGCGGCGCTAGCATGGAAGAATTGATCACTCAAATGGGCCAGGGCGAATTGGTGGGCTCTCGGCAAAGTTTGATGACCGAAGACGGTCTGGTGATCGAAAGTGCCGAAGGGATGAGCTTGACCACCGCCGGTAAACTGTTGGCAGTAGCCTTCTTGACCTACCGCAAGCTCTTAGGTCTTGGTGAAGGAGGCGGTTGATGCAAATCAAATGGATGCTGTTGGGGTTGGCTTGGGCCAGCTTACCGCTCTTGTTGGTCGTGCACGGCCTATTGGTGCGGGTCTTAAAGGGGAAGTCGGGCCAGAACGTGGTTTTGCTGGCGATCTTGGCGGGCAACCTCCCTTTCTTGGCACTTTCGGTTTGGTGCCTTTGGCCTATGCGGCCTCAGTTGTTGCTGCCGCTGTTAGCCTATCTGCTGGTGGTCTATCAAGGATTCGGGTACGCCTATTTCCATTTTTACAACATGAGCGAAACGGCGCGGCGGATCCGGCTGTTGATCCTGATTTATCAGGGGCGTCTGAAGCGCTCTGAGGAAGCGGCATCGGCTTATTCGCCCGAAGAGATGGTCCGCAACCGACTAGGGCGGTTAACGGCTATGGGGCAGTTGACCCAAAACGAAGTGGGGCGCTATGTGGCTAAAGGCGGCATCTTGCTATTTGCGGCGAAAATGATAGCCGCTTATCGTCAGTTGCTCGGGCTAGATGACTGGTGTAAGTCTTAATTATATCAGTATATTGTATTTTTGTGCCCTCAGATTGGCTGAAAGCACATCCCTGTCGGCTCTTTGTTTGAACTTAGGGCACTAAACAGAAAAAGGTACCAAAAGATATGGGCCAAATATAGATGAAATTAAAAGTTTGGTTGTTGTGGGGCGTTAAGCTGGGCTTAGTGTCCTTAATTTTATATTGGCTGGGCACCAGTGGTCGCCTCGATTTGAGCAAGCTCCTCCTGCTGGTCACTCATCCGGGCCTCAGTCTAGCGGCTCTTTTGTTGATGCTCTTCGGCGGGGCACTGTTGGTTACCCTGCGTTGGAAGCTGTTGATGGACGCCCAGGGAAGTGACTTAGGGCTCGGTAGGCTCGTTTCGATCCATTGGATCAGCCTGTTTTTTGCTAGTTTCCTGCCCGGTTCGGTCAGCGGTGATGGGGTAAAGGCCTTTTATTCGCTCCGCGAATCCCAGGGAAAATTGGGTAAAACATCGGTTTTAACGAGCTTGGTAGTGGACCGGATTTTAGGGCTCGCTGGTTTGATTTTTTTAGGCCTGTTGGCCTTTTTGGCGACTTGGAAACAATCGATCCGCAACTACCAAGTAGAGATGTTAGGCCTATTGATGGCTGGGGTTTTTGTGGCGTTGGCTCTGTTTTTGGCCTTGATCATGCGGCGCCAACGCGAAGCCGGTGACCGGGTCGGCGAGCTTTTGGCCCGCTTGCCGATGGGCGGGTTTTTGGTCAAAGTCTATCAAGGGTTTCGGGCCTACCGGCACCACCGTATGGCGTTGGTCTGGGGGTTTATCTTGTCCTTTTTGGGCCAGGGTTTTTTTGCCCTCGCCGTTTGGGTGATCACTCCTTTGTCCTGCGGCTGTGATGCCCCCGTTTCGGCGGTATTTTTGGCTACCCCGCTGGGTGAATTGAGCACCGTGATTCCGGTGGGTCCCTTGGGGATTGGCGTGGGGCATGGTGCCTTTGAATACCTCTTTGCGATCCAGGGGCTTCCCCATGGTGCGGATACCTTTAGTCTGTTGATCGCAGTTCGGGTGGTTTTGGGCTTGATTGGCGGCCTGCCCTATCTATTGTACAAAAAACGCGACGGGGCCCCCTCTGAGCTGTCGGAGCTATCCTCAGAGGAAGCTTGCACAGCCAATGGGGATGCACTAAAATAGGCCTTTACCGGCGAACCACCAGAGGCCCATGCAGGTACACACCGAAATCATTCGGTTGATCTTACGGCACAAACTTCAGCTGTTTTTCGGCATCCTGATGATGCTCGGTTTTGCGCTCTTTTCGGTAGCGCCTGCCAAGTACATGAAGGAGATCGTCGATGGCCTTGATTCGGGCGAGGTCCCCCAGCTTTCCAAGTTTTTATGGGTTGGTTTAGGCATCGTCTTACTGTTTGTCTTTAAGGGCCTGACCTTCTTTGGTCAAAACTACCTGATGAATAGCTTGGGGTTGAAGATGATCCGCGACCTGCGCGATCAACTTTTCGATAAGATCGTCAAGATGCCCCTTTCCTATTTTAACCGCCAGTCTACTGGCGACCTGATCAGCCGCTTCACCACAGACCTGAACATCATGAATGAGGCGGTCAATACCGCTATCTCGGGCCCTTTGCGGGACTTTCCTCAAATCGTGCTGCTGCTTTGGTTGATGTGGGTACGCTCTTGGCAACTCTCGTTGCTCACCTTTTTGTTGATCCCCTTCGCCTATCTAGCGATCCGCAAATTTGGCCGTCAAAACAACCAGGTGACCACCAAGCGGCTGCAAAAGTTCAGTGACTTGACCACTCTTTTGAGCGAAGCGATCACCGGCATTCGGGTGGTCAAAGCCTTTAATATGGAAGGGTATGAGTTGCAGCGATTCGAGAAGGAAAACCAACGGCTCTTTAAGTACTTCCTGCACAGCATCCGCATCGATTCTTATTCTTATCCGATCTTAGAGTTGATGGGGGGCATCTGCGGGGCCTTTATCCTAACCTATGGCGGGTATTTGATCATCCATGGGCAGATCACGGGCGGTGACTTTGCCAGCTTTTTGATCTCCTTTTTTATGCTCTATGAGCCCGCCAAGAAGTTTAACGGGTTCAACCTGAAGATCCAAGAGGGCCTAAGTGCTTCGGCGCGGATCTTCGAGACCCTCAACGAGAAGGACCAGATCGAAGAATTACCGAACGCTAAGCCCTTAGAGCCGCTTAAAGATTCGGTCCAGATTGATATTTCTGCCTTTGGCTATGGCGACCAGACGGTCTTAGCCGACATCCATTTGACCCTGCCCAAAGGCAGCATCACGGCGCTAGTGGGGTCTTCGGGCAGCGGCAAGAGTACCCTGGCCAATTTGCTGCCCCGTTTTTATGACCTCAAACCCGAACAGGGGCGGATTTTGATTGACGGTGTGGACGTGCGTGAGGTGACCCTTAAAAGCCTGCGCCAACAGATTGCCGTGATCACCCAAGAGATTGTGCTCTTTAATGAGCGGATTCGTAAAAATATCGCCTATGGCAAGCGGGGTGCCGAATTGGGCGAAGTGGTGGCCGCCTCGAAGGCTGGCCATGCCTTCGAGTTCATCGACCGACTGCCCAAGAAATTTGATGAAGAAGTGGGCGAGCGGGGCATGCGCTTCTCGGGCGGTCAACGCCAACGCCTGTCGATCAGCCGCGCCCTGATCAAAGACGCCTCGATTTTGATCATGGACGAAGCGACCAGCGCTTTGGACACAGAGTCAGAAAAGGAAGTCCAGTTGGCCATCGATGCCTTGATGCAAGACCGCACCAGCTTGATCATTGCCCACCGCCTCTCAACGATCCAACATGCCGATGTGATCCATGTTCTACATGAAGGGCGCATCGTTGAGTCCGGCAGCCACGCCGAATTGATCACCCAGGGAGGCGAGTACCAGCGGCTTTATGAGATGCAGTTCACCGAAGACCGTCCGCCTGTTGACTCCGAGGCTTCATGATCTGGGGCTTGGGGCTGGCCGGGGTTTTGGGTTTGGTGGTTTTGGTCGGGCTGGGGCGTGAGTTGTATACCAAGGCTTGCCTAAATCCCAAGGCCAAAAGCTTCGGTGGCCATTTTGACCTAGGCGAGCCCGAGGAATTGCGGGTGCTGATCTTGGGCGACCAAGGCTCAGGGGACAAAAAACAGCAACAGGTGGCGGCGGCTATGGAACAGGTGGCCGAGCGCGAAGGCTGTGACTTGGTTTTGTTGTTGGGCGATAACTTCATCCAAAAGGGGATCAAAGACCTAGAGGACCCCCAACTACAAAACAAGTTCGAGGCGGTCTACAGCCTAAACAAGCCCTTTTACGCCGTCTTGGGCAACCACGACTTTAAGGGGAACTGGCGCGCCCAGATTGCCTATAGTGAGAAATCAACGCGCTGGCGCATGCCTGCGGCGACCTATCGGTTGGAGGTGGGTCCGGTGTGCTTTGATGCGCTCAATACCACCTGTAGTCTCTGTAGCTTCTTTAGCCTGCGCAAAAAGACCCTGCGCCCCTGGCACATCGCTTTCGCCCACCACCCGCTGGTTTCCACCGGTAGGCACGGGCATATGCTGAAAAGTGAGCAACGATTTGTGGTCCGAAGCGGCATCGACGCATACTTAAGCGGACACCACCATTTACTCGAACATATCGAGTATGAGGGCATTGACCAGATCACCTCCGGCGGCGGCGGGACGAACCTCAACGAAAAGGCCGAACGACCCCACCCCGGCAAGCGGTTTTATCTGCTGGACCACGGCTTCGTTTGGGCTAAATACACGGCCCATACAGCGGAGTACCGATTTTATGATAAAGAGGCCCAAGAGGTTTATTCCTTTACCCGAGAAAAAGCATCGGAACCCGCTGGCGGCTTTGGGGAATAGCGGAGTACAATAGAGTATACCCCAATCAGGAGGTAACATGAAAGGATTAATACTGGCGGCTTCAGTTCTGACCCTATTATGGACTCCCTTGGCTTTGGCCCAAGCCGGGCGCACCGATTGTCCTCAATGGAGAACCGCCCCCTGCACTCAAAACACCACTCGATTTGAACTAGTCCAGGCTTTAGCGCAGCGGTTTGGCCTGCTCGAAGCACAGGTGGCTAAATTGGACGGGCAGCACCAAGTTTTAGAGGAAATCCAGCACGGCACCGCGCCGATGCCCCGCTTGGCGGCGGCGGTTAAGGCCCTTTCGATCCGTCTGGGGGCCTTGGAAGTCGCCGCCGGTAAGCCCGCCGGGCCAGTAGAAGTTACGGGTTCGCTGGCTGATCGGCTGGATCGGTTAGAAGCTCGCATGGCCGCATTGGTGGGTCCCTAAAGGTAGATTCGGCGTTCAAGGTAAGATTCCTACTTGTCTACTTTTGGAAAATCTTCAAGGATAGGCTTTTTCCTACCTCAAGGGAAAGCCCTTTTTTGAAGACCGCGCTCCCATAAGTACATGAAGGACATCCTGGTTATTGGCCATAAAAACCCGGACACCGATTCGGTCTGTTCGGCCTATGCCTACGCCGCCCTCAAGGCACAGCTAGGCGGAGATTTGAACTTTCAGGCCGCCCGCGCCGGCAACCTGAACAAACAAACCCGCTATATTTTCGACAAATTTAAGGTCGAACCGCCGCCTTACGTCAAAGATGTATACCCCAAGGCTCAGGACGTGATGACCCGCGAGGTCAGCGCCGTTTCCCCCGAAACGCCGCTGATGCAGGTCATGCAAGCCGCCGAAATGCTAAAAATCCGTTCTACCCCGGTGGTGGACGACCAGCAGCGGCTTCAAGGCCTGATCAACATGCTCGACATCACCCATTTCTTTCTAAAGGGCAGTGGCGAAGACCGGCCCAAGTATTTGGTCCGGCCTGAAAACTTAAAGCAAGTTTTGCGCGGAACCTGTCTGCAAGAAGGGCAGGTTCAGGAAATGGAAGCCCACTTGATTGCTGGGGCCATGTCGGTTCAGGTCTTCGGCGAGCGCTTTGCTGAAGAAGAGGCCGAGGCTTGTGTCTTGGTGGTTGGGTTTCGGGAGCGGTTGATCAAAGACGCCTTCAAACGCCAGATTCCGGTGTTGATCCTGACCGGCGTCACCGACCAAGGGGCCGAGGCGCTGCGCCTACTCAACGGCTTTAAGGGTTGGGTTTTTCTTTCCGAAGACGACACCGCCGACACGCTGCGCAAGGTAGCTTTGGCCACGCCCGCCAAGTCCATCATGAGCGCCGCGCCCAGCCTGCGCCCCGGTGACTACCTAGAAGAAGCGGCCGCCAAGATGGAAGAGGGCGGCTATAAGAGCCTTCCGGTGGTAGACGAGGCGGGGCGCCTGATGGGCATCTTGTCGAAAAGCGATATGATGAAGAAGGAACCGCGCCGGTTGATTCTGATGGATCACAACGAAATGACCCAGGCGGTAGACGGGGCCGAAGGGGCCGATATTTTGGAGATCGTGGACCACCACCGACTGGGCACCATCAAGACCAAAAATCCGGTTCACTTTTACGCCAAGCCCGTGGGTAGCACCTGCACGCTGGTTTATCAGCTTTATAAAATCCACGGCCAGGCGATCGACCAGACCACCGCCAGCCTGCTGCTCTGCGGCGTCTTGACCGATACGGTGATCTTAAAATCCCCGACGGCCACTGATGAAGACCGGGTGGCCATTGACGAGCTATGCCAGATTGCCGGTCAAGACTACCAGCAACTGGGCATCGAGCTTTTCAGCGCCACCGACAGCTTGGCGAGCCGCAGCCCCTTGGATGTGATCAACACGGACTTTAAGAAGTTCGAGGAATATGGGGCCGCCTTCGGGATCGGTCAGGTTGAAGTGGTCACTTTGGGCGACTTGGCCGAATGTGAGGCTGGGTTGCACCAGACCTTAGAGGAGATCAAGCAAGAGAAAGGCTTGGTTATGGCCATGTTGCTGGTGACGGACATCATCAAGGAAACCAGCATCTTGTTGACCACAGAGCACGAAGGCTTTGCCAAGACCACGGCCTATAAAAAGCTGGGCCCCAGCAAGTTTGACCTTCCTGGCGTCCTGAGCCGCAAGAAGCAGTTACTTCCCGAGGCCTTGAGGGTCTTCGAAGAACTGGCTTAGGGCCTTTTTAACGGGGCCGCGCCATCGGCCAAGCCCAGAATCCCACCAAAACCGCGTAGGCTCCCCAAAGGGGGCCTAGCGGCAACTCCCAATGCCAGCCCAGCGCCAAGCACCACGCCAGCAGCATAGCACCCAATAAGGACCAGTCTGCCCGCTTTAAGGGGCGCAATGCCGCCTGGGTCTGCAAGGTGGTAGGCAGGACCAACCCTAAGAGCAGAAAGATCCCAAAAGACAACAGTCCCGCTGGCTCAGTGACCGCTAGACCCCGACCGGTAGAAGCTAAGATCAACCCTCCCCCGGCCAAATACCAGCCGATTTTAAGGGTCCGGACGGCCCGTACGGGCTGGTCAAAGGATCGCCCAAAGATCACTAACCCGATCCCTGAAGCCATCACGGCAAGGTCTAGGTAGAGCGGCTGTTCGGCAATCCAGCCATATAGATAGCCAGCTAAAGCCAGCCCGCCAGCGGCCCAAAGCGGCCAAGGAGTGGCCCGCCCGGTGTGGGCGTGGTAGAGCCAAGGTAAGACAAAGAAAAAAAGCGCAATCAGCGCATGGGCGGCCACCACCGAAGCGCTGAAAAAGGCATATTTGCCGCCATAAAAGCGGTCTAAGACCATCATGCCGCCCCAGTTAGCGACCACAAACAAACCGACCACTACCGGCCCCAAACCTTCGAGCCCTCCCTTACCGCGCCTGGCCCAAGCGGTCCGTGCGGCGACCAAGGAAAAGAGATAGAGGGCCATGGGGGCGGCGTAGTGACCGCCTAGATAAAAGGCCCAGCGATTTGAGCCCAGCATCCCCACCACAAAGGCCATCAACCCGGCGCTCAACAACCAAGGCAGCGTCGCGCTCAAACGGGGCCAGACCACCGGGCCGGGGAGTTCTAGGAAGGAGGCAAAAAAGAGGGGCACCAAGAAACCCAGCGTCAGCAAATGGACCATGCTAGGCAGCAGTTGGCTCGCTGGCTGAGCCCAGAGGGGGATTCCGGAAAGGGCCCCTAAGAGCGGAGAGGCGATCAACCCGGTCCAGGCGATTTGTCGCAACAGTAGTGGTTGGTTCATGAAGGTCTAGTTTGGGTGTGCTTCTAAGATGTCTATTAGCGGGAATCTGGTCAAGAAAGTTGAACTAAGGAGATTGCCCTATGATGGCAATATGGAAAATATTGGCAAAAATGAGCGTAAAACAAAATATGTGAATAAATTCAAATATATAAAATAATTATGTCTAATTTGAATGTCTCATGGGCGGAAAAAAATGCAAAAAAAGGTTGCCAATCGATCATATTCCGACTTATCATAAGGCAAATGCCCTAGGACACTTCTTGCAGGGATTCCACTCGGAGTAGTCAAGGAAATGAGAGATACCAAGGAAAGGGTTAAAGGATTTTACCAGAAATACCGGCTCGCTCGGGAGATCAACGAAATGATCCACCAACGTAACCGCGAACTAGGTGAATCGGGAGAAGAACTCTCTCGTTTGGGTTTGGGGAGCTTTTTCGATACCCAGAAGCGAGGCCCGGTATATAGCATGGCCTTGCGGCATTGGGCACCAGAGTCCTTGCTCAAACTGCGGGCTCAGTTGCAGGCCGAAACCTGCGAGCGCCGTGAAGCGCTTGATAAATTAGACTGGGGACGGCGGCAATTACGCAGCCTGTCTTCGAGCATGAATCGGAGTTATCTGTTGCAGCTGCGGGAGGTGGAGAGCCGCTTCCGCCAGCAACTTGGTTAAATTTTACGTATCGGTTCAGGACGGCCTGGCTATCAGCGCCCCCTCAGCCCCCCAGCTGGGCCGTCCTGTTTAAAAACCACCGCTTAACGGACGGTTCTGGCTATCAGCGCCCCCTCAGCCCCCCAGCCGGGGCCGTCCGTTATCCCTTGGGTAGGTCAAGCCTATCAGCGCCCCCTCAGCCCCCAAAGCTTGGCCTACCCATTCAACTTGCCCGCCTGTGCTACCCTTGGTAAACTGGCCCCATGAGCCAGCCCCAACTAAACCAGCCCGACTATTCGATCATTATCCCAGCCTATAACGAGGCGGAGTATCTCGGCGATACTTTGGCGGCCTTGCGTTCGGCAATGGAGGCCGTTCCTTGGACCGGGGAAGTGATCCTTTGCGACAACAACTCAACGGACCAAACCGCCCAATTGGCCCAAGCAGCCGGGGCTTTGGTGGTTTTTGAGCCGCTCAATCAGATTGCCCGTGCCCGCAACACCGGGGCCCGAGCGGCCCAGGGGCGGTTCCTGATCTTCTTAGACGCCGATACCTGGGTTCAAGCAGAGCACCTCACCGCCGCCCTGACCCGCTTAGATAGCGATTTCGCCGGGGGAGGGGCCCTGGTGGCTTTGGACCAAGCTAGATTTGACCTAGCCTTCATATGGAACCGGTTTTCTAAGGCCGCGCAATTGGTGGCGGGCTGTTTCTTTTGGATGCGCCGTGAGGCCTTTGATGAACTCGGTGGATTTAGCGAGGCGGTCTATGCCTCCGAAGAGATCTGGTTTGCCCGCCGACTCAAAGGCTGGGCCAAGCAGCGGGGCCTGAAGTTTGGCATTTTGGAACTGCCGGTCACCACTAGCAACCGCAAAGCCCAGTGGTTTTCTCCCTGGGCCCATTTGGGGTTGGTATTGATGCTGCTTTTGTTTCCCTGGGCGGTGCGTTATCGTTCGCTGATGGGCTTTTGGTATGATCGTCCTAAAAAGAGCTTGCCCAAAAGGTAAAGGGAGGCTATAAATCGAGATTCTTAAATTCGCCAATAACCTTTGCAAAGGCCGACTAATGTCCATGCAATGCGAAGTTTGTGGGAAAGGACCCAGCACTGGCTTCAACGTAAGCCACGCCCACAACAAGACCAAAAAGAGATGGTTGCCCAACTTACAGACCGTTAGGGTCAAGAAGAGCAACGGTAATACGATGAAACTTAAGGTTTGCGCCAGCTGTATCCGCAGCGGTAAAACTGTACCCAAGTAATTCGCATTATCAAAGGGGTTCTATGAAGTTCGTCAATAAAAACGAGTTCGACGCCAAGGAGTTCGAGACCACGCCTGCTGAGGCATTGGAGGCGCGTCGTCAGAACCCTGCTCCGATCATCATCGACGTCCGCAGTCCCGATGAGTTCCGCGAGAGCCATCTGGCCGGTTCAAACAACCTGCCGGCTGAGTTCTTGGAAGACAACTTAATGCAGTTGCCTCCCTTTGCGCCGATCATCATCTACGGCACCGCCGACGATGCGAAGACCGCCGAATCGATCCAACTGTTGCGCGACAACGGCTTTGATGAGATCACCTTCGTGACCGGTGGCTTACCTGCACTGATGGAAGCCCTACAAGCAGACCCCAACGAGGTCTTCTTGAAGGACATGCCTAAGTCCGAGTGGAGCCATAAGATCGAAGAGATCTTAGACGAGCGCGTCCGTCCTGCCTTGGCCGCCGACGGTGGGGGCATTGTGCTCAACAAGATCGACGAAGACAAGGTTTACATCAACTACCAAGGAGCTTGCACCGGTTGTGCTAGTTCCTCGACCGGAACGCTGCGCTTTATCCAAAATACGCTGCGTGTTTCCTTGAACCACCCCGTTGAGGTGATCTCGGTCTAATCCCCCTATGGGTCTTATCCGCCCCGCCCTTTTCGTGCTTTCAGCGCCGAGCGGTAGCGGGAAGACCTCGTTGATCAAAGAGGCCCTTGGCCGCCTAAAATTCCTCACCCTTTCGCTTTCGACGACCACCCGCCCGCCCAGGGCCGGGGAAACCGAAGGGGTGGACTACCACTTTACCGACCCAGACGATTTCAGCCGCAGCATAGACGCCGGGGAGTTCCTTGAATGGGCCTGCGTTTACGGCAACTACTACGGAACTTCGGCCAAGCGTATTGCTGAGGCCCAGGACCGTGGGCTTTCGGTTTTGCTGGACATTGACGTACAGGGCGCTATGCAGCTCAAAGAGTTGCCCGGTTTTTTGGCTCATTATGTTTTTATCAAGCCGCCCAGCATCGAAGAATTAGAAAGGCGCTTGACCGGGCGCGGTAGCGAGTCACCCGAGACGTTGGCCAAACGGTTGGGCAACGCTGTACATGAATTAACCTTCCAAGACCAATACGATTCTGTTATCCTCAATGATGACTTAATCACCGCCGAGGACAAGTTTTTAAAGCTTCTGATCGCCCGGTCTATCAACCTAGACCTCGCTCGAAAGGAATCTAAAGAAACGCTGCTCTCTGCGCTTTGCCGCCAATCAGGGGACCTGCGGATAGCGACCTTGGTTGACCAAATATTGGAGTCCCCCGCCCCGACATGATCCGGATCGAACAAATCATATCCGAGTTCAAGTCTTATAACCCCAATGCGGACGTCTCTCCGCTCCAAAAGGCCTACATCCTCGCCGCGCGCCTCTTGGCGTCTCCTTCTGGCCTGGTGGCCCAGCCGATTGCCGAACATTTGGAAGTCGCCCACATCTTGGTGGGGCTGAAACTGGATATTGAATCCATTGTTTCAGGGTTGCTCTACTCGACGATCAAAGAACACCGTACCAGTGCCGCCGAACTTTCGGGGCATATTGGCGAAGCGACTGCGAAGATAGTAGAGGCTTTAGATGCCCTCCCCGGCTGGACCGGAGAGCGCACCGGAAAAGACGAGATGGCCGAGGCAATGCGCGAGTTGGTCTTGGCGGCAAGTCAGGACCCAAGGGTGATCTTCATCAAACTAGCCGTTCGGTTGGTGCGGCTGCGGCATTGGAGTTCGATCTTGCGGCAAAAGTCTAAGGGCTTTGGCTCCGAGACTTTGGAAATCTTTGCTCCCTTAGCCGAGCGCTTGGGCCTGAACCACCTTAAGGTGGAGCTAGAGGACCGCGCCTTTGCGTTGATCCACCCGAAAGAATTCCAAGCAATCCAGAAGTTTTTAGAAAGCCAACGTGAAGCCCATTTGGCCTTTTTGCAGGCTCTTCAAGAGGAGTTACTGCGGCTGTTGGCCTTAGATCATATTGAGGCGGTGATCCACAACCGGATCAAACACAGCTTTTCGATATACCAGAAGGCGCGGAAATATGATGTCCATTATCAGGACATCCACGACCTTCTGGGTTTGCGTATCCTGACTAAATCGAAAGACGAGGCCTATAAGGTATTGGGCTTGGTGCATGGCCGGTTTAACCCGGTCCACGGTCGGTTTAAGGACTACATCGCTTTCCCGAAGGCCAACGGCTACCAAAGCCTGCACACTATGGTGCTTAACGACCAAGGGACCGGGTTTGAGGTGCAAATCCGTACCGAAGAGATGCACCATGTTGCCGAGTTGGGCGTGGCCGCTCATTGGTCTTATAAAGCCGCCCTGCCTAAGGCCGAAAAGTCGAATTCCAGTTTGGCTTGGTTGAACGAACTCTCCCAAAGCCTGGGAATCGCCGCAGACCCTAAGGAGTCTTTAGAGATATTCACCCGAGAACTCTATTCGGACCTAGTTTACGCCTATTCACCGAAGGGAAAGATCATCAAACTGCCTGCGGGATCAACGGTGCTTGATTTTGCCTATGCGATCCACACAGACCTGGGCAACCGCTGCATTGGAGCGAAAATCGACGGGCGGATTCTGCCGGTGCAGCACCGCTTGCACCATGGCGACCAAGTGAGCATTTTGACTAGCGAAGAGGCCCATCCGACCCAGTCCTGGCTTGCTTACGCACGCACCACCCGCGCCTTGAGCCAAATCCGCCAGGGGCTGCGCAAGCGCGAGAACAAAGAGGCGCTTAAGCTGGGGCGAGAAATCTTTGTGGAGCAAATCCAGCGCTTTGAAATTCCCTTGGACGAGTTTTCTGAGTCCGCCGAGTTCCAGGGATTTTTACTGAAGCACGGATACGAGGATGCGGCCGCCTATTGGACCCAGATGGGTTTTGGGAATGCTAGCATGAACGAGTTGAAGGCCTATTTGCTCTCAATCAACGAGCATATCCCACAGCGCCAGTCGCGCAAGTTGGTTTTGCCCTTCCAGCGCAAAGTGGACGTAGTGGAGATACCGGGCTTAGAGGACATCCAGGTCCGCATTGCTAAATGCTGCGCCCCGATCCATGGCGATGCGATCTCTGGTTTGATGATTCAAGGCGAGGGCGTCTCGGTCCACCAAACGGACTGTAAATACCTCACCGGCATTGACCCCAAACGGCTGGTGGAGGCTCAGTGGGTTTTACGGCCCGAGGACCGTAAGACGGTTAAGGTGGTTTTGCATTTTGACGCAGACATCAAGACCCATGTGCAGATCATGCGCATCTTCGCCTCGGCCAAGGTGGTCTTGCAGGAGTGCCACCACCGCTTGGTGGAAAACCGCAGCACCCAAGAGGTCATCTGCCAAGTCGCCAGCCTCGACCAACTAGCCAAAATCCTCAAACGCCTCAACAACCTAAACCCCGTCACCGCAAGGCGCGTCTTCGACTCGCCCGAAGAAGAGGCGGTGGGGTAGTTGGTAATAAGGTTGAAGGCTTTTTAGCTGGGTTTGGGCTTTGTATCCCTTTTGTCAATATCTGGTATATCTGTGACAAGGCATACTTTCCGCGTGTCGGTCAAACCAGTAAAATGGCATATAGCTGTTGAATAGGAATGCCTAACAATGTTACTTTTAGACTCTAGAGACGCATAGCGTGTTTATAACGGAGGCTTAGTATTATGAGCGTAAAACTAGCGGTACGATTGGGGGCTGCCGGTCTTACCCAAGGGGTTGCCAATGACCGTTTGGGCGGCATTTCTGTGACGACCGCCATGTTCGTTGGCGCTGCCCAACTCCTTGGGCAGGTGCCCAAGGTTCGAGGGCTCAATCCAATAACCCCGGTGCAGGTTATGTCGGATGCAGAGGCTATGCAAAACGATTGGAGCGCCGTTGGAACGGATATCGGCGAAGCCATGCACCAATTTAGCATAGAAGATGACAGATCAGCCTAATCTCCCACTGGAAGAACCTGACGAGTCTTCTGATTCGTTGCCAACGATTCCGGAGCAGACGGTCCAAGAAATTGCGCGACAAGTCACTCAATCGAGCGGTGGTAAACTGACTGAGGAAGAGGCGTCGAACATCGCTCGTAAGGCCCTTCAGATGCGGGTCACGCGTAGGGTGTCGCAATCTGGTCCGTTGCCCCGTCCTGAGGTGATGGGTGGGTACGAGAAGATTTTACCTGGTGCTGCAGAGCGAATCATGGCAATGGCGGAGCGGCAAGCTGCGCACAGGCAGGAATTAGAGCGTGAGCAGGTCGTAAATCAGGTCAAATTGTTGAGTACGCGGGAGGAAAAACTTTGGGGGAACGCACGATTGGGGATTTGGTTGGCTTTTATTATCTGTTTGGTGGTGGTTAGTGTGGGAGCTTGGCTTGTTGCCTCAGGCAACGTGATAGGTGGTGGTGTGGCTTTGGGCTTGTCCTCTTTGGCTGCAGCCTTTATCTACGGTTCTCAAGGTAAACGCACCCCCGATGCGCCTCGCGAGACTTCTTCAGAAACGTAGGGTACGACGCCCAGAGGCACCGTGTCATATCCCTATATAACACCTACAAACCCGCTTAATCTCCATTCCCCGCTTATCCCTCACTCGATCAAGTGCTCCCACCGCTTGGTGGAAAACCGCAGCACCCAAGAGGTCATCTGCCAAGTCGCCAGCCTCGACCAACTAGCCAAAATCCTCAAAGGCCTCAACAACCTAAACCCCGTCACCGCAAGGCGCGTCTTCGACGCGCCCGAAGAAGAGGCGGTGGGGTAGTTTTCCGCTCCCTGGTTTTTTGTACAGGTCCCTGCCTCCGCTGCATCAAGTATGATAATCCCTCACCAAACCCATATTTTTTTCTTGGAGGGGGATCATTGCACAAGTTTAACCAATACCTGGAATCTGTTTACGAACAATTTGACCATGAAGTTTTTTTGGAGTGCGAGCAGGCAAAGCAAAATTGGCAGAGTTGTGCGGACTGCCACCGGAATTCATATTTTCCAGGGGGAACGCCTCAGTACCAATGCAGTGAATTCCGTGAGATGTACCTGATGAGGTCATTGGGAGTGCATCTAGACGAGATTTGCTCTGTTTTTACCGGACTGCAAGCAAAGGCTCCTTTTTCGGAAAGAGGGAACACAAGCTTTAAAGTCCTTTCAATCGGTGGTGGGCCTGGATCAGATGTCACTGGGTTACAGCGGTTCATCAAAGTCAATGAGTCCTTCTTTGGGCGCAAAAGTGCTAAATTTAAAGTCACACGGGTGGAAATGGAACCAACCTGGGATGACCAGTACGCCGAAGTTGTAAATTTGATCGAGAGCCCAGGATTTCAGTTTAAATTTGAAAACCACCATCTTAGTTTCGAAGGCTTTAGGCCCGAAAGCGAAGGTTATTATGATGTGATTACTCTATCATACGTGTTATCTGAACTCGATTCTTCGCAAATCGCTAATTTGACCAAATTGATAAATGATTCTTTGGCCCCAGGCGGGTTACTCGTGATAAATGAGCGACCAGAGGAAAAGTGGGTCACGCAGGTACACAGCATGTTGGAAGCGGTAAACTTGAATCCTGCGTTTGAAACAGACAAACGGAAAAAAACGGGCCTCTTTATTCCAAACCTCATGACTATAAAGCCAAGTCCAAAAAGGTATTTAAACTCCTACCGCCTTGGAGCCATTAAGGGGGGCGGGTGATCATCAGCGCCAGTAGGCGAACGGACATTCCGGCTTTTTATTCCGAGTGGTTTGTTAACAGGCTGCGCGCTGGGTATCTATTGACCCGGAATCCCTTTAACGCCCATCAGGTTAGCAAGGTATCGCTGCTTCCCGAAGACGTGACGGCCATCGTGTTTTGGACCAGAAACCCGACTCCTTTAATGAAACACCTGAAGGAGATCGACCGGAGTGGATACCGCTACTATTTTCAATACACCATCACGGGCTACCCTAAGATTCTGGAAACTTCGGTGCCTAGGCCCCACAGAGCCCTTGAAACCTTTAGCAAGTTAAGCGATTTGGTGGGGGCTAACCGGGTGATTTGGCGCTACGATCCGGTCTTGTTGTCCGCCAAAATGGATATGGACGAACACAAGCGATTGTTTGTGAAAATTGCCGATTCCTTGGCCAGCAAGACCCGCCGAGTGGTGGTCAGTTTTGCGGACCTGTACACCAAGGTGAACCGCAACTTGGCCAAAGTAGACCAATTGCAGCCCTGGGATATTGTTGAACACCGCGATAAACTTTCAGAGCTAGCGTTCTTTTTCTCTAAAACAGCAGGAGAGCGCGGTCTTGAAATCCAATCCTGTGCGGAAGATGTAGACCTCTCGAAAGAAGGGATCGAGCATGGGAAGTGTATTGATGACCAGCTGATAGGGTCGGTCTTAAAGGTGGAGTCAGACCACGCAAAAGATAAAGGCCAAAGGGAGGCTTGCGGCTGTGTTAAGAGCGTCGACATCGGGATGTACAACACCTGTTTGCACGGCTGCGCCTATTGCTACGCCACAGCCAACAAGTCTTTGGCCCTAAAAAATCACGAAAAACATGACCCCAACAGCCCCTTTTTGATCGGGCAGCCAAAAGACACGGATCAAGTGAAGACCGTTGAAGGGAAGGGCCCTATCCAAGAAACCCTTTTCTAAAGGGCTCAAAACCTTATTTACCCGCTCAGTCTTTATCTATCGAGCAGAACCCGCACAGCTTCGCTTCGGCCAAGATGGTTTTGCAGGAGTGCCACCACCGCTTGGTGGAAAATCGCAGCCGCCAAGAGGTCATCTGCCAAGTCGCCAGCCTCGATCAATTGGCCAAAATCCTCAAAGGCCTCAACAGCCTAAACCCTGTCAGCGCAAGGCGCGTCTTCGATTCGCCGGTGTAAGAGGCGGTGGATTAGGCAAGGTTTTCCCCTGCCCGTGGTTTGGTGGGCCGGTCGTTAATCATCCTTTAAAAAATATCCCCAATATCCCCCGAGCCTTACTGTTTCGGTAAGTGGCGTGATTTAATTCTGGTCCGATTCTGGATAAGCAACAAAAATTGCTAACCTGACCTAGGACCCAACGTGAAACAAGCCAGCCAAGATTTTCTAGCCCATTGCCGCCTAGAAAAGAACCTTTCCGCCCATACCCTCAAGGCCTACCAGGGCGACCTAAACAGCTTCATCCGGTTTTTGGGGCCCAAAGTTAGTCCCGAGCAGGTGGGCAAAGAGCAGTTGCGTTTGTTTTTAGGGGAGCTTAAAGACGGCCAGCAACTAAAAGCCACCAGCATCAAACGCCGCTACGCCTGCCTGAAGGTGTTTTTTGCCTGGCTTGAAGAGGAAGAACGTATCTCGCTGACCCCTTTTCACCGCTTCCGGCTCCAGCTACGCCTGCCCCACCGACTCCCGCGCCACCTGCACCGAACAGAGTTGAGGCAATTGTTTACCCTGGCCGCTAAAGCCGCCGGTTTGGATTGGCGGCAAGGTTACCCCGATGTCCTGAGTTACCGGGCCCAAGGGGCCGGGACCTTTGGGGCCCTGTCCCTGCTGGTGGGGATCGAGCTGATGTACTCGACGGGCATCCGGGTCGGGGAATTGGTCGAGATCGGGCTGGAAGAATTGGACCTAGAGGCCAAAGAAATCCTGATCCACGGCAAGGGGCAGCGCGAGCGCCGGGTTTATTTGATGGATAGCGAGTTGTTACAGCTTTTGGGTCTGTACCTAGCCCAGCGCAGCCGCCTCAACCCCGACCACCCCAAGCTACTCTGCGATGCTGCGGGCCAACCTTTGGACACCGCCTGGGTCCGCCAACGCATCAAGGCCCTGAACCTAGACCGCCACGTAACCCCCCACATGCTCCGCCACAGTTGTGCTACGGGCCTCATCGAATGTGGCACCGACATCCGCTTTGTTCAGCGCCTCCTAGGCCACCAATCCATCTCCACCACCCAACTCTACACCCACATCCAAGACCAAGCCCTCCGCCAAGCCCTAACCCTAGCCCAGCCCAGGAGGCAGATGATGGGATAACTAGGAATTATTATGCCCTACTCTTTTAACTGGCACATGGAGCAAGCGCACAATCGTCCATTAGATGGGAATC
>JAVVEA010000019.1:0-66400 GCA_032250835.1 bacterium
CTCTCTTTTGTTCCCCCCAAAAGACGAGCAGACCAGTGAAAAGGTCTTCTTTGTACTCAAGTCAACTAGCTTAATCGACCCGAGTTTGCAAGAATATTTGTGAAAAAAACTTCATCCTAAGCCGTTAATACAAGCGGCCCTAGCCCCAGTAGACCGCAGACCAGTCGCTAAATCGAAAGACCGAACAAAATCCCAAAGGCTTTGGTTGCGGCTCAATGCTTTTTTCGGTAGTATGCCCGCTATACCAACAACACTGCCACCACCCGATCTATTTTTGCTTTCCGATGGCCAAAAAGAAGGACGATAAAGAACTCAAGTTAGAGCTTACGTCAGACAAAACTGACGAACCTGAAGAACTTGAGGAAGAACCGGTCGAGTTAGAACCCGACGAAGTCATCCTGCAAAGCGGCGGCACCGATGCCGAGGGACAAGAAACCTTTGGAGCTCTGCTGCCCAAGGCTGATTTTCTGCCCGAGCAATTGGGCATTATCGCCGTACAGCACCGCCCCTTATTCCCGCATATGGTGATTCCTTTGGTGGTGGAAGGGGACATCTACCAAGAAACCTTGGTAGAAGCCCAAAAAGGGCAGGGATACGTGGGCATCGCCCTCTCGACCCCTAAGTTCGACTCAGAAAACCCCAAGGTCGAGGACTTACACAAATACGGCGTTGTCGCGCGCATCGCCAAGGTCTTCGCCCAAGACAGCCACGGCAGCCAGGTGCTGCTAGACGTTTTAGAGCGCATCCGCATCGTCGAGCCCCTAGCCTCGAAGGGCATCATGCGGGCTCGGGTAGAGTATGTGCACCAAGACCGAGTCAAGGTAAACGACGAGATCCGCGCCTATTCGCGCGAAATCCTGACCAACATGAAGGAGTTGATCCGTCTCAACCCGCTGATTAAAGAAGAGCTCAATCAATTCATTAGCCAGATCAGCATCGACGACCCCTCGCGCCTAGCCGACTTTGCCGCCACCCTGACCAGCGCGGAAAAAGAAGAGTTGCAGGCCATTTTGGCTACCGTACCGATTGTGCCCCGGCTGGGCAAAACCCTGTTATTGATCAAAAAAGAACTGGAGCTTTCGCGCCTGCAAGCCGAGATCAGCCAAAAGATCGAAGAGCGCATCAGCGACCACCAGCGGGAGTTCTTTTTAAAAGAACAACTCAAAGAGATCCAAAAGGAACTGGGCATCAGCAAAGATGAGAAAACCCAGGTGCTTGAAAAGCTTTTGGCGAAGGCCAAAAAGCTGAACTTCTCAGAAGAAGTGCAAGAACGCTTTGATGAGGAGATGAACAAAATCGCCCTGTTGGACGTGCAAAGCCCTGAATTCAACGTCAGCCGGACCTATCTAGACTGGATCGTATCCTTGCCCTGGGGCTTGCATTCAAAAGAAAACCTGGACATCGTCCGGGCCGAAAAGGTCTTAGATGCCGACCACTACGGCCTTGAAGACATCAAAGAACGGATCATTGAGTTCATCGCCGCTATGAACCTGCGCCAAGACAACTCCGGAACGATCCTTTGTTTCGTCGGCCCGCCGGGCGTCGGCAAAACCTCAATCGGTAAGTCCATCGCCCGCGCTATGGGCCGCAAGTTCTACCGCTTTTCCGTAGGCGGCATGCGCGACGAAGCGGAAATCAAGGGCCACCGTCGCACTTATATCGGGGCTATGCCCGGTAAGTTCATCCAAGCCTTAAAGGGAGCCAAGTACGCCAACCCGGTGATCATGCTCGACGAAATCGACAAGATCGGCTCCAGCTACCAAGGCGATCCCGCTTCAGCGCTGCTCGAAGTCTTAGACCCCGAGCAAAACAGCGCTTTTGCGGATCATTACCTGGACCTGCCCTTTGACCTATCCAAGGTGGTCTTCATCACCACCGCCAACCAGCTGGACACTATTCCGGCGGCCTTATTGGACCGGATGGAAGTGCTTCGGCTCTCGGGTTATATTGCCAACGAAAAGTTGCAAATCGCCAAGAAGTACCTGATCCCCAAGCAGCGTAAAGCCCACGGCATCAAAGGCAGCCAGATCAGCTTTGCCGACGGCGCTATCCGCCGGATCATCGACGGCTATGCTCGCGAAGCGGGGGTCCGCAAATTAGAAAACATGATCGAAAAGATCTGTCGCAAGCGAGCCACCGAGATCGTCCGTGGGGTTGAGCTTAAGCAGCCTCGGATCGGCGTCAGTCAAGTTAAAGACTACTTGAAGAACCCGATCTTTGAAGACGACGAAATCCACGGCGAAGGGCGACCCGGCGTGGCCACAGGCTTGGCCTGGACCTCTATGGGTGGGTCGATATTGACCATCGAGTCCAATTGGGTCCCCTCAAAGGGCCGCAGCTTCCAGCAGACCGGTCAGTTGGGCGAAGTGATGATCGAATCGGCCAAAATCGCCTACAGCTACGTGTTAGCCAACGCCGAACGCTACGGCGGCAAGACCGAGTTTTTCGACGAAAAACACCTACATTTGCACGTCCCCGCAGGGGCGACGCCCAAAGACGGGCCTTCGGCGGGGGTCACCATGGCCTCTGTGTTGATTTCGATGATGCTCGACATCCCGCTCTTGCCCAAACTGGGCATGACCGGGGAACTAACGTTGGTCGGTGAGGTGCTCCCGATTGGTGGCTTGAAGGAAAAGGTGATCGCCTCAAGGCGCTCCGGGTTGACCCAAATCATCATCCCCGAAGCGAACCGCAAGGACTACCTAGAGCTGCCCGACCATGTAAAGGAAAAGCTGGTGATCCATTTTGCCAAGACCTACGACGATGTCTTCCGCTATGCCTTTGACCTCAAGCCCATCTTTCCCCGGCCCAACCGCCGCAAGACCGATGAGCCGGAAAAAGACCATGGGGCCGCCCCAGCCAAAAAACCAGGACGACCCAAGAAGAACACAACGACGAAAGCTTCGGCCAAGAAGGTGGGTCGGCCCAAGAAAAACCTGACCGAAACCGCTGAACAGACCCAGGCGGAGGCTCCAACGGCTCGTGGACCCGGTCGACCTAAGAAAGTAGGACGGCCCAAGAAGAGCGAAGCTGAGAAGGCGGCACCAAAGAAAAAAGTAGGACGCCCCAAGAAGAGCCCAAGCGAAAAAGGGGTAGCCAAAAAAGTGGGGCGACCCAAAAAGAGCGAAGCTGAGAAGGCAGAGCCAAAGAAAAAGGTGGGGCGGCCCAAGAAAGTGGCGTCAACCCAAAAGGACTCCCAGGTCTCGACCGATGGAGCGCCTAAGAAGCGGCGCGGACGACCGCCAAAGGCTCCAAAGGAATAAACACACCCTCTCTAGGTCTCGCCTTAGAGCCCTAGAGGGCCCCATCACTGCCAGCGCCGAAATCACCGGGGCGCAACCTAGGCATTGGGGCCGCACCGCCACTTCCCTTTCCAGATCGATCCCAGTTTGGGGCTGCCCAGCCCCAAACTGAGGAGCACTGAAGCCCCTGATCAGCAATCCAGCACTTCAGATTCCTTTAAGAGCCCTAGACGGACCAAACGCAACAGCGTAGCGGGTACACGACTCGGCGTTACCGATACTTGGGTCATCCCCAACCCAGACATAGCCAATAAATCTTCCTCAAGCAGCCTCTGTTCGCCGCAAAAACGCAGTTTCAGGTCCGGGCGCAAACGGCGACCTCGCTCCGCCGCTAGTTCCACAAACCCCAACAGACTCGGACTGAACCGCAGAAAGGGGTCAGACATCAGGTCCATAGGGCCGTAGAGAGGACCGAAGCGAGACCAATCGTCGCGCGAAAAGCCCAGCGCCGTTTGCGTCAGATCATTCCCGCCGAAGCTAAAGAAAGAGGCATGCCGCGCCAATTCGGCGGCGTCCAGCGCGGCCGCAGGTAATTCGATCATCACCCCCCATTCCACCTCAAAGGGCGGCTGCAGGAATCCCCGCTCTTGGCACCATTGATCAAACAACGGCACCAACCCCTCGATCTCGTGACGGCCATATAAGAGGGCGTTCCACTCGGCGGCAACCCCCACAAAGGGCATCATCACCTGTAACCTAGGGAGTCGGTGGTGTTTCCGGTGCATCATCTCGCCGACCTCCAAAAAGGCCAAGACCATCATCCGGTACAGCTCGAAATGGGTCAGAGCCAAACGAGCGCCCCGGTGGCCCAGCATGGGATTCACCTCTCGTTGGGCTTCGATGGCCAAAACCCAATCCTCGGCCCGCCTCTCAGGCAGGAGCGCCGCCAGCTTTTGAGCGGCGCGGGTCGTCTCTTCGCCCGGCCGGGGCCAAAGTTCATGGCTAGGCAGGTCCAACAGCCGAAGACAAAAGTCCCCTTGGGGCACCCGGTCCAACAGCTTCAACAAATCCGCTTTGAGCCCTTCACCGGCCACCCGCAATAGTTCGTTCCGGGACTCACCCGCCCCCAGCACTAAGGCCCTCAAGCGGGTCAATTGGGGCTCTTCGCCTAAGATGTTCTCCAACCGCAGCAGCCCCACCCCCTGGGCCCCCCAATCCAAGGCCCGTCCGATTTCCTTGCTTTGTTCTGCATTAACCAACAGACCCATCAACTTAGGTAGTTCCCCCATGACCTTAGCCAATCGTCCTAAGGCTTCGGACTCCGGAGCAGCGCAGGGGCAAAGGCCTTCATAAAGTGCCGGGGGCGCTTCCAGGGGAACCTCCAACGCAACCTCTTGACCTTCGGTGATCAAGTGTCGATCCAACCGCAAAGCGGCCCCTTCAAAAGCGGCTTCTGGTAGCATCAGAGCAGGTAGGCCCAAAGAGCGCGCCATTACCGGGCCGTGGGAGGCATAGCCGCCCTGGGTGGTGATCACCGCCTCGGCGGCTTGCAGGGCCGCCAAATCCTTTGGATACACCTCTTCAACGATCAGAATCTTCGGACCCGGCGGCGCAGACAACAGCGCTTGGGCCGAAAAATAGGCTTTCCCGCTCGCCGCGCCAGCGTTGCCCGGTATAGCCAACCCCAACTCGAAGGTCCGTTGGGGGTCCGGCCCCACCAAGCGCCCCACCAAAAGCTCCTCCACCTCACTAGGCGCTAGGGCCTCAGCCAATTGGCGCGGCGTTAGGTGACCCCGTTGGTGCAAGTCCAACAACATTTCTAAACGAGCCTTGGGGTTAGCGATAAAGCTTTCTAAACCCAACAGACGCAACCCGCCCGGCCCAGCCAAAAAATGCACCCCGCAAGGGCGCAGCAGGCAGAGTTCCACCGACCTCATGGCCTCGGCTAATGAGGCCGATAAGCCCTCGGGAACCTCCTGTTCAACCAACTGCGCGGGTAAAGGATAGGGCTCAAAAAAGCTCCAGGGAACCACTTCTAGCTGGGGTGCGCACAAGCCGGTGCGGACATCTCGAGCGCGGTAGCGGCCCATCCAGACCGACCCAGCTTCGGGCAGTTGGATTTCCAAGGCTACCCAGGCACCCTCGGGGGCCTGGGCGGCCAGAAGACCCAAAAACTCGGCCAATTGCCGCTCTCGGTTAGGCGGAAACCCTTGGGCGCGCCCCAGTTGGAGCAGCCGCAAGGCCTCCTCGTCGCTGAGAAGGTTTTTATTGGCCGGGCGTTGGTTCAGGTCCCCCCAAGTCTCCAGGAGCCGCCTCCAGGCACCTCGCAGGGCCCGGTTAGGCGGAGTGGCATTGGCTAGTGCTTCGCTCAATCCCAGATAATCCACTTGGGCCCGGGGCGCAAAATCTAGGCTGTCGTAGAGCGACAGGCTTAGGTAAGCCCCGTCGGGAACCTCGGCCCAAATCAGACGGGCCAGGGATTCGCGCGCCTTGCGGTCCATTGGGACCAACTCGGACGCCGGGGCCACCCAAGGAGTCGTTCCGGGTAACTCCAACTGAGAAAGCAAATCTAGCCAAGGGGCTAAATCGGTTTGGGCTTTAAGCCGAGTGAAGGGCATCATTTAAAATATCTCGCTCCAGACCGGATGATTTGGGCCGGCTGGGGGCCGCAAGCTCTGCAAAGCAATGCCCGCAGCTTAGCGACCTCGCTAAAGGCGGGCCCTTCAATCTGGAACCATATGCGGTCACCAAAACGGACCCGTCCCCACTGAAAGAGGCTATACAACTCGCGCACCTCTTCACCTTGGTGGAACAAGCGTACCTTAAGTAGCGGAAAGGTTTCCTCGTAGTCCCGCACCACCCGGCCTAGGGCCTCTAAGTTGCCGTGGTGGAACAACTCGTTACGGACCTCTACGGGGTATTTGGGGCTACGGTTTTCCAAGCGGCGCGGAGATTGCACCCAGTGGGCTTGGGCGGGCGTCGTGGGTTGCGCTTCCTTTAAATCCCCAAAATCCAAGGGCCGACGCCGACGCAACAGAGCCTTCAGTTGCGCCAACAAAGCGGCAACTTGACTCAAAAGCGCGGGGTCTTGGGGCCGTAGGTAAAGTAATACCAGTTCAAAGGGTATCAGCGGGACACGCAATTCGGGCAGAGCCGGAACGATCCAAAGAGGCGATTCCTGGCGGGGCAGGACCAGCAACAGATCAAAGCCGGACAGGCGCTTTAACTGCGACCAGAGCATATCCCATTGCAGCAGTTGGGCCGACAGATTGAGGCTGATGAATTGGAAGTTTTCAGAAACCAGCCGCTGGTGGAGCTCCGAGGGTTCCCAACGCTCCGGCAACTGCCGGAGCGATGAGAGGAGTCCTTCTGCGACGGGCTGACCGGCGCGCGGCATAGGGGTCGCGAGACTTAAGCCTCGACGCTTAGGCCAGGCGGGTTCACAAAACTAGGCACGTAGCCATTGGCGTTTGCGTCTTCCAGGTGTTTTTCCTTGGAAAGGTCCGTAAACCCAGCCGAGACGGTGGCCAAGAGTTCGCTGATCACGTTACTGACCGACTGCATGGTGTTTTCCTTGCGTTTGATCGTGGTCAGGTTGATCTCTAGGTAAATTCCGGGCCGCAGGTGGTAAGGGTTTACCTGACGGTTGAAGGCCTCAAAACGGTCTTCTAAGAAGTCCAGCCGCTGGTCCAAGATCACCCGCTCCGGGGGGTTTTCATACTTGAAGGTATCGTGGATCTTGCCGCGCAGCATCTGGAACTTTTTGGTCAAATACTTGCGCTTTTCGGCGAAGGTATCGTTGAGCTTTTCCATGTCGCTTTTTTCGGGCTGCACAAAGAATATCTCGTCCCACAATTTAACGGGCTGTTCAGCCTCGTCTGCCGGAGGGAGGTCCAGCTTGACGGGCTCTTCTTTCTTCTTAGCCCCACCGAAGAGTTTGGCAAAAAAGCCAAGTTTCTCATCCGAGGTTTTGTGGATCGGGCCGCCACCTAGATAAATCTGGCTGACTGACTGATAATCCAAGAAACCCTGCTCGTCGCGGAAATTCTGGTGCACCTTTTCGTAAACTTCCCAAAGCTTTTGGGCCTGGACCTCAAACTCTTCAATCTGGGTACAGTAGGCGTTACGCAGGGCGTGCAATTGCTCGTCGTCGTAATAGGCCAGCGTGGCGGCGTAACGCTCGTCGGGCAGTTCCGCACCGGCTTGCTCGCCATATTCGCGGATCACCACTTTACGGGCTTGCTTGAAGTTTTCGATGTGCTGATAGCCCAGGCGGGTCTTGTCTAAGATTTGGGTCAACGAGTTGACCGCTTTATCAAAGCCCTGGTTGCGCATATTCTCGCGGTCCACAATGCGCTTGATGTTCTCGCGCACATTCAGCGGGTCGTACTCGCTTTGGGGGATTTCCGAGCCCATATCGCCTAAGCCTTGCAAGAAATCCTTGGAAAGCCATTTGTACTGGGGCGACTCGCCTCCGTCTTCAAAGTCCAGATGGGTCTCAAGGCGCTTGAGGCGTTCGATGATCAAAGCGGCTTCGTCCATTTCTGGCTGGCCTTCTTCGGTCAGTTGGGCTTGAAGCGCCGAGATCTCGTGATCCACTTGGTGCATGATGTAGTCGCTCAAGACCTCGCGGATGATGGTCTCGGTGCCGGTCTGGAAGTGGAAGATCGGGTTGAGCAGTTCGTTTTCCGAAACGTTGATCGCCAAACTGACGTCCGTAACCGTTTCGGGCTTGATCTTGTTGTCCGAGTAATGCCCCTTGACCAGTGTGAAGGCGTTGTCCGTACCGACCATCAGGCCAATATCGGTCTTTTCGCGCAGCAGCTTGTTGGTGCGGGCTTGCAGGTCCGAAACACCGTGTTCCAAGTGGCCTTGGAGATGGCTGTAGATGTTAACCACCGAGCGCTCTAGGGCCTCGTTGTTAAACTGTTCGGCGCCGCCAATCTCTTCGACTAACTCAGCCACGCTCTGGGGCGTGTAGCGGGTCAGGTTCTTTTCTTCTTCCTGGTCGATCAGGCCGCGGAACTTCTTGGACATCTCGTCTTCGACGGTGACCAAGTAGCGGTTGTACATGTTATGGAAGCCCTGGTTGAAGTAGTTGTGCAACAACTCCTTGACCGAGCCGGTCACCTGCAACTTCTCCAAGACCTCGGGCGGTAACTTGGAAGACAAATGGTTTAAGACCTTGTCCACCTCTTCGTCGATGATGCGCTGACTTTCGATATACTCGTTGCGCCCATCGCGGTTGGCGCTGTTGCGAGAACCGACGGCACTAGCGTCTTCTGGGTGAACCCACTGATCGTTCAAATTGCTTTTTTCCTGCGTCATAACCACCTTCGGTTTCGTCTGGATGGACTCAAAAGAGGCCCCCACAAACTGCTCAGACTTGTCCGCAAAGTCTAGGGTTGACACCCCTGGATGTCAAGCCAAAACGGTTTTTGGCTAGGGCGGCCTTTGACATTTTACCGGCGCTGCTCCAAAGTGGGCGCACGCCGAAGCGAGCAGGATAGGCCAGCAATCTTTAAGGGAACCCTCAGATGAGCGACAGCAACGTAACCCAGGCTTACAAGCCTTCGGTTGAACCCGCCGTGATCGAGCGGGTGCAAGCGGCGATCGAGGCAATATACCAAGAAAAGATGCACCGCGTCACCCGCATCAAAGACCATATTTGGGTGATCAGCCAGACGGGCTATAACTTAAGCGTGATCGTCACCCACCTGTTGGTGATCTTTGATGCTGAGATGTTCGAGACCATGGCCGCGGAGCGGCAGCCTTACCTTGAGGAGTTATTGCATCTAAACGCCCACCAAGTAAAAGACGCCAAGTTTTGTTTGCTCAAGGAAGCGACCCATTTGCGCGTGCTTTGCGACAACACAAAAATTGACGAAGAGCGGATCCGCAACTATCTGACCGAGTTCAAGGAACTTTACTTAGTCTTGGAAACCCAGCTGGCCGAGCGCTTCTTTCCGGACCTGGAAACCGCCGAAGACGTCGCCACTTCCGTCGAAGCCCCGCCTGAGGACCAAATTATATGAACGCCGCGCCTTTGCTGCAAATCGCCCAGGTCCGCAAAGATTTTGGCTACAAGCGCATTTTAAAAGACGTATCCTTTGATCTAAACGCCGGGGACTTCACGCTTTTGCTAGGTCAAAACGGCGCGGGCAAATCCACGCTACTGAAGATTCTTTCGGGCCTGATGCGCCCGAGCCAAGGTGAGGTTTTCTACCGGGGAGCCAACCTCAAAGAAGACCCCCAACTACTACGCCAAGATTTGGGTGTGATCGGCCACCACCCGCAGGTCTACGGGGACCTCTCGGCCTTTGAAAACCTGCTTTTCTTCGCCAAGCTGCGCCACCTTAAGGACCCTAAGGCCCTAGTTGAAGACGCACTGGAACGAGTGGACCTGGCCAGGTTCAAAAACGCCCAGGTGAAAAACTTCAGTTCCGGCATGTTCAAACGGATGGGCATCGCCCGTTTGATGATCAGCCGACCCCGTTTGCTGTTGCTCGACGAACCCTATACGGGGCTTGACTACAAGTCGGTGGACTTTTTTAACCGTTTTTTGGTGGACTTCGCCCGCTCTGGCGGGGCTATTTTGATGGTGACCCACCAACTGGACGTTTGCTTTGAAATCTCTAGCCGCATCGCCATCTTAGAACAGGGGTGCATCACCGAAGACCATCCCCGCAGCAGCTTCAACTACCAAGAATTGATCGACCATTACCAACGAGCCACCCAATGATCGCAGACCTACTGACGATCTTAAAAAAAGACCTAACCTTGGATTTGCGCCGTGCCGAGAACTTCATCGCCATGTTGTTCTTTTCGGTGATCATCCTTTTGGTCTTTTCTTTTTCTCTGCCGCCCGACGAAGAGGCCCACCAATCTCTAGCGCCGGGCGTGTACTGGGTGACTTTCTTGATGTCTGGGATGTTGGGGCTCTCAAAAAACTTCCAACTGGAAAAAGAAATGGGCTGTATGGAGGCGTTGCTGATCGCGCCCATCAGCCGAGGCGCGATTTTTATGGGCAAGATGCTGGGGACTTTGGTGTTCCTGCTCTTGATGCAGATGATCTTGATCCCCGTCTTTTCCCTGCTCTTTTACAGCCCCGCTATGGGCTTCTTTTTTGAGCTATTGGGCCTTTCGGCGGTGACCGCCTTGGGCTTTGCCTCTTTGGGTACGCTCTTAAGCGGCCTGACCACCGATGTGCGGTTTAAGGAAATCTTACTACCGATCCTGCTCTTCCCACTACTGGTGCCCTTGCTTTTGGCTGCGGTGCAGATTATGTCGGGAATTTTTGCAGGTCAGGGTTTTCAAGCCGAGTTGGACTGGTTAAAGTTGCTGGTCGGCTTTGATCTGATCTTCCTGATTGCCGCCTATTTGACCTTTGATTTCGTTATGGAGCTTTGATGGGTTTTTCGCGTATCTTAGGCCTAGCCACGGCCCTGGCCCTGGCGGTCACCTTCTATTTGGTCTTTGTTTGGGCCCCCCTGGAACAAGCCATGGGCTTCGTACAGAAGATCATGTACATCCATGTCCCTTCGGTGCTGGTCTGTTACGCCGCCTTCTTCATCGCCTTTTTAGCCAGCATCGGCTACCTATGGAAGCGCAAGGAAGGTTATGATGTCGCCGCCTACGCCGCCAGCGAGGTAGGGGTGATCTTCTGCGGCTTGACGCTGGTCACCGGGGCCATCTGGGGCCGCCCGACCTGGAATACCTATTGGACCTGGGACGCACGGCTGACGACCACCTTGATCTTGTTCTTGATTTTTGTGGGTTATTTGTTGCTGCGGCGCTTTGTGGAATATAGCGAACAGCAGGCCCGCTTCGCCGCCATCATCGCGATCATCGGCTTCATGGACATCCCCTTGATCCACCAAGCAGTGACTTGGTGGCGCACGCTACACCAGCCCTCAACCATGTTCAGCCGCAAGGGCCAGATGATCGACGACCCGCTCAAATGGATGCTTTACCTTAGCATGGTCGCCTTTTACCTGCTCTTCGCCTACCTCCTCACCAAGCGCATCCAGATGGAACGAGCCGAGCGTGAGCTGCACCGCATGTTAGCCAACGCGGAATAGGCCGCTACCCCGCTGTTAAGGCGGGGTCAATCCAACTCGATCACTTCCACTTCAAAGGGCAATTTGCCCGGCTCGAAGCGGTTCTTGCGGACCTTTTTCTTCCACTTTTTAGAGTCGCCGTCCCAGCGGAATCCCTGTTCTTTAGCTAAGTTGCGGTTATCGTATGAGACCAGCGCGACCAACTCCAACTTAGGGCTAAGCGCGTTCTCGATGCAGCTGTTGAGGTCGTAATGACTCAAGACCTTAAACATGCTGAGCACGTCGGTGACTGCACGGTGGCTGAAGGGGTTTGCGAAACCATGGGCCCCGGCCAGATAGATTAGGTTCTTGCCCCGGATTGAAGCGGGATAGTCAACATCCTGATAGGTGCAAATCCAGGGCGTTTCGGGGAATTGTCGGCCCCAGCGCTGATAAAAGGCGCTCAAAAAACCCCGGTCAAAGCTGGCATTGTGGGCCACCAGATAATCCGCCGCGGCCAACATCTCGGCCATCCGGGCAAAAAGGGCGTCATCGGGCTCTTTACCAAAGCGGTTCAGTAGCGCCGTGGTGATGCCCGTCAAGTCTTCAATCTGAGAGTCCAGGGCTAGGTTGGGGACCTCTAAGATCAATTCGGAGAGCAGTTGCACCGGCTGGCCCAATTCCCAGTCCCACAGGACTGCACCGATCTCGATGATCCGGTCTTTGTCTGAGTCCAATCCTGTGGTTTCTACGTCCAAACCCAGTAAATACATCAAGTCTCCAGTTTGCTTGCCTGTTCAATAATCCAATCAATCCAATGATCCATACCCTCACCACTCAAGGCACTCACCTCAATCAGCTCCAACTTGGGCTGGACTAGCTTTAAGGCGCGCTTAAAGGCGGTGAGGTCAAAACCCATGGGCTCAACCAAGTCTTTTTTACTCAAGAGTACCAAGTCGGCCCCTTTGAGCCGTTCGGACAGCTTCAGGGGCTTGTCGGAGCCCTGGTCGGGGCTGAAGAGCATCACCTTGGCTTGTTCGCCCAGGTCTAGGTCAAAGGCGTAGGGCCGGCCGCCGCTGCCTTCGATAAAAAAGAGGCTGTTGTCCTTGACGGGCCTCGCCAGCACCGCCTCGCCCACCAAGCGGGCGTCTAAACGGCCTTCGGCGCGGGGGCTGATCCCTAACGAAAGCAGGCCTGCCTTTTGGTAGCGCCCTCCGTCGATCCCGTTGGCCCCATAGCTATCCACCAGAGCCATAAAAAAGCGTTTTTTTAACCCTTTGGCAGTAGCCAACAGCAGCTCGGTCTTGCCGGTGCCCGGTGTGGAGATCAGATGCAGCGCCAGGATGCGGTGAGCCAAGAAAAACTCGCGGTTGATCTTGGCGGCGGCGGCGTTGCGCTCGATCAATTGGTTTTCGAAGGCCTTGATTTCGGCTAGGCCAGCCGGTCCGTGGGGCATCAGGCGTCTCGCACTAATTTTATGGGGGCCCGGACAAAGGGGTCCAGGGCACGGGTCCAAGCGGCGGCGGCGGCGCTGATCTGGTCCGCTTTGGCGACCAAACCGGCCAGGGCTAGGGGCACCATCCCCTTGGGGTGGAAGTTCCATTCTGCCGCAGAGAGCAATTGATAACGCCGGGTTTTGTCGGCGGCCATCTCAATGCGGTGCACTACCCGGCCACGGGTCGATTCAATCTGGGCCAAACCGATGCCCATTTTCTTTTGAACCCCCGGCCCCTGGGCGGGTAGTTCCATGCCCAATTCGAGTCGGCTCTGCTGCCAACAAAGGTCCACCAAGCGCCCCAACAACCGCAAAACTAAGGGGTTGGCGCGGCGGGCGGCGTAGTCTTTGAGTTGCAGATTGCGGGCTTGGCGCGCAAAGGCCCCGGTTTCCATCTTCTGCCCGTTCAACTCGGGCAGATAGATCATCTCAACCGCATAAGGCGAGGTGAGCGCTTGATTCCAGTCTTGGTGGCTGGGCCAGCCGAGCGGCGCGATTTCAGGATTTTTTAAGGCCGGCAGTTGGCCATAATAGCGGATCACCTCAGCCCCCAAGGCCGGGTGGTCGTCTACCCAAGCCATCAAATGCTCTACCGTCAAGCTAGCCCAGATTTTCGGTGGGTAGCCCAACAGATGCGTTTCCAGCAGTTGGGCCATCTCTGCCGCTACTTGAGAGATCATCTCCAAATCAGCCTGGGCGCTGCGCTCACCAAAGAAGAAGGGTTCCTTATCTCCGTAAAGGGCCTGGGTCAACTTGGTTTCAATGGCCGCCAGGGGAGCATTGATCGGCGCTTTGCCCAAGAGGGCGGGCCAATCGGCCAGTAAGCGCGTCAGCGTCTGGGTCATGATTTCCAAGTGGACCAGCAAGGCACGGGCCCGGTGGTGGTAGGCCTTAACGCCCAATCCGTAGGCCTCTTCCAAGGCCCAAAGAGCAGCGGTTTGGTGGCCCTTGGCACCTAATGGATAAAGGCGGGGCAGCATCCGCACCACTTCTTCGGGCCCGCGTCCAATCAGCAATTGGTGGGTTTCCAAGGCTCTGCGCGAATGGACCTCAGTGCGGGTCACCTGACCGTGGGCGTGGTGCACGACGATCTGAAAGCTGTCATCCAAAAAGGTATCGGCCATCGTCCTAAGTTCCTAGGGGGGTTATGGGCTGGTTATAGCCTATTTCGGACTTTGTGGGAAGGGCCATTTGGGCCCCTGGCCGGGCAATTCCCCTTGCTCCTGGCGGTTCCTTGGCGTTATAATGAGAGTCAATCTTTGCTTTGAGGGCTTAATGGCTCCAAGCCCCGAAAAAAGGCCCCAAGGGACTGGTTTACTGCCCCTTGGGCCCTTTGAACTTCAAGGAAAAACCCCATGCAACGCCTATTTATCATCAATTCTAAGGGCAGCAAACGCACCGCCCAATTTTGGCGACGCCACGGCCAAGCCTTGGCGGAGGGATTGCCCGGTGCCGAGCAGTTGGCGGTAGACGCCCGGTCCCTAGCGGGTTTGGAGTCTTATCAGGAGTACGACCAGTTGATCTTGGTGGGCGACGATAGTTTCTTCCACCTAGCGATCAACCAACTCCACGGCAACCTTCTAGAAAAGGAAAGCCGCCAACATTATGCCTTTTTACCGGACCACCGCGAAAGCGCCTTAGGCAGCAGCCTGGAACTCCCGAGCAGCCTCAAGAGCCATTTAGAATTGCTGCGGCGCTCGCCGACCATCCCCTTTGACCTCGTCCGCTGCGATTGCATCGGCACCCAAGGAACCCCGGCCCGGCGGCTGATCTTAAACGACGCCTTAATCCGCCTGCCTCAGATGAAATTACCCTTGGTGTTGCGTACCGTGGTCCAATGGTTTCGCACCTATTCAGGGATTTTCCAGCGCAAGGCCCCTTCAAAGGTGACCCTCTTCGAACATGGGGAAAAACGCTTTGAAGGCGAGTTTGTCTGCGCCATCATGCTCTTAGGCAACAAGATCACCGACGGCCCCCGACTCAACAGCAAACGGCGCTTTTTACGCAAGCGCTTTGCCTATTATCAGCTCAACGCCAACGACTTGCTCGACTACACCACCGCCCTGCCCCGGTTTTTAGACGAAGACGCCCTAGACCGAGGCGATGACCCCAACATCTTCCAGGGCAACTTTACGGATTTGGATATACGTGGATTGGGCGAAGAGAACCGGATCATTGCCGACGGAGTCCCCATTGGCCGTCTGCCAGCAAGCTTTACCCTGCTGCCCAAGGCGCTTTCGGTGGTCAGTCCCATGACCCCGGTCCAAAAGCTAGAACCTTCGCGCCAGAAGCTGGCCAAGGCCAGCAAGCCGGTAGGCAACCTCAAGACCGGGGCTTGATCAGAACCGAACGATCAAGCCTAAAGAAAAACCGTTAGAGGCCAAGGTGCTGGATTCGCCTCTGGAGGTTTTATAGGTGATGGCGCTGTATTCGTAAGAAGGAATCATCACAAAGTTACGGCCCATAGCGAAGCGAGCGCCTAGATTAAACAGCGGGCCAAAACCCGTCCCGTTCGTGGTGCCGATCTTGCTGCCTGGGTATTCAAAGACCAATTCGTAATTCTCGATATTTAAACCCAACCCCACAAAGGGTTCCATATTCCCTTCCCGGTCCAATTGGGTGCGCCATTCCATCCCGCCGGTATAGCCGTAGCTACTAGCCGTCAGGTCATAATAGGCAGTGCCGCCCTCGGGGGTGTAGGTTTCGATGGCCGTACCCCGAGAGACCTGAAGGAACCAAGCCCAGTGGGGGTCGTAATAATGTTTGACCCCCAAGCCACCTCGGCTACCCTGCAAATGGTGTTCGGTGGTACTGACCGAATAGCTGCCTAAATAAAGGTGGCTCACCGTTTTGCTGCGGAAACGCTCTTGGGCCGAAAGACTGCCCGTCAATGCAAAGAACAAGACCAAGGAAAGTATCAAACGCAAAGGGACCTCTGTGGGTTTTGGGTGGTTGGTTGGTATGTTAGGCCTTTTTTTTATAGATGAAAAGCCCCGGCGATTGACCTTTGAACTAGGGCCCGTTATCTTGGGCCAAACCCGCTCCCACCTCAGCTGATGACCAACGTCTCGACCCGCGACCGCCTGATCCGTTTCATCTTAGACTTTACCGCCCAAAAGGTATTGGTCGTCGGCGACTTGATGCTGGACCAGTATTCTTGGGGCGATGTGGAACGCATCAGCCCCGAAGCGCCCATTCCGGTGGTCAAGATGGGCCGCGAAGAATTCCGCCTCGGCGGCGCGGCCAGCGTAATCAACAACTTACAAGCCTTAGGCTGCGAGCCCCTGGCGGTCGGCCTGTTGGGAGACGATATCGCAGGACGGAAGTTTTTAGAGATCTACCGAGAATCGGGCCTAGACCCGGCCGGTTTGGTCGTCGACCCGGTCCTGCAAACGATCCTTAAAGTCCGGGTCTTAACGCGCCAACAACAAATGATCCGGCTGGACTACGAATCCGGCGCGACCCATCCCGATTCGGCCCGCCAAGCACTCAGGCAACGGGTTATCGCCGCCATGGACCAAGCCCAGGCGGTGGTCCTTTCCGATTATGCCAAAGGCGTCTTGGATGCGTCCTTGATCCAGACCTGTATTGCCGAAGCCAACCAAAGGGGCCTGCCCATTGTGGCCGATCCGGGCAAAGGGGTGCCCATTGAGGCTTACCGGGGGATCACCAGCATCAAACCGAACCGCACCGAGGCCGAAGGGGCCACGGGGATCAAAATCACCGATCAAGACAGCATGCTGCGCGCTGCTGCGGCGCTACAAGAAAAGGTTCAGGCCCAGTTCTTGACCCTCAGTCTCGATAAAGACGGCCTGCTCTACTACCGCAGCGCGACCGACTGGACCCTTTACCCCACCGAGGTGCGCGAGGTCTTTGACGTAACCGGGGCCGGGGACATGGTGGTCACCCTCTTGGCGGTGGCTTTGGCGGCGGGCGCTCCGCCGGAAGTGGCCTTCCCGCTGGCCAACATCGGTGCGGAGCTGGAAATCGCCCATATGGGTGTGGTCCCGCTGCCTTGGTCAGACCTCTTGACCCGGGTCGAATCAGGCATGGCCCATTCCAAGGTGACCAGCCTTTCGCTCCTACTTAAAGAGCGCCAAAAGGACGAGCTGCCGATGGTCTTCGCCAACGGGTACTTCGACCAGATTTCAGCTGGTCATCTGCGCTTCTTGCTAGAAGCCGGAAAGACCCCTGGCCGTTTGGTGGTGGCCATCAACTCCGACCAGGGCATCTTGCGTCAAAAGGGAGCCAAGCCTCTATTAGGCGAAATGGACCGGGCCCGCCTACTGGCGAGCATCGAAAATGTTTACCGGGTGATCGTCTTTGACCAAGAAGACGCCTCTGCGCTGATCCGCCAACTAAGGCCCCAGACGGTGGTTAAAGGGGCAGAATTCAAAGACGCTCAATTGCCCACTGCCGAAGCCGAGGCGATTGCCGAGGTGGGAGCCCAGGTCGAATATCTGCCCCATTTTGACTATGAAACCCGCCGCACTTAAGCTCATCTCGGGTCGTCTAAAAGGCCGCCGATTGGCGGCGCCCAAAGGCTTGGACACCCGCCCGAGTTTAGAGAAAACCCGGGGCGTGGTTTTCGACGTTCTGGGCTACCGCGCCGAATTAAGTGAGTTTGCCGCCGTCGATCTCTTTGCCGGGTCGGGCGCTTTAGGTCTCGAGGCCTACAGTCGGGGCTGCGAGCCCTTGGTTTTTTGCGAATCCCTCGGGCCTTCTTTCACCCAGCTCAAAGCCAATGTCGAGGCCCTGCTGCCTACCGAATCTTTTAGGCTTTTTAAAGGCGATGGGCTAAGCTGGTTACGTCAGGCCACTCCGGGGGAGCGCCCCTGGCTTTTCCTGCTCGACCCGCCTTATGGCAAGTCCTTAGGGGCCCAGGCACTGGACCTGCTGAGTCAACGGGCCCAGGACTTTAAAGGCTCGGTGGTGGTCCTAGAAGCGGACAAAAAAGATGAACCCGCCGCCAGGGCCGGACTCGAAAACTTCAGCGCCAAGATCTTGGGCCGGAGCCGATTGGACTTTTTTTGGATCGAACCATGAAACGAATCTTGTTGGGGCTGTTGGCCCTCTGCCTAGGTGCCCTTCCGTTGCAAGCTGAAATGGGCTCCTTTTTGGTGCTCAAATCCGCCTATTTTTACCCCAGCTTAAACGGCGGGAAGAAGGTCTTGACCCGCAACAAGACTGCCTACCCGGTGGTGGGTATGGAGTTTGTGGGGGAAGACAAGATGCTCTTTCAGGTTTTGGTGCCTACCGACCAGATCAGCACCGGTTCGGGGTTTATTGTGGAGACAGATCAGGAGCTAAAAGAAAATAAGGACGCGCTGATCAAGGTTTATCCGAGCCTGCCCAGCACCAAAGCAGACCTGACCGACTACCAATTAGTGCCCGTCGCCGCGCTATTGATCACCGGACGCCAAGAAACCCAAGCGGACTTTCCCCAACTAGCCTTTCGGGCGGTCAACTATAAGGGGGCCCTCCCCCAGACCTACTGGGTAGACGACTGGGCAGGCATCTACCGGCCCGAAAAAGAATCCACTTGGCTCAACCAAGTTTTTGAAGAACTCTCGCGCACCCAACTGCCAGAAGACCGCCGTGACCGGGTCTTGATGGGGCTAGTGGAAACGGGCTTTACGGAACAAGAGGTCCGCCAAGCCCTGGGCGAGCCGACCCAACGAGAGCGCCTAGCCACCGGCGAAATCCAGTGGATCTACGCCAACAAAAAGATCCTCTTCGAAGCTGGCAAAGTCGCCCAGGTGCTTTAGCGCACCACCCGCGACTTGCGGGTTTTGGCGGGGCGGTGGGGGGCCTCTTTGGTTTTGACGCCACCGGTGGTGCGTTGCTTGTAACTCGGCTCGACGACCAACACGAATTCGCGCTTCTTGGGGCTATCGCCCAGATATAGGTCCAATTCACTCAAGGTGCTGACCAGCGTTTCCTCATCTTCTTGGGTCAAACTGAAAAAAACCCGCACCGGGCGCGACGGCCCCAATTCGGCCATCAGGTCGGTCACCAAAGCTTTGATGCGGTAAGGGGTGTCGTATAAAACCACCGGCACCCCAAAGGCGGCAAAACGGCGGATGGTGACTCGGCGTTCCTCGGCCGAGCGCGGCAGAAATCCTGCATAATAAAACTCAGAGAGCGGCAGTCCTGATAAAGACAAGGCAGCGCTCAAAGAGCTAGGACCGGGGACCGCAACCACCTCGACGCCATTTTGGTGGCATAACTCCACCAAACGGGCACCGGGGTCGGCAAAACCCGGCGTACCGGCGTCGGTCGTCAGGGTCAGGTTTTTACCGCTCAAGAGTAGTTCCAAGGCCTCTTGGGCATTTTGGGCCTCGTTGTGTTCGTTGAGGGGGATCATCTCTTTAAAGACGCCTAGGCGCTTGGCTAGGCGGCGGCCATTTTTCATTTCTTCGACCACCCAAAGGTCGGCCTCGCTTAAGAGCCGGGCGGCTCTGGGCGAAAGGTCTTCATCGTTGCCGATGGGGGTAGCGACTACATATAAGGGCATGGCGGCTCCGGCTTGCCTAACTGTTAGCAGGTTGTTAGATTGTACAGATTCCAATCGATTGGCCCATTCTTGCCACAAGCAAGGCGTTCCATCAATCCCGAGGCGCTCCCGATGCTCCGTTTTATTTGGCTTTTAGCCTTTTGCTTGATCGTGCTGGGCTCGCCCACACAAGCGGCCATGTTGGATACCGAAAAACTGGCTGAAAAAATTGCCCGTTCCCTGAGCCAGGTTTCCTCACCCAAATACGCGACCCTGGCTTTTTCTCGCATCCAAGGCGGCCTGGACCAAGTGACCCGCAACGAGTTGATCGACTATGCCAACGTCAGCATCGTCCGCAGCCGCGCCTTTAGAGTGATCGACCGCAGCAAACTGACCCAGATCATCGACGAGCAAAAATTCAACCTCTCGGGCATGGTCAGTCAAGACACCTACAAGCAATTGGGCAAGTTGCTGGGGGTGGATCTCTTTGTTTATGGCCGCTTTTACGGTGATGTGTTGGTGATGAAGGCCATCGATGTCGAACGTTCCACTCTGGTTTGGGCCGAAATCTTCCAAACCGGACAGCTAGAACCCCAGAGCCAAGCCCTAGGCGAATTGGCCCAGGCGGTTAGCGCCAGCTTAGAAAAAGACCTCAAACGCCTCAAGGCCAACGGCATCCGCCAGATTAGCTTTTGGAACATTTCGAGCCAATACGACCAAGCCATGGCCACCGATTTCCTGTCCGCCGCCTTAACCAAGGCGGGCAGCTTTCAGGTAATCGACCGGGACAACTTAGCGCTGATCCTTCAGGAACAGCAGCTCAACATGTCTGACTTCATCGACCAAGCCAAGGCCAAGAAGATGGGCGAGATCTACGGGGTCGACGCCTTTATCTACGGCAGCATCACCGAAAAGCGGGGCCAACAGGTAGCCAGCTTTAAGCTGCTGAACATCTATACCGGCGTGATCGAGTGGGCGGACCTGATCCGCTTCGGGGCTGAGCCTGCCGCTGATAATTCGGCCCCCGCAGACCCGCGCTTTGCAGACATGATTCTGATCCCAGCAGGTGAGTTCATGATGGGCCACCTCGGCCCGCCCGAGATCAGTTCCCCGGCCTTTAAGCTGAATGTATCGGCCTTTTATATTGACCGCCAAGAGGTCAGTAACGGCGAATATGCCGCCTACACCTCCCGCTTCCACCACCGGACCCCACCGCACTGGATTGGAGGTCGGGTGCCGCCCGGTGAAGAGATGTTACCGGTAGTCAACGTCAACTGGATGGATGCCCGGCGCTACTGCCAAACCCAAGGCAAACGGCTGCCCCAGGAATCTGAGTGGGAAAAGGCCTTCCGGGGCGTGCATGGCCGCCAGTATCCCTGGCCCGGCACCAGCTTCGCCCCCGATGCAGCCCGAACCGTCGAATCAGGCATTCAGGCTCCGTTAGGGGTCAACGAATTAAACGCAGACATTTCCTCCTATGGGGTGCGGCACTTGGCTGGCAATGTGCGCGAATGGACCGAATCGATATTAAAATCCTATCCCGGCAGCCGTTACGTCTCAGGTAAGATCAACAGCGAACGGGTGATCCGTGGGGGTTCTTGGGCAGGTAATCAAGAGCAGGCCGTTGGCTGGCGTCGCGACAGTTCGGACCCTAAATATGGCTGGAAAGACGTCGGCTTCCGCTGCGCCCGCGATCCCTATTAAGCGCTGATTACCTCACGGAGGTACTTAGGCAATCCCCTTTGGGCCCCTTCCGGGCCCAGCAACCCCTTCCAAACGAGTTTCGTCACCCCGGAAAAGGGCCTCTTGTGCAGGCCTAGGGGTAATAGGGTTCTTAAAAGCGGGCCGGTGTCGCTCGGCGGCAACCGCCGGGCTAGCTTAAGCGCCGGGGACTTTAGCGGAAGGGTAGATAACGCAGGGGATTGCGGGCCTTGTCGTTGATGCGGACTTCGAAGTGCAAATGGGGGCCGGTGCTGCGCCCGCTACTGCCTAAAATAGCGATTTTTTGGCCCTGGCGGACCCTTTGCCCCTGCCGGACCAAGTTGCGTTTGTTGTGGCCATATAGCGTCTTGATGCCCCGTCCGTGGTTGATGATCAACACGTTCCCGTAGCCCCTCATCCTCCCGGCAAACTCTACGGTTCCCGAACCGGCAGCGACAATGTCCAACCCCCCGTCTTTGGTGATGTCGAGGCCATGGTGCATGCGCCCGTGGCGGCGTCCGTAGCCTGAGCTAATGGTCCCGCCAGCGGGCCAGATCAGACGTTTTCCGCTCTGGACCACCGGGTCGTTGTCCTTCATCTCAGGAAAGCGAACCGCCGCACTGGGTGCGGCGGGGGTCGTTTTAACCCCTGGGATGAACAGCAACATGCCTGGAGCCAAATCTTCGGGTTCGTAGATTTCGTTGCGTTTGCGGATGGCAAAGGCATCGGCATCAAACTGCTCGGCAATTTTTTCTAGTTGGTCTCCCTCTTTGAACTCATACCAGACGCCTACCTCGGCGGGGTTGAAGCGATGGCCCACGCAACTGGCGGCCAGCACGGCCAGGAAGAATAGAGCTAGCCCATTCAAAATAAAGGATTTTAAGGTACTGAAATACATAATTGGGCAAAAAATGCGGGTTTAGGGCACCAAAACAACGGTGAGCGTTGCAAGGACCGTGTCAAAAAGGTTATATTGTGCATTCGTACCGCCCCTATAGGTTACCGCTCTGTGCGGGCTTTTGGGGTCGAGGCCTTTGAAGTCCTTACCCTTACGCCGAATGTCTGAAGCCCGCGCCGCTGCCACAAAAGAATGGTGGATTCGTTTTGTAAGTGCTACTGAGCGCCGACTGGTTACGGGCCTGGATCTCATAACAAAAGTCCTTGAGTCCCAGGGGTTTAACGTTGACCATGCCGAGTTTAAGGTGGTCAACAAAAAGGAGCTGAAGCGGCCCATCAACCCAAAGTTTAAAGACGGGCCCAAAGAAAAGGTGGTGATCGAAGAACGGATCAACATCAACACCTCCTACAAACATGTCCGTCAGCTCCATTGGCGGGTCACCAAAGACCCGGAAAACGTCTTATTGGTACAGGTGGAGCGCCTTAAAGGTGAGCCCATGGCCCTACCTTTGATCTTCGAAAGCCTTTTCGAAGAAGAGCGGGAAATCCTGGTTACCGGCGTGTCCCACAGCGTTTGGAGCCAACTGACCGCCCGTCCAGACCCGAGCTTTAAAAGCATACCTAAACAGATCCAAGACGATACGGTAGCGCTCGACGAGATCATGGCCCGCACCCAGCGTAAAAAGGGGATGCAAACCACCGCCCGAGACCTGCTGGACTTGCACGGCCTCAAGCCCGAGGTGATGCAAACGATCAATGAGGTAGCCTTTGCCAAGGGCGGGACGCTCGATACGGCCCAGGCGGTCAACCTGATCCTGCTTTCGGACCTCTATTCGCGCTATAGCCTGCTCTTGTGGAGCTTTTGGGAAGACGTGATGCACAAGAGGCAGCCGCCGGGGCCGCTGGCCAAGCAATTTTCGGTCATGACCCACGGGGTCCCGACCGAAAAGATGGTGCAAAAATTTGCTCCCTATTTAGACCCGGAAAAGAAATACAAAACCAACGAAATGGTTTTTGGCGGGCTCTACCAGGCCTTACAAGGCATGGAGGACAAAAGCTTTAAAGCCGACCCCAAACTATTTAACGCCCAAACCCTCTATTCGCTGATCCGTGGGGTCGTCATCGTGGCCCGCAGCCAATTGGACCCGCCGCTTTGGGAAAAATGTAAGCCTATCTACAACCCCGACGACGAACGCAGCAAAGCCGAAGACGCGGTGCACCTGTTGGTGGAGTTGGCGGCGAAGGTCAAAAACGAATCCATTAAGGCCGCAGCCAGCAGCAGCCAAAGCCTGCAAGACCTCTACGACTCGGGCAACGCCGACCGCTACCTAAAAGAATTCCCGCTGGCCTTCGCCCAGATGTCTCCGGCCGAAAAAAGCCTAAGCGAAAAGGTGCTTGCGCGCCGCTTTGGCTTCCGCGGACCCCAAGAGGGCGAAGGAGCGCTGGTTTTGTTCCAGAAAGACCAGCCCCCCCTGCCCGAATTAATCCACCCCCTGCCTACTTTGGGCAGCGTCTATGGGTACACCCTCTTCCGCTTGCTCTGTGAAGCGGCCGAAGAGTTTTTCGAGCCGGGATTCGAGGATCTCAAGGCCCGATTTGGGGCGGAATTTTTTGAAATCTCATATTACAGTTGCGTCACCCGCAAGGACCTCCCCTTGGGCCGCAGCCAATGGGCCCAGTGGCTGAGCGCCAGAAAATGGGTCGAAGACTGGACCGGCCTGGGCTACAAGGAAAACCCCAAAGAAGAGCCGATGGACCCCTGGTTGACCCAGGAGGCCCTAATGGGCGAGGGGAACTCGGTGGTGCCCGAAGATTTTGGTCCTGTTGAGTTTAGCCAAGCCTTTGACGAGGCCCGACAAAAATACTTGGGCTTCTTCGGCAAGTTAAAGAAACACAACTTTGCAGGCGGCGAGGACCTAAACCCGGCCAAGGTGCTGTTAAACCTTTTTGAGCAGGGAATCTACGACATCAACTCCCTTGAATTCCGCAAGGCCTTGCGCGAGACCTACCTAGGCGAAGAAATCGAAGAGGTGATTGAAAACAGCACCCAAGAGATGCGTGAAGAGATGCAACAAGCCGCCAAGGGCGACAAACTGGTGCTCTTCTTGCCCGACAACTTGGCGGGCTTTTTCTACATGGCCCACCGCTTCAACCTGCGCAGCCCTAAAGGCAAGGTCAAGATCCATCTGCTGCTGTCGAACCAAGCCAAAGGAGGCCAGCTTAAGGGGATCAACAAAAAGTTCGCCGAAAACCTGGGCCTTTACCTCAAGAGTAGCAACGAACCCTACCGCCAAGGCTTGATCCAGGCGATCCAGATGCTGGGCGAATACCAAAAGGCGAGCCAAGACTTACTCAGGTTCTTAGGTCTTTACTTCTTTGACCGCTTCTTACACGCCTACCACGAGCACAAGGCCAAACGCTCCTCGACCAGCCCGGCACACATCAAGTATTGGGTACCGGACAACCGAAAAATGGTGATCGGCCACACTAAAAATCTCAACTTAAACAAGCTACTCAACTTCACCAACCAGAAGCCGGGGCGGGATGGTGAGATGATCCACAGCCAATCGCTGGCGCAGTTTTTACAAGGCATCTATTACCACGAATCCTGTACCAAACGGCTGACCCAGTTGAACCAAAAGACCCAGAAGCTGGGAAGTCTGTTTGAGCGGTTCAGCCCGAAGATGAAAGAGACCAATGAATACAGGTCCTTCAAGCGCTTGCTGGATCGTTACCTGGAGATCTGCCAGTTACCGGTGCTCTCTTGGACCGGGCGGGTGTTATCGGAGATGGAGGAGTTGAGTTTGGCCATGAAGCGGCAGATGGAAGACTCCAAAGGCATGGACGCTCCGGTAGACCGCTTATTTAAGGAATGGTCCAGCCGTTATCCCGACGACGAAGGCATTGTCAAACCCTTCCGGGTCTTTAGTCACGAGCGGGTCAAGACCGACAACTTTTTGGTGGAGCTAACCAACGCCCGAGACCTGCTAGCCGAGGTCAAGGTCAAGAAGGTCTTCATCTTCGTCACCGATGCCGGTAAGAAAGCCCAGGTCGATCAAATACACGAGGTTTTAGAATTCCTGCGCGAGCACGCCGCCAACCCAGAATTTTACCTAGAGGCCTCTAGCCTTTCGACCGAGGCCCAACAGGCACTAGCGCGAGAGATCAACCCCAGCAACTTCTTCAACGCCGAAAAAATCGAGCCGGTGCCCAAAGGTAGCTAAAGAGGCAGCTAAGGGATGGGCTGCGGGCCAAGAGAGCTAGCGAATGTCTGGCCTTTTGCTTCCTTTAGCCCGGCCCCCACAGGCCTCAATCCAGTGTCTCTGGCTGGGGCCGCTGCCAAAGGGACAAGACCGAAGCTTAGCTGACGGGCCAAACCAAGAAATGGTGGATTTGGCCGGGCTCCATCCGGTAGTAAAGGCCGTGCTCGCGGAGCTCCGCATTTGGGTGTCGGTAAAGTGCCCCGGTTTGGTTGAGGTCCTCAAAGAAGTAGCCGCCGGGCCTAGCCAAATCCAAAACCTCGTTTAAAAACAACAAACCTTCTTTGAGCTGGTCCGTCTCGTTAGCCAGACTCAACTCCATCAAACCGGGCAGGCCCAACCGTTGGCCCCGGTAGACCCGAAAACAGTCCAGGTCGTCTAAATAGATGATCTCTCGCCCGCTGGACTCAGCCCAAATCACTGAAAAGTTGGGCCCCGCACCTACTTCTTTAAAGGGTTCAAAGGGCCGGTAGCTGCGTTTAGAGAAACTTTGGACCCGCTGCGCTAGTTTCGGGTCTTCTAGCAGTTCTATCGGTGGGCTGAAAAAAGACCAATTGCCTTCTTCGTTGCCCACCTCGCCGCTGGTACCGGGCATTACATTGATGTTATTATGTTTGCTGGCATTACGGTAATCGGCGCTGAGCCAAGAAAGCAGGCTAGGCAGGGTCATCGCAAAATGCTCGGCCTGTGAGCCACAACTGAGGCGGCGGACCACCTCGTCACAAAAGTCGTCGCTCAACTGCTCGGTCTTTAATGGCAATTGGCTAAGATGCAGCGGCAATCCCAAAACACGGCGGCAAAACTCCAACAAATTCCAAGTAGATTCAAAATCTTCGTGGCGTCCTTTATGGTTCACCAAATATTGTAGCAACGTAGAGGTATCGTGCGTTTCGACCGCCACCAAGGACTCCTTGGGATAGTCCTTTAGCGGCACAACGCGGTTTTCTTTGTGCTCCCAGCGGGGGATACGCATCAGGGCGATGTCGGCCCCCTGCTCGATCCGCTTCAGGGCCCCCTGCTTGGTGGCCTCGACGCGCTCAAAATCCCCAGCCACTTCGCCCAATATCTTTAGGCCCTTCGAAAGCACCAAATCCAAGTACCAGAGGATATTGGTCTCGCGCTCCTGGGGGTCTTCGCTCAAGAAGGCCCCTAAAACCTTACCCGGCTCAGTTTTGGCTCCCCGAGGCAGGGCATATTGCCCGCACCATCCGACCATATGGTCTAAGAACAGGCCGGTGCTGATCTGAGAGAGCCACTGCATCTTCGCACTAAGGTAATGTTCTAGCCCTGCGCTGCGTTCGCGGTACAGCGGCATGCCCCAGGCCTGCTCGGGATAGCCGTTTTGCGGCTCCGGTGAGCAGCCGATTTGTCGGGTTAAGTCGAAAGCCTCGGGGTGGAAGAGCACATCGGCGCTCAGCAGATCCACCCCAAAGGGGAGATTCGCAATCAGGCCGATCCCCAGCTTTTTGAGGTGCGCTAATAAAGAGCTGCGCTGTTGGTAACAAAGAAACTGTACATAGCGGTGGTAATTCATGCGGGTGCCTTGGGTCGCCACCAAGGCCTCACGCTTTTTAGGCACGCTCAGGCCCAGCAACTCGGACTCACCTAAACCGGCCTCGACCGCCGCCTGAAACAGGACGTAGTCTTCTAACCAATAGGAGGCCTGCTGGGCAAAATCCTTATAGGCGGCTCCAGCAAATCCATCCTTGGCCTCAAAGGCTTGGCGGCAATGTTCCAGCACCCAAGGCATCAGGCTTCGTTTGAGTTGGAAGGAGAGGGCTCGGTTGTCGCGGAAGTGCTGACTATAATGGGCGTTGATCTGGGCTAAGTGCCCGTGGATCTCCAGCTCGGGCCCCAGCTCGTCAACCGCGTTGAGGTCTAATTCGTCCGCGTTGAGCGCGAAGCCGCTGTTGATCGAGAAGGGGCTAGCCATGCCCGGATTGCGGCTACCGTTAGGTAGGTCGATCAAGTCCCCCTCAAAGCCCAATTGGGACATCAGGTCGGCCAAGTGCCGCATTGCCTGTACATTGCCGGTGCCAAAGGACTTGCCCCGGCGGCTATTGATCTGAGAAATCCCAACCAAGAGATTGAACTTCATGGATAAGCCCCTTTTCCAACAGATTGAGTTCGATGATTTTTTCCTTAGCCTCGAATCCCCCCATTCGGTCCAGCCCCAAGGCCCGGATCGCCGGGCCCAGTTGGCTCAAGTCCTGGCCTTTTTTAATCAAGGCGTCAAGCGGGCAGAGCCCCACCAATTCGGAGCCTTCGACGCTCAGGCCCATGCGTTGAGCTTCTCGGGAGATTCTTTGGTATACCTCGGCCATCCCGCATGCTGGGTAGTCTAGCAGGTTGGTGCTGATCTGGGCTAGGCCGGAGTCTTCTAATTGCCATCCTAAAAACCTTACGCTCGCCAAAGTAGACTCTTGCTGGCGTGCCTGCCTCAACCGGCGGGCTAGCTCCAAAGCGTCTTGCAGGCGGGCTCCCGGCAAATGGACGTTGTAGGCCAGCATGACGGGCCGAGCGGTCACCAACGTTGCCCCCAGGCTCTCATGGGGGCTATTCGGACCTAGGTCCGGCGGGCCTAGGTCCCCGGCCATGCGACCGGAAAGAGCCTCAAAACCACCAAGGCGCAAAAAAGATAATTCGGTCCGCCGGGGGTCAGTGGCCAAGGGGCCGTAAAAATAGACCGGAAGGTTGAATCGCTCGGCCAAGGCACGCCCGAGCTGCTGGGCCCAGGAAGCGGCCTCAGCCAGGCTCAATCCGATCAAAGGGACTAGAGGGCAGACATCCAGAGCCCCCACCCTTGGGTGGTTGCCTTGGTGCTTTCGCAGGTCCAGCTTACCCGACAAAATCTGTACCGCAGCCTCGATAGCTTTGAGCACCGCCTCTGGGGGACCGATCATGCTAAAAACACTGCGGTTGGCACTAGCCCCCACGTCCACATGCATCAAGGTGACTTGCGGTAAGCTAAGGGCCCGGCTCAGCTCCTCGATCAATTGGGGGTCGCGGCCTACCGAAAAGTTTGGCACCGCTTCGATGCGGATCATAGGCTAAAAGGGAGGGGAGGCAAAAGACAAAAAAAAAGGCCCGCCGCTGATTGCTCAGCGGCGGGCCCTTTCTTAGCTTAGGTCGCTAGCTTGGTTTAGAAGCCAGAGAACAAAGAGAACATTTGCTCGCTGACGGCATCAGCATCACCTGCTTTAGAGGTGTTCTGCATGACGTCAAGGCGGATGTTCTGAGCAATGTTGTAAGCAATACCGATCGTACCGTAGGTGGTCGTGTCGGCAGTGGTTACAGAGCTGCTTGCGTAGTAAGCACCCAACTCAGGCATCACCATGGCCTTTACTGCGAAAGCGGTAGAGGTCATGTCGTCGGTGGTGCTAGAGTTGTAGTAGTTTGAGTCGGTAGCGCTAGAGGACTTGGGAACGGTTACGTTAGTAACCCACAAGCCAACGGGCATGCCAGCCAAGTCACCCTGGAGCTGGATGTCGATACCGGTAGCACCAACACCGATGTCGAAGGTGTCGTTTTCTACAGCGTTGTCAGCTTCGGTCGTAACCTTGCCAGACATGCTGGTAAGACCCAGACCCAACTCAAGACCAGCTACGTCCATGAAGTAACCAGCGCGGATCAGAGCAGCCAAACCGGAGAAGTCAGCGTCGCCGCCACCCCAGACCGGGCCCCATGCCGAGTAGTTAACAAACCAGCTCGCTGAAGAAGCCACCAAGGCAATACCGGTTGCTTCGCCTGAGCCGATACCAGTTGCCTGGTAAGCAGACATAGCTTTGCGGTTTTCCATCGGGCGCTGAGAACGCTTGGAAGCGGTGTTGAAGGTGTCATAGCCGTACAGTGCACCCAAACCATCGGTTGCGTAAGGGATCACGCTGAACTGGATGTCACCAGAGTTAGCAGCCAAGAAGTGGTACTTGGTGGATAAGAACTCAGGGCTTCCGCCTTCATGTTCTGCATCCAAGCCGAGTTCCCATAAGAAACCAGCGTTGGCCGAAGCACGACCACCAACCAATAAAGCGGCTTCGTCGGGCCACTGGATCTCGCCGACGTCGTCACCGGTTTCGTTGGTGGATACGTGGCGGATTTTAGAAATAGCCGACATGTTTAAGGTGTCGGGCAGTTTCATGGCGTTTTCGCCTTCAATTGAAGCCTGAGTTCCTTCCATGGTGTAACCACCGGATAGGAAAGAGCGACCCATAGCGTTCAGGGCCGGGAACTGCTGGAAGTGGCAAGCGTTACAAGGCATGCCAGTCTGACGGGCGAAGGCCGGAACGGCCTCAGCGTCCTGCACGGTGAACATGCTGGCCGCAACCAAGCCGAAAGCGGCGAGGGACATTCCTAACTTTTTCGCAAAACTATTTCGCATCGGATACCTCTATGATACCATTGAAAGGGTCTACTTCCTCAGGCTCCGCCTGAAGAAATAAATGGAACCTATGTGACACAACCCAGGGCGTAATGCACGAATTAGCCCATTGCGCTTTTCGTCACATGGATTTTGAGATGTTGGCCGTTCCAACCGTGGAAAAAACCTTCCATCTCATTTAGGACCTCGGTCCGGATTTCCCGCGCCGAGGCAGTAGGTACAAAGCACACTTCTTTGGTTTTAAAAAAACCAACCCTGCAACGAACACGTGCTTTGCGGGCCTATCAGTCAAGTTTAGACAAGAGACTCTTTAATTCCGACGTCAAAGTCAAGATTTTTTTAAGTCCCTACCGAAACCTGAAGTTAGTAACCTTTAGCACACCTCTTTTTCCTGTGCTAGAGGTTTTTTTGCCTTTTAAGCCTTTATCCTTGGCACTTTAGGGATAAAAGGCCGTGAATAAAGGGCTGGCAACGGCTCTAGTTTTAGCCAGATTAGAAAGATTTTTCCGCCAAAGACAGGGCTCCAATAGAAATTTTGGAATTATAGCAGGAAAATTCGTCCAAGCTTGAGTACTGGCATGAATCCCGCTTATCCCACTAGATTCCTTAGCTGGGTCCGCTGGACCAGAGGAACCTAACTATATTATATAGGCGCCCCATATCGACTGGTGGAGCGCCCGACCCGCCACGGGAGTGAAGATGAAAGCTGTCAAACCGCTACTACTGGGCATTAGCCTGATCTTGGCCGCCGCCCCTGCTTGGGCCTTCGACAAAAAGGACCTCGACGAATTCAAGAAGAGTAAAAAATGCACCAGCTCAACCTTCTCCAGCTGTGACCTTTCGGGCGCGAACCTGTCTGGCTTGGTTCTGACCGAGGCGAACCTGGAAGGGGCGAACCTGGAAGGGGCCAAAATGGAGTCCTTGGACCTCAGTGGGGCGAACCTCAACGAAGCCAACCTCAAGGGCGTCAAAATGATTCGGGTCAACTTAAAGGGTGCCCAAATGCGCGAAGCTAACTTGGAAGGGGCCAGCCTAGTGGCGGTGACCTTAGACGAAGCGAACCTGAAAGACGCCAAGCTCCGCGGGGTGTTGATCAAAGGGGTGAGCCTCAAGGGAGCCCAACTAAAAGACGCGGTGATCGAAAACACGGACCTAAAGCTGGCGAACTTAAGCGGTGCCATGGGACTCAAAGAAGAGCCCTGCCAGCCCGGCAGTATTGGGGTCTGCAAGTAGCCCACCAGCAAACCCGCGGCCCGGCGGGTTTGCACCGTACCAGGGGACGAATCACCTAGCCCAATGGGTGCCCCCTGTTTTCAACGCCAACCAACTGTCGGCGTTGGCCGACCTAGCTAAAGTCCGGTTCGACCGTTAGCCCCCACCCTAAGACCAGACCTCGGACTATATCCAACTCTCGGACTCAATCTAAAGCCTGACTGGATAGAATCCCCCGTTGCGAGGGGCTTAAAGCCCATAGGGCGGCTGGCTTTGATTCTCTTAAGCCCCTATGCTGAATAAATTTCACCGCTATTCCCTTATTGCCAAGACTTGACGGTAAGGGCCTTTTGGTACCCCCGTTGGTGAGCCGCTTAGAGCCCGTAGCCAACCGAAGCGTTAAGAAAGCCAACTGTTCGAGCACCGAGCGTAGCGAGGGCGAGTTTTGGCTTTTAGCGTAGTTTGGCGTACGGGGTCTTAGCGGCGAGCCACCTGGGGGCTGGTTTTTTTGCTACTTTTTTTGCCAGCCAAAAAAAGTAGTCCCAAAGCTTTTAACCTAACTAAGCTTTGTGCTTCTTAGAACCTAGAACTACTGCCACCCTTGCTGGAATGAGTTTCGCTTTAAAGTCCCTATGGGGAATCGGCTGCGCCGATGGTTTTATGTGGGCAACACTCGCCGGCTCGCGTCGCTGCGCCCGTCGCCCTCGCTTCGCTTATACCTCCCTAGGGGGAATCGGCTGCGCCGATAGCTTTATGTGGGCAACACTCGCCGGCTCGCGTCGCTACGCCCGTCGCCCTCGCTTCGCTCGAAGCTCCTTGGCGTCTACCCCTTAAAGAAGGTGAAAACCACCTGTTTAGAAATCTGCTCCGAGGTGGCCCCGAAGGTGGAGTCGATGCAGGCCTCGAAGATGGATTCTCGGTTGTCGAAGATTTCCACCCCGTCCACGTCAATGAATACATTGGACAGAATCGCTTGGTGGTAAGAGGCCTTTAATTCCTCGTCGGCCTTGATCTTATCTACCGGCAAGCGACCTACCCAGACCAACACCAAGGAATTGCGCGAGCGCTTGGCCCGTGGTTCGGCCTGGACTAGCCGTTCCTTAGCTTCACAGAGCTTTAAGGCCTCTTCGAAGCTATAGGTCCCCGGGAGGTACAAACAACGTTCGTCGATGTCTCCCTTCCATATCCGTCCCATCCTAGATTCAAGGTGCTCTAAGCCTTGGACCTCGATCTTTTTTAGGTAGGTGCTGGCCTCGACGGCTAGCGTGGGTACACAGCCAACGGGATATTTGTCGTGTAATAGATGGTAGGCCGCAGCGATATTCTTTTCACTATGCGACTTAGCCGTGCGGGTGGTGTCGATCGCGTAAGCGCCGCGCACAAATTGCGGGAAGGCGTGGCGCTTGCGGAAGTAAGCGTCCACCAAAGCTTGTTTGAGGGCCTTTTCCTTGCTGACCACTTCCCCTAGGAAATGGTCGGCCCGCGCCAACATCCGCATTTCCCGCTCCACCAAGGGGATATATTGGGTTTTGAGCAGGATGCGGGTCGAAGGCAGGGCCTTGGACATGGCCACCTTCTCTAAATTCCCTTCTTGGCTTTGCAGGAACTCCCATTCCTTCTGCTCTCCGGCGATTTCGTGGGCGATGGCCCCGAGTCCCTGCCGCCAGTTGACCATGTCCTTGGCGATTTCGTTGACCTCTTCTCGTTTGGTGGCCCCTTCGATCAATTCAACAAAGTTCAAAACCGCCAAGCGACGGCCCGGAGCAATGGATTCCTTAAAGGCGTTCTGGGCCTCGGTCATCTTAGCGCGCAGGTCTCCCAATTCTTTGCGGATCTCCCGGGGGACTTCTTCGTTGGGGCTTAATTGTTGTTCGATCTTGTCCATCGACATCGGATCGGCAAAGAGCATCATCGCCGCCTTTAGGCGGTAGGTCACGAAGTCCGCCTGAACCCGCGCCTCAATCCAATCATTTTGAGATTTAAAAAGCGCATTTTCCGATTCCGCCAATTCACCGGAAAGCTTCACCATCTGTTGGGCTAGCTCGATCAGACGTTCCGCCTCTTGCTGGTAATACTGGAAAAACTCTAGCAGGTTCCCCTTTTCCTTGTCCGGGTTTTGGAACATGCCCTTGATGCTGATGTTGCGCAGTTGCATGAGGCGCGTTTTCAGTTGTTTGGACAGTTCTAAAACCTGTTCTTTACCGGATTCCTTGATGCTAGGGTCCGCCTTGGCCGCGAGCGCCTTGAGCTTTTTGATTTGCAGTTCGATCTTCTCGGCAGGCAAGTCGCCCAAGGCACGGGCGAACTGTTTGACCTCCTCAAACATCTTTTGGCGGCGGCGCACCCAGAGGGCCTTTTGGAACAGACCCGCGTAACCTAAGACCTTCTCATAATAGTTAAAGGTCACCCCATAGGCGCGGGTGAAGGGGTTGTAGATATTGATCACCTGGGCCTTCTTGCCCTTGTGTTCTTCAAGCAACAATTTGCGCAGGGCCTCTAACTCTTCGGTCATTTGGTCTAAGAAGAGGTTTAAGCCTTCGGGATCTAGTTTGCGGTCCAATAACTCTTCTAGCCGCTGGTGCCCGTTCGCCATCAACCCTTCGATCTCGTCATGTTCGACTTGTAGCGCGGCTATGTTGTCTTTGCGCTGGTCTAGCTGGGCATGGAAGATTTTGGTGATCTTTTCCAGTAACACCACATAGGCCTTTTCCTTGTTGGCGGGATTTTCCAAAAACTCCAGTTCCTCGGTGAGGTGGTGTTTCTGTTCGTCCGCCAAATAGGTCAGCTCGGCTAAGGTGTGTTTGTATTGGTGGTGGAAGGTCTGGTTCAGTTCCTTGGCCTTAGCGATGACTTTATCGGTAAAGCCGCGCATGAACTGAATGAACAGCATCTCCTCATCTTCGTTTTCGGCCAGGAAGATTTCTGTGTTCAAAACCCCATTCAAACAGATCGCCGGGTAGGCGGTGTTCTGGTAATGGGTTACTAAGTCTTTACGCTTAGTGAAAACCACCAAATCGGGGTGGTAACTGTCGTCGGCAGCGATGGGCTCGATGTTTTGCACATAAAACAGCATCCGCTCCGTCAAAAGCAGGGCCCGTTGGACCAACTCACGTTTCTTAAAGAAATGGAAGTTTTCGCTAATAAAATCCCGGCTGTCTTCATCTAAACGGTATTCCTCGGCGTCCAGGGCCAGGTCGTCGGAGTTTTCCATCTCCACACTGCCCATTTCCTGGTCCACCTGTAAGTCGCCTTCAAAACTGTTGTGTAGGTTCAGTTTAAAGAAGTCGTCCATGTACTGGGTCAAATCGCCCAGGTCTTTTAAGGTCTCTTTGAGTACCTCGGGGCTGGCGTCCTTGGGGTCTTTCAGGCCCAAATAGCTACGCAAACCTTTGGTCAGGCGTTCGAAGTCATGGGCCGTAAAGTTGGGGCTGTCCGAAAGATCCAGAATCCGGCCAAAAAGCTCCATCAGTTTTTGGTGCAGCCCGGCAAAGTCGTCTTTGAGCTTCGAAGGGTTTTTTAGGTCCAACGGAGCAAAGCCCACGCAAGGTGCGGCCAGAGGTAAAACCCCCAAGGTGTTGAGGCCGTTAAGCACCAACTGGGCCGTGACGTCGCCTGCGACCACTTTGCGTTCGCGCAGTAATTCTAATTCCGTCCCCGAGCGGCGGATTTGGCGGGCCTTTTCGGTTTCGGTGTATTTATGGGCTAAAAACTGTTCGGCTTTGTCGAAGTTGGATTCGCCCCGGTTGAAAGGGACCACCTTATCAATCATCACCGAACGGTCGTCTTCAATCAGCCTCAAGCGCTGCACCCGGTCGATATGGAATTCTTCGGGCCCGACGCCGCGGGTAAAAAAGACCTGTTGGGTGTCGATATTGATTTCGATTTCGGTGATCTCACCGGGCGTTAAGTCCACCGGCTTCCCGCCTACCCGCAAACGGAAGAAGTCGACCTCTTCGGGCTTAAGCAGCCGCCCGCCGACGTTTTCTTTGATGAAGTGTTGGGTGGCAATGAACTGCCCGCCGATGGACAGGCCCAATAGTTGTTTAGCCTGGGCCGAGGATACCTTAAAGCCCTTGATGTCCTTCCAAGTCAGGAACAAAGAGGCCTGGGCCCGCACCATCAAACCCGACGAGTCGCGCCGCTTGTTAAAGTATCCCAAAGCGGTGCGCAACTTGCCGATAGGTAATTCTAAGATTTTCTCGATCCCCTGCTGGCGAGTCACTAGCTGGATATCTGAGAAAAAGGCCCGGTCCAAGATGCCCGGCGGGCGCTTGCCCCGCTCGATACCGGACATATCTTTGGTTTCTTTGACGGTATGCCAGGCCTTGTTTTTGTTGTCCTCCCAAAACTCGACGAACCGCTTCTTGCCGTCATCGATCTTCAGGTAGTCGGAGATATAACCGATCAGGTCATCGTCCGAAAAATGACTGATAAACAACGGCGGGAATTCAAAATCCCGCTCCAACATAAAAGGCAAGGTCAGGTAGTTTTTGATCTCCTTAACCGAAATGTTCGAAAAGACATAGCCCATCACCCGATCTTCGGTGCCCTTAAGCCCCTTGATCAACTCTAACTTGGTCTTTGAGTCAATCTGCTTATCAAGCGCAAAGATGCGCGGGATGATGTGTTGCTCTAGGCCCGGCGGGACATATTCGTTGATGTTCGAGGCATTAAAACAGACCAGTTCCACCTTGGTTTCCATGTCGTCAATCGACAAGGGACGTTCCTTTAACTCAGCCTTAGCCCGCTGCATCAACAAGATGCGGTCGGCCTCGTCCATTTTGGATTGGAGCTGAAAGAAGTGTTTCATGGAGCTTTGGGCTTAGTCGTGGGCGTGGCCGTACCGGCGGTGGTAAAGATCCACAAAGGTCAAGAAAATCGACATGATCAAGGGTCCATAAAAAATCCCTAAGAACCCGAAGGCAGTCATGCCGCCGATAATGCTCAAGAAAACCAATACCGAATGGATTTTAACCCGGTTACCCACAAACTTAGGCTTAAACCACTGTTCTACCGCAAAAGCCACGGCGGTACAAAAGACCAAGACCACCAAGGACTCAACGGGTTTACCTGAGAAAAACAGATAAATACCCGCCGGGATATAGACCACACTCATCCCCACCAGAGGGATGAAAGCCAAGAAGACCATTAAGCTAGTCCACAAAAAGATCGACTCAATCCCAGCCCACCAAAAGGAAGTACCCGCTAAGGCCCCTTGGATCAAACCACCGACCCCGTTGCCAACGAGGGTTACATAGTTCATTTGGTTGAACTTCTCTAACACCAAATCTTCTTCAACCCGAGGTAGAGGGCTCAACTCCAAGAAGAAATTTTTGACCCGTTCCCCTTCGGCCAAGATGCCGTAAATCACCACCATCATGATGGCAAAATGGATCAAAAAGGCCACTAGGTTGGCGAGCCAGCTATTGACGGTCTCTAAAAGGTAGCTGCTGGTGGTTTTGGCCGAATCAATGATGATCTTTTGCAGAGTCGAAACATTGTACTTGATGTCTAAGACTTCAAAGGCCTGGGCCATCATCTGGGGCAAGTATCCATCGCCGAAGAAAGTTTCTTCGAGGGTTTCTTCGGTGACGTTGGTTTTAAGAAACTGAAACAACGAGATCGCCTCATCGGTCAGCTCACTGGCCAGATAGACCGAGGGAACAATGAAGGCGCAGATGATGATCACCATCACCAAGGCCACGGCCAATCGGTGGGGTATATGGAAGCGGATTTGGAAGGAAGTCATTAACGGATAGAAGGTACCCGCCAAGATGGCCCCAAAAACGATGGAGTTCACGTAGGGCCAAAAGATCAATCCCACCAATAAAAACAGGGCGGCATATCCGATGATAAACCCAACGGTAGACTGGCGGCTTTGAGATGGCTCTGAGTTCATTTCTTCCATAATGTTGCCTGACGGGTTCCCTCCAAAGGTGGATCATAAATCAAGGCCCACTGCGGTGCAACTGAACATTCAGACTATTTTTTCCCTTCCACCATTTCGCGCAGCCTGGGTGCCGTTTCAGGCAAGGTCAACATGATCACCTGATTACCCGCTTCGATCACCGTTTGCCCGTCGGGGATCAAGGCCTGATTTCCGCCCACCACCAAAGCCCCCACCAAACAGTTAGGCGGCAGGCGGATGTCTTTGAGCGGAGTGCCCACAATTTCGGCCCCCTCAAAGGCGACCATTTCATGGACCTCCATGTTGGTTTCGCTGATGGTGGTGAAGTTAAGGGCTCCTTCGCTGCTGTAGAGCGTCTTGCGGACCCGGCGCGCCGTCAGCAAACGAGGCGACACCACCCCGTCAATATTTGCACTACGCGCCGCCAGGGCCAAATCTTCGCGGTTGATCAAGGCGATGGTCTTTTTCGCGCCTAAATAGCGGGCCGAAAGGGCGGCGGCCAAATTGACCTGGTCGTTGGTGGTGGTGGCAATAAAGAGCGCTGAAACGGGGACGTCCAATTGCAATTGCAGCTTCACCGACTCTGCGGCACCGCGCACCAGATGGAAATTCCGATTCGCCAGGACTTGTTTCTTTACCTCCGGGTGTTCTTCTTCTGAAATCACCTGGGTGACCTCGTAATGGGACTTAAGCAGACCCGCCACCACCCGCATGGCTACCTGCCCCCCACCAGCGACGACGGCGCGGCGGTTGGCGGCTACCGTGACCTTAAGATAGTCATTAAGCCGCCCCATGGATTCTCGGGGCAAGAGGATATAAACATAATCCCCCGCAGCGATCACATCAGCACCGCCGGGGATGAAGCTGTCCCCGTCGCGCACAATCGAAGCGATCAAAAATTGGTTTTCCATCGCCAAGGCACGGATGTCCTTTAAAGCCACATTATCCAAAGGCCCGTCCGGCTTGACCCGGTAACCAATCAACAAAACATTTTTCTCGCCAAAGGCCGAGACTTCGGCGGCCGAAGCAAAAGCGGCGGTGTCCAAAATCTCCTGGGCGGTGACCATGCTAGAGTTGATGATCTGGCTGATCCCCGACTCTAGGTACTTAGAGATCACATTGCGTTTGATGAAGGACTCGGTCTTGGTGATGGCGATCTTGGTGGGGACGTTATAATGGGCCGCCAAGAGGCAACAAATCAGGTTGGTTTCGTCTTGATCGGTGCTAGCGACCACCATGTCGGTCTGTTCGATGCCCGCCTGTTCTAAGACCGACAGATTGGTCCCGCTGCCGCGCACACAGGCGACGTTCAGTTCCTTTTGGATCATCTGCAGGTGCACGGGGTTTTCGTCGATCACCGTCACTTCCAGCTTTTCTTCGCTCAGTTCGTGGGCCACATGGTAGCCCGTTTCGCCTGCCCCAATGATCAACAACCTCATGTTTCCTCAAAGGAGATCAAACCGCGCATTTGGGATTCGTCCATGATTTTTACCCCCAGGTCCTGGGCCTTCTTTAGCTTACTCCCTGCCTCTTCACCGGCAAGCAGATAATTGGTTTTTTTGCTAACCGCGCTGGTGACCTGAAAGCCCAGTTTTTCGAGCCGGTAAGTCCAATCCTCACGCTTTTCGCTTAAGGTACCCGTGATCACCACCACTTGCCCCTTAAAAGGCTGGTTTTCCGACACTTCCACCGGGGCCGGGCGGACCCCGCAGGACAATAGCTCGTCGATCAGTGTTTGGTTGGTGGATTCGCTCAACCAAGCGTCCACCCGCTGGACCATCACCGAACCAAATCCTTGGATTTGCTCCAATTGGCTTTTTGTTAGTTTCCTAAAGCCTTCAAAATTCTGGGCTGCGCGGGCTAAGTCAGCGGCTGTTTTTGAGCCCACCTCGGGGATGCCCAAGGCCACGATCCAACGGGCAAGGGATTTGGTTTTCGCCTGTTCAATCGCTTCGAGTATTTTATTGATGCTCTTGTCTTGATAACCCTTTTGGGCTTCTAGGACTTCTCTCTGGTCTGCTAGCCGGAACAAATCCGGGATGGTTTTTACCAACCCCAGTTCGGTAAACAAAGCCAACTGCTGGGGTCCAATCCCTTCCATATCTAGAGCAGGCTTGGAAACAAAATACTCAAGGGAGCGGCTCACCTTGGCGGGGCATTGGGGATTTAGACAGGCTAAATCAACTTCTAATTGGGCGCGGTAGGCCTCAAACTCGATCCATTCGACTTCCAGCAATCCAGCCTCAAACTCCAACCGCTTTTTGGCAGATTCAAGCGACCATTTGGGTACTGAAGTTTTCTGGAGAATATACCCCGTTTCTATTTGCTTGAGTTTCAGCTCTTGGTATTGAGCCTTAGCCTCCAAATAGGTCAAAGCAGTCGGTTCCGGCTGATCTTTCAGGTCGATGAGCGGCGGTGCTCCTTGCAGCAAGCTCAAATGGAGCTGGACCAATTCCGCTTCCAGCTGGGCCAATTTCGACTCCTGCTTCGCTTCCTGAATGGCCATTAAGTGTTCTTCGGTTTGCAGCAATTCAAGCTTGTCCACATTGCTGGCTACGGTTCTTTTTGCTTTTTCAATGGCCGTGCTGTCTGGTTGGCTCTTATTCGGCACAACATCCAGCAGGCTGACCTGCCCTTCTTCCTTGTTATTTTCTACCGGAGTGGTCGGCTCCAGGTTCTTCAACCTAGTTCGAGCGCTTTTAAGGGTGATCAATTGCTGGTTGATGTCTCGATTCAGTTTCTCACGGCGCTCACGGATCGCCGCTTTGGTCTGTTTGATCTGCAAAGACTTCTTGATGAGCTGAACACGCCGCTTTTCAAACTCCAGCAAGGCCAAATCAGTCTTACCTGTATCTTCCCTAGGCAACCAAACCAAAAGGCTTTTGCACAGGGGGCATTGGTCAGGAGCCTCAACGGGCTTAGCTGCGGCCAAGCGTTGGAGCAGATCAACGCCCACCACTTGCGGGATGATTTCACCGCTTTTCTCCACATAAACGGTGTCTCCGTGGTGGATGCCTAACAGTTCGATTTGTTCATAGTTGTGCATGCTCGCCCGGCTCACCGTCGTTCCGGCAAGTTCAACGGGCTCTAAGAGCGCCACAGGAGTCAAGGCACCGGTCCGGCCCATGCTCTCTTCGACTTCTAGCAGCTTGGTGGCCTTGCGTTCGGGCTTAAACTTCCAGGCACGCGCCCAACGGGGATACTTCTCGCCGCGCCCCAGGCGGTCCCGATATTCCAGGTCGTTGACCTTGATCACCACGCCATCAATCCAATACTCAAGCTGGTTTTTTGCCTGTTCCATTTGGCGGCAGAATTCGAAGATTTTTTCGGGGTCCGAAGCGACGATCCGGTGCGGGTTGACCGGCAATCCAATTAACTTTAGCGCTTCCATATTCTTTTGATGGTCCCCTTTATTTCTCGAATCCACCTGATCAAACAGTAAAATATCGAGACCCCGAGACTTCACTTCCTGGGGGTCTTTTAACTTCAACGCGCCTACAGCCGCGTTGCGGGGATTCTTAAAGAGGTCAAGCCCTTGATCGGCAAGTTGGTTGTTCAAGACCTCAAACTGTTTCCAGGCCATCACCACCTCGCCGCGTAACTCCAAATCCAAAGGCTGGTCTAATTGATGGGGGAGGTTTCTGAGCATCTTGACGTTGGCCGTTACGTCGTCGCCTTCGATACCATCGCCTCGGGTCGCCGCCTGAATCAGCTTGCCTTCTTCATAAATCACTGAAAGGGAAAGTCCGTCTAACTTTGCCTCACAACTAAACTGCAAGCTTGACAGCTGGAGCTTTTCCAACAGGCCCTTCACCCAGGTCTCCAACTCTTCGCGCTGGGTGATATTCTCCAGGCTCATCATTTGGGTTCGGTGCTGCACATGGGCAAAGCCCAGGCCGGCATAAGCCCCCACCTTTCGAGTAGGGGACGATGAAGAGCGTAAGGTCGGGAAAGCCTCCTCAAGCGTCCGAAGATTTTCTAATTGAAGATCAAACTGCTCGTCGTCCATCAGCGTTTCACCGCTGTTGTAGTAGACTTCGGAGGCTCGGGTTAAGAGCGCCGTTAGGCGGTCGATCTCTAGCTTGGCCTGTTCGGCGGTCAACATCAGGGGTAGGTGGGATGAGTTTGCTTTTTGCGGCGCTTCGCTATATATTCGCAAAACCACCTTATGGCGGCTTGGATGGGAGCCTAAGCTCCCTTTGCTTGTAACCGAAAGGCCGCCCCATTGACAACAAAAACCCGGCCCACCCGACCCAAACCAGCATGACCAATCAGCCCGGAAAAAGCCTCTTTTCTTTTCCCTTAGACCTGATCAAGGCGTTCATGTACACCTTTCGGGTTTTTTCTGCCTTCATGAAAGAGGCGCGTCAAATCACGTTCTCGGACTCCGAGGAAGAGACTATCGACGAGCAGATAAAAATCAAGGCCCGCAAGCTACTGCAAACCCAGGTAGAAAACTACGGGTCCAAGGTGATCACGCCCCATGTGGAAGACCAGGTCAAAGCGCACCTCAACAACTGCTTCGTTAACTTTGCCCAAGAGCCGGACAACCAATCGGTCCACCAAAAGATCGAATCCTTGATGCAACATTACCTCAAGCAATTTGACCTCAAGCGCATCACCCGCGATAGCCAAGATCAGGTCGAAAGCTTCTTTAACCGCCAACTGACGGAGCGCATCTGCGCCGAGAGCGGCCGACTGCACCATGAGGTGGACCAAAAGATCGAATACCTGCTCTTAGAACTGCTCGAATCGACGGGCCAAAATAAAATCTTCGGCGACACCAAGGCGCGCATCGACAACTTCTTAAACGAGCGTTTGCTTGAGCGGGCCTGCCAACCGGCAACAGAGCCCACGGGCGGCGTCTCCAAGGCGAAACACCCCAAGGTGGACCAGAAGATCGAGACCCTCTTGCTGGAACTTTTAGAGACCACCAACCAACAAAAGATCAGCGAAGAAACGCGCACCCAGATCGACGACTTCTTAAATGACCGGCTCTTAGAACGCGCCTGTGTACCGACCCAGCCAGACCCGGCTTCTGGAGCCGTCAAGCCCCAGCACCCAGAGGTGGACGAAAAGATTGAAACGCTGCTGCTGGAACTACTAGAAGCCACAAACCAGCAGAAGATCAACCAAGACACCCGCAGCCAAATCGACCAGTTCTTAAACGCGAGGATTTTAGAGAAGGCTTGTTCGAGCGGCAACGCCGAGATGACCGACAAGATCAAAGAACTGACGGGCAACTACATCAAAAGCCTAACCCAAGTGGCACTGACCGAAGGCACCTTTGCCGAGATCCGCCAGATGATCAACGAGCGGGGCCTAGCCTGGACCCGTGGCGAGGGTTTAAAAGAACTGCAAGCCAAGGCCCAGGAACTGTTCAGCGAGATGATCCTCGATATGGACACCCGTGCTATCGCCCAACATGCGATCGACGCCCTGAAGGAAGTCTTGAGCCAGTTGGTCGAAGAAATCGGCACCACCGCAGGCAACCTGGAAGCCCGCCAAAAGGCCGAAGAACTCTCGGCAGTGACCATCAACCGGATGAAAGAGTCGGACATCGACGAACGCACGGTGGCCAACGTGGTGATCCATGTCAACCAGGAGCTGCTCAAGTTCGCCTGTGACCACTCTAACGAAATCATTTTGGTACGCTTGACCGGCATCTTGCAAGAGTTGGTCAATGGGATGGGGGCGCATTCGCTCTACCCGGAAACCGAGAACGCGATCAAGCTCAACCTGAACACCCGCGCTGTCGAGTTGGCCCAAATCCCGGACAACGAAGAGATGATCCAATCGGCCGAAACGTTGCTCAAGCTCTACCTAAAAGAGTCCAACAAGGCCGAAGTGGTGGACCAGGAGTCGATGGCTTCGATCAAAAAGGCGCTCAACGAGGTGATCGTCACCTTGATGCAGCAAACCGGAAAAATCGAACAGGAAGCCCGCCGGGTCTTCAACGAAATCTTGGAAAACTGCGGACCCAACAACATCGACCCCTTAGTCCGCATGAAGATCGAATCGGTCTTATACAAGCTTTTGGTCAAACAGCTGGCGGTATACGGCAACAAGGAATTAACCAATAAAGCGCTGGAATTGATCCGCGAGGTGGCCCAGAATCTGCCCCATGATTCTTCGACCAACGACTTGATCATGGGCCACAAGGTCCGCCAGCCGGACCCGGCTTAAAGCATATGCCCCTCAACGTCAACGAGCACCCCCGCCAATCGGAACTGGGCCAATGGGTTTACCCCGTCAAGAGCCGCCGGGCCGGGGGTCTATCCCTGGGTCTAAACGTCAACTCCGACCAACGATGCAGCTTTGACTGCGTTTATTGTCAAGTCCGGCGAGAAGGCACCGAAGCACACCCCAACCCCAGCGTCGAGTCCATTTTAGCTGAGGTACACAGCTTTTTACAGAGCTACCAAAAAAACGGTAATTGGCAGGGGATGACCCTGCAAGATATATCCATCGCCGGGGACGGTGAACCGACTTTGTACAAAGAACTCCCCCAGTTGCTGGGCGCCCTGTTGGACCTACGCATCCAATTAGACCTGCCGGTCCGGTTGGTTTTGTTCACCAACGCCACTCAGTTAGACCGCGCAGACCTAGATCCGCTTTGGCCCCGTTTCTTCGCCGAAGGAGGCGAGGTTTGGGCCAAGCTAGACTCCTGGGACCAAGCCAGCTTTTGGCGACTGCATGGCAAGGCCGCGCACCAACAGAAGGTGATCAACCACTTACTGACTTTGGGCCGCCAGTATCCCCTAGTGATCCAGTCCTGTTTCTTCCGCCCCAGCGCCGATGAGGAATTTGACGAGAACTGGCTGGATTCCTGGGTTAGCCAGATGAATTGGCTGGTGGAGCAGGGTTTAAAGGTCGCCAAAATCCAGGCCTATACGCTGGCCCGGCCCACCAAAGAGCAGGGTTTGGTGCCCTATGACGACGACGATATGCGCCACATTGGCGACCAAATCCGAGCCGAAACGGGGCAACCTGTTGAGGTCTATTTTTCCAAATAATCCTATGTCCTTATACCCGCTTGTCCGCCCGCTGCTGTATAACTTCTCGCCCGAATGGGTGCACGACCAAATGATGGCTTTGGGCCGCGCGATCGGCGGCTCTAGGCGGCTGACCCGGCTGGTCGAGCTGATCTATGATTATGAAGACGAACGTCTCTTTTGCAAGGTTGGCGAACTGGAGTTTCCTAACCCCATCGGCCTAGCGGCGGGGTTCGACAAAGACGGCTTGATCGTTCCGCTGTTGGAAGCCTTGGGCTTCGGGGCCGTTGAGATTGGCACCTTGACCCCGCGCCCCCAACCGGGCAACCCGCAACCCCGGCTGTTCCGCCTAGCTGAAGACCAAGCGATCATCAACCGGATGGGCTTTAACAATGGCGGGGTGGAAGCTTGCTGCACCCGGCTGGCCAAGCAGATACGCGACGAGCGCCGCAAACGCCCCTTAGGCATCAACCTAGGCAAAAACAAAGACACCCCTAATGCCCAAGCCGCCGAAGACTATTGCTTCGGCCTGGAGCGGGCCTATCCCTGGGCGGAGTATTTCACCATCAACATCAGCTCCCCCAATACCCAGGGCTTGCGGGACCTGCAATCCGAAGACAGCCTATTGCCGCTGCTCAAGGCCATCTTGGCCCAGCGCGAAAAGCTGGCCGGCAAACATGGGGAACGCAAGCCGGTCTGGCTCAAGGTTGCCCCGGACTTAGAGGGCGAACAGTTAGAGGTAATCTGTCAGATTGCCCTACAACTCAAGCTAGATGCGTTGGTCTTGACCAACACCACCCTGCGCCGAGAAAACCTAACCAACCTAAACCGGACCCAGGCAGGTGGACTCTCGGGCCGCCCCCTTAGGCTCTTGTCGAATCAAATCTTAGACCGCGCCGCCGTTCTGACAGCCGGAAAAATCCCGCTGGTCGGAGTGGGCGGTATCTTTGAAGGCCAAGATGTTTGGGACAAACTAGAACTAGGGGCCAGCATGGTGCAAATTTACACCGGCATGATCTATCAGGGGCCCGCTTTGGTGAACCAATTAAAGCAAGATTTGGTGCGGCGTCTCAACGAGCAACGCAAACGCCAAATCCCCAAAAGAGTTGTTTTCAACTGAAAACCCCTTTATGATCGAGCTTCAAAGGGAGCCCCATGAGCGATTACAAACAAGAAGCACATGATCAACTGCGTTTGATGCGGTTTGCCGTTGGTGATTTAGAATTCGCCATGGGCATCACCGAAATCCGCGAAGTGATCCCCCCGACCGAGATCCGCCGCATCCCCAAGGCACCCGGTTTTGTTGAAGGCGTCTTGAGCCTGCGCGGCGCGATCATCCCTGTGGTGGACCTACGCAAGCTTTTTGGGACGACCTCTGAATCCGAAGATTTTAATATCATCTTACGCCAGATCAAATCCGTGACCGTCGGGTATATGGTCGATCAGGTGCGCCATGTGGTGACCTTGGCTAAATCCAAGATCCTGCCGCGTCCGCCGGTGGTGATCCAAGGCCTGCCGAAAGAATGCATCTATGGGTTGTTTGAACAGGACGAAGACACCATCATCTTGATCGATCTCTCTAAAACCATGGGTTCCAAACAGGTTGGCGAGATCGAAAAGATGATGCAATCGGTCCCTAGCGCCAAATGAAACACCTCGTCACCCTGATCTTGGCCGCTTTGCTGTTGGCCGGATGTGAAAAAAAACCGGCCGAAACCTCCGGGTCCTGGGCCCAGTTTGCCGAAACGGCGGGCATGGCCCCTGACCAAGTGGGGCAAAGGGCCCCTGATTTTGACTATGTCTTACTAGAAGGGCAAACAGGTCGGCTTAGCGACCACCAAGGAAAACTAGTGTTCCTCAATTTTTGGGCCACTTGGTGTCTGCCCTGCAAAAAGGAAATGCCCGATATTGAAGAGTTGAGCAGCCTGATGAAGGGTAAACCCTTTGTGATCTTGGCGGTCTCTTCGGGCGAGGGCGCAGAAAAGGTATCGTTGTACCACAAAAAATTCCCCTACAGCTTCCCCTTTGCTATGGACGCCGATGGGGCGATCAGCGCAAAATATGAAGTAAACCTACTGCCCAGTACTTTTTTGATTTCCCCTGAAGGGGAGATCATCGGCAAGGCCATCGGGCCGCGCCATTGGTCAGCCGACGAATTTATCAACCAGCTTGAAGGCTTGCTGCCAAAGGAGCGGTAAATGTTTAACATCGGCATGACCGAATTGATGCTGATTGGGGCGATTGCGCTGTTGGTCTTGGGGCCTTCAAAGTTGCCCCAGTTTGCTCGAGCCTTGGGCCGGGCACTGACCGAGTTCCGCCGCGCCACCAACGAGTTTAAGACCCATGTGCGCCGCGAGTTTGACGACGTTGCCGGGCCCGAGGCTTCCGATTTGGCCCGCCTGACTTCGGACGTCAAAAAAGGCTTTCGCCCCCACAAAGATTTGGCCGATGCGCTGGAAACAGCCGCCAAGGTCTTAGAGCACAGCCAACGCTTTGAAGGCGAAAAAGGCAAGGAACTAGCCCAAGGTGGCGCAAGCCAAAAGGCCGAAGCCACTGAAACCGAAGCATTACCGACCGAGGTGCAAAGCACCAAACCGCAGGCAGCCCCGAAAGCCGCCGAATCCCAGGGCGATGCGCCCGATTCCTCAAAACCCCTTTAAGTCTTAGCCACCATGGAAGAACTGAAAAGTTATATCCGCAACATTCCCGATTTCCCTAAGCCCGGCATCCAGTTTAAGGACGTCTCGACTCTCTTTAACAACCGCTGGGGCTTCCAGATGTGTTTGGACGGCTTTGAGTCGATCATGCGCTACATGGAATTCGACAAGATCGCCGGGATTGAATCGCGGGGTTTTGTCTTGGGTGCGGCCTTAGCCGACCGCTTGAAGACCGGCTTCGTGATGGTCCGCAAAAAGGGCAAGTTGCCCGGCGAGACGGTCAGCCAGTCTTATGAATTAGAGTACGGCACCGACGAATTGGAAATCCACTTAGGCGCTATTGAAAAGGGCGAGCGGGTCTTGTTGATAGACGACCTGTTGGCCACCGGCGGCACCTTAGAAGCCAGTGCCAAGTTAGTAGAAAAGCTGGGCGGCAAGGTTGAGGCTACGGCCTGCATCATCGAACTGACGGGCTTAAATGGCCGCCAGAAGATCAAGGACTACCCCTTCATCACGCTGATCAGCTACGACGAAGCTTAAGTCTTGGGTTGCCTTTGAGCAAATCAGACAAAAGGCGGCTCCCAACGCGGGGGCCGCCTTTTTTTTGGTCTACATCAAGGGATTGGCGATGTGGGCGGCGTAGATGCTGGAAAGCAATTTGCCTTTTTCCAAGGGCTTGTTGAGGTAGCCGTCGAAGGGGGAGTCTTGGGCCAAGCGGTCCAACTCTAACTTGGAATATGAGGAAAGAGCAACCACCAGGGCCTCGGGGGCTAACTGACGGATCGCTTCGGTGGTTTCCACTCCATTCATGCCCGGCATGTCGATGTCCATCAGCACCAGATCAAAAGGCTGTTTTTTATACTGTTCTAAGGCGTCGAGCCCGCTAACAGCCACCTCAAAATCAACGCCCAATTCCTTAAAAACCGCGGCACTGGTCCCACGGTGCAGGTCGTTGTCGTCGACGATCAAGACCCTCATCCGAGCCAGTTGGGCGCGCATGATCGCCTCGGAGTCCGCCACTAGGGCTTCGCCGGCGCTGCCCTGAGGCAGGGTAAACCAAAAGCGGCTCCCTTGGCCCGGCACACTTTCCACCCCGATTTCACCACCGTGGCGTTTTACAAAGTCCGCGCAGAGGATCAGCCCGAGCCCCGAGCCCACCTCACTGTTGGTACCTAAACTACTGCGCACCTTGCGGTCTAGGCGGAATAAGTCCTTTTGCATCTGGGCATCGACCCCCTTGCCGCTGTCCACTAATTCAATTTGTACCCAACTTCCTTCCAGACGCCCAAGCAATTGAACGCTTCCTCCTGCGGGGGTGAACTTAAGCGCATTGTTGAGCAGATTGCGCACAATGGTGGTCACCATCTCTAAATCGGCCCGAATGTACAACTTGGGGTCACAGTCTATGCCCAATTGGATGCCCTTTTGTTGAGCAATGCCGTCAAACAGCCCCAAGTTGGCTTTTAAAATCGGCTCAAGGGCTATGCTTTGCGGGTGGAATTCGATTTCGCCGCGCTGGCCACGGGCCCAAACCAATAGGTTTTCTAGGAGTTGGTGGGTGTTTTTAGTGGTATTGCGGATCGATTGAAACATCTGTTTGTCAATGTCTTCGGGCTGCGTCACCATTTCATTAAAGAACACGGAGAGACTCCCCATCGGCCCCCGCAAGTCGTGGGAGATGATCGAAAAGAAACGGTCCTTGGTGTCATTCGCTTGGGCCAACTGGGCCGTGCGTTCATAGACCTGCCGCTCCAACCGCTCTTTAGCCCCCTTTTCGTTGTTGATCAATTGCCTGTGGGCGCTGTCTTTCTCTTGTTGCAACAGCCGCACCCGGTAAGCCAGCGCCAGCGAGAAGACCAGCAACTCAATCATGGACCCCAGCAAATAGGCATAGCGGGTGAAAAAATTATAGGGTACCGCTCCCAAGTTCACCCCGGCGATCAAAAACAAACCGGCTATGTACCAGCCCATAGCGGCCAGGAGATAGCTGGCTAACGGAATCTTTTTATAAACCCCGTAAAAACTAATCAGCAAAAAGATCAAGGTGATCGGCATACCACTAAGAACAATCAGCTTGTAGTAGGCCAAATCCAGATAGATCAGTAGGGCCAAGGCGACAAATAGGATGGAAATCCCCTTCAAAACCCAACTGAGACGGGGAATCGTCACTTTGGCATCCAACAACTGACTGATAAAGAGCGCCAAAAAGGTAACGGAGAGCGAAATGTGGACCGCCAAGTGATAATGGGCCTGGGGATCGGACATAAAGTAGAGATTAAACCCGCTGTAACTGAGCGCAAAAATAAGAAAATTGGCCACATAGAGGACATAAAATAGGTAGAGGCGGTCCCTTAACGTGATCAGCAAAAATAAGTTGTATATCAAGACTCCGCCAGCCACGCCAAAATAGACGAAGTAGGCGGCGGTTTGCCAAATCTCGGTTTCTACCGCCTGTTTTAGGTCGAGCACCTCAACCCCGGCAGTTAGTAATTCCCATTTGGGGTAGGTAAACAGGTAATAGCTTTGCGTCTCACCCGGTTGCAGGGTCACCAAGAAGCTGGGGAGGCGGTTGGGGATCGAGCGTTGATCCATCGGCACTTGAATCCCGTTGGGTTCGCGCTGCCACTGCCCGTTGACCAAGCGATACAGGTCCACTTGATCCATAAACACCTCGTCCATCCGAATCACTCTCGAGACCGCCTCAGCGGATCCGTTGCGTAGCTTGAAGGCAAACCAATAGTTGGATTGGCCCAGGGGCAAATAGAAACGGGAGGTTTTGAGTTCGAAGGCTAGTGCGCTGCGGCTCACTTGCTCGATGCCGGCCTTTAAGCTCGGATCGGCGGCAATGGCTACTGAAAAGTTGGTCAGTTTAAGGCCCGGAACGGACACCTCATGCACCGGCAGTTCAACGCCCGCGTAGCCCGTTGCCGCCCCCCCCACTGGTCCCCAATAAAAAGGCCGCCATCCAAGGTAACCAATAGGCTTTAAATGCCCCCATCACAAATCCCCCTCAGGATTGAAGTCAACGTAACTTCAGTTGCATCGGCAAGCCGCCCCATTCCTGCCGAGCTAAGTCCAATTCTTCGGGCGTCCCCACATCGGACCAATATTGGGCGCTAATATCCGCCGCACGCACTTCCAACCCCTCGGCTAAGTGCTTGAGGTATTCTTCGATCAGATTTGAGGCGACTGGCTCCTTTAGGCGGCTCAGGAAATACGGGCTGAGCGCGTGGATGCCCGTAAAGTTGTAGGCCCCAATTTGCCCGACCGGGTCCCCGGTGACTAGGTCCCCGCTGGCCCGCCGCAATCCCACCACCTGGGCTTCTTCGTCGACAAGTAAACTGGACGCCGCCGGGCGCTGGTTGACCGCTAGACTGACTTCGGTTTCATGGGCCAAATGCTGGGCCCCGAAGCGGGCAAAGTCCAAGTCCGTCAGGATGTCCGCATTGACCAGAAAAAAATCCTGGTCCAGCCATTGCCGGGCTTGGTACAGCCCGCCGCCGGTACCCAAAATATGGGGTTCCCGGCTGATGAAAAGTTCAAAGTGGGGGGCCAAGTGGGTCTGGGCATAGGTTTCGACCTGTTCCGGCAGCCAATGGGTATTTAAGACCAACCGCTCCACACCTGCCTGTTGCAACGACTGGGCAATCCAGGCCAACATGGGCTGACCGCCAATCTCCACCAAGGGCTTGGGGGTCTTTAAGCTGAGCGGGCGCAAGCGAGTGCCTAGACCGGCACAAAAAACCATCGCTTGGCGCAGCTTAGTCACGCCGCAAGCTCGAAGGGGTCCGCCCGTCGGGGGTCATGCCGGGATCTTGGCCGCCGGGCACTACGGGAATCTTGTATTCTTTGGTAACGTCCACCCGGAAGCGGCCTTGGCGCGCGGACTTCAACTTGAGCTTGGCGCTGCGGCTGACCTGGGCCAATTCTTCGGGGCTGCGCACAACCTTAGGGGTCAAGAACACCAAGAGATTGGTTTTGCGGACCGTTGATTTTCGGGTCTTAAAAAACCAACCCAAAATCGGGATGTCACCCAAGCAAGGGGTTTTGACCTCCACGTCGCTGATTTCGTCGCTGATCAAACCTCCCAAAACAATGGTCTGGCCATCGTCGACCACCACCTTGGTCTTCAAGGCGCGGTTCAACATGGTGATCGCACCTTGTTGGTTCAGGTTGTTGGTCTGGCCCTGGACTAGGTTGCTGCTGTTCTGGTCGATCTTTAATTCGATGGTGTTGTCGGCGTTGATCTGGGGCGAAATCTTGAGCCCCACACCCACTTCTTTATACTCAATCAGGGTGGTCTGGTTGCCCTGAGGGTCTACCTTTGTGCTACCCAGCGTGGGGACGATCTCGCCCACCTTGATCTCCGCTTCTTCGTTGTTGAGCGTCAAGATCTGCGGGTTCGAGAGGATGTCTATTTCCGTATCCTGTTGGGTCGCCTTGATGAAGGCGTTAAAGCTCGAAAAGGTCTGGTCGCCGAAGGTGATGGGCCCGCCCAACACACCAATCGCCGCGCCGCCGGTGGTGGTCGCCGGAAAACTACGCGCCCCGCCCGTGCTGCCCACGCCACCGGCGGTAACAAAGGCATCTTGGCCCGCCACGGTGGTCGCTTGGCCCGCCTGCCACTCGACCCCGAGGTCCAAACTTTTGTCCAATTTGATTTCCATGATCAAGGCCTGGATAAAAACCTGGGCCCGCACCACGTCAAGCTGCTCGATCACGTTTTCGATGGCCGTAAAGTCGCCGGAATCGCTAAAAACCACCACCGAGTTACTGGGCACGTCGGCAATGACTTGCAGTTGGTTGGGCTGATTGCCCGGGCGGAAGCGCTCTAAGACTTTAGATACCTGGGTGGCGTTGGCATTTTTCAGCGGGTAAACCCGCATGTTTCCGCCTTGGGCCTTGTTTTCCTGGTCCAGTTTCTTGAGCAGAGACCGGGCCAATTCGATGCCGTCGGGGAAGCCGATCAAGACCAAGCTGTTGGTCCGTTGGTCACCGACCACTTTAAGACGCTTGCCCCGGTTGTTGTGCTGCTCAAAGACCCGGTTGAGCATCGACTCGGCGTCTTTGGCCGAAGCGTTTTTCAGCTCGATCACCGCCAACTGGCTTTCTTTAAACTGATTGTCCGGCTGGTCTAAGGCTTCGACAATCTTAGCGAAGCGCTCCGCCGAATCACGGTGGTCTTTGATCACCATGGTATTCGAAGAGTCCTCTACCACCAAAACGGCGTGGCGGCTTAAGATCGGGCTTAGGCTGTTGCGCAGAGCCTTGGCCTCCACGTAGCGGACCTGAATGACGCGGGTGACGTAATGTTGGCTGGGGTCCTTGGGTTCTAACACCACCCGGCCCGAATCCTGTTTGATATTGGACGAAGGAACGATCTTTACCGCGCCGCTCTCTTCGATGGCCGAAAGATCATTGGCCTCTAAGATCGCGTCCAGCAACCGGTACAACTCTTGTCCCGTCGGGCTGGTTTCGGCCAGGATAGTGACTTTTTTATTTTTGATCTTTTCGGCATCAAAAACGAATCGCTTGCCCGTTTCGGAGGCAATCAATTCGATGGCTGTCTCTAAGCTGATTTGGCGAAAATTGGTCGGTCCCTGCTGAGCCATAGCCGCGTCAAAGAACAGCAGCAATGCCAACAGGGCAACCAATAAAGGTAACGGCCTTTTCAACAACATGCCAGAAAGTCGTTCAGTAAGGTTTTCTGACCGGTCCAAAGGGACACAAATCAGGGGATTTCTGCCCACTATGGCTGATTCGATGCCCTTTCGTCGATCAAATCCCGCGCCAAAAGCAATATTTTGGCCGCCGAAAAAGCCGCCCCAAAACCGTTGTCGATGTTGACCACGCTAACCCCGGCGGCGCAAGAGTTGAGCATAGTCAAAAGCGGGGCCAAGCCGTCAAATCCCGCGCCGTAGCCCACCGAGGTGGGCACCGCCACCAGAGGACGACGCAGTAGCCCCCCCACTAGGCTGGGCAAAGCCCCATCCATACCCGCAACGACGATCACCACCTGGGCCTGTTGGATTTCTTCGAGCTTGGAAAAAAGGCGATGCGGCCCGGCGACGCCCATATCAAAATAACGGTGGACTTCGGCACCCAAGTATTCGGCCACGGCGGCGGCTTCTTCGGCCACCTGGATGTCGGCTGTGCCTGCGGTCAGCACCGCTAAGCGGCCCAAACGCCGGGGCTCGGGCCCCCAAGGACCGACCAGCAAGCGAGAGGCTGGGCGGTATTCTAGCTCGCTATAGATTGCGCACAGCTTCTTGGCCTTATCTTCCCCTAGCCGGGTGACTAAGAGCCTTTCGGAGCGGCGCTTGAAGCTGCCGATGATGCCTTCAAGCTGGGTCAGGCTTTTTGAAGCCCCATAGACCACCTCACCGAAGCCGGTGCGTTTCTCGCGGCTTAAATCCAGGCGGGCAAAACCCAATTCCTCAATGCCCTTGAGCCGGGCAATAGCCTGGCCTAGCTCTAACCTTCCGGCGCGAAACTCTTCTAATATTGCTTCAACTTCCATGTAAGGCCTCGTTTAAACTGCCCGAGCGGAATCCGCCCAAATCCAAGGCCACCCAGGAGAACCCCAGGGATTTTAAGTGACTTTCGACCGCCCCGCGCTGTTCGATCAGCGCCGTAAAATCAGCCACCGGCACCTCGACGCGCGCCACCGCGCCATGATGACGCACCCGTAGTTCCTTAAAGCCCAGGCTCCTTAAGAATGCCTCGGCTTCGCCGATTTGGCGTAATTTTTCTAAGGTAATGGGGTCGCCGTAGGGCACCCTCGAATTCAGACAAGGCGAGCTGGGCAGGTCCCAGGTACTTAAACCCCTCTGTTTCGAAAGATTCCGGATTTCGTTTTTTCCCAGACCTACCTCGGCTAAGGGGCTACGGACCCCCTGTTCCTCCCGTGCCTTTAAGCCCGGACGGTAATCGCCCAAGTCGTCGGCATTGGTACCGTCTAAAACCCAGGTGATCCCCAGTTCTTGTGCCTTAACGGCGATTTCTCCAAAAGACAGGCTCTTGCAGTGGTAACAGCGGTCAGCCTCGTTGCGGGCCAAGGCTTCGCGTTCCAATTCCCGCACCTCGATCACCCAAGGCTTGACCCCCAGAGCCTCGGCCCGCTCCATGGCCGCCTCAAACTCGGCTTGGGGAAAAGATTCGGCTTTGACGATGGTCGCTTGAGCCCCCTCGCCCAACTCTTCAAGGGCCCGCTTTAACAAAAAACTAGAGTCCACTCCGCCGGAATAGCAGACCAGCACCCGTTGTAGGGGGGATAAAATCTTGCCTAACTCCAAGTCCTTCTGGTAGTCTGCCATGACGATACTTAAGTATGTTGCCCTACCCCCAAAACCCGGTGGTAGTGAATCCTCAGCATAGCCCATCCAAGCTACTTGGACAATAGCACCCCGCAGGCTCCGAAGGAGAGATTACTAATGCGTTTTAATTTAAAAACCAAGGCGGTGATTGGCGTAGCCGTTGGCCTGACAGCCTACGGCATCGCCGGGATGTCTACCATCTACTTGACCGGCAACCGGATAGCCACCCAGCAGTCCAAAGAAACGCTACGCATGTTCTCCGAATCCGCCTTCCAGACCCTCCTAACCAGCATGAACTTCGGCAGCGCCGAAGTGATCACCGAAGCGGTGGACAAGGCGCGCAGCATTGAGGGGGTTAAAGACCTAAGTGTCGCCCGCTCCCAACTAGTGATCGACTATTCGGGCCGCACCGAGCAATTGACCACAGACCCCGAGGTTTTAGAGGTCTTCGCCACTAAAGAGCCTAAGCTGATCGAGACCCACGAGGGGGAACATTTGGTCCGCATCCTCAAGCCCTTTAAGGCCGTTGAAGCTTGTCTCGGCTGCCACGCCAACGCAGAAGAGGGCAACGTACTGGGCGTGATGGACCTGACCATCTCCCGCGAAGCGAGCGATTCGACGCTCTTTGAGGCCTTACGCAACGTCGGGATCGGGGTCCTGCTGCTGACCCTGGTGGCCGGTGCCGTGATTTCTACGGCGATCCAAAAGGCCATCCTAGGACCGGTACAGGGATTGTTGGCCATGTTGCAAGACATGGCCCAGGGCGGCGGGGACCTAACCCAGCGTCTTCCGGTGATGACCGACGACGAGTTAGGCGAACTGGCCGAGGCGTTTAACCAGTTTGTGGGCAACTTGGGGGTGATGATCAAAGAATCCCAGACCTCTACCCATGAAATTGCCCGCCAGTTGTTGAGCATGGGCGAGCAATCGGTGATCACCTCCGATGCAATCCAAGAGATAACCAAAGCGGTGTTAACCGAAGAGGATATCTTGCAGACCCTGGCCGAAAACGCAGGGGAACTCAACCTTTCGGTCCAAAGCACCCAAAAGACGGTCGAAGAAACGGTCCGATTCGCCGAAACCAACAAAGAGGGCACCGTCAAGGGCCTGACCTCGGTCGAAGAAGTGACCGACATCTTCGGCAAGATCAACTCTAGTTCCAAAGCGATCTTCTCAATCATGTCAGAAATGCAGGCCATCGCCGGACGCACCAACCTGCTTAGCCTCAATGCCGCCATCGAAGCAGCCAAGGCCGGGGAATTTGGTAAGGGCTTCGCCGTGGTTGCCGAAGAGGTCCGCAGTCTAGCCGACCAATCAAACCAATCGACCCAAAAGATTGCCACCTTAATCGAAGAGAGCGGCAGCCGTTTGACCAGCGGTCAAGAGGCAGTGCAAGGGATGATGGAGATTTTCCGGGCCATTGAGTTAAATGCAGAGGAGGTCGCCAGGGCCCTGCAAGGAATCGCTTCGAAAAGCACCAACCAAGTAGGAGCCTTGCAGAGCACCGCCGAAGGGGTCACCGATCTTTTGGGGATTTCAGACCAGATCAGCGAGCTTTGCAGCAAGCTAACCGAATGCTCCGACAACCTCCTAGGCCTACGCAAGGGGATCAACCAACATACCGAGGGCCTGACGGTGATGATGGACCGCTTTAAGGTATAAATTCGTCGAGGTAGCCCTTTCCCACGAGGCATGGCCTGGCTGTATTGCGCCCTATCCCTCCGTTTCGGCAAAGGCGGGACGCTCGTGGAGGGCTTTCTTGTAAGAGGTCTTGGGCCAGGGCCCCAATGAATGGGTGCCCAACCTTCCGTTCTCCTATTTCCCCTTAGCCAGCCCACGCCTACGCGGGTCGGCCACGCCGGTGATCACCCCAGACTTCGCGTCCACGGCGATACTGTTGGCGGCCCCCCAATAGCGGCTCGGCTGGAGGGTATGCCCTTTCTCTTGTAGCGGTGCCACCACCTCTGGGTTATAACCTGGCTCCAATTCAATCTGGTCCGGCATCCACTGGTGGTGCATGCGCGGGGCGCTAACGGCGTCTTCTAGGCTCATGCCATGGTCCACAAAATTTTCAATCACCTGCACCACCGTGGTGATGATCCGGCTACCGCCGGGGCTGCCGGTAACCAGCACCACCTTCTTACTGCGTCCGTCCCTCAAGATCGTCGGCGACATGCTCGAAAGCATGCGTTTTTTGGGCTCGATGGCGTTGGCTTTGGAACCGATCAGGCCGTAGGCATTTGGCTCGCCCGGCTTGCTGGTGAAGTCGTCCATTTGGTTGTTCATCAACACCCCGGTACCGGCGACCACGATCCCGGAACCGAAACTAAAATTCAGTGTGTAGGTGTTAGAAACCGCCCGGCCCTCCTTGTCGATAATCGAAAAATGGGTGGTGCTGGGGTACTCATAACCTCTAAACCTAGTGGGGGCGATTTCGCTGGAGGGCTTGGCTTTCTTTAGGCTGATCTTAGCTTTCAAGACCCGGCCCAGCCGCTCGTCTGTTAGGCGCTGTACCGGCACCCGTTCAAAGTCTGCATCACCCATATACCAAGCCCGGTCGGCGTAGGCGATCTTCATGGCCTCGGCCATCACGTGGGTCGTTTCGGTCTGGTTGGCACCCCATTTCTGGATCGGGTATTCCTCTAAGGTATTCAAAATCTGGATCACATGCACCCCTCCCGAAGAAGGCGGCGGCATGCTCAAGACCTCATAACCCCGGTAGCTCCCCCGCACCGGCTTGCGTAGGGCGGGCTGGTAAGCATTTAGGTCTAGCAGGTTGATCAAACCTCCGTTTTCCTTCATCTGTTTGGCGATAGCCTCTGCCGTAGGACCTTGATAAAAACCGGCCCGCCCCTGCAAGGAGATGCGCTTGAGGGTGGCGGCCAGGTCGGGCTGTTTGAAGACTTCGCCCACCTCATAGACCTCGCCGTCTTCCTTAAAGAAAATACGTGCCGTCTCTGGCCAACGTTTTAGGTGGATAGCCCCTTTGATCAAAGAATCGTGGAATTGCTGGTCCACCTCAAAGCCTTCTTCGGCTAAGCGGATCGCTGGCGCTAGGGCCTGCTGGCGGGTCAGGGTGCCGTACTTGGACAAGGCCAACAACAGGCCCGCCGGAGTACCGGGCACGCCGCTGCTAAGGTGACTGAACAGCGCCTTGTTGCGGTCCGGCTCGCCGTTGTCGTCTAGCAACAGGTCGGTGGTGGCGTCTATTGGAGCCCGTTCGCGGTAGTCCAGCGCATAGGTCCGGTGGCTGTTTTCGGAAATCAACATAAAGCCACCGCCGCCTAGATTACCGGCTCTGGGGTAGGTTACGGCCATCACAAAGCCCATCACCACCGCCGCATCCACGGCGTTGCCGCCCGACTCCAAGACTTTATAGGCCTCTTCTACGCCGATCGGATCACTGCCGACCACCATCATCTGGTCCCCACGGGCAACGGACGCCGGGTTGGGTAGATGTTCAGGCTCAATGATCGGCGCTGGGGTAGCTGCTTCGGCTTCAGCGGCCTCTTGCCCCAGGGCTATGGACCCGATTCCCCAAGGGGTCCAAGCCAAGACCCCAACCAAACAAATAACGAAAGTTCGATTCATGTTGCTCCTAAGGTTCGCCCCAGACCTAACATGGACAGCCCCTTGCCTTCAAGCGGCTTTACAAGCGCGCCGGGCCTCGATAGGCTATGAACCATACCTCAGGGGGAATCATGCCGGACCCGATTTACATCCACCACCTAGCGTTAACCACGCCGCTCGGAGACCTGCCGTCGGCTATTTTAAGCCGCTTGGCCACCGGTTGGCGGGGTGCCCTACAGCCCAGTGAGTCCTTGCCACAGCGGGGACCGGTACCGGTCGGGGCGGTGGTCGCTAACTTGCCCCCCTTGCCGCCCCCATGGTCCCGCTTTTTGAGCCGGAACAACCAACTGCTTTACCATGCCTTCCGGCAACAAGAGGCCGCTTACCGTAGCGCGATCCAAGCTGTCGGCCCCGACCGCGTGGCCATCGTCCTCGGCACCAGCACCTCGGGCGTGGCCCAAACCGAACAAGCCTTAGCGCATCTGGCGGCTCAAGGCAGCCTGCCCGAAGATTTTGACTACCGCCGCCAGGAGATCGGCAACGGTGCAGCTTTTTTACAAACATTGACCGGCGTATCCGGGCCGGTTTACGGGCTCAGCACCGCCTGTTCCTCTTCGGCCAAGGCCTTCGGTTCGGCTATGGGCTTGATCCAAGCAGGTTTGGCCGACGCCGCCTTAGTCGGCGGAGCCGACAGCCTCTGCGCCCTAACGCTCAACGGTTTTGCCTCTCTTGAGGCCCTTAGCGCTGAGCCCAGCCGTCCTTTTGAAGCCCAGCGCAAGGGCCTAAACATTGGCGAGGGAGCCGCTTTATTTTGGCTTAGCAAATCACCCAGCCCCTTGCGGCTCTTGGCCTGCGGCGAATCGAGCGACGCCCACCACATGTCTGCCCCCCAACCCCAAGGGCACGGTGCCGCCGACGCCATGCGGGCCGCTCTGGGGCAAGCAGGCCTAGAACCGGGCCAGATCGGCTACCTCAACCTACACGGCACCGCTACGCTGCTAAACGACCAGATGGAATCGCGCGCCGTCGCCGAGGTTTTCGGTGCGCCGGGCCCGCCTTGCAGCAGCACTAAAGCCTTGACCGGGCATCTCCTGGGTGCCGCTGGAGCGGTAGAGGCCGCTTTTTGTTGCCTCCTGTTGTCCCAAGAATCCCCCAGTTTGCCGCCGCAGAACTTCGTCGAAGGCCCCGACCCGGCGCTGCCGGTCCTTAACTGGGTGCAACCCGGCCAATCCACCTTGGGCCTAAGGTACCTGATGTCCAACAGCTTCGCCTTCGGAGGGAGCAATTGTAGCTTGATCTTCGGCAAGGAGGGGTGATGATTCTAAGCGAACTGTTGCCGCACCGCCCCCCCATGCTGCTGATCCAGGAACCTTTAGAGATCACGCCGGACTTTTGCCAAGCACAGGTGAAGATCACCGCCCAAAGCCCCTTTATCCGGCTAGGCCAAGTGCCTGCCCATGTGGCGTTAGAATACTTCGCCCAAACGGCGGCGGCCCACGCCGGGTGGCTCGCCCGCCAGTCAGGAGAAACACCCAGGCCCGGTCGGCTGGTGGCTTGCCGCAAGTTGTCACTTGAGGTGGCCGGGTTTAAATTAGGGGAATTATTGTCCGTCGAGGTGTCGCCCCAAGGAGAAGGGGCGGGAGCGCATAGCTACCGGGGGCGATTGAGACGCTTGCCCGGCGGAGAATTGCTGGCCGAAGGGGTGATTACGCTGATTTTGGTTTAAGGGCTGCGGAAATTGCCCACATAAAACCATCGGCGCAGCCGATACAGCAAGAGACTTTTAGGCGAACCAAAGCCAAGCAAGGGTGGTCTTAGTTTCAGGTTCCGGGGAGCGCAAAGCCCAGTTGGGTTAATAGTGATGGGACTACTTTTTTTGGCTGGCAAAAAAAGTAGCAAAAAAACCAGCCCCCAGGTGGCTCGCCGCTAAGACCCCCTACGCCAAACTACGCTAAAAGCCAAAACTCGCCCCGCCAAGCAGCACCGAACGAAGTGAGGGCTGCGGGCGTAGCGACGCGAGCCGGCGAGTGTTGCTCATTTATGCCGTCGGCGAAGCCGACTCCCTGCTGCTCGAAGCTCGAACAGTTGGCTTTCTTAACGCTTCGTTTGGCTACGGGCTCTAAGCGGCTCACCAACGGGGGAATCATAAAGGCCCTTACCCGCCAAGGAGCTTCGAGCGAAGCGAAGGCGACGGGCGTAGCTTTGCCAACACTGCGAGCGTTGCCCACATAAAACCATCGGCGCAGCCGATTCAGCACAGCGACACTCAAGCCTAGCCCAGCTCAGCCGACTCAACCCAGGAGCCTATAAGCGCTCAGTGTTTGAGGGTGTGGGAGAGCAAAACGCAGTGGTAGCAAAAAAGGGAGGAGAAAACTTACGCTACTGCCCTGTTCGGCAGCAGTACTTGTCGAGCCCCATGGATTATTTCTTAGGCCCCGCCGTAGGCGTCCATCAGCAAGGCCAACAGCTTACCCCGCAGTTCTCGTTTGTCTTTAAGGAAAATCACGAAGGGCTTGACCTCGCCCGAAGGGGTCTCAATATAGCCGATCAAATTCGACACCCCGCTGAGCGTGCCGGACTTAAGCCGGACCCGGCTACCGCCCACCGCCAACTCGGGGTGGTGGCTCTGGGCTGCTGTGGGGAGTAGGTGGGCGTAACGTTCGAAGTAGTTAACCAGTTTGAGCATCGCGCTCAGGCTGACCCGGTTGCTCCGGCTCAACCCGCTACCCTCGGAAAGCGCAAAGGATTCAGCCTCCAAGCCCACCTTACGTTCCAGAAAGTCTTCCAGCAAATAGACCCCCCGGTCCAGCTTAGCCGGGGTTCCGTAGACGTGAAGCGACAACGCCATCACCAACTGATTGGCAATGTAGTTTGATGAGCGGTGCAACATCCGCTCTACCAGTTGGCTCACCGTCTTGGTTCCCTTGTATACCAGGTAAGGTTGGGCACCCGCCGGGACGGAGCCAAATCTAGCGGGCTTCTCGGTGGCCATACCGGCTTGGGCCAAAATTTCGGCCGCTAACTCCAGCGAATACCTAGCCCCTTCCTTGGGGGTTTGAGCCAGATTGAACTGCTGGATTCCACGCGGCAGGCCTTGGGTCTTTCGGCGTACCGAATCGGTCAAAGGGGTCTTGGCATCCGTAGAAGCGACGCCGCCGCCATGCGAAATCCTGACGGTCGCCAAATTTTCGTTGGTCACCAAGGGGCCAATGGGCGCGTAAAAGGGCTCAATCCCACGGGCCCTACCATCAAAGTCGGGCCGGATTTCGTAGGCTTCAAGATCCATCCAGAGCTGGCGGATCGGCCGATTAAATACCCCCCGTTCTTTAAGATGCCGGGCTAAGGCATACCAGTCGGCCGTTTCCCAACCGGGGTCGCCGTATCCTTTGACCACTAGATTCCGGTTACCGTCCAAGTAAACTTCAGTTTTAAACCGGTGCTCAGGCCCCAAGATTTCTAAAGCCGCCGCAGCGGTGGCCAATTTGATCACCGAAGCGGGCGTGTAAGAACCGGTGCCAAAAACCAAGTCTGGATGCCGGGAGTTACCCACCATCACCCCGCCCTGATCAATCAACCGGCCTAACTGCCCCATCAGCCGCAACTTTTGCGGATTGCCCAGCACCTCAAAGCTGATCATCGCCTCTAAGGAGGCATCGCGGCCATCAAAGACGCGGTAGCGGAACCGGTCTTTACCTTCATAACCCGCCTTGGGTTGGTATGCCCAAAGCCCATCAGCCTGAGGCGTCAGCGTACCAAACTGGGGTGCTTCTAAAATTTCGGCTTTAAGCGGTTGCCCCTCGGGGTCGCTGGCCGGAAGTTCGAAGACCCGCTTTTGGTCTTTCGGTACTTCAATCAAGGTCGAGCGGGCTTGCGGCAGTTGGTTGGGCGGACGCACCAAAAGGGTGACTTTTGCCTCGGTTCCCTTGCCGCCCGGGTCTTCGGCCACAAAAACCAAGCTATCTTCGCCCACAAAATCCGGGGCCGGATGGTACTCCAAGAAAGGCGGGGTTCCGCTCAAGCGGCCATGGTTGGTTCCGCGGACTACATAAAAGACCAACGCATCGCGTTCCACATCTTCGGCAAAGAGACTGACTAAAGTCGGCTGGTTGCGGTCCACCGAAACCAGCTGCTCTTGAGCTACCGGCAGGTCGTTGACTCCGCTTACAAAAAGGGTCACTTGGGCCGGTTCGCCCCTTTTTTCACCCTCGACGGTTCGGTAGGTAAACTGATCCTGACCAAAAAAGTTGGCCTGGGGGATATAGGTCAATTGGGGCGGTTGGCCCTCTAAGCGGCCTTGGGTAGGTTTGGTGACGATCTCGAATTGGGCCGGTTCGCCTTCTCGGGTCGAAAGGTTGATTTCGACGCGCCCCTCTTCATCTAAACGCAGCTTGAGGTCCTTAGCCGCAGGCGGTCCCCCAAAGGGCCAGCTAAACCCCCAAAGCAAGGGCAAAGCGGCGAGCAAACCAAAATGCTTAAAATTCCATTGTGTAGACATAACTCAAATAGTTCGACTGAATCGGTGCCATATCCGCCGCGCCGGAGAAGTGATAGCGGTTGGTGTATTCTAGTGAACCGGCCCGCCCCAGTCCCAAAGCAACATGAGGGGCGAAGGTCCAGCCAAAACTATAATAAAAAGGAGCATCGCGCAGCTCGGTCATCTGGCTGTTGTTTTTGCCATGGATCCACCAACGATGGAATCCCGCCCGACCACCGGCACGCAGGTACAATTTATTCCAAAAGGGTCCCTTTTCGGCCATTTTGATCCGATCACCCCAGAAATAATCAACCGCAAGCTCGGCAAATTCTGCGTTGGCCAACGTGTCTTTGCCGGTCCCCTGCAAGCGGGTATAGCTAGCGCCCACCCAAACATCAGGCTTGTATTCTTCCATGTAGTCGACCCTGGGGCCAAAGGCCTTGGTGACATTGCCGATGCTTTCGCTCAAGCGGCTGGTGGAATAAGATTCGACGTTCTGCACCAGGGCCACATTGATTTGCCTCCTCGGCTCTGCGCGCAGGACCGGCACCAAGGCACAGAGTATGAAGGTCAATAAAACTCGTTTCATCAAAGGTCTCCGAAGCATAGGCTATCTTCTACTGTACCCCCGATCAACTAAACTGCCAAGTCGAGGCCGGGGGTAATTCTCTGGCGGCTAGCTAGTTGGTACAAGATTCGGGCCAGAGCCGGGATTGCCAAAGCCTAACGGGCGGTTTATGATGCGGCAAACAATCGCTTTAAAAAAAGGATTCGATGGATAATTTTATGGGGCTCTTACGCAGCGTGCCCGGTTTGGGGGCCTTGCTGATCTTTAGCGGCGCGGTACTGATGGGCCTGGATATCCGCAAGCTCTACCAGTACGCGACCATGAAGGACCGCCCGGTAAGCTTTCAATTTTATTATCTGGTTCCGGGCATGCTCTTTTTTGCCCTCGGTTTTATGGTGATCAGCCCTTAAAGCTCCGGGTCTTCTGCTAGCTCTTTGGTCAGTTCCCGCTCACTGAGCAAACTGGCCTTCGAGAGCGCCGCCGAAAGCAACCCCGCCGGTACCGCCACTACCCCCAAGCCCAACATCAACACCACGAAGGTAAACAACCGCCCGCCTAAGGTGATGGGGTATATATCCCCGTACCCCACCGTCGAGAGCGTTGCCACCGCCCACCAAAGGCAGTGGAAGACGGACTGGAATTTTTCCGGTTGCGAGGGATTTTCAAAATAGTAAATACCGATGGCCGAAAGATAGATCAAAAACATGGTCGCCCCTAAGTAGAGGGCCAACTCAGCCCTGATTTCCTTAAAGGCAAAAAGGTAAAGCCGCAAAGCGCGGTTGTAGCGGAAGAGTTTAAAGACTCGAAAGAGCCGCAACAACCGAAAGCCCCGTACCGAACGCAGGTCCACGCCGACGCTCAAGTAAAAGGGCACAATGGCCAAGAGGTCCACGACCCCGTAAAAACTGAAGATAAAGCGTTTTCGGTCTGGAGCGGCATAGACCCGCAGTAGGTATTCCACCGAAAAGACGGCGACGCAAAAAATTTCAAAATAATGCAGCACCAACTTCCAGCGTGGTTCCAAGTTGGGCAGCGTCTCCACCGAAAAAGACAGAATAGAAAGCACCACCAAGCCTTGGATGGTCAAATCCACCGCCTTCGAAGCAGGCGTACTGCCGGGGTCTAAAAGGTCTTGAAGGGTTTGGCGTAAGGGCATGGCGCGTCTAGATTAGTCTGAAAAATGATCAATCCAGCCCTATCTTGGCGTCAAATGGATGATTTAACAAGGGGGAGGTTTTTGGGTGCAACTTGCTACTCTTCCAGCGGGGAATTTACTGTTGATTTTTTTTGGTGGCCAAGAATCAAGGTCGAAGCCACTGAGTATAGTTGGTACCGCAACCCCCTTCCTCTTTTCATTTATTTATGTCACCCAGCAAGCCTTCAGTCCAAGCTTGCGCTTCGGCCTCCCTACCCAAGTCCGCCGCCATCTCCCGGTAAGCTGCTTCCAAGCCGCCCTTCAGTACATGCGGACGCACCAACCTTTCAATGAAACCACTGATATGATCTACCCCAATGACTTCATGCAGGCCTTGAAAGACTTGCTCGTCTAAGTAAATGGTGAGTTTCTTTTTCATGGGGGTCCCTCAGTGTTGTACTATAGCAATTGTACATCTGACTTCGCTCGCCCAACCCAGTTCGTACAAAGAAAAAAATAAATCCTATTCATGCGGCAAGGGTTATTCGAAAAATAGATTGAACCATTGCATATGGTTAGTTACTAAAGTAACAAACAGCAGGACAGTCACTTTGTCCAGTTTAGTAATTCTATATCAAATGTGAAACCTATGGCATCCAATTCTACTTTTCATGCAAACGATTTTGATGATGGAACAAAGATCAAATTGGCAGTTTTAAAGCAGGACTTTGTTGGCTGGCTTGGTAATTGGTGCCAAGCTGAGTATATCAGCCAAATAAATGTATTTGATTTTTTTGCAGGAAGCGGTCAGGACGGTTCAGGCGAAGACGGCAGCCCCTTAGTCTTCATAAAGGTTTTAGAATATTTCAAGCCGAGATTTGTTAATGGAGGAATACAGGTTGTTCTTTACCTCAATGACATAGACAAGAGAAAAATTGAGGCTCTTGAAAGCCTAATGTCTAAAAGGGAGTATGATTTCTTTAAAACAATTATTTCGAACGAACCGTTCCAAGATTGCTTTGAGCGACTTAAGCCCGTTCTAGAGGGAGATTCCACCGCAAATTTTGTTTTTATGGATCAGTTTGGTATCAAGGATGTATCCATTTCAGTGCTTGAATATTTCTCTGGTTTGGCCAGAACCGATATACTTTTCTTTATTTCTTCATCCTTTGCGAAAAGGTTTGCCGATAGCCCGGAATTTTCTAAGTATCATGACATTTCGCGTCGCGAATTCATAGGATTTGATCACAATGAAACGCATAGAGCCGTTTTGAACTATTTTAGGTCCGTGATACCAACAAATCGGCCTTACTATTTGGCACCTTTTTCTCTTAAAAAACCAAAATCGAGCAATATCTATGGTTTAATTCATGGCAGTGGCCACCTTAGAGGTTTGGAGGTTTTTCTAAAAGCAGCTTGGGATATTGACACAACGACGGGTGAAGCCAACTTCCCAATAGACGGTGACGAAGATTTTCAAGATCAACTTCCTCTTTTGGATAGCTTCTCAAAGCCGACCAAGGTAGACAGGTTTGAAAAGAAGCTTAAGGAATTGATCTTGTCCAAAGAGCTACAGACCAATAGGGATGTTTACGAGTTTACTCTTAAGAGCGGGTTACTCCCGACAAAACATGCTAGACCGAAGTTTGAAGATATGAAAAAAAACGGGGATATCCCTAAACAAAGAGTCGGCTTTGGGACAAAAGCGATAAAAAATAACACTCGGATTATCCTGAATCATGAGTAAAATTGAATGGACTGAAACAACTTGGAACCCAGTAACAGGGTGCGACAAAGTAAGCGCCGGTTGCCAAAATTGTTATGCTGAAATAATGTCTCGTCGCCTGCAAGCTATGGGCGTCGAAAAGTACAGAGCTGGTTTTAATAGTGTGAAATTTCATCCCAAGTCTTTAACAACTCCACTCCATTGGAAGAGGCCTAGACTTGTTTTTGTTAACAGTATGAGTGATTTATTTCACGACCAAGTTTCGGATGACCAAATTGATTCCGTGTTTGAAATAATAAGATCAGCACCACATCACATTTTTCAGATTTTAACTAAGAGAGCAGAGCGTCTTGCCACATATGGCCGAACGAAAGACTGGCCAGATAATCTTTGGGCTGGTGTTACAGTCGAAAACCAAAAGTCTGTCTCCCGGATCAAATTTTTGCGTAATTCAGGTGCCAAACATCTGTTCTTGTCAATTGAACCGCTCCTTCAAGCTATACCAGCTCTTGACCTAGATCAAATCCACTGGGTAATTGTTGGAGGCGAAGCTGGTCCACACTCTCGCCCGATGGAAGAGGAGTGGGTACTTGACATCAGAGAACAGTGTCTAAACGCTCATGTACCTTTTTTCTTCAAACAGTGGGGCGGCGCAAATAAGAAAAAAGCTGGGAAAATGTTAGACGGTGAGTATTGGTTAAATTTCCCAAAAGAAATGAGCCTAACTATTTGAGGCGCTGCCTTATAAACCAGTGCTACAAGTAAATCCCAACGAGTTTCATTAGGAGCCCCTGCTGTGCCTATAGGCTTAGGCGGGGAGACCCAATCAATCCGGCGGCGACCCTCGGGGCCCCCGGCAAGCGCAGCTTGCTGGGGTGGGGCGTACTCTCCCACAAGGAAACCTTGCAGCGCGTCGCCCAGGGGATCAAAACGCGCCTATCGGCACGTTTTTCGTCGGTTACACCGGGAAAGTCAGCGCCGATGGTACTGCAAGGTTTACCTGCAAGATTGGGTCATCAGCCTAAAAACACAAAAAGCCTGACTAGGCATTCGCCTAGTCAGGCTTTTTGTGTTTTAAATCCGGCGGCGACCCTCGGGGCCCCCAGTAAGCGCAGCTTACTGGGGTGGGGATTCTCTCCCACGCGCGGGGCCCCCGGCAAAGCGCAGCTTTGTGGGGTGCGATTGGAAACCTTGCAGCGCGTCGCCCAGACGGGGGGTCAAAACGCGCCTATCGGCACGTTTTTCGTCGGTAAAACCGGGAAAGTCAGCGCCGATGGTACTGCAAGGTTTACCTGCAAGATTGGGTCATCAGCCTAAAAACACAAAAAGCC